>NZ_JBKFAO010000001.1:0-739158 GCF_053345695.1 Paenibacillus sp. D51F | reverse complement strand
CAAGAAGCAAGAAGCAAGAAGCAAGAAGCAAGAAGCAAGAAGCAAGAAGCAAGAAGCAAGAAGCAAGAAGCAAGAAGCAAGAAGCAAGAAACAAGAAACAAGAAGTAAAAAGCAAGAAGTAAGAAGCCCCTTTGCGAGAGCAAAGGGGCTTCTTTGGCTTTGTTCATTCTTCCCGCTGTTAGCTGAACGAAGGATGGGGAATGCTGGAATACAGAATCAATCGATTTGATATTCGGAGGCATTCCTATGTCCGTACGCCGCTTGAGAACCGCTGCTTGCTTGATTACGATCGTCATGCTTATCTGCCTCGCTCGCCTTGCCTGGATTGATCTCCTTCCTTCCCGACACGCTTCCGGCAGTCCGGCTGGAGGGCAGCGGCTGGCTGCCGGCCCGCTGCAGCTGCACAGCCAAAGCCTCCAGCTTGATTCCGGGAGGGGCGACTTCCTCGACCGTTCGGGCTTGCCGCTTACCGGCTTCTCCTATCGCTCGCTTGCGCTGTTCCCCTTGCCTTCTTCGGCGAGCAGAGGAACGGGCGGCGACCTCTCCGTCCTCGCGCGGATCATGAACATCGGGAGGGAGGAGCTGACGGAGAAGCTGTCCGCCCTGAAGTCGCCTGAATTCTGGCATGATTCCGGATCGGGAATTCCGCGCCGGCTAAGCGCTTCCCAGGAACGGGAGCTGGCCGGCCTGCGGATCGAAGGGGTAGCGGTGCTGCCGTTTCGGGCGCGCTATCTGGAAGGGGATAGCGGAATCCAAGCAATCGGATATATTAGCGAGAACCCGGATCGGATTCGGGAATTGTACGCCAAGCAGCTGCAAAAGGGAAAGGCGGCCCTTTCCGATCGAACTGGTGGAGCGGGTCTGGAGCTGTCGCTGGAAAAAGTGCTGCGGGGAACGGGCCCGTCCTACGCCCGATATTTTACGGACGGAGGAGGAGCTCCGCTCAAGGGGCTCGACATGACGCTAACGCGCCCGTCTACTCCTCTCTATCCGCTCCAGGCCGTCACGACCATCAGCCTTCCCTTGCAGCGGGAGCTGGAAAGGAAGGCGCGTCTGGAAGGGCTCGCCAAAGGAGCTGTCGTCGTGCTGGATGTCCGCAACGCCGACATCGTTGCGATGGTTTCGATGCCTTCCTTTGACCCGCTCAAGCTGGACGGCTCCCTGTCCGGGACGGAAAATCACGGTGTCAAAGCGTTCACTCCGGGCTCGATCTTCAAATTGGTTACGGAAGCGGCGGCGCTGGAGGCAGGCGTGACGAGCGAGGGAGAGAAGTTTTTCTGTCCCGGCGAATACGGCCGTTTCGGATTGTCCTGCTGGAAAGAGGGAGGCCATGGGCTCGTTACGCTGCGGCAAGGGCTGGCGCAATCCTGCAATATCGTTTTTGCCGGGCTTGCGGAGCGGCTGACTCCCTCCCAGATCCAGATCACCGCAGACCGTCTCGGGCTCGGCAAGAGGGTAGGCTGGAGCCTGGAGGACGGAGAAGCCGCAGGGCCGCTCAAGGGGCCGCTGCGGCTTCTGTGGGAAGAAGAATCGGGCCAAGTGTTCCGCCAAGGGGGAGCGCCGGGCAAACTATCGGGAGGCGAGCTTGCCCGGACGGGAATCGGCCAGCAGGATGTGCTGGCGTCTCCGCTTCAGGCGGCCAATCTGATGGTCACTCTTCTGCATGGCGGTCAGGTCCTCGAGCCGAGGCTGCTCCGAGAAATCCGATATGCCGACGGGCAGCTGCTTGCCCGGATGCCGGCTCATGAGCTGAAGTCGCCGTACGGACGCATTGCTCCGGATACGGCGGCAGCTCTGCGCAAAGGCATGGAGGCGGTCGTCAGCAGCGGGACGGGACGTTCCCTGCAGCGCATGTCTTGGCAGCTGGCGGGCAAATCCGGGACAGCGGAGACAGGGAGGCGGGGACAGGGGAACCATCAATGGTTCGCCGGCTACGGCCCTGTCCGCAGCCCACGGTATGCCGTCGCGGTGCTGGCCGAAAACCGGCCGGAGGGGAGCCCGAACCAGGCGGCGAAACTATTCGGCAGCGTCATGGATACGCTGGCTGCCTGGGAAGCCTCCGGCGCGGAGCGGCTGCCTTGACGAGAATCGCTTGATATCGAGCCGAATTTCAATGGCCGAGTTAAGGCCGAGTTAAGGCCGAGTTAAGGCCGAGCTTCATTCAAGCGGCGGACTGTCGGGACTCCGCTGATGATCTTCTCATGCCTCTGCCGGCGGATCGGGCCTTCCATAGTCCGGCAGATCATATTCATCCTTGGGCGGAGTGATCCATCGTCTCAGATAGCCCTGATCGTACAACGCTTTTACAAGGATGAGCAGCACGGGCGAGAGGATGACGCCGGCGACGCCGAACAGCGACAGAGAGATGACCATGAACGCCAGCATCGTGAAGGCGGAGACGCCGAGCGTATCCCCGGTAATGAGCGGCTCCAGAATCTGCCGGGCGAGCACGATGACGAGGAACAGGACGGTCAGCCAGATGGCCAGATTGAAATCCCCGACAGCCAGCAGATAGATGATCCAGGGAATGAATACCGTTCCGACCCCGAGCAGCGGCAGGATGTCGAACACAGCGGCCAGCACCGATATCGTCAGCGCGTTGTCGACCCCGAGCAGCAGGAGGGACACGAACACGACGAGGAAGGTGATGGAGATCAGCTTCATCTGGGCCTTCAAGTAAGCGGTAATGCCCGAGAAGACGTTGAGGCGCAGAAATTCGAATGCTTTCTTGAATGTCCGGGGCGTTTTGTCCCGGGCGATTTTTTTCCAGTCGCCGATCTCGATGCTGAGGAAATAAGCGAGTATGATTCCGACGATAAAGTTAAACATAAAGGCGGAGACCGAGGACAGGTATCCCGCCGCGCTGAAGAGGAAGCCTTTGGCCACTTTCTGCCCCCACAGGGTAAGGGAGTCGACGTATTCCTGCAGCTTGTCGACCGATCCCGGCGGAAGGGCGCCTACCTGCTCCTTGAGCCAATCCGATCCGGCATTGACCTTGGTGACGAGCATGCTCTGGTACTCCGGAAGCTTGTCCGCAAGCGCGGTCGCTTCCTTGACGACGATATATCCCGCTCCGAAGAAAAGGCCTAGAACGAGAGCGGAAAAGACGAGGATGGAAACAGCCGAGGCCAGAGATTTTTTGATGCCGATCCGGTTCAAGGCTTTGGCCAACGGCTCAATGATGACGAAGATGAGCAGCGAGAGGAAGATCGGAGCTGCGATGGAATACAAAAAGCTGAACAATAGCATGATCAGATAAACCGTGAGGACGATCAAGCCGATGTCGAAAGCCGTTCTCCAGTACTTGCGGTAAAAGGTCAGCATGCTGTCGGGTTCTCCTTCTCCAGATATCGGTGTACGAGCATATTTCTGTCTGTATTGTACTATAGTTTTAGAGATGATAGGCTTTTTTTGCCCTTGGACTATGGTACAATGGATGTTGACTTCAATGGACTTCCGGAAGGCTTGTGTCCGGAATCGACAGAATACAGAGAATATGGTGGGGAAAAGAACATGGAGAATTTGCTTGTCTGGGGATTCTACTTTTTGACGCTGTATGCTTTTCTCCCGGGGCTGGTCAGCCGCATGTTCGGATTCCGAGTGTTCAAAAAAGGCCTCACGGAACGAGAGATCGCCTTGACGTTCGATGACGGGCCCGATCCCGTTTATACGCCCAAGCTTCTCGATTTGCTCGCCAGGCACGGAGCCAAGGCGACTTTTTTTGTCGTCGGATCCCATGCGGAGAGGCACCCAGAGCTTCTTCAGCGCATGCGGGACGAAGGGCATACGATCGGAATCCATAACTATGTGCACAAGACCAATTGGCTGATGAGGCCTGCCACGGTGAGGAAGCAGATTCAACGGACGGCGGAGATCATCGAAGCGGCAGCCGGGCTGATGCCGGCCTACTACCGCCCGCCGTGGGGAATCGTGAACCTGTTCGATTTCTCCAAAAAAGGCCAGTACAAAATCGTGCTCTGGTCCGGCATCTTCGGTGACTGGAAAGCCCACGATAATGCCGATCGGCTCACGGAACGGCTGCTCAAGAAGCTGAGGCCGGGCGAGGTGGTGCTGCTGCACGACTGCGGGCTTACGCTCGGCGCGGATGCGGAAGCCCCGGCGCAAATGCTGGAGGCTCTGACCGTTTATCTGGAGGAAGGAAGCCGTCGCGGCTTCCGATTTGTCGGCATCGAGGAGATGATGGCGATCACGGACAAGGCCAAGGAAGCGAGGCCGGGCCTGCTCGGACGAGCTGCGGCATGGACATGGCTGCAGTACGAGAAGCTGTTCCATCTTGTATTCCGGCTGAAGGCTGTTCGGGGCTCGGGGGACAGGACGGTCTTTTACTACCGCAAGACGACGTACAACGGTCCCGAGGTGGAGCTGAAGGAAGGCGATATCATCCGCAAAGGCGATTCCGTCGCGGAGATCCATCTCGACAACGACATGCTGCGCAGGGTATCGGGACGCTCGACCTCTCCCATGGCAGTCATCATCCACTTGATCCGGGAGATGGAGACGGCGCTTCCCGCCTTGTCGAGGCAGGTTCTGAACGATCCTGAAACGAGCTCCGTCAAGGCTATTTATGGAGTTACCATGATTCATAGAGGAACCGACAGGCTCGGGTTCCAGGTATTCGACCTTCCTGAGAATTTATTTGCCAAAGCATCCCGAATTTATCTTCGTATTCTGTTCCGGGTTCTCACGGCAAGGCCGAAGAAGAAATCCACCAGCCGCAAAGGCAAGGAAAGAGACAAAAAGCCGATGACACCGCGCATGCTGCTGATGTCGCGCGAGGATATATTGCGGCATGCTGCCCGGACGCCATCCTCTTCCCGCGATGCCGATGGCCAGGAAGCAGCCAGGCAGCCGAAGGGCTCCGTGACTGTTCCTGCGGCCGAGCCGGGAGCCTCCGTCGAACCGGTCGCAAGCGGAAGCCCGAGCGCTTCCTGAACCTCAGCGATTGCGGGTGCAAGACTGCTTTTCGGAGCGAGGATCTCCGTGAAGCAGTCTTTTTTGTGTCCGGAATCCATTGGACTTTCGGGCTGGAAAGGCTATGATGGGAGAAGCGCGAAGGAGAGGAAACAATGAGCGAAACGGCTTGGGAGGAGCAGCTCCTCCAACGGATAGCGGCTAAGGACAGCGATGCTCTTGAGCAGCTGTATGATCGATATGAGCGGCCCGTATACTCCTTTGTCTACCGCATCGTCGGAGACGTCATGGCGTCGGAGGAGATCGTGCAGGAGCTTTTTTTCAAAGTATGGAATCACGCCGATTCTTTTGACATGAACCAGCGCACAGGCAAAGTGAGCACCTGGATGTTCACGCTCGCGCGCAACCTCTCCATCGACTGGATTCGGAAGCGCGACCGCCGTCCGGCGGCTTCGGGATACGAGGAAGACTGGCAAGGGGTCAAAGACCCGGAAACGACGGAGCAGGCTGCCATGGACAGGCTCATGGCGGAGCATGTGAAGGAAGCGCTGGCGGAGCTGAACGAGGAGCAGAAGCGGGTGCTGGAGTTGGTTTATTACGGGGGATACACGCAGCAGGAAATTTCCGAGCTGCATCATATTCCGCTGGGCACAGTCAAAAGCCGGGTCCGGCTAGCGCTTAGGCAGATGCGCAAAAGTCTCGGGGAAGTCTGGAGAGAGGGGGTTCGATCATGACAAGCCAGCCCTATCAGCCGCATGGCAAAAACATGGAATGCGACAATGTGGAGCTGTACTCGGCAGGAGCGCTTGACGCGGCTGAGCGCGTTGCATTCGAAGAGCATCTGGAACAATGCGCTGAATGCAGTGCGGAGCTGCAGGAGCTGCAGAAGCTGATGAATCTGCTGCCGCTGGCGGTCGATCCGATCGAGCCTCCCGAGGGAATGAAGAAGCGGGTGCTTGGAGCGGTGCTCGGCCGGAACAACGCTCAGGATCCGAGCTTGGGAAGGCAAGCGGATGCAGGTCTGGCGAAGGTGGATTATCCTGAGGAAGATGCTTCCGATCGCCGGCGGACAGAGGCTGCTTCCGCAAGCAAACGGAATGAGGATGCAGGATCAGCTGCCTGGACCTCGAACGACGAAAGCAGGAGAAGGACCGCTGCAGCAGGAGGACGCAGGCAGCGCCTGGTGGCGCTTCTGGCCGGAGCGGCCGCGGTCATGCTGCTTGTGTGCGGCACCCTTGCCCAGCGGATGGACAGCCTCGGCAAGAAGAATGAACAGCTCGCAAGCGAGCTCGAGGCGGCCAAGCAGAATCTGGTCCAGGCCCAGTCGGAGCTGCAGAACGTGATGAAGCCTTCGGCCGATGCGGCGGTGAGCCAGATCATTTCGCTCAAGCCGGTCAAGAATATGGTCGCCAAAGGGCAGGCTTATATCGTCGTGGATGCCAAGGGCACGCACTTGATCGTGCAGGCCAGCAAGCTTCCCGCGCTTAAGGACAGCCAGGCTTTCCAGGTGTGGCTCATCAAGGGCGACAAGCCTGTGAATGCCGGTACGTTCAAGCCGGTGAACGGCTCCGGCGCCATTACGTTCACGTTCCAGCCGGATTCCTTCGATCAGGTCGCGATCACGCTGGAGCCGGATGCGTTCGGCACCGCGCCGCGCGGGACGATGGTCATGGCCGGAGGCTTGAAAGCTTGATTTGAACGATGGAAGCCGAACGAAAAACAATCCCCCTGCGGCATGAAGCGCAGGGGGATTGTTCGGTTGTGAGTTGAATTAGATTCTCATGACGCCGCCGGTGCTGGCGGAAGTAACGAGATGGGAGTAGCGGGCCAGGTAGCCGCGCTTGATCTTAGGCTCGAAGCCGGTCCATTCGGCGCGCCGCTTGGCCATTTCCTCGTCGCTGATCTCCAGCTGGATCGTCCGGTTGTTCATGTCCAGCTCGATGATGTCGCCGTCGTTGACGAAGGCCAGAGGGCCGCCGTCGGCTGCTTCAGGCGAGATATGGCCGATGCTGATGCCGCGCGATGCGCCGGAGAAGCGGCCGTCGGTGATCAGGCCGACCTTGGCTCCGAGTCCCATGCCCACGATCTGGGAAGTAGGGGCGAGCATTTCCGGCATGCCGGGACCGCCCTTCGGTCCTTCGTAGCGGATGACCACGACATGGCCTTCTTTGACGAGGCCTTTGCTGAGACCTTCCAGAACCGCGTCCTGGGAATCGAAGCAGATGGCCGGTCCGCGGTGGTAGCCGCCGACGGATTTGTCTACGGCGCCGACCTTGATGATCGCGCCGTCCGGCGCCAGGTTGCCGAAGAGGACGGCCAGGCCGCCGCGCTCGGAATGAGGGTCGTCGATAGGGCGGACGACGTCGCGGCGCTTCACTTCCGTATTCTCGACGTTCTCGCGGATCGTCTTGCCGGTAACGGTGATGCATTCCGTGTGGAGCGCGCCTTCTTTCTTGAGCAGCTCGTTCAGCACGGCGCTTACGCCGCCGGCTTCATGCACGTCCTCCATGTGGATGTCGGAGGCAGGGGCCAGCTTGGATAGATGCGGCACGCGGTTGGCGACTTCGTTGATGCGGGCGATCGGGTAGTCGATGCCGGCTTCATGCGCGATCGCGAGCGTATGCAGGACGGTGTTGGTGGAGCCGCCCATAGCCATGTCGAGAGCGAAGGCGTTGTCGATCGCTTCAACGGTGACGATGTCGCGCGGACGCAGATCGAGCTCGATCAGCTTCATGAGCTGGCGTGCGGACTCGCGGACGAATTCCTTGCGCTCAGGCGAGACGGCGAGAATGGAGCCGTTGCCCGGAAGGGCGATCCCGAGCGCCTCGGCGAGACAGTTCATGGAGTTGGCCGTGAACATGCCGGAGCAGGAGCCGCATGTCGGACAGCCGAACTGTTCGAGCTCGGTCAAGCTTTTCTCGTCGATTTTGCCGGCCATGAATTGGCCGACTCCCTCGAATACGCTCGTGAGGGAAATGGCGCGTCCGTCGCTGGTGCGTCCGGCCATCATCGGGCCGCCGCTGACCATGATGGACGGGATGTTGACGCGAAGCATGCCCATCATCATCCCCGGCGTGATCTTGTCGCAATTGGGAATGCAGACCATGCCGTCGAACCAATGCGCATTGACGACCGTCTCCACGGAATCAGCGATGATCTCGCGGCTGGCGAGCGAGTAGCGCATGCCGATGTGGCCCATTGCGATGCCGTCGTCGACGCCGATCGTATTGAACTCGAACGGCACGCCGCCCGCTTCGCGGATCGCTTCCTTGACAACCTTGCCGAATTCCTGAAGATGCATATGGCCGGGAATAATATCAATATAGGAATTGCAGACGGCGATGAACGGCTTGTCGAAATCTTCTTCCTTGACGCCTGCGGCGCGCAGCAGGCTGCGGTGCGGAGCGCGGTCGAAGCCCTTCTTGATCATATCGGAACGCATTTTCTTCGGTGCCATGACTGTCCCTCCCTGGTATACCATCATTTTATGATTCTACCATAGCGGGGAAGGATTGACTACAGATTGCCGCTTTGATGCTTCGCTTCGATGATGCGGCTGCAAATTAGGATCTTTTCTAGGTTTTTACCGGCCGAAAGCGGTTTAATTACAATCAGAGCCGTTCATTCCGTCTATCGCCAAAGGAGGCAAATCCATCCATGAGTCCCATTCGCCGTTTCTCCGCCAGTCCAGCATCCCACGGTTCCCGCAAGCTGAAGCCTGCCGCCGCATTCTGCGCGGCAGCGCTGATCGCCTGCGCGGGGCTGCTGGCTCCCGCTCAAGCCCACGCTTCCAAGGAGCTGCCGAAAATTCTGATTAATGGCATCAACTATGACATGAACCATGATCCGGTCATCGAGAAAGGCAGAACTCTCGTTCCGCTCCGCGGCGTATTCGAAGCGATGGGGGCTCAGGTGGAATGGAACCAGTTCGACCAGAGCATCAAGGCGACCAGAGGGACGATGACGATCGAGCTGACCGTCAACAAGACGAAGGCCTCCATCAACGGCAACGAGGTCGAGCTGGACGTGCCGGCGCGCAATCTGAGCGGCGCGACGATGGTGCCGCTGCGATTTGTTTCCGAATCTCTCGGCGCCTACTGCTGGTACAATCCGGAGCAGAATCTGATCAATATTACGGATAAGGCGGACAGCGACAAGAGCTGATTCTCTTATTGCCGTTCATAACCGTATTCAATACCCCGTCCCTGCATGGCGCAGAAACGGGGTTTTCCGCTGCTTGTTGAAGGAAACCTAAAGGAAAGCTTAAACCTGTCTGACGATTGGATGCCACGCCTTTCAAGCGGCCCGGCTCTGCGGTATAGTGGCTGTAAGGGGTGGTATCGGCTGTGAAAAAGCTGTTGATCGTCGACGACGACCGCGAAATCGCGGAATTGATCCAGATTTATTTATCCAATGAAGGCTACCAGACCATGACCGCCCATGACGGCGAGGAAGCGCTCGCGCTGCTTGCGGACGGGTCCTACCATCTGGTCGTTCTCGATATCATGATGCCGAAGCTGAGCGGCCTCGAGGTGTGCCGAAGAATCCGCAAGGACCACGAGGTTCCCGTTCCGATCCTCATGCTGAGCGCGAAGGCCGAGGACATGGACAAGATCATGGGACTCATGACGGGGGCGGACGACTACATGGTCAAGCCGTTCAATCCGCTGGAGCTGGTTGCAAGGGTGAAATCGCTGCTTAGACGTGCCTATCAATATCCCAAATCGTCGCAAGCCGGCAGCTTGGATTCGGACGAGGCAGTCGACCTTGGACCGCTGCGCATCGACAAGAGCACCCATGCCGTCGTCCTGCGCGCGGACGGGAGGCAGATGCATCTGACGAGCACCGAGTTCGGCATTCTTCATCTGCTCGCGTCGCATCCGGGGCGGGTATTCAGCGCGGAGGACATCTTCCAGCAAGTATGGAAAGAGAAGTTCTATGAATCCAACAATACGGTCATGGTCCATATCAGCAAGCTGAGGGACAAGCTCGAGCAGGAAACCGGAGACAAGTTCATCGTGACGGTATGGGGGGTCGGCTACAAAATTGAAGGATGACAATATCGTCAAGGACATGACGGTCCGTCTGCTCGTCCATCTGGCGGCAAGCGCGGCGCTCGCGGTCATCACCTCCGCGCTCATGGTCATCGCCGCCGAGAGGCTGGCTGTGACGTTCCCGTCGCTGCGCTCGATCGCCCATCTGATGATCGACCAGCTGGGGGATTTTACGCTCGTCATTCTGGCTCTGATCCTGTTCCTCGTCTATTTGCTGCTCCTGCAGCAGCGGCAATTCCGGTATTTCCGCGACGTCAGCCGCAGCGTACGCTATATCGCCGACGGGCATTTCGGCTACAAGGTTCCCGTGCGGCAGAAGAACGAGCTGGGAGATCTCGCTTCCTACATCAACTATCTCGTCCACAAGCTGCAATTATCGCTGGACGAGGAGCGCAGGGCGGAGCAGACCAAGAGCGAGCTCATCACGAACGTCTCCCATGACCTGCGCACGCCGCTGACCTCCATCATCGGATACCTCGGGCTGATCCAGCAGGACCGGTGCAGGGACGAAGTGGAGCTGCGCCATTATGTCAGCATCGCTTACGAGAAGTCCAAGCGGCTTCATGTGCTGATCAACGATCTGTTCGACTACACGAAGATGAGGTATGAGACCGCGCCGCAGCGCAAGCTTACCTTCAATCTGACGGAGCTGCTCCGGCAGCTGCTGCTGCAGTACCGGGTGCCGCTGGAGGAGGCGGGCCTGGACACGGAGCTGAGGGCGTCGGCCGACAAGCTGATGGTGACGGGAGATTCCGACAAGATGGTGCGCGTATTCGAGAATCTGCTCGCCAACGCGATCCGCTACGGCAAGGATGGCGGCAGAGTCGATCTGATCGCTTCGGCATCCGGAGGCGAAGCCGTGGTCGAAGTGGTCAATTACGGGGAAATGATACCGTCCATCGATCTGCCCCACTTGTTCGACCGGTTTTACCGGGTCGACAAGGCGAGAGGAGACGGCAGCGGCGGCACGGGACTGGGTCTGGCCATCGCCAAAGGCATCGTGGAGCAGCATGGAGGAACCATATCCGCGGCAAGCGATCCCTTCATGACGAGCTTCCAGGTCAGGCTCCCGCTGGCCGGCGCCACTGTCCCGCTAGCGGAAAAGGGACGCGAAACGACGGCATTAGACGCTCTTTAGGATTTCTTAAGAAATTTTTAGGATTACGTTACGGTATGCCTCTCCCGGCTCGGCTACAATAGGAGCAGACAATGACGCTGAGGAGGGGACGTCCTTGAGGCATCTGTGGATGATGGTCATGGCATGCGCGGTTATCTTGATGGCCGTTCTGCTGGTAGGCGGAGACGGCGGCAAAAACGTGGGATTGGTCGATATTCTGCTGCGGATCTGGTAGTAGAGCAGCCGCTGGCGAGTGTCGATGTGATGGAGGGAACAGCATAGCAGCTTGGAATCGGGAAGCTTCGCTTAAGGCGGAAGCTTCTTTTTTTGCGTGCAGTGAAGGTTTAATCATGTTAACTTTCCTGACATAATATGTTTACTTCCGCCGCCAGCGTGACTATAATGGAACTAATTCTGGCATAAGGGGTGGAAGGGATGCAGTTGACCGAGCGGGAAAAAGAGAAGCTGCTCATCACAATGGCCGCCGACGTGGCACGCAGGCGGCTTGACCGGGGGGTCAAACTCAATTATCCCGAGAGCATCGCGCTCATTACCTCCGAGATCATGGAGGGCGCCCGAGACGGCCTTACGGTCGCGCGCCTGATGGAATACGGCACGCGGATCCTGCGCCGGGACCAGGTAATGGAAGGCATACCGGAGATGATCCATGAGGTTCAGGTCGAAGCGACTTTCCCTGACGGGACGAAGCTCGTGACGGTGCACCAGCCCATATCGGGCTGATCGTTCGGCAGCAGCCGGAGGCCGGATCGGGGTGGCTCTAAGAGCTGCAAGCGCCATGCTTTTGAAGGAAAGGGGAATGCCCGTGATACCAGGGGAATACCGGACATTGCCGGGGGAGATCAAGCTCAACGAAGGCCGGCGGACCGTAGAGCTGTTTGTCGTCAACCAAGGAGACCGGCCGGTCCAGGTCGGCTCGCATTACCATTTCTTCGAAGTTAATCGCGGGCTGAGCTTCGACCGCGAGCAGGCTTTCGGCATGAGGCTCAATATTCCTGCCGGCACGGCCGTACGTTTCGAGCCGGGCGAGGAGAAGCCGGTCGAGCTCGTCGAGCTCGGCGGAAGCCGTCTCGGCTTCGGGCTGAGCGGCATTGCCGGAGGTCCGGCGGTTGCCGGCGCGATGCCGGATGAGGTGAGGGCCCGCCTGAAGGCTTGGGAGGAGGGGAACGCATGAAATCGATGGACCGCAGAAGCTACGCGGACATGTTCGGCCCTACTGCCGGAGACGCCGTAAGGCTGGCCGATACGGAGCTGTGGGCTGTCGTCGAGAAGGATTACACGGTGTACGGGGACGAATGCAAGTTCGGCGGCGGCAAGGTCATCCGCGACGGCATGGGCCAGTCGAGCCGGGCGCTCCGCAGCGACGGGGTGCTGGACACGCTGATTACGAATGCCGTCATCATCGACCACTGGGGCATCGTCAAAGCCGACATCGGCATTCGGGACGGACATATCGTCGCAATCGGCAAGGCCGGCAACCCGGACATCATGGACGGCGTCACGCCGGGCATGACGGTCGGAGCGAGCACGGAGGTCATAGCCGCCGAAGGCAAGATCGTCACGGCGGGCGGCATCGATGCCCATATCCATTACATTTGTCCCCAGCAGATCGAGACGGCGCTCTCCTCCGGCATCACGACGATGATCGGCGGCGGCACGGGTCCGGCAACGGGCACCAACGCCACGACCTGCACTCCCGGTGCCTGGCATATGCAGCGCATGCTGGAGGCCGCCGAAGCTTTCCCGATGAATCTCGGCTTCACCGGCAAGGGCAACGCCAGCTTCACGGGTCCGCTGATCGAGCAGATCGAAGCGGGAGCGATCGGCCTCAAGCTGCATGAAGACTGGGGAACGACGCCTGCCGCCATCGATGCCTGCCTGAAGGCGGCGGACCAATACGACGTTCAGGTCGCGATCCATACCGATACGCTGAACGAATCCGGCTTCCTGGAGGATACGCTTGCCGCCATCGGCGGCAGGACGATCCATACCTACCATACCGAAGGCGCGGGAGGAGGGCATGCCCCCGACATCATCCGCGCGGCGGGCGAGCTCAACGTGCTGCCGAGCTCCACGAATCCGACCCGTCCGTTCACGGTGAACACGATCGAGGAGCATCTGGACATGCTGATGGTCTGCCACCATCTGGATTCGCGCATCCCCGAAGATGTGGCGTTCGCAGACTCGCGCATCCGTCCCGAGACGATCGCCGCGGAGGATATCCTGCACGATATGGGGGTATTCAGCATGCTGAGCTCCGATTCCCAGGCGATGGGACGCGTCGGGGAAGTGATTATCCGAACCTGGCAGACGGCGGACAAGATGAAAAGGCAGCGCGGGCCGCTGGCTCCGGACGACGAGCATGGCGACAACTTCCGGATCAAGCGGTATGTGGCGAAATACACGATCAATCCTGCCATTACGCATGGCGTTTCCCATCTCGTCGGCTCCATCGAGCCGGGGAAATTCGCCGATCTTGCGCTTTGGAGCCCGATGTTCTTCGGGGTGAAGCCCGATCTCGTGCTGAAGGGCGGAATGATCGCCTTCGCGCAGATGGGCGATCCCAACGCCTCGATACCGACACCGCAACCGGTATTCGGCCGCCCGATGTTCGCCGCTTACGGCCGGGCGGTATACGGCAGCTGCATCACATTCGTCTCCCAAGCAGCCCATGACAGCGGCATCGCGGAGCGGCTCGGCCTGCAGAAGCGGGTGGAGCCGGTCAAGGGCTGCCGGACGGTATCCAAAAAAGACATGATCCATAACGACGCCACTCCCGTCATCGAGGTCGACCCGGAAACCTACAAGGTGACGGTGGACGGTGTCCATGCGACCTGCGAGCCTGCGGTAAGCGTGCCGATGGCGCAGAGGTACTTCTTATTCTGACCTCCGGCAATGGAAGCTGCGGGGCTTCTTCAAGCCCCCCGGCCAACTGGCTCGTGCTGCAGCAGCTGCTGGACTCGGCGCTGCCGATCGGAGGCTTCTCGCACAGCTTCGGCTTGGAGACGCTGATCCAGGAAGGCGGCATCCGCAGTTCCGCCGATCTGGAGCAGTATTTGCGCGCCATGCTGGAGCAGAGCTGGGCGACGACGGATGCGCTGGTCGTCTCCGCCGTATACCGGGATGCGCCGGCAGGGGAGTATCGGCGCTTATGGATGGCTGAACGCATCGTGCATGTCCAGCGCATCGGGACCGAGACCCGCTCCGGGATGGAGAAGATGGGACGGCGCCTGCTGGCGCTGGCGGCGTCGATCTATCCGGGATGCCGCATGGAAGAGCTGGAGAAGGCATACCGGGAAGGGGAATGCCTGCTGACCCATCCGCTCGTATTCGGCTGGATCTGCTGGCAGAGCGGCATCGGCCGGGAACAGGCCGTGCAGGGGTGGCTGTACGGCAGCATCAGCAATGC
This sequence comes from Paenibacillus sp. D51F, assembly GCF_053345695.1. Taxonomy (NCBI): domain Bacteria; kingdom Bacillati; phylum Bacillota; class Bacilli; order Caryophanales; family Paenibacillaceae; genus Paenibacillus; species Paenibacillus sp. D51F. The sequence continues at coordinate 724,628 of NZ_JBKFAO010000001.1, read as the reverse complement.
GGTGAACAGCGCGCTGCGCCTGATGGCCATCGGGCAGACGGAAGCCCAGCGTATGCTGGCCATGCTGTCGGCGGATGCCGGGCGGGCCGCCGGGATAACGCTCGGCATGGAGCCGGAAGAGGCTTGGAGCAACATGCCTTTCGCCGAGCTGGCCATGATCCGCCACGAGACGCTGTACTCGCGATTGTTCATGTCCTGAACCCGCCCGCAGGAAGGCGGCTTTCATTATAATGGACAGGAATCGGCGTTGCCGGCGTGGAGATGAACGGATGGACGACGTTGGCCAGGCTTTCGCGAGGAAGCTTGAACTTCGGCTCGTTAAGAATCCGCAATCCAAACGATCAATTAGGAGGAGTTACGAATGTGCCAAGGACAAGGACATACGCATGTGGAATGGGAGACGAATCCGATCCCGGCCGGGAGGCCGATCCGGATCGGCATCGGCGGACCGGTCGGCTCCGGCAAGACCAAGCTGGTGGAACGCCTGGCGGAAGCGCTGAAGGATAAGTACAGCCTGGCGGTCATCACCAACGACATCTATACCAAGGAAGATGCGCGGATACTGGCGGCGACAGGCGTTCTGCCGGAAGAACGGATCATCGGCGTGGAGACGGGCGGCTGCCCGCATACGGCTGTGCGCGAGGACGCTTCGATGAATTTCGAGGCGATCGAGGAGCTGCAGAGCCGGTTCTCTCCGCTCGAGCTCATCTTCATCGAGAGCGGCGGCGACAATCTGGCCGCCGCGTTCAGCCCCGAGCTGGCGGACCGGTTCATCTACATCATCGACGTTGCTCAAGGGGAAAAAATACCGCGCAAGGGCGGCCCGGGCATCATGCGTTCCGACCTGCTCGTCATCAACAAGACCGACCTTGCTCCTCATGTAGGAGCAAGCCTCGAGGTGATGGAGGCGGACTCGCGCCGCATGCGCGGCGACCGGCCGTTCATCTTCTCCAATCTGTTCGGAGGCGAAGGGACGGCGGAAATAGCCGCTTGGCTGGAGCATGAAATCGCCCATGCGCAGGGCAGAAGCCATACCCATCATGAACACGGCCATGCTCATGGCGAGAGCGCCGCTGCCTCCGAGGCGGCGTCCGGCGGAGACGGACACTCCCATTGAGTACGGTCCCGGAAGCGGGAGCGCCGGCCGGCATCCGGGTATCCGAGCTTCGGGCAACATTCGAGCATCGATCCGGCGCAACGCGGCTGCAGGAGCGTTATCATACTTCGCCCATCAAGATCGCCAAAAGCTTTCCGCTCGGCAGCGGAGCGGGCATTCTGGTCATGGATGTGTCGCCAGGCATGCTGGAAGGCGATGCGTACCGGATGGATTGGACAGCCGGCAGCAACACGATGGTCCAGATTTCCAACCAGTCGTTCCTCAAGGTGCACCCGTGTCCGGGAGGCGGCGGCGCATCGCTGCGGCAGCGGTTCAGCATCGGCGAGCATGCGGTCATGGAGCATATGCCCGAGCCGGTCATGCTGTTCGGAGATGCGGCCTTCGCCTCGGATACGGAAGTGATGCTCGCTCCCGGCGCATGCTGGATGCAGGCCGAGGTGCTCTGTCCGGGCCGGACGCTGCGCGGAGAAGTATTCCGCTATCGCCGCCTGGACAGCAAGCTTGCTGTATATGAGGATGGTGAACTGATCTATCGCCAAAACCAGCGCATTATTCCCGGCGAGCAGCTGCTCGCCGCGCCGGGAAGCTGGCAGGGGATGACCCATTGGGGAACCTTCTGCGTCTTCTCGTCGCTGGTCGACCGCCGGCTGGAGGAGAAGCTGCGCGAAGCGATGGATTCTCTCCAGCCGGTGCCCGGACGCGAGGTTGTCAGCGGCGTCTCGCTGACATGGAGAAGCGGTCTCGTGGTGCAGGCCGGCGCCCGCAGCGCATGGACGCTGCAGCGGGCATTGGAGCATGCCTGGCTGACGGCGAGAAGGCTGCTGAGGCCGGATTTGCCGGACCCGCTCCGTAAAGCTTTGAACTAAACTTTTTGAAACCTGACCGTCCTGCTCTGCGTAGTTCAAGGATTGAGGCAGCCTTTGCCCATCTTCGAACGAACGGGGCTGCGTCTGTCAGGTTTCTTTTTTAGCTTTACATTGAAGATTTTTAGAGGAAAAGGATATAATAACCCCAACTTACTTCCAAAGGGGTCTGGAGGTGAAAGAAGCATGGTCAATGAAGCGGTATCGCAAGAGCTGATCAGACAGCTGGACGACCGGTTCAGGCTCGTCCGCAAGCTCATCAACTCCGAATGGAACCGGGATAACGAACATGGACTTGGCCTTACGCATGTCCGCATTCTCAGCCTGTTGTCCTCCGAAGGTCCGCAGAAGGCATCGGTGCTGGCGGACCGGCTCCAAATCACTTCCGGCGCGGTAACCGGACTGGCCGACCGTCTGGTCGAGCTTGGCTATATATCGAGAGAGCGCGGGGAGCAGGACCGCAGAGTCGTGCTGCTCGATATCGAAGCGAACGGCAAGCAGCTGCTGGAGCAAGTGAGCAAGACCAAGCAGAATCTGATGTACAAGCTGTACGAAGGAATGGACGGGACGGATATGGAGCAGATGCTCCGTTATTTCGACCGGATGATCGCCAATCTGCAGTCAGAGTGACGGATTGCCCTCATGGGAGCCGGACCTGATGGTTTGGAAGGCTGCTGGCAGCCCGACCTCCTGTGCCTTATAATGGACAGGAGGTTTTTTTGTCCCCGAAAGGAGGCTGGCATCATGCAAGCCGGCGACAGCAACGAGACGATCAAGCTGCTCATGAACCACCGCTCCATCCGGCGCTACAAGAACGAGCCGGTCACCGGCGAACAGCTGGACGCCGTTCTGGCTTGCGCCCGTCAAGCTTCTTCTTCCAGCCATATGCAGGCTTACAGCGTCATCGGGATCACCGATCCCGAGCTGAGGAATCAGATCGCAGATGTCGCAGGCAACCAGCGCCATGTCCGGGAAGCGCCTGTATTCCTCGTCTGGTGCGCCGATCTCAGCCGTTTCGGAGAAGCAGTCGCCATGCACGGAGGAAGTTTCGACGCGACGACGGAGTATTTCCTTGTGGCGACGGTCGATGCCTCGCTCGCGGCGCAGAACGCGGCGGCTGCAGCCGAGTCTCTGGGACTCGGCATCGTGTACATCGGCGGAATCCGCAACGACATGAGAAAGATGTCGGAGCTGCTGAGACTGCCGCCTCTCGTCTATCCCGTATTCGGCATGTGCATCGGCGTTCCCGACGAGCAGCCTGATCACCGGCCGCGGCTCCCGATGGAAAGCATGTATGCCGAGAACCGGTATAGGGAAAATGGGTATGCCGAAGATTTGGATCGCTACGACAGCCTCTATGCGGAATACATCCGCAACCGTTCCGGCGGCGGCAGGGAATCGTCGTGGACGCGCGAGATGAAAGGGCGCACCGATTATCCGTCGCGCAGCTACGCGGATTTCTTGCGGGAACAGGGATTTTCGTTCGAAGATTGATCGGACGAGCAGAAGCAGGGGCTGTACGGCTATATGCCGTACAGCCCCTGCTTCATTTATTTCGCCCGCGAGCGATCCGGATCATCGCTCTTTAAAATTTCGCTTCCCGTTCCATATCCTCTAATCCCGGTCTTCTTCCTCCGGATGCGCCCCGACTCCGTTCAACAGATCGGTGCCGTGGAATTCGTCGGGCGGCGCAGCGGGATCGACGGGCGTATCGTCGGCGAGCTCGAGAAGGTCAGGATTGGCGTTCACGGCGCGCACGCCGACAGGAACTTCCTCGGCATAGTCGCCGCCATCGCGCTGCTTGGCATATTGATCCGGACTCGGCGCTTCCGCCCCGTCTACATCATCCGCCAGCGCGGCGTTCGCTTGGGAGGAGGACACGGTGTAGCTGTCGACCTGAACGGTACCATAAGTGCCTTCTCCGGAAGGATAAGTGCGGAGAAGCTCTTCCTCGGCGCTTTGCACCCGGCTTCCTTCGCGCTGGTCCTCGAACATGCCGAATCGAGGATCAATGTCTTTTTCCGTCGCGAGACCTTCTTTGTTCTTGTCTTCCATGCTTGTCCCCTCCTGGTTGATGGATCTTCCTCATAACGTTCCAACGTTCGATTGCCTTGATAGGCACTTTATACCCTGTTGCAAGGGTTTCCAATCGTTCCGCTGTCCATACGCTCCCTGACGGACAGGGAGCTGTGCGCGAGGATAGCGCGTCAAATAGCCTGTCACAGTAAAGCGATGACGAGCCTGGCAGGGCCGTTCCGTAGTATAATGGAGACAGGAATGAACACCCCGGAAGGAGCCTGCTGCATGACGTTGATTAGCAGTCTGAACGACAAGGACGAATTTACAGGGTTCTATTTGGTCAAGGAACTCGATGTCAAGCTGACCAATTCGACGCCTCCCAAGGATTACTGGGATCTCGTGCTCTCGGATTCAAGCGGCCAGCTTGCAGCCAAGTACTGGGATTTGAAGCCGCATGAGAAAGATACGCTGAAACCGATGATGCTTGCCAAAGTGCAAGGAACCGTACAGCTGTACAGGGAACGCCTGCAGCTGAAGGTGACCCGGATCCGGCCTGCGGCGCCGGAGGACAATCTGCAGCTGACGGACTTCATCCGTGCCGCTCCCGTCGCCCCCGACGCTTTGATGGCGAACATACGCAGCAAGGTCGACTCCATCCAAGACGAGCAGATTCGGGAAATAACCGCTTATTGCGTCGTGAAGGCGGGAGATCGGCTGGAGCATTACCCTGCGGCCAAAAGCCATCATCATGCCTACTACGCCGGCCTTGCCTACCACATGGTGCGGATGCTGGAGATCGGGGAGTTCCTCTGCATGCAGAGGCCGTTCCTGAACCGGGATCTCCTGATAGCGGGCATCATCCTGCATGATCTGGCCAAGCCGGAGGAAATGAACGCGCAGCTCGGCATCGTTTCCGAATACAGCGACCGCGGCCGGCTGATCGGCCATCTGGCGCTCATCTCCGGCTGGATTACGGAAGCGGCGCTGAAGCTTGGCATTGAGCTTGAGTCCGCCAAGACAACAGCGCTTCAGCATCTGGTGCTGTCCCATCACAACCTCGGGGAATGGGGAAGCCCCGTGCAGCCGCAAATGGCCGAAGCGGTCGCGCTCCATTTCATCGATTCGCTCGATGCCAAGCTGCAGATGGTCGAGGACGCGCTCGGCTCTACGCCGGAAGCCGACAGCTGGACGCCGATGATCCGCGGATTGGAAAACAAGGCGATCTACAAAACCAGCTTGTAGACGCCGGGCCGCAACTGCGACTTTTGCTGTTTCGGCGTCAGCCCCTGGCGCAGCGGGGTAAAGGTGGGAAATGAACCTGAAGAGGGAGTGGCCGCATGGAGCAGGTGGATCTGCAGACGATTCTGTCCGATAGCCGGCGCATCGTATTTTTCGGCGGGGCAGGAACTTCAACCGAAAGCGGGATTCCCGATTTCCGCTCGGCGGACGGGTTGTACGAACAGCGTACGAGCAAAACGTACATGCCGGAAGAAATTTTGAGCCGGGACTTTTTCATGGAGCATCCGGCTGATTTTTATACCTTTTACCGGGCCCATATGGTCTATCCCGAAGCGCTTCCCAATGCCGCGCATCGCGCGCTGGCCCGGCTGGAACAGGAAGGCCGTCTGACCGCGGTCGTCACCCAGAATATCGACGGCCTGCATCAGCTCGCCGGCAGCCGCAGCGTGCTGGAGCTGCATGGCTCGGTCCACCGCAATTATTGCATGGACTGCGGGCTCAAGTATCCATTGTCCGCCGTCCTGCGCGATCCGCGCCCGGTTCCACTCTGCACGGCCTGTGAAGGCATCATCAAGCCGGATGTCGTGCTGTATCAGGAGAACCTCGATACGGATCTCATGGATCGTGCTGCATTCGAGATCGAGCAGGCCGACACGCTCATCGTAGGAGGAACTTCCCTGACGGTGCAGCCGGCCGCAGGCCTCGTCAGCCTATACCGCGGCGATAAGCTTGTTATCGTCAATAGGACTCCGACTCCGCTTGATGCCTATGCGAATTATATTTCGGACGGAAATGTCGGCGATGTGCTGGGATCTCTTTATCCTCGTTGATGGAAACGGCATTTTGTCCAGTGAGAGAAACGAGAAGCCCCGGCAGAATACTCTGCCGGGGCTTCTCTTGGATAGAAGGCTGGTCATGGAGGAACGGATTATTGACCGGATGCCGCCGCTAGGGTCAAAAGGAAGATGAGCAGCGATATCCCGGCGACAATCAGGAAAAGAAGCAGGTAAGCCCGGCTCAGATTGCGCTTGTTGAGATTGACGCCGGATCCGAACGCCCATACGAGCAGCATGATGATATTGAGGATCGGAATAGCCAGCAGCAGCATCGTCACCATCCAGGAGCTGGTGCGGATAACTTGGGAGTTGCCGGTCGGAATCGGTTGATAGGACATAGGGGTTCTCCTTTTAAACGTTCATATCGTTCATGGATTTGAAGGCACTGAACATGACGGCGCCGAAAACAACCAGCATGATGATGTAGATGACGATGCCGATCAGCGCCCATAACAGATAGGCGCGGGCAAAGTACTTCCGGTTCAGGTTCGCGCTGTCGCCGAAGGCCCAGATGAACAAAAAGATGATGTTGACGATTGGAATCATCAGAATGACAAGCGAGCCGAGCCAGGATTTGACGCTGACGACTTCGTCGCTGGCATAAGGCGCGTATCCCGGCGGTACCGGAGGCTGCTGGCCTGCCGGCGGTTGGAAGGTGGATTCCATTCTTTTTAACTCTCCCCTTAACTATGGTCAGAACGATGATTTTATCGGCAGGAATATATGGGAAGTTAATACCATTTGATTAAATATTAGGAATTCATTTTTCTTTTTTATGTAAACTGTTTCCTGTTCCCCTTTTAGGGATCGATTTACCCGTTCGAAGTGTTTTTGAAACAGGTTGCGGGTGCGACATATTTTGCGCCGGCCCGCTCCGTACAGGCACTTCTAGGCAGCCGCCCACATAAACTGTCAGTACACTTGCACCGGTGCCCACGGCAGGGCCGGTAATACTGCATGGGGGTGGCCCGAAAAATGCCTGGATTATTTGCTGCAATCGCCCTGTTCATCAAGCAGCTCAGCCTGCTCGTATCCTATGTCAAAAACAACGCTTTTCCGCAGCCGCTGCAGGAGGATGAGGAGCTGCGCCATCTGAAGCAGATGGCCGAGGGCAACCCCGTATCCCGGAACCTACTGATCGAGCATAATCTGAGGCTTGTCGCCCACATCGTCAACACGTTGTGAACACGAACCGATGTCGGGAAACGGCACGGTTTGTGTGCAGCGGTAGGTTTGTCCGGTGAGGGTGGACAAACTATATGGAGCCTGAATCAGCCGGTCCGAGGGGGCCGGTTTTCTGCTTCTTCTGGAGTTAATACCGATACTTGAGAACCTTGTGCGGCAAGTATTCCGTATACCAATGGAGCTTGCCATTAAGATTGAAGGGAATAGCCGTATTCTACCATACTTTATATCTTCCAAATCTAGTATAATAATGTATCGACATTTTTCTCCGAAAGGGTATGCGCGCGGTATGATGAACTTGTTTGATGTAGTACCGGAAGGATTATTTCATCTTCTGACGGGTTCCAATCGGAAGATATATGCGGAAGCACTGCTGCTTTTATACGAGCATTCGCAAAGGGAGCGGTTCGGCATTCGCTATGAAGTCATGCGGGATCTGCTGCAGGAGCTGCTGGAGACTCAACAAGAAACGGGTATGGTCATTTCTGCCGATGAGGATGAGCCGGTTGGAGCTGGAAGAGAGGATCAGCTTACGTTAGAGGATGTCTCCAGAGCTCAGGCCAATGCATTGCTGCGACGGCTGGAACGGGCGAAGTGGATTGATGTGGAAACCCGCAGCCAGTTCGAAGCTTATATTGTACTTCCCCATTATGCCAGCCGGCTGATTGCGGTGTTTCAGGAATTATGCGAAGCACGGACGGTCGAATATCAACGGTTTGCTTTTGTAACTTATCAGCTTCTTACCGGCGAGGAGGCCAAAATGCGCCCTTGTTTCGCCGTAATGGAGGCGGCACAGGTAACAAGGCAATTTCGCCATGAATTGATTGGGTTATACAATAATATGAAGCATCACATGGAGACAGTTGTTCAAAAAACTTCGATTCGCGAAGTGCTGGACCATCATTTTGAAACCTATAAATCGCAAATTGTAGATAAAAGCTATCACCGGCTCAAAACGTCGGATCATGTGGCGCGCTATCGTTTTCAAATCCTTCATACGGTTCAGAAGTGGCTCCTAGATCGGGGTTTGCTGCAGGAAGCTGCAATGGACGGCGTCAAGAGCGAGCTGTATGAAACGGTTGAACAAGCGGAATATGCCGTCAAGGAAGCTTTATTCTTCATTGAAGAAACCTTTGTCGGGCTGGAAGAGATTTTCTATCAGATTGATGTGCGGCATAACCAGTATCTTCGTTCTTCCTACGACCGGGCCAGATATTTGAGTCAGCAGCATGAAGGATTGGACCGCCGGTTGACACGTCTGCTGGAGTTGCTCGGCCAGCAAAAGCAGGATGCGGAATACTCGCTGTTCGCGATTAATCAGGTTCGCGGATGGTCAGAGCAGTCACTCCTGCCGCCGCGCCGCCGAAGGATGGCTCATCAGCCGGAGACCCATGTTACGGTTCCGATTCCGGCACACGTGATGGAGGAGCTGCGACAGAGGAACGTAGAGAAAATGCGCAAGGCCATTACCCGTAAAAAAGTGGATGATTACGTCATGACCCGGCTTGGTGACCGAAAGCGCATGGAACTGATCGAGCTCGCTCCAAGTAGTGCCGAGGAATTTCTTATGCTGGGGTATGTTTATTTGTATGGCTCGGATGGTGGCTCGCGTTTCAGCTTGGACCGGCAAGGCAAGCGGCAGACGGTTAGTGTCGGAAGATATCGATTCCACAATCACGACATTGTCCGTAAAGAGCGGGGAGGATAACGATTCATGATGTTTCAAGATTTGAGCGACTCTGAACAATCGAAGGTCAAAGAAGTAATCCAGCGACTCATGGAGGTTAACCTTCTGATCAAAGACAAGGACCGGGAGTTGTATGCGACAATTCGTCGCTACCGTACCGCGTTGGAGGGCTATTATCGATTCCTTGGTTGGGAACTTGTCGTGGACGAGCGGCATGAATGCGTCTATCTGCATATTCCCGATGGCCGTCTTCGCCGTAGGCTTGACCGGGAACAGACACTATGGCTGCTGGTGCTGCGCTTACTATATGAGGAGAAGAGGCAAGGCCTATCGCTGGCGGATTATCCTATGATTACCCTTTATGAAATTCGCAGCAAGTACGAGACGTTCCGGCTGGAATGGGTAAACCGTACCGCATTGGACAGGCTGGTTAGATTGTGTGTACAGGCCCAATTGATTGAACCGCTGGATTCCGACATTCGTTCCGATGATGCCCGGTTCAAGCTGTTCCATACTTGGATCTATATGATTCAGACGGATGAGATGCAGTCGTTACTTGATAAGCTAGAATTGTACCTGACGAACGCGGAGGGAGGATTGCTGGATGAAATGGATGAAGCGGCTGCGTCTGATTAACTGGCATTATTTCAAGGACGAGGAGCTGGAATTCGGAAAACAGACGTTGATCACTGGACAGAACGCCGCGGGAAAATCGACGATTATTGACGCGCTGCAGGTGCTTTTCGTTGCTGATCATCGAATGATCAAATTCAATGCGGCTGCACACGATGACGCCAAACGCAGCTTTATCAATTATCTTAGGGGAAAAATCGGCAGCGACGAGCGCTCCTTTTTGAGGGACGGCGATTTTACGACTTATATTGCAGCTGAATTCCGGGACGAGGACCGTAAGGAATGGTTCGTTGTCGGGGTAGCGATTGATGTATACCGAGGAAGCACGACCGGGGAAGAAGAGTATTTCATTTTGTCAGATCGGCGGTTGGATGATTTGCAGTTTGTCAAATCCAACGGCCAGCTGCTCAATCGAGACGAATTCCGCAAGCGCTACGGTGGGGAAAGCGTCAGGGTCAGCGGGCTCTCCGGAAAAAAGGCTTTGTTTGAAAGGAACAAGACCAACTATCAGAAAGCCTTACTCGCCCGGATGGGACAGCTTCATGATCGGTTTTTCACAATATTCACCAAAGCGCTCTCGTTCAAGCCGATCCAGAATATCCGTGCTTTTGTCTACGATTATATACTCGACCGAAAAGAGCTGCAGTTGGATTTGATGCGGCAAAATTTCGAGATCCACGAACGGTATCGCCAGGAGCTGGAGCATCTTCAGGAGAAGAAGCTGCACCTGCAATCCATACGTGAGTGTTATGCCCAGTATGCCAAATACAAGGAGACTGCCATTGAGCAGGATTATGTGATCCGGCGCTTGAAAGCGGATTACGAGAGTGAGAATCTGGAGCAGACCGAACGGGACAATGTCCGGCTGGAAGAAGAGCTGCGACAGCTTGCGGATGATATTGACCTTGCCGCGCGGTTGCAGGCGGAAGCCCGGGACAAGCAGCAGGATGCTTACCAGCGCTGGCAGAACCATGCTGCGGAGAAGCGCAAGAAAGAGCTGCACGAGGACATTGCCCGGCTCACCGCTCAACAGAGCGAGGGAGAAAGGCTCTTGCTCACGTATCGGAGACAAATTGAACGGGAGCTTCAGCTATTGGCGAACTTGTACGATTGGCCGGACAATCCGTACTGGACATGGAAGCCTGGAGAGAGGGAGACGCTTCGCAGTTATCAGGAGAGCCTGGCGCGTCTTGACGCTGTGGCACGTTGCGGAATCATTGAAGTCCATGAGGAAGAAGAGTGGACACGGGATCTGGCTGAGATTGGAGAAGGTCTAACGGCGTGGCGTGACAGGATGCTCATTCAACATAACCAGTTGCAGGAAAAGCTGGGTGAAACGGACGCTCGAATCGAAGAGTTAAGAACGATCATTCGTGATCTGGAGCAGCAGAAGCGCAGCTATGCCGAACCGGTGCGCCAGTTGAAGGGCATCTTGGAGGAACGGCTGCGGGGCCGCTCGGCGGTTTGGGTGTTTTGCGAGCACATGGAGCTCAAGGAAGAGCTTTGGCGTAATGCGGTGGAAGGGTATTTGAACACCCAGCGCTTCGATCTGTTGGTTGAACCGGAATGTTTCGCAGAGGCATTGTCTATTTATGAAAGGGAGAAGCGAACCTATCGGCTGGAAGGCGTCGGTCTCGTCGATACGGAGAAGGAGAAGCGGTATTTGGGAACGGCCGTAACCGGTTCCCTGGCACTCGAGCTGCAGGCGGAGCATCCCGTAATCCAGGCGCACGTCGAGCATTTGCTGGGCAAGGTGATGAAGGCTGCAAACGAGCAGGAGCTGCGACACCATCGTACAGCGGTGACCCAATCATGCATGGTTTACAACAACCTGGTAGCCCGGCAGATGCGCAAGGAGCAATACGAGGTTCCGTTCATAGGCGCCAAAGCGATCGCCCGCCAGTTGGAAATCCGCCGCTCCGAGCTGGTGTCTGCCCAGGACGAACGGCGCATGCTGTATGCTTGGGGTGAACACCTTTCCGAATGGATCGGCAAATTGAAGGAAACGGGCTGTACCAAGCTTGCCGACCATCTTGGCCTGATGCGGCATATCCACGAATGCTCGGAAATGCTATTGCAGAAGACAGAGGAACTGAATGGTCTCGATTTCAGCGAAGCGGAGCGGCTGCAGGCGGAGTATGAGCAGTGGAAGAAGGATGAACAGAAGTGGCAACAAAAATGGGGATCCTTACTCCAAAAGCAAACGGAAACCGAATCGAAAAAGTCCGAAGCGGAAGGAAAGCTGCACTTGCTTCGGATTAAGGTGCAAGAGTACGAAGCCGCATGGCGGAATTGGATCAATGAGCACGGCAGCGGGCGGGAAGCGGGAGCGATGCAAAGATACGAAGAAGCATGCAATTCGTCCGCCTCCACTTGGCAGAAAATCCAAAATTGGGAAGGCAGCTGGAAGGGTCAGCAGACACTGCGCGACAGCCAGTTCAACAAGCTGCAATTAATGCGGCAAAAATATAATATCGATCAAAATTTTATCGCCGACATCCAGAAGGTCACGAACGAGGATTACGATCGGCTGCTTGAAACGATCGAACACCTGAATATTCCGGAATATCAGGATAAAGTTGCGGCGGCTTTGAAAGAATCGGAAGAGGAGTTCAAGTCCCACTTTATTTTTCGGTTAAGGGAAGCGATCGAGATGGCCCGTAGGGAGTTTCACGAGCTGAACTATGCGCTGAGGCATTTTCCTTTTTCCGACGACAAGTATCATTTTGAGGTTTCCCCTAGTGAACGTTACAAGCGCTTCTATGATGCCGTGATGGATCCCATGCTTTTGGAAAAGGGTTCATTGTTCGAATTACCGGACAATGATCGTACCGAGGTTCTGCATGAGTTGTTCGATCTTCTGGTCAAAGGTGAGGCCGGACAATTGGAGGAGTTCTCGGACTATCGGCAATACTTGGATTTCGATATTATCGTAACATCCGGCAACGGCAAATACCGCTTCTCGCAAGTGCTGAAGGAGAAATCGGGAGGCGAGACGCAGACACCGTTCTATATTGCGATATTGGCTTCCTTCCACCACTTATATTCCGGAAAAAGCACGCGGCTTGTCATTTTCGATGAAGCGTTCAATAAAATGGACGAGCAGCGGATTCAATCCAGTCTGCGGTTGATTAAGCAAATGGGTCTGCAGCTGATTGCCGCCGTTCCCGATGAGAAGATGCAGCATATGGCTCCTGAGGTGTCCACCACGCTGTTCGTCAGCAAGCATAACTACCAGTGTTATGTAGACATGATTGACAAATGGGACAACGGGGCGGAAGACGAGATGGCGAGAGCGGGAGCCGTGGAAATAGCGGAATATGAGGCTGAGGCGGCTGCCGCATCGAATTTATCGAACGTTGACAACGGGAAATCCCCCTCAGCCGATGATGCGGATGAAGGAAACGGTCAAGGCTTTTTATTCTAGATTTTATGGTAAGGGGTGATCTGCTTGGAGATTCATGAAACGCCATATAAATCCAAATTTGTCTCCCAGCTGCTAAACCTCCTGTTGGACAAATACGAGTTAAGCCAGTCTTTTGTAACCGGGCAGCCTTCCAAGCAAAGGCCGCAGCTATCTCTTAACAAAAGTCCATTCTGGCAAGATTATACAGACGAAATGGATTTCCGTAAACGAATTTGGATCAACGAAGCAGCTTCCGAGTTGGAGCGGCTCGGACTTGTTGAACTCAATTGGGCCCGGTTTCGCACCGGCGAGCAGTTGGAAAGAATCTATCTGCGATGGAGTGAGTTGAAGACGGCTTATCGCGTTGCGGGGCGGATGCCGAAGCGGGACAAGCTGGAACGCTTGCGGCACATCCTTACTCCCTTATCCCGCCATCCTTGGGAATGGGTCAGGGTGTGGTCTGAACAAGCCGATGTATCGCTAGCCGAAGGTAAAACTGCCCACCTGGAGGTGGACGATCCAGAGGGGTATAAGGATCTTGTTTGTGTATTGCTGGAGCTTCCTAGGCTCGAGCGAGCCGCTCCAATAAGATTACTTAGCCAGAAGCTGTTCAAGGACTCCAAGCACATGGAAAGAAACGTTCAACGAAGGTTGCTTTCGCTCGCCAAGCAGGCATCAGGAGAGGAGCGTGAAACCGAGGAAGAATGGCTTGATTTCCTCGGGGTGGCCAAAAATCCACAAATTGTGCTGGTAAGCGGGCCTCTTTCATTCCGTACTACCGACAGTCGTAAGGTTGATATTGGAGTGTTTGCCGGTGGGGTTGGCTTATCGGATAAAACGGTGGAAGAAATGTGTCAAGTGCAAACAGTTGCCACTCGGATAGTAACAATTGAAAACTTGGCGACTTATCATCTGTGGCTCGAACACGCTTCCGAGCTCCGCGACACAGAGCTTGTTCTATATACCGGGGGATTTCCCCATCGGTCATTGCAATCCTTTTTGTGTAGACTGGCAGAGCATTTGGCCTCGGCATCGGAAAAGAACATTGAAGTGTATCATTGGGGTGATATTGATCTGGGAGGAATCCGGATTTTTGAATACCTGCGGAAGAAATTCTTTTCTAATCTGAGGCCCATGCTAATGGATGCGGAGACGCTTCTTCGTTACGAGTCCTCAGCGGCGTCAATCAGCGATGAATATGCCGGAAAGCTTGAGGAGGCTCTAAAGGATACCCGACTGACCCATTGGAGGCAGGTGCTGCAAACGATGCTTGATCGAAGGATACGCTTGGAACAGGAAAGTATTGTGGAATTGGATTAAAGAAGAAAACAATGGACATTAACTTTCTGACTTTTTGTTATGGAGGAAAACCAGACCACTCATCTTTGACGAGGGGTTCAGGTAACGTTCTTGTATTCACGAATCCGAGAACCTTAAGGCAGCGTAGCTGCCGGCCGCGACGCGGTTAGGTTCGCAGGGTTGTCTGCATGAATCTTCTCCCCCGAAATGCCTCGGGCAGACCAAGGGCCGTATGGCCCGAAGCGTGAATACGGTGTTAGCTGATGTTGCTGACTACCTTGAAATAGCCCGTACGATCTTTATGAAATTTCATTAAGTACGTGTTATAATAAAATTAATTTAGCCTTTCTAGATAGGGGTTGATCGAATGGCAGTTTCAAAAGATCATTTGAACAAATTAATTCAACAATTACCTGAAGAAGCCCTTCCAATCGCTGCTGATTTCTTGGAAAAATTAGTCACAAATAAAGAGTATCGTCATATCCCTTGGGATGATGAGCCAACTACTCAAGATGATATTGAAGCAATTAAAAAAGCTAAAGAATCCTTTAGACGTGGCGAGAGTATTAAACTTAAGGATGTTATCGATGACTTACTCAATTGAGTTCTATAAAGATGCTCTTAAGTATTTACAAAAATTAGATAGGACGAATCGTATTCGAATTACTCAACATCTACAAATTCTCTGTGAAGACCCTTATCATCCAGAGCTCGATATCAAAAGGATGCAAGGAACAATGGACGAATATCGATTACGAGTGGGTTCTTATCGAATTATTTATTCAGTTGAGAATGATAAGTTACTTATCCAAGTAATTAAAATTGGCTCTCGTGGTGATGTATATAAATCTTAACTTCTAGGTCTATTCTTACAGGGTAGGCCTTTTTACTTTTCTTCAGATCTTCAGCAATTTCAGCTAACGGCGCGGTTTGCGAAGTAAGGGTGGACGAGCTACATGGGCGATATGCCGGTCCGTGGGGACCGGTTTTCTGCTTCTACAGGATTCGGGGCGGTTTATGTTATACTGGTGATAAAAGAGCGGAAAAGCTTATGACATGGGGTGACATCGAATGGAAAAGGTCAATTCACCGGAAGAGTTGATGGAGAACATATCGAATATGAGCCGCGACAACTCCGTGTACCACTTTCATATTCCAGGAAAGGGAAAGTTCACTCTCGTCTTGCAAGAGGAAGAGCAGCGGTCCATTCAAGCTGACGTTGAGTCTAATCCGGAATTGAAGGTCATGATTGAACAAAGCAGGAAGGAATTCAAGCTTGGCAAAGCCTTGAGCACATCGGAGTTACTGAAATCCTTATCTCCCGAGGACTTTATTATTCATTCTTGAAACAGAAGCTATACTCACCAATCCCATTATAGGCAAAGCTTATACTGAGGAAGACAGACCTATGCGGGACTGTCGCGTATCATTGTGAAGAGGTCTAGGATTTCTTTTGAACAGCAGGAGAATGAAGTTTAGAATGTTCCTGTTTTGTTTCCCGGAGAGAAATGAAAATGATTGCTCAGATTTATAATTGGGAGGAGAACAGTTGGCTATGCCCCTGCCAAATAAGTTGGACCGACAAATGTCTGAGGATGAATGCAGCATTGACGATATCCTTGAATCGGCTGGAGTTTTAACTCCGGAACAAGCTGCGCATTTGACTGATGAAATCAAAAGGATGCGCGAAGAAGAATGGGAATGAATCTAAATAGCCAACCCATTGTAACTCCGCCCGCGGGATACAGTGGGTTTGTTTATATACTCGGAATACTTAAAAGGAGAACAGACGATCATGGTTTATCGATGCAGAATCGAACTGAATGAGATTGCCCCGAAGATTTGGCGGGAGTTTCAATTTCATCCGGACGTGACGTTTCATCAGCTTCACAAAATCATCCAATCGGTCATGGGATGGGAAAATTACCATTTATACGAGTTTCATGTGAAAGAAAAGGTGATCGGTCTGCCCGATCCGACATTCGAGCATATAGAAGACCGCGAGGTGCTGAATGCACGGAGGGAAATCGTTCAGAAGCATGTTCACGAAGAAAACACCGTATTTACATACGTGTATGATTTTGGAGATGATTGGCAGCACACGGTTACGTTGATCAAAATCGACGCATCGACATCCGACCCGGCACCCTTGTGTCTAGATGGTGCCCGCGGCTGTCCGCAGGAAGATGTGGGAGGCGTTTGGGGGCATCAGCATATGCTGGAAGTACTGCTTACTCCCAATCATCCGGAGCGGGATCATTTTATCGGTTGGGTTCGAGAAGGATATGATCCCGAACATTTCTCCTGCGAAGAAGTGAATCAGGAGCTTGAGCGGCATAAGGACAAGCTGATCCCCAAGTCACTGGTTAAGCGGCCGGTAGGGAAAAAGCCTGTGAAGCTGACGAAGTCTGCTCTGAATAAGCATCTGAAGCAGCTAAATAGCGACCAGCTTATCGATTTGGTGAAGGCTTGTTATGGCGCCAGCAAAGATATGGAGAAGTTTCTTGCTGTAAGAATACTGGGCGATGAAGCAGTAGAGTCTCTCTTTCAAGAGTATTGCAAGAAGGTTGAGAAAGAGTTTTTCCCTGAGCGGGGATTTGGCAAGCTGAGACTTCAGGATGCGAAACATGCGATTTCGGAATTCGAGAGATTGACTGGAAATGCCAGGTACGCCCTGGAATTGAAGCTGGTCTACGTTGAAAATGGAGTTGATTTCACCCTAAGCTACGGGGATATTGATGAACGCTTCTACAACAGCATGGTGTCCATGTATGCCGATATCATTGATCAAGTAAATGAAGATGAAACGGCCGAGTTGTTCGACGAATTCGAGGAGCGCCTCGAAGCCGTGGTTTCGAAAACAGAAGGGATCGGCTGGGGTTTTCATGACAATTTGGCTAATCTGCACGCTCAAATAAGATGGATTTAGGTGGGGAACTTAATGCGCGGCAGGAAGAAAAATAAGCGGACCGGTCAGAAAGCGAAATTCATGGGGCTGTTGGAACAAGACGAGAATTTCTATTTTATCGCCGGATATACGGATGGCGGCTTCCCGTATGGAATCACGTGGGAGGAATATGAGGCGGAACAACGCGGCGAGTTGATCAAAGCGATAGTAGCTGAGGGAGAACCTATGAAAGAATTGAAATTGACCAAGCAGCAGTTTCAGGAGATTGTGGATGCATACGACATGTACGTAGAAGGAATAGAGTCCTTCCTGAATATCGAAACTGGAGATGTTGTCACGTTGCGAACGTTTGACCGGGATGAAGAGGACGAAGAATTAAGCGAGGTCATTGAAGAAGGCTTTAATGAAATTTATTTTCGGTTACCGAAACGGGAGTCGGATGAAGGATATACCGACATGGTTGATTTTGCGGAAACGGTTGAAGATAAAAAGCTGCAATCCACTTTGATGCACATATTGAGCGGCGGCAAGAAAATATTCCGAAGATTCAAGGATGCGTTATCTTCCGACAGCGAGCAGTTAGAGCGGTATTACCAGTTTGTTGAAGAGCAGAATCGCAAACGTGTTTCGGATTGGTTGGAATCCATTGAAGTGAAGTTGATTCTCGAGTAATAAAGAAATGTTTGGGCAGGGGATACCGGTGAAACGTTCTTCAAGACAGACGATGATTAAGCTGTATGCGGAAGCGGTCATTTTGGAACTTCAACAATTAGGTTATCCCAATGATCAAGCTAACGCAGTCTTTTTTCGACACTATCGAGACATGAAACGCTTATTTGGTCTTGAGCAGAATGTATGCGATTTTGCAAAGATGATGGATGAATTTGAACGTGCCATGCAGAAGAAGCATGACCCGAGTGATCCCAATTCAATTGCTGTTGGCCATCTAAACCACTTGGCTAAAACATACATCCTTAAGCATAAAAGCAACAAATGAGCAGGATTATTTTCCAAATGGCAACCGATATACGACCTGTGTCGCTGTCACCATTTCTAAAAGATGAATATGTCGACGCTGCGGCAGACCAACATATTCCCTTCTTTACCACGGTGCGATCTTATCAGGTGTTCATCGACTATTGGAATTCCAAGATGGAAAGAAGCATCCAAAGGGGGTGGTCCTCTTGAATTTATCCGATTTTTCCAGATACATAGATCCTGCAGTTGTACACAGAGGGAAGGAATACGCGTCCGAAGGACGGGTAATTTCCTTGAAGTCCATTGCCGATGAAAAGTACACTGCGGTTGTGCGCGGGTACGAGGATTATGAGGTTTATGTAAGGCTAGACAACGAGAACAACATAATGGAATCGGAATGCGATTGTCCGTACGATTTCGGGCCGGTATGCAAGCATCAAGTCGCCGTATTCCTCGAGCTTAAGAATAGAGATGCAGACAGGGTATCTTCACCGGAACCGTCTCTCCGGCAACTGTTGGAAGCAGAGAGCAAGGAGAAATTAATCGAATTGCTGCTCTCGATTGCATCGGATTCATATACCGCGGAAGAGCGCATCAGACTCCACTTGTCGAAAAGGGGCGCGGATCAGGAGTTGGACGCCTGCCGACGGTTGATTCGATCCTACATTGACACATATTCGGATGATCATGGTTTTGTGTCTTGGCGGAACGTAAGCCGCACGGTGGAAGGTGCGGAGATCGTCGCTGAAAAGGCTCTCTCCGCCTTCGATGAAGGGGAATGGTTGCACGGGCTGGCGATTCTGTTTTGCATCATCGAAGAGATGATTGAATTATTGCAGTCCGCCGACGATTCGGACGGTGGAGTCGGGATCGTGATCGAAAGCTGTCTGGAATCGATCTTCAAGCTGGTTCAGGATCGCCATCATATTCCGGCGGAAGAACGCTTGAAGATTTTCCGCCGGTTGTTGGAGGAGACACACCAGCCTTATTACGACGGGTGGTCGGATTGGCAGCTCGCGCTCCTCGAGGCGGCGGGCGCGCTGATCGAGTCGGAACAGATGCAACATCAATGGGATGATGCGGCGGATTCGCTCCTGGGTCATACGTCCGGAAGCAATTGGTCGCGGGAGTACACAGACGAGCGGGTAACTGTGCTCCGATATGGTCAAATTTTGGAACGTTCAGGTGAAGAACAGGCGAAAGCTTATTTGTATAAACATCTGCATTTCCCGGAAATTCGGGAGATTGCGATTCGAGCGGCGCTTGAGCAAGGCGATGCCGAGGAAGCGATCCGATTGGCGGAGGCCGGGGAAGCCCAAGATCAGGGGCTGCCGGGGCTCGTCTATCGCTGGAAGAAATATCGGTATGAGGCATACCATCGCACAGGACAAGTCGAACAGCAGCGGAAACTCGGGATGGAGCTGATTGTGAACGGAGAGTATGCGTATTATCGCTCTGTGAAGGATACATTTTCCGATGAGGGAGAATGGACTTTGTATTTGCAAGATATGTTAGATCAATTAGAGCAGAGCACGAGGGGAGAGCATACGTATACCCAAATTCTGGTGGAAGAGGAGATGTACGCACGGCTTTTGGAACAGGTCCGCAAGGCACCTTACCGAATTGAATCGTTCTATGAGCAATTGCTTCCGCATTACCCGGAGGAGGTGAAGGCGCTTTTCGTGGCATATATCGAATTCCGGGCGGATCAATCCAGAGACAGGCGAGATTACGCCGATGTTTGCCGGATCATTCGAATGCTTCAACAGGTTGGCGGGCGGAAAGAAGCGTTCACCGTCACACAAAAATTGTTAACCAAATTTCCGCGAAGACCGGCTTTCCGGGAGGAGCTGGGGAAGATTCGTTTTTGAACTTTATAATGGGAATAAGAAGTAACGCGGTTTGAGCATAGCTTGATTTTTGTGAGTGGGTGGACAAACTGGTATGCGAGGCCTGTAATTTTGATCTGAAACGAGTATGTTATAATAATGGCAAGATTAAGTCGAGTTGGATGGTGACCTATGATGGACCGTATTCAAGATTTGCAAAAACTGATCAAACTTACGGGCGATCGCGCGAAACTGGATGCAAAAGCGAACGGAACTTATATTGTCTATCAAACGGAAAAAGGCCAGATTGTCAAAGAATATGCAAACGGTGTGATCGAGCCAATCGACAATCCTGGGGTTCATCATGAATGAGTACTCCACAGTGATGGTTGTATTCGCCGGCAATAACGGCAGCGGCAAAAGCACCATTTGCAATTTGATAGTGGACAGGCTTGGTATCAGTGTCAATATAGATCCCGACGCTTTAGCTCGGAGCATTGATTCTGACCATCCGGATCGCCGCAAAGTATCCGCAGGCAAAGAAGCGATTAAACTTGCGAGAGATTGTATCCATCATAAACGCGATTTTTCTGTAGAAACGACTTTGGCCGGCGGTAATGCGATACGACTGATACGGGAAGCCAAGGCGAACGGCTTTGAAGTGATGATGTTTTATGTGGGTCTAAATGATGTTCGGCTCAATATCGAACGTGTTGCCGCCAGAGTTCGAAACGGCGGACATCATATACCGACTGAAGACATCATTCGGAGACAAACCACATCCATGCAAAATCTGCTAACTCATATCCATCTCATTGATCATTTGATTGTGATTGATAATAGCGAAGTTTCCGGTGAAATCGTTATACAAGCCGAACATCATGTTTTAAAATATCAGGCCGAATCTCTTCCAATATGGGTGCAAAAGATCAAGGATCAGTTACATTGATTACGGAGGATGATATGAAGTTTGAAATTAATAATTCTATGGAAAACAAAATTAATGATTGGGATAAATGTGAACCCAAGGATGTAACGGGAGCAAAGTTTGCGTACATATTTATACCAACAAGTCTAGGATTGGTTATCAAGGTCCAGTGTGATGTTTGTAAAAGGGAGTTAATTCTAACCGATGATGATTAAAGCTTGAATTTTACATTTTCCCAATGTGAATAAGGACTTCTACGCGACCGGATTAGATCTGGTCGTTTTTTTGTTCAGAACATATATTCGCTGACAAAAAGTTGTCATGACTTAATTATAAAATAAAAATATACTAGATCACTGAGGCAGAGGCAGAGTTTTTGGAGTTGTAATTGGGGGTGAACAGAATGACATTGATTAAAGATCTGAGTACGAATGATGAATTCGTCGGCTTCTATTTGCTGAAAGAGCTGGAGCTGAAGCAGACCAACACATCCCCGGCAAAGGATTACTTCGATTTGGTGCTGTGTGATGCCAGCGGCCAGCTTCCTGCCAAGTATTGGGATGTGAAGGAAACGGAAAAAGACGACTTTTCTCCGATGACGCTAGTCAAGGTTCAGGGAATCGTTCAATTGTATCGGGAAAAGCCGCAGGTTAAGATCACCCGGATTCGCAATGTAAGTAATGAAGACGGTGTGTCCCTAACCGATTTTATTCGGGCGGCTCCAATTGAATCTGCGGAATTATTAGAGGTCATATACAGAGTCATCGAGAGTATTTGGGATCCGGTCATTCGTGATATTGTAAGCTTTTGCGTCGATAAGGTGAGTGAGAAACTGGCTCATTATCCGGCAGCCAAAATGCACCATCATGCTTACTTTGCCGGACTGGCTTATCATATCGTTCGTATGCTGGAAATTGGTGAGTTCCTATGCAAGCAGCGGCCATTTCTGAATGCAGATATGATCAAAGCCGGGATTATCCTACACGATATTGCAAAGCCAGAGGAGATGATCGCTCAGCTTGGGGTCGTGACAGATTATAGCACTCAGGGAAAGTTGATCGGTCATATTGCAATGGCAGCTGGTTGGATCACAGAAGCTGCATTGCGGCTGGAACTTCCGCTTGATTCGGAACAAGTAATCGGATTGCAGCACCTTATTCTCTCTCACCATAACCTCGGAGAATGGGGGAGCCCGGTACAGCCGCAAACGGCAGAAGCGGTAGCATTGCACTATATTGACGCACTGGATGCCAAACTCCAGATGGCGGAGGACGCACTAAGCGCCACTTCGGACAAGGAGTTATGGACACAGCCGGTTCGAGGGCTGGAGAATAAAGCGTTGTACCGGATGTCATTGTAGATATTAAAATATACGAAGAAAATGCAATGAAACAAAAATACTTTGCGGCAAAATAGCGGCAATGGTACAATGTTATTGAGGAAGGTGATGTTATGTTTACACCCAAATATTCAATAACGGACACCATAGCCCGCAGACTAATGGATATACAACGAGCCAGTGTTGTGGTGGATTTGCTTCCATTGCCCGCATCTATTCTGGATATGCTTAAGAAAGAATCGATGGAAAAGACGGTCATTCTTTCAACGAAAATTGAAGGAAACACGCTTGACGAGGCGACGAAGCGAAAAGTTTTGTACCAAACCAGCAATGACAATGAAGAGCAGGAAGTTTATAACTTAATGAAAGCTTTGGAATATCTGGATGAAGCCGAAAAAAGGCAGCTCCCGGTCACAGAGGAATTTATTAAAAAGCTGCATGCCATTATCCGAATATCGCACGGACGAAGACCGCGTGTTAGCGAGTATCGCGAAGAACAGAATCAAGTAGGCAGCCGCAATGCCTCCGGTTTTTATTTGCCGCCGGAATGGAAAGATGTCCCGGTATTAATGGAGGATTTGGTTGCCTGGGTGAACTCGCCGGAAACCTATTCGGTTCCGGTTCCTATCAAGGCTGGCATATTCATGTGGCAGTTCCTAACGATTCATCCGTATTTGGACGGAAATGGCCGAACGGCCCGGATGATCACGACATATCTTTTACGACGCGGCGGATATGGTTTAAAGGGGTTATTTGTACTCGAGAATTTCTATGACCGCAACTTGGCTGAATATTATCGACGACTCCAGTTGGGTCTCCATCACAATTATTATTTTGGGCGGAATGAAGCTGATTTGACGCCTTGGCTGGAATTCTTTATCGATGGTTTGGCGGAGGTTTTTCAAGAAGCCGCTGCCATCGTAACGGAGAAATCTGCTCAAATGACGAAAATCGAACCGGATCTAATTCGTAAGTTAGATCCCCAGCAAAGAATGGTGTTTGCTCAATTAACCTTTAAACAAGATACCCTAACGACAAGCGAAATGAGGGACCTGCTGCGTTTGTCGGACCGTTCAATAAGGGAAAAGGTAAGTCATTGGAGAGAAGAAGGATTCATTGAGCCGCGCGATCAAGACGCCAAAAGAGTTCGTTCGATTAAATTATCTGCGGAATACGAGAAGCTGGCTCAAGAAATTCGAACTGCGCCGGATAAATTCGCCCATTTTCTAAAATGATTGCAGCACTGCGATCTCAAGTTGAGATGCCGCAGTGCTTTTTTTGTGCGCAGAACATATATTCGCTGACAATCTATGGTCGTTGCGATCCGTCATAATGAAGGAAAGACATGCGGGAGAGAGTACAGTGGATCAACCGATCTATATCGCCGTCACAGGCACGCAGCATTACTACGGAGCAGCATTTCTAAAGCCGGGTCAGGTCGTTCACTTGATCAAAGACCCGGATAATCCGCATGACCATGAAGCGATAAAGGTGGATATGATCCCTTTGGGCAAAATCGGCTATGTCGCCAACAGTCCGCATACCGTACCGAAAGGATGCCGCAGCGCCGGCCGGATTTATGATAGGTTTGAGCATCATGTTTGCGGCATGGTGCGATTTGTCGTTAAGGATACGGCAATTGTTGAACTTACGCCGGGTCTAGAGGAAGTTTACATCATCAAAACGACAGAGAACGTTGCGTTTTCTCCTTATAGGCAGGAAGAACCAGGTAAAGTGTAGAATCCCAATGATGATAAGGATTTACATTCTATATGCCATGATAGGAGATATAGCATGACGGATAAAGTGATTCGGCTCTTTAAAATACTTCTCGCCATTCAATCCAATCCGGGGATTTCGGCCAAGGAGCTGGCGGACAAATGCGAGACAACGGATCGTACGATTTATAGGGACATGCGGATTTTGGACTTGATCGCACCGATTACAAACGAGGGTTACGGAAAAGGGTACCGTTTTGTCGGTAATTTCGCCATGTACCCGCTGAATTTCACGGAGCAGGAAGCGTTGGTGTTCTCTGTCCTGCCCTCCGTGTTGGACACCAGCAAATTGCCTCCAGGCTTTGAATCCGCCTACAACAAGGTGATGGCTACCCATGTGAAAGAAACCCGGAAGCGGTACGATACACTGGAAAATGTCGCAGACATGATCCAAATGGGCACCCCGGCTTATCGGGAGAACAGTGCCAACTTCTTGCTGTCCATCATGGAAGCGATTATCGCCAGTAAGACGATCAGGGCTGTTTACCATACCCAGAGCCGGAATGAATTGACGGAGCGCCAAATTGATCCGTACTATTTGGTCCCGCGGGATCAACGGTTTTACTTGATCGGCTATTGTCATTCCAAGCAGGACATTCGCACGTTTCGTATAAGCCGTTTCCGCCATGTAGAGTTGACAAGTAATCGATTCGACAAGGGTGATTTTAACATTGCTCAGTATATGAAGCATACCTGGTCGATTGAACGCGGGGATTCTTTAATCACTTTCAAGATTAAATTCCATCCGGATGTCGCCCGCTATGTGAAGGAAGAAGAATTGTTCGTGAGACCGAAGATGACCGATCTGCCGGACGGCAGCTTATTATTCGAGGTCACCGTCAACCACGAGCGGGAGTTTATGAATTGGGTGGTTCAGTACGGACCTTCAGCGGAGATTTTAGAGCCTGCATCTGTCCGGGAAAAGCTCAAGGAACAGCTACAGCGTTGGGGGAAGTTGTATGGGCAGTAAGGTGCTGTTGTTGAAAGATAGACGAAAGGAAGGTATCCCTTTTGAAAATAGCAGGCACGTTTCTAGAACGTTTATATGATGCAATCCGTAGAGAGCCATTTCGCCGCAAAATTGTTATTGCTCCTTCCTACATCGAAGGACAGTCCTGGTTGATGCGAATATGCCGGGAATTAGGGCCGGTTATGAATGTGGAGGTCCAAACGGTTCAATCCTTTGTAAGAAGTCAGGTTCAGTTCTCCCTGTATCAACAAGGGCTGACTTTAATCGGGGAACAGCGGTCCTTTTGGATTATCCATCATGTCATGGAACAAATGGCTTCCAAGCCGGATTCCTACATCGCGGTGGATCAAGTAAAGCCTGGTATTGCCATGCATGTTCACCAAGCCATTATGGATCTGCGCCGTGCCGGAGTGAGAGCGGGGGAGCTTCGAGACGACCACTTTATGAGCCAGCAAAAAGGCAGCTATGTCAAAAAGGTGCTGTCAGCGTATGAGCGCTTTCTGAATCAGCGGAGCTGGATCGATTTCCCCGGCCTTTTGTCGCATTTACCAACCCAATTGCCGGAAAACGTGGAGCTTATTCTGCCAGACCCTATGCCGCTTTCACCGGTTTCCGCTCGAATGCTGGAGCGGTTGTCAAACGGACGGATGACGAGGATTATTGCGGATTCTTCCTTCACTGACGTTCAATCCACATTGCCGTTCGGAGAGGTTCAGTTCTATCATGCGACCGGAAGGCTGGCGGAGGTTCGCGAAGCATTGAGACGAATCATTCAGTGTAGGATTCCATTGGATGAAGTGGAGATGATCGTCCCGGATGAAGAATATGCGTTGGTTATTTCGACCATGTGTGCTTCTTTCGGTCTTCCCTCTTCCTTTGCAGACGGGCTGCCTGTGATTACATCCAGAATGGGAAGAGCCGCACATTTCCTACTGAACTGGTTAGAGTCCGGTTACCAATTGAGGCAGCTAACATCGATGCTACAGCAGCAATTGATCACTTTCTCCGATCGTGACCAAAGAATAACGAATGCAGATTGTATTCGAGCCCTGGAGAAAAGCGGAATCGGCTGGGGGAAAGAACGGTATATCAAGTTGCTGGTGGCAGGGCATGTTCGGTCCCAAGGGGATTCAGATGAAAAACCCGAAGAACGGGAGCGGACGGAACAACAACAGCGGGATGACGAGATCAAGAAGCATCTGACAAACCTCCTGGGAGAATTGTTTCCTGACGAAGCGGCGCTCTCCTCTCCTAAGGGAATCTGGGGATGGCTCGTTAACATCTTGGATCGATTTGGTGTATGCGGAACGGAAGAGGATGCGATCGTCCTGCAAGAAATGAAAGGTATCGCTAAAGAACTGCAGGAATGTCCTGTTCCGGACTCGATGCCGTTTCAGCAAATGTTCTTGTATGCCCGAGACATGCTGCAGGAACTTCGAGTCGGGGTGCAACGGTTACCCAAGCCCGGATTCCTGTACATATCGAGTTTGGCGAACGGGGGGATCAGCGGGAGAAAACATACGTTTCTTCTCGGGATGGATGAACAGTCGTGGTCCGGGAATATCAGGCAAAATCCCATGCTTCTCGATGAAGAGTGCAGACGGATCGATGCCGGGCTTCAAACAGCCGTGCAGAGACAAAGAGATCGGCAACGCCTTCGTGATGGTCGGCTTGGGATGATAAGTGGCAATATCACATTTAGCTTCTCGTCGTATGACTTGGCAGAAGGAGCGACAGCAAGCCCGGCTTTTCAACTTCTACAGGTATTCCGAAAAGTATCCGGAAAAACGAATGCGGACTATGAGATGTTGCACCGAAGCTTAGGCGAACCTGTCGGGTATTTGGATGTAGAGCAGCCATCCTCTACTGAGCTAAATGGACTGCCATTGGACGGCTCTCATTATGTCTTCCGACAAATCCATGCGAATGTAAACCTTATGAGGGACCGGCAATCCTTCATCGAATCGGTCTATCCGTCGCTTCGTCAAGGCAGACTTGCACTCGAGGCGCGTGGCAGCTCGCAAGTGACGGAGCATGACGGATATATAGCGGGGGATGAATGGACTGATTATTGGAAAGACCGGGACGAACGGACGCTTAGCGCAAGTCAATTGGAGAAGTACGCGGAATGTCCGATGCGGTACTTTTTCCAATATGTGCTCAGGATTCGCGTGAAAGATCAGGTGACTTTTGACCGTACCTCCTGGCTGAAGCCGAATGAAAGAGGCTCGCTGCTGCACGAGGTTTATCGTCGTTATATGACGGAAGTCAACGCAAGTAAAGTCATGCCTATTACACACGATCATGCCCGTTTGCTTCGTATTGCGGAGGAGACGATTCTCTTGTATGCCGAGCGGATTCCGGCACCGAGCCCTCATGTGTTTGAGAGGGAACGGCAAGCGATGCTCCGGGATGTGGACGTGTTCTATCGCATGGAATTGCAGGCTAAGACGGCTCCCCGGTTTTTCGAACAAGAGCTCATCGTGGACGGCCAGCCGTTGCACCTTGAGCTTGGCGAGGACATGGCGATTACGCTGCGCGGGATCGTCGACCGGATCGATCAAGTTGCGCCGCATCAATATCGGATTATCGACTATAAGACCGGCAGTCCTCGGCCTTACAAGGAAAATGGCATGTTCGCAGGCGGTACGCAGCTGCAACACGCGCTTTACGCAATGGGGACGGAGCTATGGATGCGGCAAACGGGTGTGGATTCTGATGCAAAAGTGCTTGAAGCGTCTTACGTCTTTCCAAGCGAACGGGGGCACGGGCAAGTGATTGCACGCCCGCAAACCGAACGGAATCGAGTCACCGCGGTGATCCGGGGAATCCTTTTGTCGATGGAACAGGGATTGTTTATTCCCGCTTCAAATCCTGCGGTCTGCCGATATTGCGACTATGCGGCTGTATGCGGAGAGCACGCAGAGATGATGGCCCATAAGCGAAAGGATGAAGCAAATTCGGAACTACTGCACACGCTGCTGGAGGTGGAGAACATTGAATGAACCATCCGATCAACAAGCTAGAAAGAGGATAGTGGAAGAGCTTGATACAACTTTTCTGGTAGAAGCCGGTGCAGGCTCGGGCAAGACAACCAGCTTGGTCGGCAGATTGCTGGCGCTCATCGAGTCCGGAACGGCGAAGATGGAGCATATTGCGGCGATCACCTTTACGAATAAAGCGGCGGATGAGATGAAGGAGCGTTTCCGTATTGCTCTGGAGCGGAAAGCGGCTGATGTTGAAGGAGAAAATAGAGACCGATTGGAAGAAGCTTTGGCCAATCTGGATCAAATCTTCATTGGAACGATCCATGCGTTCTGTTCCTCCATGCTTCGCGAGCGACCGATTGAGGCCGGATTGGACCCTTCTTTCGAAGAAATGGATGATGAAATGAATCGCGCGTTCCACGATCAATGCTGGGATGAATATCTGATTCAGCTGCAGGAGGAAGATAGTGAAGCACTTGCCTCCTTTACCGAGGTGGGAATCGACGTCAGCATCCTGAAGAATGTCTATGATCGGGTATCCCTTTTTACGGATCTCCAAATCCCTTGCGAACCGGTTCATTGTCCTGATTTTAACCTAATCCGGCTCTCCCTGCTTCCCATGATCGAAGAAGCCAACAGGTTTCTACCGACAGCTGAACCGGAAAAAGGGTGGGATAATCTTCAGGCAAAACTGCGTACTGCTAATCGTATGCTGCGGTTGTCGGATGAGCAGGACAATATGCTGATGCTAACACTTGCGAAGATGTTTGACTTTAAACTGGATGTGAAGCAATACAAATGGACGGATAAGAAGCAAGCCAAAGCCATCTCCGAACGATTTCATGATTGGCAGATCACGGTCCTGTTCCCCTTTCTTCAATCGTGGCGGGAATATCTGTATCCGAAGGTCATTCAATTTGTCTTGCCTGCATTGGAGTATTGCAGAGAACGGCGATTGCAGGAAGGGAAGCTGAACTTTCAGGATCTTCTGATGAATGCATGCCGTCTGTTGCGTGATTACCCGGAGGTTCGAGCGTTTTTCGCCGGGCGCTACCAACGGGTAATGGTCGACGAATTTCAGGACACCGACCCGGTCCAAGCGGAAATGATGTTTCTCTTAACGGGGGGCGGGGATGATCCGAATGAACGAAATTGGCGGAAGCTTACTCCAAAGCCGGGTTCTTTGTTCCTCGTAGGAGACCCGAAACAGTCCATCTATCGTTTCCGCCGCGCGGATATTTCCATTTATAACGAGGTGAAATCGAGGATTCACGCATGTGGAGATGTTCTTCACTTGACCAGCAATTTCCGATCCGTCGATGCGATCGGCGATTTTGTGAATGGGCAATTCGTCGGCAAGCTTCCCGTTTGGGAAAGCGAGGTTCAAGCGGCGTATGTCCGGATGGAAACGAATATACCCAATCCCAAAGTAAACAAGAAAGCGAACCACGGGATCTATGCGCTTACGTATCCGAAAATTCCGGGAGGCAAGGATGCAGTAGCGGCAGTTGACGCAGAGCGTATAGCCACAACTATTGCGTGGGCTTGCCGAGATGGGAATATGCACATTCAGGAGCGGAATGGCGCAACTTGGGTGTATAGAGAGGCGCGGCCTAGTGATTTTCTGATTTTGGCAAGAACAAGGCATTATTTGCACCTATACGCGGAAGAGTTGGAGAAGAGGGGGGTAGCCGCGGAAACGGTCGGAAGCTCCGCCTTATATCCCGAGCTTCATACACTTGGACAATTAGCTCTCTATCTGGCCGATCCGTCTGACCATGTGGCGATGCTGAGCGTCTTGCGCGGGCCTCTATTCGGTATTAGCGACAAGGAACTGATAGCGTATCGTGCTCAAGGAAATGCATGGTCAATTTATCGGCTGCCGGAGGAAACAGAAGAACGGGGCAATCTTGTTACCGCTGCATTATGGAAATTGCGGCAATATGCCGGCTGGGTCAAGGAAATGCCTGCATGGGCAGCACTACACCGCATTATAGAGGACACCGGTCTTTTACCTTATTCTAGTATACAAGAAGCTGGTGCCAATCGTTCTGGAACTCTTCTCAAGATGCTGGAGCTCTTGCAGCGTGGCGCCTTGCTTGCATCGGATTGGCATGAACTGGCGCAGGCGATATCGGCCATTCGGGAGAGCAAAGGGATGGAAACTGCCAGTCTCTATACGGGCAAAGGTCAAGCGGTACGGATCATGAATGTGCATAAGGCAAAAGGCCTGGAAGCGCCTGTCGTGTTTCTCGCTTGTCCTTGCGGGGACAAGGATCATGACGCTGACCAGTTTGTTGATCGTTCGGAGACAGAGGCAGCGGGCTATTTCCTGATCCAACAATCGAAAGGATTTCAGAAAGAAACGATTGCCCAGCCGGTAGGTTGGGAATCGATGAGCGTGCGGGAACGAGCCTTCATGCATGCGGAGCGGGATCGTCTTCTCTATGTCGCGGCGACACGAGCAAAACAAATGTTGGTTGTCAGCCTCTACCCTGAGCAGCCGGCGAAATGCCCGTGGAGCTCGCTAGTGGGGGGGATGGATCATATCCGGGAGATAGATGTTCCGGAAGCGGATGTAGGGACTGAAGAAAGTGATGAGGAAATGGAGCGAGATATCGCATCAATCGATTTGGGGGCTTACTTGGCTCAGAGGGAGCAGGTGTTCCATCAACTGCGCCAACTGACCTATGCCGAAGCAACCGTTACTGGACTGACGAAGAGCATGGGCGAAACACCGGAATGGTCAGCCACTGGGTGGGGCCAATCATTCGGCAGCGTAATCCATAAGGGACTTGAGGTGGTCGGAAAAGGCCTTCCGATGAGTGAATTGCCTGATTACGTTCAATATCTCTGCCAAGTCGAAGGGGTTGCAGAGAAGATTGCTGGAGATGCTCTTCCTATACTCCGAGAAGTGCTGGATAGCGAACTCTGGCAGCGAAGTCAACGAGCAAAGCAGCGGTTGTTTGAGATCCCGATCATGATGCATCAGAGAAATGGGGAGGCAACGCCTTTTCCCGCAATCGAACAGGCAATATCCGAAACAGCTACCGTGGCATTGACGCATCAATCAAATAACGGCGGCAATCTCTTGGTGAAGGGTGTAATAGATTTCGCTTTCGAAGAGGATGATGGCTGGGTGATCGTCGACTTCAAAACGGATCAATTGGATGAGAGTAAATTAGAGCAGTTTGTCGGGTTTTATGCGCCTCAAGTGCAGGCTTATGCTTTGGCCTGGTCTGAAACGTTCGGTTATCGGGTGAAGGAAGCTGGGTTGTATTTTGTTAGTTTACGAAGATTTGTACCGGTAGCTGTGATTTCCGAATTGTAACTTGTGTTTTTTCACACATAAATCAAATCATCGATAATTTTTAGTATATAATCGAACATATACTAGCTGACAGACAATTGTCAGCAAAGTTCTTTATAATGATAAATGAGCTTAAGTAATCATGGGCAGGAATAAGCTTTTTAGTTGTGGAAATAGTACTTGAGATTCATTTTTTGGATATGAGTGAAAAACCGGAGTGAAGGCATATGGATAATCTGCAAGAATTAATTTCTTTGGAAATCGAGGCAACTAGAACGAAGCGAAATAGAATGTTGTTTGTCGTGGCAAATCGTGTCTCGAAAGAAAAACTGCATCGAGCTATTCATCAAATGGCGATTCCAATATTAAATGTAAATTTATTATTATCCGAGCAATTACGACAACTCCCCCCTGACAAACGGCCATTTGAGGTAGGGAGGATACTTAGGTCTCTTATTGCTAGCAATAGTAACGATGTAGTCTTCCTAGACCGTATTGAGTATTTATTCGACACGGAGTTGAGGCAGAATCCAATTCGATTATTTGAAAATTTAAGCGGAAATAAGACGCTCATTATTCATTGGCCAGGAATGATAGAAAGAGGGACTTTAACTTACGCAACATCCGAACATCCTGAATATTACTCAAGTGATACATCGTATTTAAGTTATGTAATCGAGATCTAAACTAGGAGGCAAAATGTTTATGAAATATCGTGAGCTTGTACAATTTGAGCCCATCCGCTCTATTATCGAATTAAGAACCGCTGACGACAGCATTATTGATAATTATGTAATTTCAAATCGGATGGCAGAGGTACTCAATGATATTATCATTGAGCAATTACAATTCGATCGTCCTATTGACCATAAAGGGATCATGGTTGTCGGAAACTATGGAACAGGTAAATCGCATTTAATGAGTGTTATTGCTGCAATAGCGGAATATCCGGGTACAAGTGCCCGACTGCAAAATCAGGAAGTTGCGGCTAAAGCCAAGGAGATCGAAGGAAAGTTTAAGGTGCTTCGAATCGAGTTCGATGGTATTGACATGCCTTTCCGGGAAGTGCTGTTTCGAGAGATGACTGAATACTTACATAGTATTGGTGTTAGCTATGAGATGCCAGAGCTTTCTCAAGTTGTCAGCAATAAAGATGAGCTCGTCAAATTAATGTCCGCTTTCCACGAGACATATCCAGATCACGGATTTATTCTCATCATAGACGAATTATTAGATTACTTGCGTAGCCGGAAAGAACAGGAACTGATGTTGGACCTTAACTTCCTCCGGGCCATGGGTGAGATTACACAGTCGACAAGGTTCCGTTTTATGACCGGTGTGCAAGAAATGTTGTTTGATAATCCGAGGTTTGCTTTTGTCGCTGAGCAATTAAGAAGAGTAAAAGAAAGAACAGTTCAAGCGATTATCGCTCGTGAAGATATAGAATTTGTCGTTTCGCAACGTCTTCTTAAGAAGAACGATACACAAAAAGCTTATATTCGGGAGCATTTGCAAAAGTTTGCTCCGTTATATGATAAATTAGGGGAGCAACTTGAGAAGTATGTGGATATGTTCCCCATTCATCCGGCTTATTTGACTTCGTTCCAGAAAGTTAAGATTGCAGAGAAACGTGTTGCTTTAACGACGGTTAGCGATGAGATAGATAAACTACTTGATCAAGAGGTTCCGGCAGATAGCCCGGGGATCGTTTCATTTGATAGTTACTGGACCTATATACAATCCGATAGCACATTACGCTCAGATCCAGATGTTCGGGAAGTGATGGAGAAAGCAGATGTTCTGCTAGATCGGGTTGAATACTCATTCCAAAAACCTTCATATAAACCAATGGCCAAACGAATCGTTCAGGCTCTATCTGTCTTCCGACTTACAACGGATGATCTAAGAGTTCGGATTGGCATGACACCATCGGAAATGCGGGACCAATTGTTCTTGTTCGATAAGAACTGTGACATGGACGTAGAATTTCTCGATACTACCATCGAGTCAACACTTAAAGAGATATTGAAATCGGTTAGCTATCAATTTATTTCCACCAATCAAGAAAACGGACAGTACTATCTTGATCTTGACAAGGATGTTCCTGTAGACGATCACATTGCAAGTAAAGCGGAAACGTTAAGCGGAGAGCAGTTAGATCGTTATTATTTTCAAGTGCTTCAACAAGTTCTTGAGCTTACTCCAGCTACTTATAAAACCGGCTACCGTATTTGGTCATATGAACTTGATTGGTATAATCATAAGGCAACAAGACCTGGTTATCTTTTCTTTGGAGCACCAAATGAACGTTCTACAGCTCAACCGGAGCAAGATTTTTATATTTATTTCTTACAAACTTTTGATGTTCCCAAATTTACGGATGAAAAGAAACCTGATGAAGTTTTCTTTGTGCTTGATACGAAGGATCAAACATTGCTCTTTATGTTGAAGCAGTATGCTGGTGCAATGGAGATGGCATCGAATACATCAACCGCAACTAGAGGACTCTATGAAGAAAAAGCCAATTATTACATTAAGGAATTAGTGGCTTGGTTTAAAGTCAATATGCCGGAAGTTTACAAAATGACATATAGAGGGATTACAAAGAAGTTAAAAGAATGGAGTTTTGCCGCACCTACTAAAGAATCAGTGCGTGATATTATTGATACAGCTGTAGATGATTGTTTTTCTGATTGGTTTGAAGAAAAGTACCCAGACTACCCGGTATTTGGTACGGATAGACCGATAAAATGGGACGCCATTAAAAATACTTATATTCCGGAAGCCTTAAGCGCAATTAATTCAACGAAAAAGACAAAAATGGCTAGGGATTTTCTAAATGGATTGGTTTTACTAGATGGTGAAAAATTAAACGTCCAAAAATCTGGATATGCCAATTGGATTATGCAGCTTCTGAACTCCAAAGGTCATAACCAGGTCGTTAATGCGTCCGAACTGCTGCATACGGATCGTATCGCCGGCGGGATGGAAGTCAAGAGAACAATGGAGTTCAAATTAGAACCGGAACTGCTGGCGGTATTATTGGTAGCGCTAGTTTATAGCGGTGACATCGAAATCACAATCAACGGCACGACATATAACTCAATGAAACTTGATGACTTAATCCGTCTTAAACCAGAAGGCATCATGGAATTTTCCCATATTAAAAAGCCTTCCGATTTGCCGTTAGCGGAATTACGAGCATTATTTGATCTGTTTGCAATTAGTCATGGACTTCTCCAACCCCAATCTCAAGCAACTGGGGTCGCTCAGTTGCAAGTGGAAGTGGAGAAGTTGTTGAAAGAGATCGTAAAGTTGGAGCAAGATATTAAATCCGGGATTCCAACATGGGATTTTCCATTGCTCCCTGAGAATGAAATTAAAGAAAATCAACAGAAACTACGGAAACTCAACGAGTTTTTACAAAGCCTAAGTGTGTACAATACACCGGCTAGATTGAAAAATTTCAAATACTCAATTGCCGATATCGAGACAATACAAGAGCATTTATATCTGGCTAAACAGTTAAGAACGTTAGAACAAAGGACAATCGATGTAACGCAAAAAGCGCAGTATATCGTTAATGCATTAAACCATGTGCAAGTGAAACATGAATGGCATGCGAAAGCGGAGGGGGCACTAGAAGACATTCTTCATGCCTTGAAATCCGGAGGAGATTGCCAAAAGGAGATTCAAAGCTTACAGAAACTGAAAGAACAGTATATCGATCTATATTACACGATGCATAGCGGCGCTAGACTCGGTATTACGGATCAAAATAAGAGGGATCAAGTACTACAAGATGGCAGATATGCAACGTTACGTCAATTGACGAGTATCTCCATCTTACCTTCAAGACAACTGGAGGAATGGAAGTCAAAGTTGGACCAGCTTAAGTTCTGCTGGAATTTGAAGAAGGATGATTTGGAACATTCGGTGATTTGTCCTCATTGCCGATATCGTCCGAAGGATGAGCCTTACGTTCAACAAGTGAGTATTGCAAAGATGAATGAGGAACTTGATGAGTTGGTATCATCCTGGACGGGAACTGTAATAAGTACGCTGAATGACCTTGAGATCAAAGAAAATATTACATTACTTAATGCAGAGCAAAAGCAACTAATCGAACAATTCATCCAAGAAGGAAAATTCTCATCCCCTGTAGACTTAAAATTAGTCCAAACATTGAAGGACCTGTTTGAAGGGATACGTAAAGTGGAACTATCAGTAGAGCAATTATTCCAGATGGCTGGGAATGGCCACCCATTGACGGTAGAGGAGTTGAGAAGCCGTTTTGAAGAACTAGTCCGGAATCATATTGGTACTGGCCACGGCAATCGAGTAAGGATTTTACTACGGAAAGGTGAAATAGAGAATGGCTGATAAGGTTGAACAACTTGAATTTGCTAATGCGAATCAAACAGCCCAAACAGGTCCTGTGACCTGTTTGGGCATGACGTTTGAAAATGATGAAGCCCGTCGCGCTTACTTTACGGAAGAATTGAGAAAGAAACTTCCGGAACTTAGAAAGATCGAAGGATTCCCCATCGGTGAGGATGAGGATATACTTACCCTGTCTGATCCGCCATATTATACGGCGTGTCCGAATCCTTGGATTGAGGACTTTGTGAAAGAGTGGGAATCATCGAAGCCCGAAAGACAGAATGATCACCAATATCGCCGGGAGCCTTTTACTGCTGATGTAAGTGAAGGTAAAAACGATCCAATCTATAACGCCCATAGTTATCATACCAAAGTTCCTCATAAAGCTATCATGCGATACATTCTTCATTATACTGAACCAGGCGATATTGTTGTTGATGGGTTTTGTGGGACAGGTATGACAGGTGTTGCAGCACAAATGTGTGGGGACCGAGGTGCAGTTCTTGAATTGGGTTACAAAGTGGATAACGAAGGAACGATTTATAAAGCGGAGGCTTCTGATGATGGAAATAAAACAACCTTTATTCCATTTTCCAAATTGGGAGCCCGTCATGTTGTTCTAAACGATCTATCTCCCGCCGCAACTTTTATAGCGTATAATTATAATACACCTGTAAATGTGACTAATTTTGAAAAAGAAGCAAAAAGAATTTTAAATGAAGTTGAAGATGAATGTGGCTGGATGTATGAAACGAAGCATTCGGATGGGCACATTGGGAAAATTAATTATACCGTATGGTCTGATGTATTTATTTGCCCAGAATGTACCCAAGAAGTTGTGTTTTGGGAAACCGCTGTTGATAAAGTAACCCGTACAGTTTTAGATGTATTCTCGTGCCCTAACTGTTCATCAAAATTATCAAAAAGAAATATGGAACGCGCCTGGGTGATTAATTTTGATACAGCTACTGGACAATCTGTAAAACAAGCTAAGCAAGTCCCGGTGCTCATTAATTACAAAGTGGGAGCCAAGCGTTTTGAAAAAACACCTGATGACTTTGATTTAATGTTGATAGAGAGAATCAATAATAAACAAATCCCTCACTGGTTTCCAACTGAACGATTGATGGAAGGTCAAGAAACGCGAAGGAATGAACCAATAGGTATTACTAATATGCATCATTTCTATACAAAGAGGAACCTTTGGGTTTTGTCGGCTTTGCTACACAAAAGTCCCCTATCACATAAGATTGTATTTCAGTCAATAGTCGCCACTTTGTGCTCAAGACTTGTCCGTTATAATATGGGCAACCGTGGTAACGGTCCTTTGAGCGGTACACTTTATATTTCATCACTGAATGCAGAAACAAATGTTTTAAATGCTGCTTCGGGAAAAGTAATGGATTTCGCTCGTGCCTTTGTTGTCAAAGGAAGAAACTTGATTCAGTGCCAAAGCTTTGAGAACACAATGATTCCAACGGAAAGCTTGGACTATATATTTATTGATCCTCCATTTGGGGCAAATATAAATTATTCCGAGCTGAATTCGATGTGGGAGTCTTGGCTTAAGGTAAATACCAATATTGTTCCTGAGGCTATCGAACACACTATTCAAGGTAAAGGATTAAATGAATATAGGAAACTCATGACTGATTGCTTCAAGGAAGCATTTCGCACATTAAAACCAGGCCGTTGGATGACAGTTGAGTTTTCAAATACTAAAGCATCTGTTTGGAATAGCATTCAATCGGCTATTACAGAGGCAGGTTTTGTAGTAGCTAACGTATCAGCGTTAGATAAGAAACAGGGGAGTTTTAAAGCTGTTACGACAACTACCGCAGTAAAACAGGATTTGGTTATTTCTGCATATAAACCTTCGAATGAAATGAAGTTGGAAATTCTCGAGTATCAATCCACAGACGATTCTGCATGGACATTTGTTAGAAATCATTTAAAGCAATTGCCT
Source organism: Paenibacillus sp. D51F (assembly GCF_053345695.1). Lineage (NCBI taxonomy): Bacteria > Bacillati > Bacillota > Bacilli > Caryophanales > Paenibacillaceae > Paenibacillus > Paenibacillus sp. D51F. The sequence goes on along the minus strand of NZ_JBKFAO010000001.1, from coordinate 686,968 downwards.
GTTCATATTGGACAGAGGGGATCTTCGGAATTAGTAGTAGAGAGGACCCCAAGAGTCTTGTTTGATCGAATGGTTTCATATCACGTGCAAAACGGTTTAAATGTGCCTCTCTCATCGGCCGAGTTCCAAGCAGGGATCGAACAAAGATTCCCTATGAGGGATGGTATGGCTTTTCTCGAAACTCAAGTCGCAGAATACGATAAAAAAAGGATTCAGGCGAAAGAGTTTATCCAGCTTAGCCTCTTTGTCTCAGACGAGAACAGTGCAATTGAATGGATCCGTCAGCAACTGCTCAAGAAACCACAAACGCGGCAAGATTTGCATCCTAACTTTATGAAGGAGATACAACATATAGCTAAACATGAAATGTTGCCGGAACTGGATGTTCTTCTTGAGCAGAATTTTCTAATGTATGATGGCGAAGGTAATGTCCCGAGTCAGATTCACGCTTATTTAAGCACGGATTTTAAGGACCTTCGTGGTTTGTCTAAAAGTGATTTGAAGTTAATTGAAAAAGCTAAGAACCGGTGGTATGTACCAGATCCGAACAAGCAGGCCGATCTGGAAAAGCTCCGTGAGAAGTCGCTGCTGAGAGAGTTCAACCAGTATGTTGAGGAATTGTCTAATAGTAAGAAAAAGTTGAAGCAGTTCCGCACGGAAGCGATTCGAATTGGATTTTATAAAGCGTGGACAGAGAAAAACTATCAAATTATCGTCGATATTGGAAATCGTTTGCCTGAATCGATCCTGCAAGAAGACGAGAAGCTCCTGCGATACTATGACAATGCGCAGACGAAGCTTGGGCTGTAAGGAAGTGAATAGAAATGGTCGGTTGGCGTCAAAAGGTGCTTGAATGTTTTCAAGCACCTTTCCCCCATCTTACGATTGTCAGCGATCCAGACCAATTGCTAGAAGATGAAATTATCATTTCTACATTAACGGGTCAAGGATTAGAATTGATAAAGTTTCAGGATAGAGCGTCATTTCGCTACGAAATGGAAGTCCGATGTAAGAACAATGATCAAAATGTAAACTGCGTTATTACGAGCCAATTGGATGACCTAAGAGAAATCCCTTTTGATATATGGAGTAATGCACAGAAGGTTGAATTGCGGAAAAGTAGTCTGTTCCCGGGACTTTCTGCGCATATTGTACGTCAATTGGATACTCGAACTCTAGATTTGTTATCCGATATAACTATAAGCGGCACGTTATCTTCCGAGCGTGCAACGATCGATTTTATCTTAAGAATAGTCTTCGGGTTAACCTATGATTCCGTTCATTCCCTATCCAATTGTCTGTTGCTCGCAATGCGATATCATCGTCTTCAGTGTGAAATTCCGGTACCGATACAACAATATCTGATTGAAGATCTGCAACGTCGAATTAACGATATTCCTATTCAAGATTGGATATCCTCACATCATGCTTTTTTGCAGTATTTGCAGCAGGAGTGGCAACGATTTGTTGAGAATCAATTTCCGAAATCGCATGCTTTCTGGGACCCTGAGGTACGTGCTGTGCTAAGCATGCTTTTCATCCAAGGTGATCTGTCGCCTGTATCGGTGATTCACGACTCTTTCCCTGAAGTGTTCTTCTGGGGTATATCTTATGATGGTAAGCAGCAGAAAATCGAAATGCTGAAAGAAATGGATCGGCAGGTAGAGACTTTACTTTCTTCCTCACCTGATCGCCGTACTTGGATACAGATCGCACGACTTTTCGGGAAGGCCAAAAGTATCGCATTAGAATTGAAACTCGAGGATAGGGAAAGCAAACTTTTAATAGATATGGAGGAAAGAGTTGAAGCGGGTTTTGAGCATTGGTTATCAAATCACTATGGATCGTTGGCTACATTAACCGATCGAAACGCTCCGGTTATGGTGCATAAGACGGTTGAGGTGCTCAGGCTAAAGGGGCAAGGGAAGGTTGCGCTTATTGTCTGTGATGGATTAAGTTTTGTTCAATGGGCTCAAATCGAGCAGGAGTTAATGAAAGATTTCCAGTGTGAGGTTTATGGTTCATTCGCGTGGATTCCTACCTTAACTTCTGTATCCAGACAGTCTATCTTCTCTGGCGAAATTCCGAAATTCTTCTACGATTCTATTAACACAACCTCCAAAGAGGAAAAAGCCTGGAAGTCAGTCTGGGAAAGAAATGGCGTTCCCTCAATGTATGTTACTTACGAACGCGGTTTAGGCCAAGGAGAATATGATCGATCGAATATTGCAGCATTGGCCAAATCGAATATCAAAGTTGCTGGCATTGTGGTCGATACGGTTGACCAACTCACTCACAATACCATACAAGGCCAGTTAGGCATGAATGCCGCGATTGGTGTTTGGTTGAAACAAAGATTTTTGCAATCCCTTCTTTTGGATTTGTTGAACGCGGGTTTCAATGTTTATCTTACCTCCGATCATGGAAACAAGGAAAGTAAGGGAATAGGTCGAACGAATGATGGGACACTTCCTGAAACCTTCGGAGAGCGCGTAAGGGTGTATCGCGATGTTGTCCTAAGGGATCAAGCCGCAGTACAATATTCAAGTAAACGATGGTCTGGTACGGGATTGCCGGATGATTATTACGCCCTAATCGCTCAAACAGGAGAAGCCTTCGTACGAGAAGGTGAGATTGTGGTAAGTCATGGCGGTGCAAGCATAGAAGAGGTTATTGTCCCTTTTGTCCACATTCAAAAAAGAAAATGAAGGTGCAAGATGAAAAAAGCAGTCGGCTTCGATCAAAAAATTCAACTTCATCAGCTTGATTTTATTGCGAATGAAATCCCTAGAATGTCATCAAGGGATGCATTGTACCAGTTAATTGATGAACGGCTCATGGCCGACATTGGTGGAGCAAAATCACGTGTTAACGCCCGTACGATTTTGTTTAAAATTTGGTTCTTAGTTTCAGACGAGCATATCGAGCTTCGTGACAGGGCGCTTGAGATGTTTCAACGCGCATCGAGGGAAGAAAAGCTTGTGCTTCATTGGGGGATGTGTCTCCTTGCTTATCCATTCTTCAAGGATACGGTAGAGCAGCTTGGCTACTTGTTTCACTTGCAAGATGAGGTGACTAGTGAACAGATCGGTCGGAAAATTAAAGGGCTGTATGGTGAACGGCGGAGAGTGGAAGTATCTGTGAATGCCGTACTTAGTTCACTTCGCTCCTGGGGAGTCCTTGACATGGGGAAGCGTAATTCTCATACCATGGAAGCAAAAACCAATATTTCTTCGACGGAAATAAAGAAATGGCTCGTACAAGTTATACTGATCGTTACAGGAAAGACTGTGATTGAATTAAATCATTTATCTGGAGAACCCTGTATTTTCCCATTCGAACTTAGTGTGCTTGAATCCGAGCTTTCGGGCAATTATTTGGAGGTTACACGTCAAGGAATTGGAAGGTTGTTAGTTGGGCTAAAATAAACGCTAACTCTGCTCGTGTGCGCCGCGGCAGAGTCTTTTTGCAAAGTAGGTGATCATCATGCTAGTCAAAGGCGATATTGTACGTGCTCCCCAGTTCCCAGAAACGGTGGAGATTAACAGCATTGAACTGATAGACGAGTATTTTGTTAATATTTCAGCTATTGGCCGAGAATCGAATCAATATTACGAATTGATGGTCGAACTGACCGATTTGGAGAGCTTTAAACGAATTAATGAGTCTGTTACGTCAGAAATAATAGACGCGCAAGAGTTACAACAATATCTACAGTACTTTGTCTTCTCAATGGATACAAAGTTTTCCTCTAAGCGGGCCTTGGGGAACAACAAATTGATCCCGCTCCCTCATCAAATCGAAGCTGTGTATAGCCGGATGCTTCAAACACCACAAATTCGATTTTTATTAGCGGATGATCCAGGGGCGGGCAAGACGATCATGTCCGGCATGCTTATCAAAGAGTTAATGGCACGTGACCGTATCCAAAGGGTTCTGATCCTTGTCCCGCCGCTTGTATTAAAGCAATGGCAAGAGGAACTAAGCGAGAAGTTTGGGGAACAGTTTTATATTATCAATCGTTCGACCGTTAGACAGTATGGGTCAGAGAATCCCTTTCTAAAGCATGACTTATGCCTTGCCTCCATATACTGGGCGGCGCGGGAAGAAGTGAAAACCATGCTTAGTGAAGTCGATTTTGACCTTGTTATCGTAGACGAAGCCCATAAAATGGCCGCATATACCCACGGTACGATCAATAAAAAGACGTCCAAAACGAAACTCTATCAACTTGGCGAATTGTTGCTGCGGCGCAGCGATCACTGTGTTTTACTTACTGCTACTCCGCATAAAGGGGATATGGAAAACTTCCGTCACTTAATGAGATTAGTTGATGGAGATATTTTCTCGAGTCTATCTGTCAGTGAAACATTGAGAGAGAAAGCGAACCCGTTTATTATTCGAAGATTGAAGGAGAATATTAAAAATTTTGACGGCACACCGCTTTTTCCGAAACGCACAGTGAAAACGGTTCAATATGAACTCTCTATGCCAGAGCTGCAGCTATATGAGGACGTAACAAATTACGTACGACATTATTTTAATCGGGCTATTAATTCCGGAAGTAATAGTACAGCGTTCGCTATGATGCTGCTTCAACGGCGATTGAGCTCGTCGATTGCTGCAATTGATTTATCGTTACGTCGGCGTAGGAAACGGTTACAGCGCTTACTAGAAATTACGATAAAAGAGCGCAAACAGTACATCGAAAAAGCGAAAGCCATTAATATAGATGAATATGCAGATGAGGCACTAGATTTGCAAGAAAAGATAGAGCAACAGCTCGAATTAGCTGTAGATCAAGTAGATCCGGAAGAACTCCAAATTGAAATTGATCAGTTGTCACGATTGATTAAGCAGACCGCTTTTTTGAAAACGAATGCGATCGAACGAAAGTATGATGAGCTGGAAAAGACATTGTTTGGTTTAAATGGACTCCTTAATCAAGGAGAGAAACTACTTCTGTTTACAGAATCTGCAGATACGTTGGAGTATTTGGAGAAAAGATTACTCGAACGATTGCCTAAGGTAGCAAAAATTGTTGGAAAGTTCTCCATGGATGAGCGAAGAAAGCAAGTGGAGTTATTCCGCAACGAATGTCAAGTTATGATTGCCACGGATGCCGGCGGCGAATCGATCAATCTCCAATTTTGTAATCAGATGATTAATTACGACGTCCCCTGGAATCCGAATCGATTAGAGCAACGAATGGGTAGAATCCATCGTATCGGCCAAAAAAATGATGTAGCTGTATTTAATTTGGTGGCATCCAATACTCGGGAAGGCGATGTCATGATTCGTCTGCTCGACAAGATGGATCAGATGCGTAATGATCTTGGATCGGATCTAGTTTACGATTTTATTGGTGAGATATTTAACGGTGAGGATCACGATCTTCCTTCACTCATGCAAGCTGCAATTCTAGAACGTGAAAATTTAGATGACATAATCGCATCCATGGAACGGTCGATATCGGAAGAACACCGAAGATTGCTCGAATTTGTCCAACAGGAGCGATTGACTGAAGATGCATTCGATTTGCCGAAGATGAGGCGTGAACAACATGACATCGCTGTATCGAAGCTGTCTCATCGTAGTTATGCTGAATTTGCCGAACAGGTGCTGGCCAGAAATAACATTCGTGTGTATTCATCCCAACAGGAGAAAGTAAAGCGAATTGATCGAATGCCAAAATATATCAGAGATCTGTGCAGAATGCACAATCTGCCCTATAGTCAAATGAACGAGGCAATCCGATTCACACCGTTTTCTGAATATTGTGTTGAAAATGTCATGTTGCTGTCTGACGATCATCCGTTATTTCGATTGAGCATGTTGCTTGCCCAGAAAGATCAGGACAAATTAACCATTCAAAGATTTATGGTATCGTATCCGATTCGAGAGCCGATGACAGTTGATGTTTATTTGGTCAATGTTGTTGATGGAACAGGTAAAGAATTAGATGGTGAAGTGATCTGCATCGCCAGAAGAGAAGATGGATCGGTATTAAGACTCGATAATTATTGGTTATTTCAGCAACAATTAAATGGTGAACCAATCGTTTTGGAAGTTCTAGATGATAAATCGATTCGAACAGCGGCGATCCAGCAAGCAATTACGATTAGGGATCGGGTCAAAGAGAAACGTCATCAATATTTAAACCGTGTTCTTCAGTATCTCGATCAAACCTTTACGAAGCAAATACATGAGCTGATGGACCGCAGAGCTGATTACGAACGCGATAATCATGATAATCGTAACAGTGCATTAATCAATCAATTGGATGCAAGTTTAATTGATATCGAATTACGTAAAGAAACCCGTCTAACACAGGTTGAACGACAAAAAAACATTACCATGAAACCACCAAAACGAATCATGCAACTGGAAATAGTTCCAAAAGGTGTTCCGGAGAGGTTTTTATCTGTGGACTACAAAGAGTTTGTAGAAGCCTACGAACGCCAACATGGCCGGAGCAACGTGAAAATGTTCGATCCACTAGCGAGGGTGGATTTCTATAGTGAACGTTTTAACGGTGAGCCGCGCTTCATTATTTTGACGGACAATCTAGACTTCTTTCCGTTAGAGGAACACCTTGAAGATTTTGCGGACATTGCGGAGTACACGTACGTTTACTATGTTCAAGGTAAGGTTGTGGTGGACGAGCAAAAATTGGCTCGACGTGTTCTTGTATAGCCACCTTCGCAGTAAAAAACGTGCATACCGACCTGTATTTTGATCGTCAATAATGAGCGATCTTGAACTATTTGTTGAATGATATAAAGAGAACCGTGTTCTATATTGAGTTGGAAGATGCATTATATGAGTACGATGAGGCGGATAAGGCGATCAAACCCCAGTTTCAAATTTCGTTGTTTAGAACATCATTACACCTGTCAACTTGCAAGGAACTGGAATGATCCAATGTTCTCACCCGTTACTTTAAACGCTTTTTTTTATTACAAAACGCCCAAACAAAGCGGTTATTTATTGCTTTGTTTGGGTTTTTTCGTATTTTCACAGGACTTAATGCCTAAATTGTCGAATTATCAATAAAGGGGTTTTATTCTACAGGAACGTATATTCGATGACAACCTATTGTCTAATCATTATGTTTAAATAAGATCAGCAGATATTATCGATGGAGGGATCAGGTATGGCATTTCTGAAATGCTCGGAATGCAACATTATGCTAAAGGCAATTCAAATTTCCAATAAGATTAGCCAAGTTGGGGAGCAACGATTACTTGAATATTCGCCAACCGGGATTAAATGCTCAGACTGGACTCCCGTAATTGAAAACCTCCGAGGATTCGCAGAAGGAATTTACTGTCCGTCTTGTTTTGCTATCGTTCCTCTAGAGAAAGAAGAATTTGCACTATGTGAGGATAACCGAATTCCTGGCGTCGTAAGTCATGAATTTTCATCAGAAGATGTACTGGATAAGCTGAAGAAGTTGGCCGAGGAAGAGGCCGCTGAGATTTATGTACATACACTTCCTGCCAAAGAAGCAACTTTTGCAGATATTCCTGAATCTACACCGGAGCCCATTAAGGACGCCTTGCATCGAATGGGAATTAAGCAGTTATATTCACACCAAGCAGAAACGGCCGATGCAGTCCATTCTGGTTCTAATGTTGTCTTGGTCACTTCAACATCATCCGGAAAGACGTTGTCCTATAACCTGCCGATTCTGAGTCGTTTATATAACCATCCCGAAGAACGTGCATTATACATATTTCCAACAAAAGCGCTAGCAAATGATCAGTTGGATCAAATTAGGCGTTTTGGCTTGCAACTGACGGAGAATCCTTCTTCCCTGGATGAGTGGTTTGAGACCCAGTTGCATTTGGGAGATCGTCTGATTCATATTGGTCGGCTTGATGGGGATACCGAGAATGGGCCGCGGCAGCGAATCATGGAGAAGGCACAGATATGGATGACGAATCCGGATATGATTCATTACTCCATTCTCGGGCAAGTTCAAAAGATGAAGTATGCGACCGCGCACCACATTCGAAATTATATGCGGAATCTTAAATTTATTGTGCTTGATGAGATGCATATGTACCGCGGTACATTCGGAAGTCATGTCGCATTAGTACTCAGACGCCTGCTTAAGGTTTGCCGAGAGCTTGGTAATGCACACAATATCCAGATTATCACGAGCTCAGCAACGATTGAGAACCCTGCTAGATTAGCAGAGGATCTTACGGGGCTAAGTGGCTTTACCCTCATCAATACAGATGGTTCCGCCCATCAGAAGAAGGGAATCGTCCTCTGGAATCCTGGCATGTCTGCAGACGAACAAGTCCGCCGCGCGCCTTCTACCGATGCGATTACGATGGCGAAACAAATTATGACTGTGGATCAGAAGGTGATTAAGAGCATCATTTTTCAGCCTTCTCGGAGCCAGACGATGGTATTTACCCGTTATATCAAAGACGTATTGCGCCAGCCTCTCCGACTACCTAAGGAGAAAGTGGACGGAGAGAAACTCGCGGCTTTTTATACTGGAATCCTACCGAATGATACCCGGAAACGAATTATTGAGCGGCTCAAGTCCCACGATATTCATGTCATTATTACGACCAATGCCCTTGAAGTCGGGATTGATATCGGTGATCTGAGTCTCGCCGTTCTTGTTGGTTATCCCGGATCGAAAGCGGCATTCTCCCAACAGATTGGGCGCGTAGGCCGCAAAGGCGAGGGAGTCGCTGTCTTGATCCTGCAGGACGAACCGCTTCAGCAGTATTACATGCGAAACCCACTGGAGTTTATTCACAAGGCTCCGGAAGTCGTTCGAATTAATCCAACAAATTACAAGTTGTTGGCTTTGCATATTCCCCTACTGAGAGAAGAGCTCGGGAGAGAAGTCACGAAGGAAGACTTGCAGAACATGTTCCCCGGATTAGTTGAAGACTATATCGAGACTGTTCTACAGGTTGCCGCATCAGCGAATCAAGAGGAAGTCGTTGATAAAAAGTTTAGCCTTCGATCCATCTCCGGGCAAAACTACAGCGTCACCATTCGGGGGCAGGATCAAACGATCGTTGACGGTCTGGATGAATGGAGTGCTCTTCGTGACTTTCATGAAGGCGCGATCTATTGGACTCCTGGAGAAAAAGGCTATCGAGTAGACTCTATCAATCGCAGAAAAGGCGAAATCATTCTATTGCCTATTCAAGAACTAACTTATTACACCCAATCTACTTATCGTGATGCCATCGACATTATGCAGACTTACCAGAAGCAAAATATCGAAGGAATCGATATGGCCTATGGTGAACTGGAGATCAAGCGGAGCGTTTTCGGTTATAAAAAAGTTTACTTCGGACAGAAGCATGATTCGGAGCAGGTTCAATTGGATCATCCGTCCGTCACCCGATTTACACCCGAAGGAATGTGGGTTACATTAACGGATTCCCAATGGGGTCACTTGAGGAATAACATCCAGGAATGGGTAGATGAAGGCAGACCCGTTGATCTGTTGGCCGAAGGCTCTCTTCACGCTGCAGGTCACGCTATGACTTCCGTTATTCCTGACCTCATTATTTGCGACGCGAATGATTTTACAGGTTTTTCGGCGAGCGGGATGACGGCTTTTGCGAATAGACCTGTAATCGGCTTCTATGGCGAGAACGGCTCCGGTCTCGGAACTATCGAGGCGATTTACGATAATCTCCCTCATGTGCTACGAAAAGCGCTTGAGCTTATTGAGAGCTGCCCTTGTTCTGAAGGATGTCCTAGTTGCGTCCAGCTCCCTGGTAAAGGAAATATTGAATTGTTCAAACCTGGAGCCAAAATGCTGCTGAAGATACTGATTGAGGGGAACGATTAAGAATGCCTGTAATCTGCTCTTCTTGTGGGGGCCATCGGCCATATGGAGACTTTGTCCAAATCGGTTATAAAGCAGATCCGAAAGGTTATTACCGTCATATCCATCAACGGGCAAACGGGATTCGAATTTCGGAGTGGCGCTCAATTGAACCCGATATGGAGTCCTATATAAACAAACAAGCTGGCGTTTATTGTACGCATGATGGATGTTCAATCTTGGACGGGATGTTGACAGCGGAAGAAATGGAAATGATCTCAGACCGAAGACTTCCCGTGCAACAAGTATTCGATAGTGATATGCTCGTCCAGAACTTGCTTGAAGTCGGTAATCGTATCCGAAGCGACGTACATGTACATCAAATTGACGCCAATCAAGGCGCTTATGCTGAACAAATCTTTATGCCCAGTTGGCTGCAACGGAAGCTTCTTTCACTGGGGATCAATAAGCTGTATCAGCACCAAGGAGAAGCCATACAGAACATCCGGGAAGGACGCAATGTCGTTCTCTGTACGAAAACCGCATCGGGAAAATCATTGGCTTACAATGTACCCATTATGGAAAAATTGGTTGCTGATCCGGATGCGTGTGCGCTATATTTGGCTCCGTTCAAAGCATTGGTCGAAGACCAGTTTACCCATTTGAAAGAATGGGCCGATGAGATAGAAGAGCAGGGAAATAAAATTTCGCTTAATGGATTTTCGCGATTCACTGTGAATGGACAACAAATATCTGTTGGACTTCTTCATGGGCAGCGGAACGTTCCGGAGCATATGAGAAAAGATCAGGCGTCTAGCTTCGTGTTCTCTGAGGGGCGCTATTGGCTGACCAACGTTCACTACCTGCACTTAATTCTTCAAAGTGCAAGTTCACCTAAGGGGAAAGGCCCTGGGCTGTTGCGCTTTCTGCAGAATCTTCGGTTTGTTGTTATTGATGAGCTTCATCAATACTCAGGCTTGTTAGGTTCAAAGGTTTCTTTGGTCCTTCGCAGATTAAGAATGTTATGTGACAGGTTGGGGAATAAGAACGTCCAGTTTATTGCCTGCTCGGCTACCATTGCTAATCCAAAGTATCTAGCTGAAGAATTAACAGGAATGCGTGGAATGAAAGGATTTCATGAAATATCGGGAGTACAAGCGCCAGTAAAGAAGAAAGCGATTTTGATGTGGAATCCGGGCTTATCAGACGATGAGCAAAAGAAAAGGGCCGTTGTTTCCGATCTCTATGAGATTCTGCGCACGATCTACAAGGATGGAAGATGGCCGAGAAGTATCATTTTCACAAGCAACCGCCAGCAAGCCCAGCTTTTAAGTCGTGAAATAAACATGATACTGCGCAGCCACCTTCATGATCATGGCGGGCTTTCGGCAGACGAACCACATGAATTTTTTCTGCCGTACCATGCATACCTCACGCAAGAAGTTAAAGAACGAACCATACAAAAACTTGAGCAAGGGGAGATCCTTGGAGTGGTCACTACTAGCGCCCTAGAGGTCGGGATTGATGTGAAGTGTCTGGATGTATGTATCTTACTCGGATACCCTGGCTCCCAGGCTTCTTTTTGGCAGCAGGCTGGACGAGTGGGACGCAGCAGAGACGGTGTGGTGATTATGATGCTTCAGGAAGAGCCATTGCAGCAATACTTTGCCCACAATCCTGAAGAATTCTTTAAGCTCCCGCCTGAATCAGCAGCGATTAATACAACGAATCCCAAGCTATTAAAGGAGCATCTCGCATACGCAGCTCACGAACTGGGAGGAACGTTGACCAATGCTATGAATTATGTTCGCTCTTCGGCGCTTCGCAAGGTGGTTGCGGAAGCAAGCGACCAGTGGCAGCAGATCGAAGGAAAACTCCTCTATCATGGTGAAACGCCAAGATATCAAACTTTGTTTACAATGGGGGCTACTTATACGGTTGTAACCAAGAACGGCTGGAATGAGGACATCTTGTTTCAAAGTGTAGATGAGCGTTCCTTAATAAGAGATTATCACGTGGATGCAGTATTTCTGGGACCTGACAATCGTACCTTCTATAAGGTCAAGTGGGTCAACGGTAAGCAACGCAAAGTGGTTGTGGAGCCGGTAAGAACGGATTATCATACCCGCGGAATTGTTCGCGATAGCATTGAAATCCATGACATAACCAATCCACTGAGAAGTGACGCGGCGATCAAATCCAATCTTGGAAACATCATCGTAAAACGAAGCACATTTGGCTACAAAAAAATCTACAATCACGGCGCAACGCCTCCCGAAACCGTGCAATTGACAAACACATATCCTGTCAGTTTCCAAACCGAGGCGTTTTGGCTGATGTGGGATCACCAAGGAAGGGATGAACTTAAAGGTCTGCTCAATGATGTACTGGATCGCGATACCATTGACTTGGAGACCATGGCTGAGGGAAGCCTTCATGCGGTTGAACATGCCATAGCTTCGGCGATACCGGCCGTTGTAAGGTGCAGTATGGCTGATTTTCAGCACACCTCTTTTTATTCTGGCTCAGCATTGTTTGGAATGCCCGGAATGTTCTTCTACGACAGCCAAGCAGGGGGAGGTTCAGGTATAGTCGAGGTCGTTGCGGAAAAATTCGGGGTTCTCTTGGAGAAAGCCCAACAGATCATTAGCAGCTGTGGTTGTTCGGACGGCTGCCCATCCTGCATTCAGCTGTTTCATTGTGAGAAGCAGAATGAGCCGCTGCATAAGGCTGGGGCTTTGCTGGTTCTTAATCACCTGCAAAAATATTCGGTTTGCAACCATTCATGAGAAACTGATCTTTGAAATTGAAGGGAGGAAACCGTGTCTATGACTTTAATCGATAAGGCAATTGAGTTTGCTGCCGTTGCACATCGGGAACAGCGCCGAAAAGGCACAGAGATACCATACATTAGTCATCCTTATGCTGTGGGCATGATTTTGCAGCGGGCAGGTTGTTCGGAGGAAGTTGTCGCGGCTGGAATTTTGCATGACACGTTGGAAGATACCGATACAACGGAGGAGGATTTACTGGCCTTCTTCGGTCCTAAAGTATTGGAAATCGTAAAAGGCTGCTCAGAACCGGACAAAGGTGCATCATGGGAGGAAAGAAAGCAGCATACGCTCGATGAACTTAAACATGCAACCGTTGCTATTCGGCAGACGTCCTGTGCAGACAAACTACACAATATTCGTTCGATTAAGAGGGACTTGAAGCAGTACGGTGAGGAGGCATGGTCTCGTTTCAAACGAGGACGTGATAGTCAGGAATGGTACTATAAGGGGCTGGTGGAAGGCCTCGGGTACAAATCACGGTTTAAGTTGCTTGAAGAGTCCCGAAATATGAGGCAGACTTCGATCGTCTAGCTAACTATTTGGTGGAACGCGGGATCGAGTTTCAGTCGAATAGTGAAGGGCCAATCATCCTGATCGGCTTCTGCACAGCGCTGATGCAGCTATTGAACTTATATCCGCATGAGATTTATCATCATTTCAATAAATGAAATCGAGGAGATCCAATATGAGCAAAGTATATTTCGGCAAGTTTGACAGTAGAAGACCGCATCAAATCCAAGAGAAGTATTACGCCGCCGGCGCCAAGGAGAGTACCTGGTACGGAGGGATCGAACCGGGGGATTTCGTGTTTGTGGTGACCAATGCCAACGTAATTGCGTTATGGAAAGTGAGGGAATATGGGCATAAGGTAAATCCTATTAATCCGTCGGATACAGGTGTTGTTTTTTTCGAAGAAATCAAGCGGTTTCCGCATCCTGTACCCGTCGTGCAATTTATTAAAAGTCCATATTTCAATTTGGATCTCAACTTGCTTAATAAAATTAACAAAGCTACTCCAGGTCACGGTTTCTTTCCCATTGAGACAACCTCGGCGTTTCCCATGGAAAACTGGGATCAGCTTTCTTTTACATCGGTTCGTCGTTATTACGTCACACTAAGTTCTCAACTCCCGCCAGTTGCAGAAAACGACATCATGGTTGTAATCGACAATCTCGTAACATCAAGAATAGTCGGGATATTGGAATGGAAGAATGGACAATCCCAACCTTATGCCAGTTTGCAGAAACTGTACGAGGACAAAAATTCCGTCAATGAACGGTATACATTGCTACAGTTGCTTGAATTTGCCGAAGAGGAAGCGCCGATTAAACGTAACTATTTGAAAAGCGTCCTGAATGAATTGGAAAAGCAAGGTTATTTTGTAGTGGATAATCCTATTCGCCTTTATGACAACGTCTTGGTTGGCCGCCGCAAGACACCGATCAGCAAACCGAATATGGAAGTTGGAACTGATGGGAAAACGCCAATCACGCATGCGTTAGAATCTTCGGATGTCGAGGACGCGCCGGAATTGTTTGAACAATACCGTGCGTATGCTGAGTTGCTGGATTTCAACCCCAATTTGATTTTATACGGACCGCCGGGAACAGGGAAGACGTTCGCTACGAAGAACATCATTGAAGCGTTTGAGTATACATTCAGTAAAAGATATATCCCGTTCGTCCAAGTTGAACGGGAAGAACGGGTACGTTTCATCACTTTCCACCAGTCCTACTCGTATGAGGAATTTATTGAGGGTATTCGCCCCCAATTGGAAGAAGACATGAAGCAAGACGAAGCAGGTGGTGAGATTCGGTACCGCGTGGAGCCTGGCGTTCTGAAAAAGATGGTGGAAGACGCGTCAGCACAAATTATCAAAGCGGAATCTGAGTCCTCCGGTATTTCGGGAGCCGAGTTCATACATTCGGGATCCCGGGTCTGGAAAGTATCGCTCGGCCGCCGCAACAGCGATCACATTTACAACCAATGTAAAGCGGGCAAACAAATAGCGGTCGATTTTCTCGATCACATCGACCTTACAGACAAATCATATGACGAAATTTATTCCTTGCTTGAGAATGAGCGGGATGATGGGGCTCAAAAGCCTACAATGGATGCCAATACGCTAGATACTCTCATTAACCAAATGGAACGAGGTGATATCGTATTTGTCTATGATGGCCCTCGGACGATTCGGGATATTGGTGTGATAACAGGGGATTATGCTTACAGAAAGGGACATGTGGCGCCACATGTCCGGCCGGTTGCGTGGTTGAAAGAATTTACGGACCCCGCGGATATTTACGATATGAACGGCGGAGTAAGTCTTACTCTCAAAACGATTTACGAGCTTCCCCGAATTCACATGTCCGACGTTCAGAAATTGATCGGTATTTCCAACGATATAAATAAAACGGTTAAGACACAGCAGCATCAGCAAAAACCATACTATTTGATCATCGATGAAATCAACCGAGGTAACATCTCTAAAATCTTTGGCGAACTGATAACATTGATTGAAAAGGACAAAAGGCAAACGGTCAGCACGATCTTGCCCTATTCCAAAAAGCCTTTCTCGTTGCCTAGGAACCTGTATATTATCGGTACGATGAATACTTCCGATCGATCGATCGCGATGCTGGATACCGCGCTAAGAAGACGGTTCGTATTCGCGGAAATGGAACCAGATTATGCGGTTTTCGAACAAAATACAGCAAAAGTGGGCTCGGTGGAACTTGCAAGTCTTTTGCGCAGCCTTAACGAAAAAATATCGGAGAAGCTGGATCGAGACCATCGGATCGGCCACGCCTATTTGATGGATGTTTTAACGATCGATGATCTTTTTAAGAGCTGGTATTATAAAATTTTGCCATTAATCGCTGAATACTTCTACAACGATGTCGCTGCTATTCAGTCGGTTGTTGGAACCAAGTTCTTCGAGAAATCCGGAAGCATGCGGTTCTTAAGCACGCAGCCTTCCGATAAAGATACGGTTTCCGACTTCGAGAAGGCCTTGTTGACCCTCTATAAAGGAATAGAAGACTGATGCCGAAACTCATCACCGTCTTTGAAGACAGGTATTCGTTGGAACCAATCTCGAATGAACATAGGATGGAATTATCTTCGTTGGAGTCCATTTGGGGAAGGCAAAATATTAGCTTCAGTGTAGATAACCGAGTGCTGCTAAGGAAGTATGTTGGATTTATCGCCACTCCTTCCTTGCAGCTACAGATTCTGCCCAAACTTTATGAAGATGCGGCATCCGCTGAAGACTTCGAAGAGGAAAAACGTTCGTCCGTTCGGATGCTGTTCCGTTTGCTGGCATCTAGCGGGTTCCTTTCAGTCAAAGATATTCCGGAACCTCAACTTATAGCGGCTATGAACGGAGATTTGCTGGAGATTTTCATTCACATTTTCATTAAGAGGTTCTTGGAACTCTTTCAGAAGCAAATTCATCGTCAATATGAAGATTTTGAGGGCAACCTGGCCTTCATTAGAGGAAGGATCCTTTTTCAGCGGCAGTTGCTCAGGAATGGGGGATTTAAGCATAAGCATTATGTTAGTTATCAGGAATTCACGGAAGACAATCTGCTTAACCAAATCATTAAAGCCACAATGATTTCACTTAGAACATTGACGAAAAACGAGGAAAACAAAACTAGTTTGAGCCATGCGCTTTTGCTTTTAGAGGATATCTGTCCCATCCGGCTTACCGAATCGATGTTCCAAAGAGTACGATTCAATCGGTTAAACGAAGACTATCGGCCGGTGTTTGAACTCGCTAAGATGTTTTACCTTAACCGTCAACCTGGGGTCCATGCGGGCGACGAGCGTACCTTTACCTTTTTGATCCCATTGAATCAATTATTTGAGTTCTCGTTATATCAATGGTTGGATAAAGGGTTATCTTCGGATGATTGGGTGGTCCGTTATCAGACGCCACAACGTTACTTGGATGCTGAAAAAGAGGTTTTTCTGCTCAGACCCGATATTACTATCGCATGCAGCCGAGCAGGATCAGACACGCCAATCGAAATGATTGTAGATGCGAAATATAAAAATCCCATTTCTGAAGAGAATACTCGACTTTCGGAGTCGGATGTTTACCAAATGTTGGCCTACGCAGTCCGTTATCAATGCAATCGGTTGTTTCTGGTATACCCAGTTTTCCGTGCGAATAAATATTTCCAGAATCCGCTAGCAACCTATTTGATACATAACGGAAATCAGGAGATCCGGATATCAGCTCTTCATATTGACATTGCTTCCGAAGACCTGGATCAAATACAAAAAGAGTTCATAAAGTTAATATGCCATTTTTTTGAGAGTTAAGAAGGGAGCATGAAATGAAAGTTCCGGAAGAGGCTAGTCCTTATGAGATACGAGAACTAGCCGAGCAACAGTGACCTTTGCTATTATTGATTTCAAAGCACATCCACTATATAATAAATTTGTTCCTTCTATCGCTTCTGTTCCCAACGGAAGCCTAATGAGTGGCCATCCTCTGGCCCAAATCATGTCCTCGCGGGACAGTTAATTGATACCATTTCCTCGAGCCAGGTGCTTTCGGTATCCAATTCCCTTTATGGTGATTAATTACAACACGGGAGTAGTCTGTCCTTGTGTACTATAATTGTTCAAATAATGAACCCGAATGAAGCATGTTTTCTTTGCTTTCTTCGGGTTCTTTTTGTTGTTATTCAATTAGAGTTGAGCACGCGTCGTTCAACAGCTTGGCAGCGTCAACTGGAGGAACATATCGCAAAGTTGTCGACAGCTGCTTATGGCGTAGTTGTCGTTTTATAGCGATAATGTCAATCCCGCTGCTCTGCATCAAGTATGCCGTTGTATGTCGAAAACTATGGGCAGTGACTGTCTTTTGTATACCGGCCTCTAGGCAAAGATTCTTGATGATTCGGTTTAATGCTGCTTTTGTTAGTGGTCGATTGTTTTCAAAGAAAACCTCGGAATGTCCGGAATTCCGCCATTCTTCTACAACCGGATGATGCAAATAACGCTCCAACTCAACAACGAGGGAATCGGGCATATAAACGACTTCGGAGGAGGTTTTCTGCCCTTTGTTAACCAGAATAACCTTGCGCTCAAAATCAATCTGTTCGTACGTTAGCTGTATAATCTCCCTGTTTCGAAGAGCGGTCGTTGACATTAGCAATATGAGGATGTAGAACTTCCGGACAAATGGATCGGCTTTAAGCGCTGCTTGAAATAATCGTTGACATTCACCAATGGAGAGGGAACGATCTATTATTCGGCGTTCATAATACGGATTCGGAAAATTCTTCATGGGGTTTTGTTTAATCATCCCAAGACCGTGAAGTAACGTGAAAAAATGTTTCAGGTAAACAATGTTATTGAAGATAGTATTCTTGCTTGCCTGAAACCTCTTCTTGAGAAACTGGATATAACCGTCAATACATTCAGTATCGATCGGGCGATAAGTCTCGGATTCAGTATCATAATAAAATTTATCGAAATCCAGCTCTCCCTCAAAGTCTAAGCTCAGATATTGTTCAAATTTCATGAATTGGCGACTATAAGCGTAAATTGCAGAATCCTTGAGATGGGTATGTTTTTTCCAGTTGGCATAGTAAGGGGAATCCAATAACAAACGTTTCATTTGTTCTCCAACCTTTCTCTAATTTTTTGAATAATCTCTTGGGCAAATGGGTGTTTGTTAATGGCGTCACGAAGTTGATCATCGAAAAGCCGCAAGTACTTCATCGTGCTGTCGATCGACTCGTGACCTAGAAGTTTTGAGAGGGTGTATATATCGATCCCTGCTTCAAGGCCTTGAACGGCAAAAGAATGACGAAAAGAGTGAGGACCTAAACGATCTTTGTCTTCCTCTTTTATCGACCGAGACTCGCGAATAATACGTTTCATAAATTGCTGAATGGCTCTAGATGTGATGGGTTTATCCCCGGCAGTGCTTGAAAAGATATAGAGCCTTTGATAATCGGAATCTGGCATCACCTCGCGAGCGCGACTGTATTTTTTCTCTATAAAATCTGTGAGCATCATTAAGGCGAGCTCGTTGATTTTTCGGACTTTCTTGGTATTCTCAGCCCCTTTGGGTGTTACCTTGATTGTTTGAGTATCAGGAGTGATATCACCGATCCTTAGATGGCAGAGCTCGTTTATGCGAATTCCACTCCCAAGGAAAGTCCAGATAATTGCAGTGTAAAGGCTATCGTGGTTACGAGATTGAGCGATCTGCAAGATTTCCGCGATCTGCACTTTAGTAAAGGCTCTTGGTGCGTCATCGTTTGACCATCGAACGCGTAGTATAGTCTTCAAGTCCCCGAGATCCTGATGACCAAAGAATATTTTGTATGTGGTCTTTATGAAGGTTCGAAGAAAGGAAGACTTCTTGGCTTTTGTATTAGGATCCTCATTAAGCTTAATATAGTCGGACAAGAATTCGCCGTTTGATACCTTTTCAAACTGCGGATCGTCGCCAAACTTTTCCTTCACATGTTGCTGGAAAAGTTTCATCTCTGACCGATACGTTGTTTGCGTGGTCCGGCTAAGTCCAGAAAACTTGCTGCTTTGATAGAAAGCATCAACGGCTTCGAGAAATGAAACGTTCCGCACTGCCGGGGGCATATTAGGTTTTGTCTGTGTCTGGACAGGCAAGGTTTCCATAACTTGCCGCATTTTCTCTGGACCATAAAGACATAACAGCTGATTCAGTTGTTCTTTAAGTTCGGTATACTTTGTATCGTTGATTACTTTAGGCATGGGAACCTCCTCAGTAATTGATTTTGTTTACAGCACTTGTTAATTGATTGGGGCTCCGGTGGACGTAACGTGCAGTATTTTCTGGCCGATCATGCCTTGCCAAGTACATAAGCAATTGTGACGGGCAATCTGTACGTTCTGACAACCTGCTGATGAAAGTGTGCCTCAGTAAATGGGGCCCCCCTGGATATTTCCATCCCGAGACAAAAGAATAAAGTTTGTACTGTGCCCTTAATTTGCGAATAGTTGATTGGCTGTTGTTTCCAAACAGATGGACATCCTGACTTTTGTTGACAACAAGCTTTTGAAAGTAATTCTGTAGCGGATCAGGTAAGGGTAGAATGGCCGATTTCTCGTTTTTTCCGAAGACAGAGATGGTTCTATTCTCGACATTGATATCCTGATAGCGAATGTTAGCAACTTCATGAATTCGCAAACCGAGACAAAGCATCAACCCAAAGGCTGCCAGTTCCAATGTGGGATGATCAGAATAGAGTTGGATATTATGAAAAAAACACTGGAGTTCAGCATCTGTTGGTAACTCGCGATAATAGTATCTCTCGTACGGGATTCCTGTAACATCCATTGTTATGTCTTTAGCAAGCCAGCCCAATTTATAGAGGTTAGCCAGAAGGAATCGGATATCGTAAAAACAATTGCTAACCGTTTGCTTGATATAGATCCCTTTCTTTTCTAAACGAAGTAAATATTGCTTGAATTCGAGTAGATGCTCCTCAGTAACTAATGACAATGGTAATTCGTCGCATGAAGTGCTCTGGAACTGAACGTATGTTTTATTCAACCAGTTTAAAAATAGGGCGTAACTGATTTTATATTTACCGTTAACGCTTTTTTCCTTGACTCCTGAACGGTGTAAATCTTTAATATGCGCAGTGATAGCGGGATGATTTATATCTTGAGTCCTCTTTTTTGTAGAAATACCGTTTGTTGATTTCTTTAATTCGAACCCATTAGAGATTAATTTTCGAGCTATTGCTAGAATCATGTCACGTTGAACGAAATTGTAGGAAGAATGCTCAATGAAATTAATAAGTGCATCTTTATTTGCCAATTCTTTGTTTTGAATGGATCTAGCATCAAGCCCATAACGGGTTTTAAAAAAATCAATGAGCTCTAGTGCGTATTCCATCAAAGAAAAGTAACTGGTGGATTTGATCGACTTTTTATTATCAAGGTAATCCAGTAGCACGGGGGCAAAGATTTTGCCTTGAATCTGGGTTGAAAAGATCCATTCATTTAATGCAAGAGAACCACTTTCTGGTGAACATATCTCGACGTCCTCTTCAGGCCAACGAAATGCATACATAGTATTCAAGAACAACAGCACCTTCTTCCAACTTAAGCTCTTAATATCATGATTGCCAGTTGGGGTGGATTCTAAACATTCTTGCGAAGTAGAGTTCGCATAAGAAGCATTCGGCGAGATAGTTTTCGCATTTTGCTTCCAATGATTTGATTTGAATAAATCCCTAACTTCCTGATCGCTATCCATCTACATCTCTCCTCAGATTCTGTTTCTATCTTCGACCGCTCAGACCGCAGTTTTTGCTTAGAAAGGAGGTGGGGTCTGGTGACGCTCATCATTGATGTAAAGGTATCATTTGCTTTAATTTCTGTCCCTGGTGCTCCACATTTGGAGCAAAACGCGTTGGATTATTGGGTTTCGCGAGGATTATGGTCGGAAGTAACAAGAATCTGCTCCATTTGTGGAGAGATGACGATGGATGCCTAGATCGGGATTAAGATGATGGAGGGCAGAGCCTAGGTTGAAGAAGAAGGATGATCTTCAACAATGGCTTTATAAATTCCTCCGTGATGAAATAGATGAAATTACTTATATCAGCAGGCATGATAGAGACTGGTATGAGGTTAAGCAACTGGCAGCTACAGACCCTCTAATTTTCAGAATTCTGCTGCGAAAGCTCTCCTTGCCTTATCGTCGGAAAGCATTGATTCAGGCTTTTGGCTTAGGGACAGTGGAGCTAAGAACACTCTTGCTGGGAGATTTTTCGGAATCTTCTTCAACGATTTCTGACCTATACCATCCAGTGAAGTATAGAAGGAGATTTAGCAACGAGCTGCTGGCCCAATTCGGAATCATCCACCGTGTTCCTTTTGATTGGGTTTATAAGGATGGGGCTGTTGTGGAGCGATGGAACTTCAAAAATTATGATTTTAGCGGGATAGCTTTAACTCATATGAAAGACATGATCCCGTTATTGAGAATGGCTGAAGAACGAAATAGACAAGTGAATGGATATGCCATCCAGACAAGCACGGATCAAGAATGTTACATCCGTTTGGAATCACGAGCGGATGTGATCGTCGTTGATCTTTATCAAGCTGACTTATTGAGTTTGGACCAACTCATGTCCGGGCTAAAATCGACGCCCTTCATTTGGACTGGCTTCATTACCCAATCCGTTGTACCTGGGTACCGGTACTGGACATTCATAGGTGCTGAAGATGATTCAGCTATTGCCCGGGTCATGGAAGCAGAGTTCAAGTATATCCAAAACAATTTCCACTTGTGATAGGACAATCTGCCGACGGAATAAGGTGTATTGAGGTGAAAAGTATGGAGCGGATGCCGACAATCAAAATCGTATATGTGCCTCATACTTTATGCAGTGAATCGGCTAAAGTCTCAAACACCTTATCCGCCGCGGAAGCCAAAAATGCCGTTATCGATTACATCCTAAAGCGTTTGATCCTAAAGCCGACTGAATAAGCCGGTTTTTTTGTTTCTCTCTTTGTCCATACTGGAAAGTAATAATGAAAGAAAGGAGCAGAGCGAACCCCCATGTATACTGCCATCTATCCCCGGGTTTCGACTGGGATGCAAGCCTCAGAGGGCACAAGCCTAGATGCCCAAGTTGAAATCTGTATGCGGAAAGCGAAGGACTTGGGAATTCCCGAATCTATGATCAAGGTGTATCGTGAGGAAGGATTCACGGGAGAAGATATTGATCGGCCTGCGATGAATGAATTCAGGCAAGATGTGGCGCAAGGTCTGGTCCGTCGCTTGATTGTTACTCATCCCGACCGTTTGACCCGGGACTTAACGGATAAATTAATTCTTTGCAGAGAGCTGGAGCGGAGCAATATCGAGTTGGTGTTCGTAGATACGGAGTACCGGAATACGCCGGAGGGACAGCTTTTCTTCAACCTGATGAGTTCCATCGCGCAATACGAGTTGTCTCTAATCAAGAAGCGGACGGTACGCGGAAGGCTTAAAGCAGTGGAGAAAGATAAGAAGATCATGCCCATGCGTGTGGCCCCCTACGGATATGACCTTCAAGCGAATAGCCTGATCATCAATGAGCAGGAAGCTGAATTTGTCCGTAAAATGTACCAGTGGTATGTGCATGACAACTATACGCTTCGTGAAATCGGGGATCGCCTCTATTCCCTAGGGGCGGTACCCAAACGAGGAGAAAGCCGGAATTGGAGTGCCAGTTCTATTCGAAGGGTTCTTACTTCAGAGGTATACATTGGGAAGTTCTATTACAACCGGAGAGAAACCCGGAAGATTCGCGGAGAGAAAACCAAGAACGGTACACCGAGAAAAACCTATGCTTTTCGCGAGGAGAAGGATTGGATCGAGGTATCCGTACCAAGCATCATCGACCCATATCTGTTCGAATTAGCCCAGGTGCAGAAAGAGAAAAATATGAAACGCTCAGGAAATGTAAAGTATGAGTACTTGTTGAAATCGATGATTCGCTGCGGCCATTGCGGAAGAATGTGGCAAGCTACAACTTATACGGGGCGGGTAAATAAGGCGACGGGAGAAAAGATCCGTTACACCTGCTACAGATGCCCGAATCTATTTCCCAAGAAGTACGGTGAAGGGGTTGAGAAGTGCCCTACTCAAACGTTACGAGCCGATATGCTGGACCATTACGTCTGGAAGCTGATTCTGGAGACACTGTCTAATCCTGATGATTATATGAAGCGGCTGCAAAACAAAGCCAATGAAATTAATCTGGAGCTTCAATCCGCCGCCGACCATATCAGACGTCAACTGGATCAGAAGGAAAAGGAGAAGGAAAAGATCAAAATCATGTTCAAACGAGAGGTCATTGATGAGCAGGAGATGCTCTCCGAAATGAAAAAGATCAATACAGGTCTGAAGTCGTTGGAGCAAGAGCTTGCCGGGTACGAAAAGCAGTTGTCAGAACAAGCGGAGAAGGAAATATCGGCCAATCGGATTGCCGAGGTCTCCAAGGCTGTCCGAAACTTTATCGAGAGCGCCGGCGACGAGCTTACCCTTGAGGAGAAGCGACACATCGTGGAGACCTTGGTGGATGAGGTGATCATTCGCTACGATGGGAACGAAGTACAGATTACAGCGGTCGGGGCACTTGATGAGTTGAAACGCCAACCGTTTATTCCGCATGAAAGTGACGTCGTTTCGTGTTCACAACCTCAAGAAGTTCGACAATACTGGCGAAGACTCGGAAGACCTCATATCCATCGGAACGATCGGTCTGATCAAGGCGATTGAGAGCTTCCAGAGCGGAAAAGGCACGAAGCTGGCGACATTCGCGGCCCGCTGCATCGAGAACGAGATCCTCATGCATCTCCGCTCGCTGAAGAAAACGCGCAAGGACGTCTCCCTGCACGATCCGATCGGTACGGACAAAGAGGGCAATGAAATCACGCTGATCGATATTCTCGGCTCGGAGCATGACGATGTCGTGGAGAAGGTGCAGCTCAAGATCGAGAAATCGAAGATCTACAAAAATCTGGACATTCTCGACGAGCGGGAGCGGGAAGTGGTGATGGCCCGGTTCGGGCTGGAGCATGGCGGCGAGGAGCGGACGCAGCGGGAGATCGCCAAGGAGCTGGGCATCAGCCGGAGCTATGTATCGCGGATCGAGAAGCGGGCGCTCATGAAGCTGTACCATGAGTTTTACAAGGCGAAGAAATAGGCCGATTGGATTCAGACTGCTTTTTTCATGAGCAGTCTGTTTTATTTTCGGGTCGTTTAATGCGGCTGAAATTCGAGAATACCGATCAGGAACTAATCGCCCTTTTGCTGTCGAAACGGTCGGAAAGACGCCGCCTAGGCTCGTCTTCTGCTTCTGATCCAGGTGACGACCGCATGAAGGAGCAGCAGCAGCACACCGGCCTCGATGGCATGATCGGCCACGTTGAGAATGCCGCCCGAGCGCACCAGGAAGTCCGTCACTCGTCCGAACAGGAGGCGGTCTATTCCATTGCCTGCAGCTCCGCCGACGAGGAATCCGAAGCTGGCTTCCAGAAGCAGGGATCTCTTCTCCAGGGTACGGCGATGATGCAGGATGACGACGACGAACAGCAGGGCGGCAAATCCGAACAGCGTTCCATATCCCTGGAACAGGCTTCCGGCCATGCCGCTGTTCTCATAGCGGCTAATTTGGAGCGGCCCCCACGGGAACGATTCTCCGACCTCGACATGGCTGCGGATCAGCCACTTGGTTGCTTGATCCAGCATGAATGCCAATACCGCAATGCCATAGAACAGCATAACCGACCTTCTTTCGTTTTAAGCTTCTTTCATTTTAGATCAATGACGCAAGCTTTGTCTCCATCGGCCTCTTCTCGACGACGGCATGTCCAAGAATCCGGGGAGCAACCCCAAAAAGCAGAGTTTTATCTCTCATTTGATCCTCCTTCGATAATGAAGAGCATCGCTTTGATAAAAGAATGCACTTCAAATATTTGTGAGAAACCTACCGATTTACTAGAAGATGGAAGCAACACTTTCTTCCAAATAATAACCATACTCCACATGCTCCTCATCCTTGTTGTCCCCAAAACTTGTTTTACGACATCAAAAAGACTACGGCGAAAACGCCGTCCTATCGGGCATATCCTTGGCACGGCCCGGATGAACAGCATTCTTTCGGCTGCGCCGATCTTAGGCAGCATCCTTACGACGCTATTATCAAGTTTCACTGCAACACTCTGCACCATCAATCGTCTATATGTAAAAAATGGAAAGTGGTGACTCAAACCTTGCGACGAATGATGACGAAATTATTGATGTGCGCCGGACTGTTTGTTTCTGTTGTCCTTCCGTATCCGGTCAGCGATGCTCAGGCATCGATAGCTGAACTGCCGATCATTGAAAATGACGCGGCCGTGTTTCAATTGATCCCGCACAAAATATCGGCGAAATTGAACAAGCCAGCCTTCTCGTTGGATTCGAAGTCCTTGAAAGCTTCTCCGCTGCTCATGAAGAACGGGAACCTCTATGTGCCGATCAAGTGGCTGGAGCTGGCGCATGTCGGAAGGATCATGAAAAGCACAAAAACGGATAGTTATTGGGTCGAGTTCAACCCCGAACATCCCACTGCCTTTTCAACCATTCATTTCAAGCCTGACAGCTCCAGGCTATATATGGAATGGAACGGAAAACTTTCCGTGCTCGATGACCTGAAGAAGATTTTGCCGCCGTTCATGAAAAGCAATACGCTGTATGTTCCGGTTTCAATGTTGCCGCGGATGGGCATCAACGCCAACTGGAGCCAAGGGATTTTGCAGCTGACGTGGAGCGAGAAGTCAGCAAAGGTTCTGCACCCTGCCTATACGACAGATGCGGGCCGCATCACATTTAGTGCATTGGTACAGAAAGAGTACGGGCGTGTTTATTTAATGCAAAGCATGGGATTTGGCGGAATGACCAGCGTTGAGATGGGCGCAATCGGCTCCTTAAAAGGGACCGAGAAGACGATCGACAAGTCGATCAAAATTGGGAATCGTGAATTCAGCCGGGTCGAGTTTTCCGTTGATCTCCGTCCAGGACCGAATCCGCTGCAGATTTATTACAACGACAATCCGTCGGCAGACATCATCGTCAATCGGATCGTCAAGGATCCATCCTTGATTCCTATCCGATATGTTCATGATACTTATACGGATAATATCGTGTTCAATAAGCCGACACAAGGCTACCTGCGGGTACTGGCTGGAGAAGCCATAGAGATCAGCGGATCTGTCAGTGCGGATGAGGATATTCGGAGTCAGGTTGTTGGATTTCAATTGACAAGGTTTCAGAATGGAGACTATCAGACAAGCGGCAAAAAAACAGTCGTGCAGATGAACGAGAATAGAGAATTCAGCGGCTCGATCGCAATCAATGAGCCCGGCAATTATTTGATCAATATCCTTAGTCCGGACGTGTTCGCAGGGGGGATGACATCGCCGTACGCCCCGACTAAATGGGCGGAGATTGCGGTTGAAGTACGGCCGAAAGGCAAGTAGCTGGAAAAGCGATTAAGTATGCGCTGCAGGGTTGTCCATTAGGATAGCCGGTCCCGCTTGGGGGCCGGCTTTTTGTTTTAAGGCGGCGCTTATGTCGGAGCGGAATCCGCTTCTTATTGATGGCATTCGCCTGTTGCCGAGAGAGTGATTGCAATCCTGTCGTCTTGCCGGCCAGCCGGACGGCGCGGGTCCATGGCCCGCATGTACCGATCATCGCTGAAACATTCATAGGGATCCTATCTTCTTGTTTGTCGGCTCCAGCTGGTTATTGACAAGCATGCAATTCTCAGCGATGGCTCATTCCGGACAGGATCTGCCTCCAGTAGACGTCGTTGTCATGGAAGATATCGGCGACCTGCGGAATCTGCAAGGCGCATGCATGGGGAATCCGCCAGCCAAGCTCTTCGATTCCGGCAGACGGTCCATGCTGCACGTAGAGAATGTTGAACTTGCCGCGGATCATTTTGCCCAGCACCTGCTGAAGCTCGTACAGCTCCGGATAACTTCCTTCCGTCCGGATGAACAGCATCCTTTCGGCTGTGCCGATCTTATGCAGCATCCTTTCGGTGCGCCGATTCATCTTGGCCTTGAACTCCGGATTAGGGAGCAGGGTGTACGGCATACCCGGATGGCTCGCAGGAAAGTCGTGATTGGAGACGATTCCGTAGGCTTGATCCTTGACGAGATAACAGCCGGCATTGGGGTCGATCCCGACGATGCACATGTTTTGGAGCTCCATGAAATGGGCGAATCGGTCCTGCAAAGCTCTTGATACACCGGACAAATGGGGCGAGCCCATCCAATCGATCGGACCGGAATAAAGCCGAAGGCCCGAACGGGTCATCTGCACGCCCGGAAGCAGTTGTGGCCAAGGCTGTAAATCGCATCATACGAGCCTCCCAGGCCGGTCAATGTAAGCACTTTCCATACCTCCCGTTTTTCCCTCTCGTATAGTAAATGCAAGATCGATAGAGCAGGGCCGGGCAAGCCGTCCGGGGAAGGGAAAATATGCTTTTGTCTTGGAGACTCTTTCCCTGGGCATGATTCGCCGAATATAGTAGAGTGAAGCGGTTATGAACCGCATGATGTCGCCTGAGCGCGTTTGGAGGAGTTGTCATTGAATTCAACGGTAACGGAAGTATTGCCAGTTGGCCATCAAATTTTATAAGGCTGTCTATCATACTCTCGAAGAGAATTTGAACGATCGTGCGAACGAAATCAGAAGAGGGAATGATATCGAGAACGATGAATTTGCCGAGCGCATCCGCGTCAAGCAAAGAGTGATGGAGAAATTCGTTGATAGAATACCAGTGAGCGGGAACAGACAACCCGGTAAGCGAAACGCAATTTAATGAATTTGCATGGAGGTTTCAAATGAATGCAACAACCAAGTCCGCTTATCCTGCCCGAACAAAAGGCATCGCCCTGGCTTTGGCGGGGGCATCGCTCTGGGGGATATCGGGTACGATGGCGCAATATTTGTTCCAAAAGCAAGGCTTCGGGGTGGAGTGGCTGACCGTCATCCGGATGCTGACAGCCGGCTTGATCATGGTGGGAATCGCCTATCGCAAAAATCGGCGGCAGGTGTGGGGGATATGGAAGAACGGGAAGGATGCGGCATCCATTATCCTGTTCGGGATTTTGGGCATGCTTGCCGTCCAGTATACGTTTTTTGCGGCCATCCATCACGGCAACGCGGCGACTGCAACGGTGCTCCAGTATACCGCTCCGGTACTGATCGTATGCTTCTCGGCCATCAGAGCCAGAAGGTTTCCGGGGCGGACTCTGCAAGCAGGGGTTGTCCTTGCCATTGCCGGCACCTTCCTGCTCGTAACGGGAGGAAGCCTGACAAGCCTGTCCGTATCCACCCCTGCGATAGGGTGGGGACTGGCTTCGGCTGTCGCGCTCGCCTTCTATACGCTGCAGCCGCGCCGTCTGCTGTTGAGCTGGGGCTCGCTGATCGTCGTCGGCTGGGGCATGGTGATCGGAGGAGGCTGCCTCGCTTTTTACCATCCCCCTTGGCAGTTCGAAGGAAGCTGGTCCGTTTCATCGTTCGCGGCGCTTGTTGTCGTCATCCTGTTCGGAACGATATTCGCCTTCATCTGGTATTTGGAGAGCACCAAATATATTTCCGGCTCGGAGGCGAGCCTGTTCGCCTGCATCGAGCCGCTCACGGCAACGGCCATCTCGGTCTTGTGGCTCGGCGTTCCGTTCGGCCTCTGGGAGTGGGCGGGGACGTTATGCGTCGTGGGCACCGTGACGCTCATGTCTCTCGTCAAGCAGGCTCCATCTTGAAGGCTGCCCGACGAATTGCAGCAGGCTTCCGGCTCGGAAGCGGAGCCGGGAGAGAGAAGCGCAGAACAAACAGAAAGGCCAGCCGGAAATTCCCGGCTGGCCTTATTTGTCGAGAGGTTGCCATGCGGGCGGCCTCTCGTTGTCTTGACCGCTTACAGCCCCAGCTTATGCCCCTTCTCCAGCCGGACGATCTGCTTCTCGCCGTTGTCGGCGAGCTCGCGGAACTGCAGGATGGTGTCGCGCATCTTGGGCAGAGCCTCCTGCTTGTAGGCGCTGATGGAATCGAGAGCGGACAGCACCTCGGTGAACGCCTGCTTCAGCGTATCCACGGAGATGCTGGCCTCCAGGGACTGCTTGTGGATTGCGGCCCCCTGCGTATTGAGCATCCGGGAGGTGTGGGAGATGATGTCGTTGGTCGTCTGGTTGAGCAGCTCGATCTTCTTGAGCACGATTTTCTGGTTGTAGAGCGCCGAGGCGACGATGACGGAGATTTTGAGCGCCGAGATCGTGACGTTCTTGGCTCTGTCGACGCCGCGGATCAATTCCTTGTTGTTGCGGATGACGACTTCGATCGCCATGATGCCCTGCTGGTTGACGACGAGCATCTGCTGCAGGTCCATCACCCGCTGGCGCATCGGGAACAGCACCTCTTCGGTGATGAAGCGCACCTTCTCGGGATCCTCGCCGCGCACCTTGGCGGCCTCGATCTGGGCTTCGATCGATTTGTCCATGAGCCCGCCGAGCTGGATTTCCTTCTGAAGCTTCTTGGTCAGCTCCCGGAGGGTCTGCTGCTCGATCTCCAGCGTCGTGTTGTCGTTCTTCAGCGTCGACCGGCCCTTGTCGAGGGAGACGACGATATCGGAGATGACCGCGTCGGCCTTCTGGAACTTCAGGAAGTAAGCTCGGAGCGGATTGAACAGCTTGCCGAGGAAGCCGCTCTTGGCGAAGTCGACGGCGCTCGGATCGAGATCCTTGAGCTGCGTGTGCAGCTCGGACAGTCCCTTGGCCACTTGGCCGCCTTCGTCTCCCGTCTTGGAGAGATTGCCGACCGAAACTTGCAGCAGCGAGTTCTTATCCGAGGAGGCCTTCATCGTCTTCATGCCGAAGCCGTCGATCGTCTGGAGAATCTCCCTGCGTTTGTCCAGCGACTCCGTATCGAGCTCCATGATGGCGGCGACGTTGGCGTCCGCCAGCTCCTTGAGCTTCCGGACTTCCTCCGGCACGGGCTTGACTTCCTCTTCTACCGCCGCCTTGATCTCTTCCGGGCTGGCTACCTCAAGCGAAAATGTCATGGTCATCCTCCTCCGAGTTACATCTGGACATTGAACAGATTGCCGATCTTGTAGACGACATCATCCGTATCCGCATTGATGCTGGCGGCCTCGTTGATGCTCGATATGCTTTGGAGCGCCTTGATGTTGGCGTTGTAGCCGATCGTATAGATCGGAACCTTGTAGGTTTCGACGAGCTCCTTGATGTCCTTGAGCGTATGGCCTTCATTGGTCTCGCCGTCGCTGAGCACGAAGATGAGCGGCTTGACGGCTGGATTGGCCGCCATCTCGTCCTGCAGCATCTTGAGCGCGACGATAATTCCGTCGAAGGTGGCGGTGCCGCCTCCGGCCTGCAAGCCTTCCACCGCTCCGACGAACATGGACTGCTGGTTCGTGTCGTACTTCTTGATCGGCAGGTTGACCGTGACCGAGCTGGAGTAGGAGACGAGCCCGATGCTGTTGTCCTTGCCGAGGTATTTCTGGCCCTTCAGCAGCGATTCCTTGAGCTGGTTCAGCGGCGCGCCGTCCATGCTGCCCGATACGTCGGCGACGAACACGGCCGCGATCGGCTTGCTGCCGTTCTTCTTCTCTTTCCAGACCTTTTGGGCGGAGCCGAGCAGGCCGCCGTCGACCGTGGGAAGCTCCGACTTGTAGTCCTGCAGGCCATTGAAGCCTTTGTCCGCCGCGGCCTTCTGGTATTTGTCCTGGGCGGTGAATTCGGCGAATTTCTTGATGATGTCGAGCTTCTCCCGGGGGAGATCGCCAAGAGCGTACAGCGGGCTGTCATGCCGCGCTCCGAATGGCGTGAACACATATCCGCTCTTCAGGTCGGCTGCATTGACGTAAGTCTGATATTCCAATACGAATCCGTCCAGCATGCCCGACTTGGCCGCATCGCGCATCTGGATCGTCGTCGACGCGGTGAACGGAATGTTGGCCTGGAACTTCTCGAAGCCTTGGACCGCTTTGTCGCTGAGGATGTCGGCGCTGTCGAACGTGCTCAGCGCCGTGACGAGAAAGTTGAGTCCGGTGGAGCTTGCGAACGGATCCGTGTAGCCCATGGAGAATTCGTTGTTCGCGATCGCTTCCGTCACCGTCTTGACGTTCACCGAGCCGTATGTATCCACGAGGGAATCATACTTGGCTTTGGCGATGACGATGCCGGGAACGTTGCCGGTGAGCCGCTTGGAGATCAGCTCCGTCTTGACTCCAGCCGCTTTCACCATCTCGCCCCACAGCTCGTTGGACGGGGTGAACGCATCGGGGATGTACTTGCCGGATTTGATGTAATCGGCTGCCGTGCCCGAGGCGATGTTGCGGATCTTGACCGATGCCGGCTTGCCGTCGACGACGATGCCGGCTTTGTTGAACTCTGCCGCCGTCTCGGTCAGCCAGCCGTCCACGCCGGTTCCCGATTTCTCGGTCGACGAGAAGATTTCGACGAACTGATCCGTGGAATTGTCGACCGTGACCGGAAACTTGGAGATGTCGGGAAGCGATTCGGCGATATCCGCCGGGTTCAGGTCGATCTGTCCTTTGACCGGGGCTTCCGTCGAGACCGACAGATCGCCGTACAGCTTGTTCAGGCGCTTGCCCGCATCCTCGGCCGATACCTGGGCCTTGCTCTTGCCGAGGTTGGAGGTCAGGGAGATACCTGCATAGACGCCCGCGAACACGAGCACGACAATGACGGCGGAGAGAAGGAAAAACTTGCTTTTCTTCGGCATTCTGCACCTCTTACTGTTTGTAGAATTTGGTCTGCTTGATCAGGGAATCCAGCTCCTGCATGCCCGGCATGTCATCGATGTCATCGGGATCGATGCCGTCGAGGCGGGAGATTTCGAGGAGCAGCCGGTCGAGCTTCATCAGCAGCTCCTCGTTGGCGGACAGGGAGCTTTTGACGAAGGCGAGGTGGTCATTGTACATGGCCGCCTTCTCCTGGATGAGCTCGCTGGAGAAGGAGCTTCTCTTGCGGCCCGACATGCTGGAGAATTCCGCCTCGTCGAACACATGCAGCCGGTTCAGCAGGCTGCGCACGTTGAGATAGAACAGCTTCTCCGCCTCCTCGGTCACGGAGGCGAACTTCTTGAAGCTCAGCTCGCCGCGGTCGAAGCGCTGCTCCAGCACGTTCTCCAGGGCGAGCTTCTTTTTCTTCAGCCGGGCGATCTGCTCCAGCGCCGTCGCGATATCGTTCTCAAGCGCCTTGACGCGCTTGTATGGAGACAGCGCTTCCGCGTAATCGTCATAGGATCTGATCTGCTTGACGGGCAGAGCGGCTGGCTCCCGGAATACGATGGCATAGCTTCCGTAGAACAGCGCCAGCGCGCTTGCCAGCAGCAGGCTGACGCCGGTTGCCGTCGACAGCGCGCTTCCGCCGATCTCGACGTTCAGCAGTCCGGGCGACAGCACCGCGATATCGGCGGCAGCCACGATGACAATCAATCCAGCCAGTCTGAACAGCTTGGAACCGTTCATTTTGTCTTCCCCCTTGCCCTGTGCGCGAACAGCGGCTCTCAATCTATCTTCCAATCTTTTACTAGGAAAAGTATACCATAGGTTGCGCTTCCTCTCTCTTGCAAGAAGCGAAAAAATCATCAGAGTTTTAAAATATTCCCAATCTGTCCGTTATATGTTCCGGGCTGCGCTGCCGCTCCCCGACCCGGGTTTCCATTCCTGGCAAAAAAAGCCGGCCCGGACCGTCTCAGGACGGTCTGGCCAGCTTCTTGAACGCTTTGCGGTAGTCGGCCGGGCTGCAGCCGGTCTCCTGCTTGAACAGCTTGGAAAAGTGGGAGTCGTTGGCGTATCCGACCTGATCGGCGACGGCGCGGACCGACAGGGAGGTGTCCTGCAGCAGCCGCTTGGCCTCCGAGAGCCGCGCCTGGATGATATAAGTGCCGAGGGGCATGCCCGTCTCCTTCTTGAACAGCCGGGCCATGTAGTCGGGATTGAGGAAGACCGTCTCCGCCAGGCTGGTGCGGGTAAGATCATGCGCGAGATGGGCATGGATATGGCTTGCGACCTCGTCCGCGATGGATTTGGGAGGCTCGGCGAAAGGCCGGGAATGGGCCGCCGTACGGACCAGATACCGCAGATAGCCCTGCATGTCTTCGACGGAATGGAGGGACTGGGCATGCAGCCTGTCTCCTTCCGAGCCTGCATACAGCTGATGGGCTTGAATTTCCCTGCTCTTCAAATGGGCATAAACGATCTGGACCATATCGTGCCGGAACGGCCGGAGCACGGAAGCGCATAGGGCGTTCTCCCGCATCAGGCGCGTCAGATACGCCTCGGTCTCATCGAGAAAAGAACCGTATGCCCCCTCGCCAAGCAGCCGCTCGAGCAAGCCGAGGTTGGGCGGGACATACGCCGGCTCAAGGCCGGAGCTGCCATCGACGAAAATCGTCTCGTTGCGGTGCTTGATCCATTCCTCATTGACATGCAGCAGCTCCTTGACGGCTTTGCGGATCTCACCGAGCGGCCGGGACGTCGCGATATGGCAGCTGCAGTCGCATTTCAGGAATTTGCGGCTTTCGGCTATCAGGGAATCGCAGAGCCTCCTCGGAATATCTCTGTCGGGAGCGAGCGTCCATTTCAAGATGAGCATCCAGTTGCCTTCCTTGAATTCGGAGATGGCTTCGACGGACAAGGATGGGTGCTGGAACAGCTCGTACATGACATTGAGCAGCGCGTAGTCGAACAGCGGCTTGTCTTCGCGGCCAAGGCTGGCCTCTTGTGGGAACAGAGTCACAAGCACGGGCAGGAACAGATCGCTCAGCCGGTAGGGGAGATTCTCTTCCGTGATGGCGCCTGCAGCCGCAGATGGGCTGGAGGGGAATGCCTTGCCTGCGATGAGCCGGGTCCAGAAATCCTCCAGCACGCTCTTGCGGCTCTTTTGCCACAGCTCCCCTTCATGGATCGCCAGCTCGTTATGCTTTTGCTCGCGCGCTTTGGCAATCGCCTTACGGATAATCAGGGTCAGCTTGTCGACCTCGATCGGCTTCAGGAAATAATCGAAGCTTTGCAGCTCGATCGCTTTCTGCGCATAGTTGAAGTCGGCGTAGTTGGTCAGAAAGATCGCCTGGACCGGGTAATTCTCCTGTCGGACCCAGGCCAGCAGCTCGAGCCCGCTGCCCTGGGGCATTTCGATGTCGCAAATGAGGATCTGCACGGTATATTCCAGCAGAATCTCTCTTGCCTGAGCGACATTGTAGGCGGTATGGACATGCTCGACGTTCATGGCGCGCCAATCGATTTTGCTCTCAAGCGCCTTGACGACGAAGTAATCGTCGTCCACAAGAAGGACGTTCATGGCAGGCTTCCTTTCGGGATGGGATTAGTCGCTGCCGGCGGGGAGCGCGATCGTGACGCGGGCTCCGCCGTCGATTCCATTGGCGAAGTCGACCGTCGCCCGCTCGCGGTACATCAGCTTCAGCCGCTGCAGCGTGTTCATGATGCCGATCCGGTTGCCTCCTGCCTGATCGAGGCTTTCTCCGCTGTGCAGCCGCTCCAGGATGGGGGAAGGAAATCCGGGGCCGCTGTCCGCAATGACGATGACGGCCATATCCTCATCCTCCTTTCTCTGCATGGACACCGTGATGGAGATGCTGAGCTCCCGCTCTCGCGACACCGCATATTTGACGGCATTTTCGATGAACGTCTGGATGACGAGTGGAGGAATCTTCACTCCCGAAGCATGGTCCGGCCGGGAGATGGCATAGGACAAGGCGCTCCGGTAGCGGGACCGCTGGATATCCAGATAGATTCGGGCGTGCTCGATCTCGTCTTCGAGGAGGACCAGATTGTCTCCGCTCTGGAAGATATAGCGGAAGTAGCGCGTCGTGGCCATCGACATGTTCTCGATCTCCTCGTGCATCTCCATCTGCGCCATGCTGTATATGCTCGTCAGGCAGTTCAGAAAGAAATGCGGGTTGATCTGAAGCTTCATGTAATCCAGCTGAATCCTCCTCTTCTCCAGCTCCTGCTCGTACATCTCGATCTTGTATTTCTTGAGCTGCCCGACGAGATCCCGGAACTGCGCGTTCGCCTGCTCCAGCTCGATGATGCGGCTTCCGGCGCTTGCTCCTCCGGAGTCCCCGTCCTCATACATGCGGGCCAGATTGTAGGAGAAGCTCTTGACGGGCCCGAGCACCTGCTTGCGGAAGAGGAACAGGAACGCGCTGAGCGTGCAGGTGACGAGAAAGAAGAGCAGCATGATCAGCAGCTGCACGATCATGATCTTCTCGAACGCCCCGTAGTGGATGACCAGCTCGGCGGTGAAGGTGGCGTTGCTGAAGCTGCTGTCCACGACGGTCGGCGCCTGGAGCAGATTCAGCCAGAACGGCTTGCGGGCATCGGGCGGGCTGCCGCTCCGGGGAGCGGACAGGCTGCCGCCCTCCTCGTCGACCAGCGACGCGTACCCGCTGGCCCCGAGATTGATCTGCCGGAGCGGCCGGATCATATTGTCCGCCGAGACAAGCCCGACCAGGTAGCGGTCATGGTAGGGGACGATATTGACGATGTAGGAAATTCCTCTTACCGTAAGCGGCGTCCATTTGGAGTAATAGTTCTCATAGACCCCCTTGTCTTCCGTCAGCGATCGGATCTGCTGCTTCAGCTCGAGAAAATGCCCGTAGGATATCCCCATCGGCGCGCAGTTCCGGAACAAGTCCCGGCTCTTCAAGTAATAGAAGAAGTTGTATTCCTGCTCGTAGTTTTTCGTCAGCTCGGTGAACCGCTTGAAGAGCTTCTCCTGAGCCTTCAGGAATTCGGTGCTGTTGTCCGGATAATCGTTCATGTCCGTGATCGTCTCGTCATTGGCCAGCGTCCAGCCCATGTAATGGTTGATGTAGGCGAAGTCATGGTCGATCCGGCTGACATAGAGGTCGGCCGTATCCTGGACATTGTTCGTGGATTGCTGCTTGACCAGCGACATGGAAATGACGCTGATGACAAGGTCGAGCGCAAGAGCCAGGAACGAGAGGAACACGAGCAGCCTGACATAATGGATGATAGGGTAGGGCTTTTTCCGGTTGGATGGATTCATAGGCGGGAGGCTCCATTCCTTTCCGTTCTTCCGATCTTGAATGCGCTTTATTTCTAGTATAGAGGTTTTTGCCCAGAAAATGGATGCTTGTCGGCGGCGCGGAAAGCCAAAGTCCGGATAGCGCAAAAACAAGTCCGGATAACCGCATGGCGGCGCGGGATGAAGGCGGGCGGATTCCGCCTGGCGCTCCTCGGAAGTCCGGATAACGGTCCTTCAGGTCCGCCGTCCGCTCCATGGACGGAGCTATACTGGAGGAGTTCAAGAGGGACAGCGACAGAGCCGCTGCAAGGGGGGAATGAAGATGGCATCCGGTCAATCCGGAACGACGGGACGGACGGTCAGGCAGATCAGAAGGGGAGCGGGGCTGTATGTGCTGCTGCTGCCCGCATTTATCCTGACGCTGCTCTTCGCGTACAAGCCGATGTACGGCGTCGTGATCGCGTTCAAGGATTACAGTCCTGCGCTCGGAATCATGGACAGTCCATGGGCGGGATTCAAGTACTTCGAGAAATTTTTCCAATCGTATCAGTTCGACAATACGATCCGGAATACGCTGGTCATCAGCTTGTACAGCATGGCCACGTTCCCGATCCCGATCGCGCTGGCGCTCATGGTGAACCAGATGCGGGCCAACCGGTTCAGGCGCTTCTTCCAGACGGTGACGTACATGCCGCATTTCATCTCGACGGTCGTCATGGTGGGGCTGATGCTCATTCTGTTCTCGCCAAGCACAGGCCTGCTCGGCAATCTGTACGCCCTGTTCGGAGCGGAGCCTCCCGATCTGATGGGCTCCTCGGGCCTGTTCACCAGCGTCTATGTCTGGTCGGATGTGTGGCAGCATGCCGGCTGGGACAGCATCATCTATATCGCGGCGCTGTCGGCGGTCGATCCGAGCCTCTACGAGGCTGCGACTGTCGACGGAGCGAGCCGCTGGCAGAAGATCCGCTTCATCGATATTCCGATGCTGCTTCCGACTGCCGTGACGCTGCTCATATTGCGGGTCGGCGGGCTGCTAGGGGTAGGCTTTGAAAAGGTATACCTGATGCAGAACGACCTCAACATCACCTCGAGCGAGATCCTCTCCACCTATGTGTACAAGATCGGCCTGCTCAGCAGCCAGTACAGCTTCTCCTCCGCGATCAACCTGTTCAATACGGTCATTAATTTCGCCTTGCTCATCATCGTCAATCAAATCGCCAAAAAAACAAGCAGCAACAGCTTGTGGTAAGCCGGAGGAATTCATGATGGAGACACGGAATGCCGCTGTTGCGGCCAAAACGGCCGGAGGCGTCAACACCCGCTCTTCCGATGCCGTCCTGGAGGCGGTTCTGTACGGACTCGCCGTCCTGATGCTGGTCGTGCTTATGTATCCGCTCTATTTTATCGTCATCGCCTCCTTCAGCAATCCGTCCTCGGTTGCCGGCGGCAAAGTATGGCTCTGGCCGAGCGGCTTCACGCTGGACGGGTACAAGGAGCTGCTGAAGCATGCCAACATATGGATCGGCTACCGCAACACGATCCTGTATACGGCAGCCGGCACGGCGATCGGCCTGGCGGTCAACCTGTCCGCGGCTTATGCGCTGTCGCGCAGAGACCTGCCCGGGCGCAAGATCCTGTCCCTTTATTTCATTTTCACGATGTTTTTCAGCGGCGGCCTCATTCCGATCTTCCTGACGGTCCGCGACTTCCATATGTACAACACCTTTCTCGTCATGGTGCTCCCCTTCTCCGTGTCGGCCTACAACATCATCGTAGCCCGGACGTTCTTCCAGACGAGCATTCCGGGCGATCTATGGGAAGCGGCGCAGATCGACGGCTGCGGCAATCTGAGATACTTCGCGCAGGTCGTGCTGCCGCTCTCCAAGGCGATTGTCGCCGTGCTTGGATTGTGGATCGCCGTCGGCTATTGGAACTCCTACTTCAATGCTCTGATCTATCTGAAGAATCCCGACCTGTACCCGCTGCAGCTCATCCTGCGCAACATCCTGATCACCAATCAGATGCAGTCCGGCATGGGAAGCGGGGAGGCGGCGCAGATCGCGCTCAGGCTGGCCAGCCTGATGAGGTATTCCGTCATCATCGTCTCTACCGTTCCGATCATGCTGCTCTACCCGTTCGTGCAGAAGTATTTCAATCAGGGGGTGATGATCGGCGCCGTGAAGGAATGAGCAATCGGCTTGACCGGCATGTGATTCGAGACAACAATCAAATCGGGGGGAATGAAAGATGGGTTACCGTTCCGCATCTAAAACCATGATGGCCGCGCTGTTATCCGGAGCGCTGCTGGTCGGGCTGACCGCCTGCAGCGGCGGCGGGGGAGACAAGGCCGCAGCCGTGAAGGGCGACGAGTTCAACAAGGAAGGCCTGCCGATCGTCAAGACGCCGGTAACGCTCAAGGCGCTGACCGTCCGCTGGGGCAACATGGGCGACACGTTCACCAAGAACCAGTGGATGATCGATCTGGAGAAAAATACGAATGTGAAGATACAATGGCAGGTCATGTCCTCCAACGACTGGAACGAGCAGAAGTCGATCATGCTCGCCAGCGGCACGCTGCCGGACATCATTTTCGGCGATCTCGCGTTCTCGGACTCCGACATCGTCAACAATCTGAGCTACTTCCGCCCTTTGGACGAATACATCGATTCCTACATGCCGAACCTGAAGTCCGCGCTGCAGGAAACGCCGGAGCTGAAAAAGCTGAGCACGTTCCCGGACGGCAAAATCTATTCCATGCCGGCAAGGCTGCCGTCCCGTCCGAAAACGAAGTTCCAGCCGGTCATCAACAAGACGTGGCTGGATAAGCTCGGCCTCAAGGTGCCGGATACGATCGACGACCTCTACAACGTGTTCAAGGCGTTCAAGGAGCAGGATCCGAACGGCAACGGCAAGAACGACGAGATTCCGTATACCGAGAAAGGGCTGAGCATGGACTTCCTCAATCCGTTCGGCATCACCGATCCGAACGGCAACAACATGCTCGTCAAGGACGGCAAGCCGGTCTATTACCCGGTGACAGAGGAATACAAGGAAGGGCTGAAGTGGGCCAACAAGCTGTATGAGGCGGGCCTCATCGACAAGGAGATGTTCACGCAGGACGCCACGATGACCTCGGCCAAGCAGCAGAACGCGGATGCGCCGATCGTCGGCTTCTCCTACCAGTGGACTCCGGACGCCGTGTTCGGCAAATGGAAGGACCAGTACGTCACGATTCCGCCGCTCGCAGGACCGGACGGCAAGAGATATCAGTCCGGCATTCCGGTCGGCATGAGCCTGTACCGCAACGAGCTGCTCATCACGGCCTCCTGCAAGCAGCCGGAGATCGCCGCGCGCTGGGCAGATCAGTTCTACACGAACGAAGCCGGCATCCAGAACTTCTGGGGAGCGATCGGCACCGTCATCCAGAAGAACGACAACGGCACGTACACGCTGATGGACCCTCCTAGCGGCACGAGCGCCGACGCCTGGTACTGGGAGCAGTCGGTCCGCGACTTCGGACCGAAGTACGTGAGCCCTTCCTTCGAGAAGAACATCGTGCTCAATCCGAAGACCGGCGACGGCCTGAAGCTGGAGATCGACAAGCTGGGCAGCGAATACGTGACGACGCCGTTCCCGAACGTCATGTACAGCGCGGAGGAATTCCAGGAGCTGCCGACGTTGACGACCGACATCGACGGTTATGCGGCGACGATGCGCGCCCAGTGGGTGACCAAGGGCAACATCGATGCCGAATGGGATGCCTACATCAAGAAGCTGAACGACATGAAGCTGGATCAGCTGATCAAGATCCGCACAGCCGCGTATGAACGGTACATGAGCGTGAAGTAGGATCGGGCGGGCCGCGATGCGGCCCGCTTTTGTTTTTCCTCGGGCGAGCTGTGCCTATCATGCTGGCCGAGGAGGTCTATGTGCATAGAGGAATGAAGTGAAAAACAACGCCCCGGGACCGTTTCCATGTCCCGAGGCGTTGTTTTTTCTTTGCCATCCCACGATTATAAGCCCTTCGCTTCGCGCTCCAGCTCCAGCAGCTTCGTCTTCATTTCCATGCCGCCCCGGTAGCCGGTAAGCGCTCCGCCCTTGCCGATGACCCTGTGGCAAGGCACTGCGATCAGTACGGGGTTGGCGCCGATCGCGGCGCCGACGGCCCGGACTGCGGAAGGCCTGCCGATGCGCTCCGCGATTCCGGAGTACGACTCGGTATCTCCATAAGGAATGCTCTTGAGCGCCTCCCATACCGCGAGCTGGAACGGTGTTCCGCTCATCGCGAACGGCAGCGTGAACGCATCGCTCCTGCCCTCCAAGTATTGAAGCAGCTCGTCCGCATAGGGCCGAAGCTTCTCCTCGCTTCGAACGAGCCTCGCTCCAGGCATGCGGGCGCTTGTCCAAGCCGTCATTTCGGCTTCCCCTCCGTCCCGCGAGCCGACGAATGCCAATCCTTCCTCGGTTGCGGCCAGATGAAGCTCCCAATCATCATGATGGAGCAGGGACCAGTAGACGATGGCTTCATTTTGTGTGCTCATGGATCTCTTCCTCTTTCCTGTCTGCGGCATTCCGGCGATAGGCAGCCGGAGTCAAGCCCGTCATTTTTTTGAACAAGGTCGTGAAATAAGGCGTGTTGGGCCAGCCGCAGCGCTTGCCTACGGCAGCGACAGGCAGCTCCGTGGACAGCAGCAGCTCCTTGGCGGCTTCGGCCCGAACCTGCTGGATATATTCAACGGGCGTAACGCCCACGATCTTATGGAACGTCCGGTGGAGGTGGAACGGCGAGCCGTGGCATGCTGCTGCGAGAGCCTCCAGAGTCAGGCGCTCGGCATAATGGGCGCGGATGAATCTTTGGGCCAGGGCAATCCAGTCCTCGTCAGGCACAAGCTCTCCCGTCGGCCTGCATCGCTTGCAAGGGCGGTAGCCGGCGGCGAGCGCTTCGCCGAACGTTCGGAACATGCCGGCGTTCTCCCGGTTCGGCAGCCTGGATCGGCAGGACGGCCTGCAGAATATTCCGGTCGTCCTGACCGCGTAGAAAAATTCCCCATCTTTCGAGCCGTCGCATGCGGCCACGGCTTCCCATTCACTGTCGCCAAGCAGCTGCGGCTCTCCGAGAGAACTGCCGCCGCCGTCTTCCCGCGGCTCGAAGCCGATTGAATCCGTTGTCCGCATCAGAATCACCTCCTTCATCAGTATAACCCCTTCGAGCGCGTTTGTGCGGCACCCCGGATAGGAGCGCAAGATTGCGAAAGGCATCCAACTAAAAAAGTCCCCAAAGGGACTCTCGGCCAGTCTGGCAGGCTGCTCTCGCCCGTGTTCTTGCCGACTGCATTTGCCGGCTGTACTTGCCGGCTGCACTCACCGGTTGCACTTGCCGGCAGCTGGAGGTGGCTACGCTTCCGTCAATCCCTGGCTGCTTCGTATAGGCTGGCCGCGATGCGCGCCGGGGCGGTTTTGACGGTGGACATATGGTCGCCCTCTGTTTTGATGAGCCGGAAGACACCGAGCCGTCCGGACATATGAGGATGCCAGCCGTATCCTTCGCCTTGCGGCAGCACGCCGTCGGTCGTGAGATACAAGTAGCTTCTCGGAATTTCGAGCGCATAGAATTTCTTCAGGTCGAGCTTCTCGAATAGAGGTTTTGCCGGCTCTGGAACGATTCTGCTGTACAGATTATCCGCGAGCCTCTTGTCGGCCAGATTGGCGAAGGTTTCCCTGAACAGCGGATAAGGCAGCATGATCGTATCGTCCGGAGACGATTGTCTAAGCTGC
The DNA here is from genome assembly GCF_053345695.1 of Paenibacillus sp. D51F. Classification (NCBI taxonomy): domain Bacteria; kingdom Bacillati; phylum Bacillota; class Bacilli; order Caryophanales; family Paenibacillaceae; genus Paenibacillus; species Paenibacillus sp. D51F. The sequence goes on along the minus strand of NZ_JBKFAO010000001.1, from coordinate 644,917 downwards.
ATGAACGATTGCTGTATGGGATTCGGGAGCTGATCTGCGATCGATTGGCCGTCTCCCAGCACGAACGCGTTCATGAATATGATCCTGCGGATTCTGTCAGGCACGAGCTCCGCGGTTTTCTGGATGACGCTTCCCCCGAAGCTGTGGCCGACGAGCTGGACATCGGACAGGCCGCAGCCCGTGATGTATGCCGCCACCGCCCGGGTTATGGCCTCGTGGGTCACGCCCGGGTTGTAATCCGGGCCATGTCCGGGATATTCCGGCACATGAACGCGGTGGCCATGCTTCCGCAGCTCGGCGGCAACCTCGCTCCAATAGCTGGCGTCCGCCCAGGAGCCATGGATGAGGACGAAGGTCAGGCTCGGCGCAGGCTCGCTTTGCAGGCTGCCGTTCCGGTACGGTCTGCGGACTGGAGGCCAAGGCGGATAAGCAGGAATCCAGGCAGATTGATGCTGCGCAAAGAAATCGGGGCTGCCTGGGCGCTCGGGATTCATTTGATCCTCACTCCTTTTCCGGTCCGGGAACGACGGGCCATTTGACTTGCCGCAGGCAATCGATGACCTCGTCTCCGACATGGAGATTGCTCTTGACGAGCTGGCGGGGCGTCAGCGCCATCCATTGATTCAGGGAAATATCCTCGAAGCGGCTGCTGCGGAACATTTCCAGAAACCAGAGCGTGGAGGTTCCGGTGTTCTGGATGTAATGGCCGAAGGCGAAGGGGACGTAGCCAACGTCTCCAGCCCGGTAGTCGAAGGTGCGGGCTTTGCCGCCGCCGGCGAATACGGTCATTCGGCCCTGTCCTGCCAGGTAATACTGCCATTCGTCCTGATTTGGATGCCAATGCAGCTCGCGCATGCCTCCCGGCTTGACTTCGACCAGCGCGGCCGCGATCGTCTTGGATGCCTGGAAGTTCGTCGAGTCCGCGATCCTCACGCTGCCGCCCGGTGTCGTGAGAGGGGTCTGTGCCAGCAGCGAATGCTTGAAAGGAAACGGGACGGTGCCGTAAGGCGATTGAATTTCCTGGCTTTGGATCGGACCCGGCACCTGATCGCGGTAGATGTAGACCTGTCCGGGCGGAATGGAATCGAACGCGCTCGACGGAACGCCGAAGTTCTCGGCCAGCACGTCCTTGGGCGTATGGGCGAACCAATCGGAGATGGAGAGGGTGTTCAGATCCGAGAAATGGCCGTCGTCGAAGACGAGCAGGAACTCGCAGCCTTCCTCCAGCCCTTGGATGGAATGGGGCAGCCCCGGCGGAAAGTACCACAGATCTCCGGGGCTGACGTCCGCGATGAAATTGCGGCCCTGCCAATCGATCGCGGTAATCCGGGCGCTTCCGAGGAGCATGTAGGCCCATTCGGCCTGCTGATGCCAGTGGAGCTCGCGGACTCCTCCCGGAATGAGGCTCATATTGACCCCGGCAAGCGTTGTCGCTGTTGGGAGCTCCCGAATGGTCACCTCGCGCGACCATCCGCCCTGGTTCAGCTGCATATGCGCATCCGAGAAGGAGAATCTCAGATTCGGGATGAGGCAGTTGTCCGTTGGCGGGGGGACGAGCAGATCGGGATTTTGCACATCGCGCATGAGGTTGCGGGGTCCTTTGTCGGGCCCGCCGGCTCCATCCGGGCGCATCGGCTCGGGGACAGGCAGGGATTGCTGCTCATTCTTCATGGCATGGACTCCTTTTCCGATGGCAGGCTCAGGCTCAGCCGTTATGTGCTACCTTACGCCGGCTTTCCGTTGGATATGTATCTGGCGGCAAAAGCCGAATGGAGTTAAAATGGAAGGACGTGGGAAATCGACTATATTTGAAGAGGAGTGGTGGCCCCTTTGTGGAAGGAATTCAAGGCATTCGCGCTTAAAGGCAACATTCTGGACCTCGCTATCGCCGTCATCATTGGAGCGGCCTTCGGCAAGATCGTCAGCTCGCTCGTGGCGGACATCCTGACGCCGCTGATCGGCATGCTGTTCGGAGGCGTCGATGTATCCGGACTTGAGGCGACGTTCGGGGATACGAAGCTTGCGTATGGATTGTTCCTTCAGAGCGTGATCGACTTCTTCATCGTTGCCTTCTCCATCTTCCTGTTCATCCGGCTGCTTACCGGCCTCAAGCGCAAGCGGCATCATGTAGAAGAGCAGCCGAAGAGGCAGGATCCCGTCCTGACGGGAGAGGAGAAGCTGCTGATCGAAATCCGCGATTTGCTGAAGGACAGGCAGAGCAAGCTCTAGCATGACGGAAGCTCCAGCATGACGAATTGGACGGCGCATGGACGGTCCGGAAGGAGAGGCCGCTAATCGGTTTCGCAAAATGAATGGGAGGCGAGGTTTGCATGCAAAAACGGATGCTGGGAAAAGAAGGTTTGGAAGTTTCGACGCTGGGGCTCGGCTGCATGGGCATGTCGGATTTCTACGGCGGCCGGGACGAAGCGGAGTCGATCTCCACGATCCACCGCGCGCTGGAGCTTGGCGTCACGCTCCTGGACACGGCGGACATGTACGGCGTCGGGGCCAATGAAGAACTGGTCGGACAAGCCGTCAAGGGCAGAAGGTACGACGCGGCCATCGCGACCAAGTTCGGCATCCGCAGAGCGGAGGACGGGACAAGGCTAGGGGTGAGCGGCCGTCCCGACTATGTCCGTGCGGCCTGCGAAGCCAGCCTGCGGCGTCTTGGAACCGATCATATCGACTTGTACTATCAGCATCGGGTTGATCCCGATACGCCGATCGAGGAGACGGTCGGCGCGATGGCGGAGCTGGTCAAGGAAGGCAAAGTCCGCTTCATAGGCCTGTCGGAAGCCGCTCCGGATACGATCCGCCGCGCCAGCGCCGTGCATCCCATCTCTGCGCTTCAGACGGAATATTCCCTATGGAGCCGGGATGTCGAGGACGAGATTCTCCCGCTCTGCCGCGAGCTCGGCATCGGCTTTGTTCCCTATTCGCCGCTCGGCAGAGGTTTCCTGACCGGCCAGATCCAAGCGTTCGACGATCTGCCGCAGGACGATTACCGCCGCCACTCTCCCCGCTTCCAGGGAGAGAACTTCGGCAGGAATCTGGAGCTGGTGGACCGGGTCCGCGACATCGCGGCGGCGAAAGGCTGCAAGCCTTCCCAGCTGGCGCTTGCCTGGCTGCTGTCGCAAGGCGACGACATCGTTCCGATTCCGGGGACGAAGCGCCGCAGCTACCTGGAGGAGAACATCGGAGCGGTCCATATCGGGCTGACCGATGAAGAGCGGAGCCGGATCGAGGAGGTCGCCCCGCGCGGAGCGGCGCATGGCGAGCGGTACGCCGAGGACGGCATGAAAACCGTCAATCTGTAGGCGGCGAGCGGGGGTCCGATATGTGGGAATTCATGATTCGCAGAACGTTTCAATCCATTCTCGTCCTGTTGATCGTGTCCGCTTCATGCTTTTATCTGATTCATAGAATGCCGGGCGACATGTGGTCGACGATCGGAATGACGCTGGAGCAGAAGCAGCTCGTGAATGCCCAGAAGCATGCGCTCGGACTCGATCTGCCCTTCCTGGAGCAGTATTGGGCCTGGCTCAAAGGTCTCCGCCATGGAGCGCTCGGCCTGGATTACCAGATGTACCCGATCAGCGGCTACATCTGGAAGTATGCGCAGAACAGCCTGATCCTGATCGGCACCGCGTGGCTTCTTGCGCTCATGATCGCGTTTCCGCTGGCGGTCTACAACAGCCGCCGGCCAGGCGGCCTGTCGGACCGGGCGGCGGTCATGCTCGCGATTGCCGGCTTCGCCTTGCCCGCCAGCGCCGCCGGCATCTGGCTGCGTCAGCTGTTCGCCATGAATCTGCTCTGGCTTCCTCCCAGCAGCATGCATACTCCCGGCATGGAAGGAGACCTGCCGGATCTGCTTCAGCATATGATCCTGCCCGTCGCGACCTTGATGCTGGGCATCGTCGCCGTGTATCTCAAGTTCATCCGCTCCAGCCTGCAGGAGGTGCTTCCTTTGGACTATCTGCAGACGGCCCGGGCAAAAGGCGTTCCCGAAAGGCGGGTCATCCTTGTGCATGCGCTGAAAAACGCCATGATCCCCGTCGTTACTCTTGCCGCGATCGATCTGCCGATGCTGGTCAGCGCCTCGGCCATCGTCGAGAACGTGTTCAATTGGAGAGGCCTCGGATCTCTGATGGTTTACGCCGCTCTATCGCGCAACCATCCGCTGCTGATCGCCGTCATCATCATCGTCACCGGTCTCGTCGTCCTATTTTCCTGGATCGCCGATATGATCTATCTGCTGCTGGATCCGCGGATCCGGCTCGGCAGGAAGACGGGATAGGCACACGCGCCTCCCTCCCGGTCGATGCCGTTCATTTGATTCATTCGCCCCGGCCATGCCGGGGTTTTTGTGTTCGCCATCGCGCCGCGCCATTCATCGTTGTCATGTCGCAGGATTGCATTGACATAAGAGCGTTTCCATGAAAAAATGTACACGCGTACATGATCATATCATTGAAGTAAATGAGGCTAGGGAATGACGAAAAGGACGGAAGTCGCCAAGCTGGCGGGCGTATCCGAGGCGACCGTGTCGCGCGTGCTGAGCGGGACGGGGCCGATCAAGGAGGCAACCCGGCTCAAAGTGATGGAGGCGGCGGACGCGCTAGGTTATGTGCCTAGCGACATCGCCAGGCAGTTTGCGAAGAAGAGAAGCGGAAACCTGGGCGTCGTGCTGCCGTTCATGCCGAACGTGCCGCTCTTCTCCACCTTCTACTTCTCGCAGCTGCTCGGCGGTATCGGTCTTGCGGCCGGCGAGCGGGGGCTGAATCTGCTGCTGATCTTCCGGCAGCCGGGAGACGCAAGTCCGTATGCCGGCTTGTTCAGATCCCGCAAGGCGGATGCCTGCATCGTGCTCGGCTCGAGCGAGGTTCCGGGGGAGAGGGAGGCGCTGCAGGAGCTGGAGGCGGCCGGTTATCCCTACGCCGTCGCAGGCCAGCGGTTCGAAGGGCTGGAGCATCGGACGGTAGACGGAGATCATGCCGCAGGGAGCCGGCAGACGGTAGCCCATCTGCGCGGACTCGGCTGCCGCAGCATCGCCTTCGTCGGCGGTCCTGCGCAGTATTCCAACAGCGGGGATCGGTATGCCGGTTATGTGGAGGGATTGGCGCAGGCGGATCTGCCGCTGCGGCAGGACATCGTTCTTGAAGGCAAGTACAGCCGCAAGAGCGGCCTGGCGCTTGCCTCTCAGGTAGAGCAGCTGCTGCGGAGCGGACAGGCCGACAGCGTGTATGCCGGCAACGACCGGATGGCGATCGGCATCATGCAAGGGCTGCTGGAGAAAGGGATCCAGGCCGGAAAAGACTACGCGCTCGCTGGATATGACGGTTCCGACGGAGCTTCCATGACGAGCCCGCAGCTTACTTCCGTCTCGGTCCCTTTCGACGAAGTCGGCCGGCAGGCCGCGCTGCGGGCGATCGGCGAGGCGGAGGGCGGCATCGTTCCTGCGCATGAGCTCATGCTGGCTACGAGGTTGGCGGCGAGGGATTCGACGCTTTTATACCGCCCGGCCGATCCTGAAGCGAAGGCTGATGCAGACAACAGAATCCATTGAAGGAGATGATGTCGGTGAAGAAGATCAAGGTTGGGATGGTTGGCTACAAGTTCATGGGCAAGGCGCATAGCAATGCCTATCGCGCGCTGCCGATGTTTTTCCCGGATGCCCCCGCGGGTCCGGAGCTGAAGGTTCTCTGCGGCCGCGATGCCGCAGCCGTCGAGCAGGCTCGCGCCCAGTTCGGCTGGGAGGAAGCCGAGACGGATTGGAGGCGGCTCGTCCAGCGGGATGATCTCGACCTGATCGACATCAACGCTCCGAGCGACGCGCACAAGGAAATCGCGCTGGCCGCAGCGGCAGCCGGCAAGCATCTGTTCTGCGAGAAGCCGCTGGCTCTGTCCCTGACGGATGCGAGGGAGATGCTGGCGGCGGCCCGTCAAGCCGGAATCAAGCATATGGTCGGCTTCAATTACCGGTTCTCGCCGGCCGTGCAGCTCGTCAAGAAGCTGATTGATGAAGGGCGGCTCGGTCAAATCTATCATTTCCGCGCCTGGTTTCTTCAGGACTGGATCCTGGATCCGGACTTCCCGCTCGTGTGGAGGCTGCAGAAGGATATCGCCGGCTCCGGATCCCATGGCGATCTCGGCGCGCACCTGATCGATATGGCCCGTTATCTGGTCGGAGAGTTCAGCGAGGTGATCGGCATGAGCGAGACTTTCGTCAAGGATCGGCCCGTCGCAGCCGAGATGACGGGGCTGAGCGCCAAGGGCGACAAGGATGCTCCGCGCGGTCCGGTCACGGTCGACGACGCGACGCTGTTCCTGGCCCGATTCGAGGGCGGCGCGCTCGGCAGCTTCGAGGCGACCCGCTTCGCGGCGGGGCATCGGAGCACCAATTCCTTCGAGATCAACGGCAGCAAAGGCAGCGTCATCTTCGATTTCGAGCGGATGAACGAGCTGCAGGTGTATTTCACCGACGATGCGGACGATGTGCAAGGCTTCCGGCGCGTGCTCGTCACCGATGCGCCGCATGCCTATATCAACGCCTGGTGGCCGGCAGGGCACACGATCGGATTCGAGCATACGTTCACGCATGAGATGCTGGAGCTGTTCACCGCCATTCATGAAGACCGCCAGCCTTCGCCGAACTTCGTGGACGGCGTCAAATGCCAGGAGGTGCTGGAGGCGGTCGACCGGTCGATCGCGGAGCGCCGCTGGGTAGGACTCGAGGAAATGCAGGAAGCGTGAAGCGCGAAAACAATATGAGGACAAAGGCGGGTGCACCGTGAGAAAAGCATTGATCGTGCAGGGCGGATGGGACGGCCATCAGCCGAAAGAGGTGGCCGCGATTTTCGCGGAGCTGCTGGGCAAGGAACAATTCGACGTTGTCGTCTCGGATACGCTGGACAGCTTCAAGGACGCGGAGCTGATGGCCTCGCTCGATCTGATCGTCCCGATCTGGACGATGGGCAGCATCGCGCAGGAGCAGCTGCGCCCGCTGCTGGATGCCGTGCAGGCCGGCTGCGGCATCGCCGGCTGCCACGGAGGGATGAGCGACGCCTTCCGCAATGAAGTCGAATATCAGCATATGGTCGGCGGACAATGGGTCGCGCATCCCGGCAATGACGGGGTGAGATACGAGGTGAGCATGAGCCGCTCGGACGATCCTTTGACAGAGGGAATCGGAGATTTCGAGGTTTCCTCGGAGAAATACTACATGCACGTAGATCCAGCCATCACCGTTCATGCCACGACGGATTTCGATGCCGTCAAGATGCCGGTCGTCTGGACCAAAACCTGGGGCAGGGGACGGGTCTACCACAATACGCTCGGCCATCAGGCCGATATTGTCGAGATGCCGCAGGTGCTCGAGCTGATGAGACGGGGCTTCCTGTGGGCCGCCCGTCCGCAAGCCTAGAACAACGATAGCCTAAGGAGGCCCGAATACATGACCCCCATTAAAGTCGGCGTCATCGGCTGCGGCAACATCAGCCGCATCTATTTCACGAACCTGAAGCAGTATCCCGAGGTGGAGCTGGCGGCCTGCGCCGACATGGATCTCTCCAGAGCGCGCGCGATGGCAGAGGAGTACGGCATTCCTCATGCCTATTCGGTCGAGGAGCTGCTCGCGGATCCGGAGATCGGGATCGTCGTCAACCTGACGATTCCGCAGGCGCACGCTCCTGTCTGCCTGGCGGCGCTGGAGGCCGGCAAGCATGTGTATGTGGAGAAGCCGCTCGCCGTCACGCGGGAGGAAGGCCGCCACGTTCTTGAGCTGGCAGCCAGCAAAGGCCTTCGGGTCGCCAGCGCTCCCGAAACCTTCCTCGGCGGCGCCATCCAGACCTGCCGCAAGCTGATCGACGACGGAGCGATCGGCCGTCCGATCGCCGCAGTCGGCTTCATGCTGAGCGGCGGCCACGAGGGCTGGCATCCCGATCCGGCCTTCTATTACAAGAAGGGCGGCGGACCGATGTTCGACATGGGCCCGTACTATCTGACCACTCTCGTGAATCTGCTGGGTCCGATCCGCAGGGTGACCGGCTCCGCGGTCGTCTCGCATCCGCAGCGGACCGTCCGCAGCGAGCCCAAGCGCGGGGAAGTGATCGATGTCGAGGTTCCGACCCATATCGCCGGTGTGATCGACTTCGAGAACGGCACGGTCGGCACGCTCATTACGAGCTTTGATACCCCAGTCGGGGGAACGCTGCCGAATATCGAGATTTACGGCACGGCAGGCACGCTGCTCGTTCCGGACCCGAACAATTTCGGCGGCGTCGTAAGGCTGCGCCGGCAAGGTGAAGGAGCGGCGGAAGAGATTCCGCTCACGCATGGCTTCACGGACAACAACCGCGGCATCGGCGTGGCCGATCTGGCCCGCTCCATCGCGGAGGGCATCCCGCATCGCGCCAGCGGCGAGATGGCCTATCATGTGCTGGAGGCGATGCACGGCTTCCATGACGCCTCTGCCGAGGGCAGGCATTACGAAATGGCGAGCAGCTGCTCCCGTCCGGAAGCGATGCCGGAGACAGCACCAGCAAAGTAAGGGATGGAAGCACGGGCTGCCGGCGTGGTGATGCGGCCGATTCATCTGCTGAACAGCACTGATTCATTTCCAATCGCTGCGGAAAACAAAAAGCAATCCGGAAGCCTGGCTTCCGGATTGCTTTTTCTAGTCTCCTATGATGCTGCACCGGCCACATAGGCCGGCTTCCTTGAACCTAGAGAGCCCAGTTGCCGGAGCGGAAGATCGGCTCGACCTTGCCGTCCTGCGTGACGCCGTCGATGTCCATCGCCGGCGAGCCGATCATGAAGTCCTCATGGACGAGGCTGCGGTTGGAGCCGCGGGCAGCCAGCTCCTCGGGAGAGAGGTCGGTGCCGCCTTCCAGGTTGACCGGATAGGCTTGGCCGAGAGCGAGATGGCAGGACGCGTTCTCGTCGTACAGAGTATTGAAGAAGGTAATGCCGGAATTCGAGATCGGGGAATCATTCGGCACGAGCGCGACTTCGCCGAGCTGCACGGCGCCTTCGTCGGTCGCGAGCAGCTTGGACAGCGTCTCGTAGCCTTGCTCGGCGGAAAACTCGACGACCTTACCTTCCTTGAACGTCAAGGAGAAGCCGTCGATGACCTGTCCGTTGTAGTTCAGCGGCTTCGTGCTGCGAACGGTCCCGTTCACCCGGTCCTTGTGCGGCATCGTGAACACTTCCTCCGTCGGCATGTTCGGATTGAACATGACTCCGCGCGAATTTTTCTTGCCGCCTCCGAGCCAGAGATGTCCTTCCGGCAGGCCGATCGTCAGATCTGTGCCCGGAGCCGTATAGCGGAGCTCCGCGTAATTCTTGGCGTTGAGCCGGTCGACCATCGACAGCAGAGTGGCATTATGCTGGTCCCATGCGGCGACCGGATTTTCGAGGCCGATCCGGGTCGCGTCGATGATTCTTTCCCACAGCTTTTGGACCGCTTCGTCGGCTGGAATGCCAGGGAATACTTTGGCCGACCATTCCGGAGTGGCGTAGGATACGAGCGTCCAGGCGTTCTCGTGATTCATCAGCGCATTGCGGTAAGGAGCGAGAGCGGTGGATGCCGTCTTGGAGTTGGTCGCCATCCGGTTCGGATCGATATCGCTCAGCAGGTCCGGGTTCGGGGAGTAGATCTGGATGAAGGCGGCGCCTTCGTCGGCGAACCCTTTCATGGCATTGGAGCGCCATGCCGGATACTCCGAGAAGCTTTCCTCCGGCGCCTGCTTGAAGCGGATGCGGGTCAGCTCCTCGTCGTTGTATTCGACGTGGACGTCGCGGGCACCGGCCGCATACGCTCTGGACGACACCAGACGGACGAGAGGCGCGGCGGTGATCGGAGCCATGACGACGACTTTCTGATTCGGCTGCACGTTCACGCCGACGCGGACGATGATGTCGGCATAGTTTTCCAGCTGCTGTTGAGTAGGTAGCATAGGAACCCCCATAGAAATAGAGTAGATGAACAGGAAATCTATTCTATTATAAGCCTATTGTGGCAAGGTTCCAATCGGGAACCGGATGATCGGCAGCGGATTTAAAGCGTTTCCACTCTATTCGCAGCTTCAGCATTGCATCGTCGATAGGCAAAATCTTTGGATGGAGATTTTCCCATGTAGACGGGCGGCCGAGCGGACGCGCAAAAGAGACGAAGCCGAGCAGGATCCTCGGCTTCGTCCCTTGTTCTCTTTCTTGCAGGCTTAACTTCCGCCGCTTGCAGGAGGAGGAAGCCGCGTCAGCGGCGCCTGCCTATTCTTTTCCCACGACGCTCGCGGCGGTAAGATCCAGCCAATCCAGCTCGGCGCGAGTGAGCTTGATGGATGTCCCTTCCTGGCAAGAGCGGAGCTCTTGCGCATTCTGGGCGCCGATCAGCGCGCAGGTCGGGAAAGGCTGATTGAGCACATAAGCCAGAGCGATCTGAATGACCGTGACTTCCTTGTCCTTGGCCAGCTGCTCGGCGCGGCGCAGGCGCTCCCAGTTGTCGTCGCTGTAGAAGACGCGGACGATATCGTCGTTGTCGCGCACCTCGGGCGAGAAGCGGCCGGTGAAGAAGCCGCGCGCCTGAGAGGACCAGGACAGCAGAGGCAGCTGCTGCCGCTCATGCCACTGCAGCGTTTCCGCGTCGGCCGACACGCAGCCGTGCCAGAACGGCTCGTTGACCTTGGCGAGGCTCAGGTTCGGGCTGCTGAAGGTGAAGCCGGCAAGGCCGTGCGCGGCTGCATATTCGTTGGCTTCCTGCAGGCGCTGCCAGGTCCAGTTGGAGCCGCCGATCGCGCCGATGCGTCCGGCTTCGATATGCTCGTTGAGGACTTCGATGATTTCGCCGACAGGCGTGGAGGGATCGTCCCGGTGAAGCGCATACAGCTCCACGTAATCCGTGCGCAGCCGCTCCAGGCTCGTCATGAGATCGCTGTTGATCGCTTGGCGGTTCACGCGGGGACCGGTATGGTCATGATGGGCGCCTTTCGTCAGGATGACGAGATCATCTCGGTTGCCGCGCTCTTCCATGTAGCGGCCCAGAACTTCTTCGCTTTGGCCGCCGGAATAGATGTGCGCCGTATCCACGGCATTTCCGCCGATGGCGAGGAAGGCGTCGAGATTGGCCGCCGCTTTTTCATACTGGTCATGAGTAAAGTAATCGGAGCCCTTCATCAGAATCGAGACGGGCTTGTCGGTTCCTGGAATGAGGATCGTTTTCATGGTTATTTTCCTCCTTGTTAGTGGGTTGCAACCGGTTGCAAGACGATGCGCTTGCTCTCTCGCGCGGACTGCAGGCAGGCTTCCAGAACACGCATGTTGCGGACCGCGTCCTGCGGCGGGAATTTCTGCGGCTCTCCGTACAGCACCGTTCGGGCAAAATCATCGCATTCCAGCGAGAAATGGTTGATAGGGGGAACTGCTACTTCTTCCCGCTGTCCATTGACGGTGACGTAGAAATGGGCTCCGCTGTCCTCCGGAGCGATGAAAGCGGAAGGAACCTCGATGATGCCCTCGGTACCGAGCACCTCGAGCGTATTGCGGAAGGCGCCCCACATGCCGCAGTCGAAGGTAACGCCCAGGCCGCCCGGGAATTCCAGCAGTCCCGAAGCCATCATGTCGACATCGCCGTGCTGCGGCGAGAACAAAGCCCTGACGGTGACGGCCTCCGGCTCTTGGCCGAGCAGGAGCCTGGCTGCCGTGATGGGATAACAGCCGACGTCGTAGAGGCCGCCGCCTCCCCAGTCCTTGTTGAAACGGACGTTGCCGGAGCTGTTGGAGCTGTTGAACGTGAACGTGCCGTGGATGCTTCTCAGATCGCCGATTTTGCCGGAATCGATGATGCTGCGGATCGTCTCGTAGCGGGGATGATGGCGGTACATGAAGGCTTCCGCGAGAATGACGCCGTTCGCGGCCGCCGCTGCAGCCATTTCTTCCGCTTCGGCCGAGGTCAGCGCGATCGGCTTCTCGCACAGCACATGCTTGCCGGCAGCCATGGCGCGGATCGCCCACTCCCGGTGCAGATGGTTGGGCAGCGGAATGTAGACCGCCTGGACTTCATCGTCGGCAAGAAGCTCCTCATAGCTGCCATACGATCCGGAAATTCCGAATTCATCCGCCGTCTCGCGGGCTTTGCCTTCATCGCGGCTTGCAATGGCAATGACTTCATTAAGCTCGGACTTCATCAAGCCCGGAATGACCGAGCCCCTTGCGATCGATGCGGTGCTCAAAATGCCCCATTTCAGCTTCCCGTTCATGGCCCAAACATCTCCTCCTTCAACAACTACGATTATATTGTCATTATATGAAATGAAAGATAGAATAAAAATAATAATATTTTGAAGGGCATTAGAACAATATTGTCATGGAGGAGATTTCATTGGAGCGGCAGGCCCATTTATTGACCTGGCCGGATCTTCCGTACTTCGTCTTTCCGGAATCGGTCGGCAGATACACCGAATATCCCACGCACTCGGTGCTGAGGGAAGCGGGCGCCCTGAACAATTTCAACATCCATTATGTCGCTTCCGGGCGGGGATATGTGGAGGTGGAGGGCAAGCTCCACGAGCTGGAACGGGGCGAGGCGGTTCTGTATTTTCCGCTGCAGCGCCAGCGGTATTACAGCAGTACCGAGGAGCCGTGGGATGTGCGTTGGATCCATTTCTATGGCGGCACGCTTCATGATTATATGATCGAAAGGGGCTTCCACAAGAACAATCTGTGGAAGCTGCGCCAGCCCGCTGCTTGGGAGGAGGCGCATCTCGCGCTGCTCCAGGAAGCCGAAGCGAACAGCATGACCCGGCCGGCGCTGCTGTCCACTCTGACGTATGCGGTGCTCGCGGAGTTCGTGCAGCAGGCGGTCAGCCTGACTTCCGGGCGCACGAGCCCGGCGGAGAGCCGTGTCATCGGCCTGCTGCCGCTCATGCAGCAGGAGGCGGCGAAGCCGTTCATCCTTCAGGAATGGGCGGATCGGGCGGAGGTGAGCCCGCATTATTTCTGCAAGCTGTTCAAGAGCGCCATGCAGATGACGCCGTCGGACTTCGTGACGCGCGCCCGGCTGCAGATGGCGAAGCAGCAGCTGCTGGAGCGGAAGGACGACAACATCGGAGACATCGCCGTGCGGGCCGGATATCCGAGCGCCAGCTATTTCAACAAGCGGTTCCAGGAGCATGAAGGCATGACGCCCACGGAGTATCGGAGCTTGTTCAACAACTGACTCAGGCTTGGGAATGGTCCGGACAGGAACGCAAGACGAGGGTGCCGTTCAGGATAAGAATCTCCTATTGCTCCTATGGCTTGCGCCATGCGGGGGTCAAGCTCCGCTTCCAATTTACGCCGCCCTATGGCGGTTTTTTGTCATGGAGTGCGCAACCTTGTCGAACTGCCTTGCGTTTTTGAAAGCATGGGAGGGATGATCCCGTTGAAAAAGAAACTCTCGCTGCTCCTAGTCTTGCTGCTCCTATTCCTGTCCGCATATACCGCAGGCTTCATCTGGATAAGGAACGGCGTCCAAAAAATAATGACGATTGGAATGCAAACGGATATAAACTTCGCTCCCTACATGAACGAACAGGCCTACGACAAGCTGAATCCGCTGAAGCGCGGTTTGGTACAGTCGCCTTACCGCTATGAGCCGAATAAACATGAGATCATTTCCATCGTTCCGGTTCATTATTTTTTTGGAGCCGCTGTTTATGCCAAGCAGTGCTTTTCCTTCCAAGCCGGCGATCATCGGTTCGGATCGGTGGAGAGCATCAAGATGAGAGTGAGATGGAGAAATGGACACTGGTATGCGGAAAAGGTGGAGATCAAACCTTGAAACGGTGGCTGCAGCCAAAAGTGTGAGAGTAAAGGGCAGATTTCGCCGCTGCCTGCAGCCAAGGTTATCACTAGAGGAATTTTATGATTCATTCCAAAGCAAGCTGGTTCCGCATTCTTCCTTCATGGGTCCATGAATCAAACTTCTGTCCTTTTACGGGCATAAAAATGCACCCCCAAGAATTTAATCGGATAAACCATGGGTTCAATCCAATGTCCATTCCAAGAGGTGCACTTCTCATCGGGAGGGTCACTGCTTCATTTTTTTACGGTTTGGCGATTCCGTTGATCTTCTCGAAGTACGGGGCAAGCTTGGAGGCGAGCTGCTCAAACTGCTGCTGCTCTTCTTTGGTCAACTTCTCTTCATGCACGACCCCGTTTTTATCCGTTATTTTCAGCTTTAATTGCATCAGCTGCTTGGTCAGCTCCAAATACTTCTTGATTTCGTCTTCCGTGAGCTTGCCTTTTGCAGCCTGAAGGAATCCTTCTATCTCCTGATAATCTTCCAGTGTACCGCCGCGCTGTTCAATGGATGCAGAAGAACCGAATATATGATCGGCTAGATTGGAGGAAGCAAATACGGCAGAAGGGATGAGGATTGCTACTGCGGCAATGCCTGCCAGAACGCGTTTTTTCATATGAAATCGACCTCTCTTTTTGTTCACATAATATTGATAGGACTGTCGGACACGTCCGTGCAGCTCGGATGGGCAGTTCATCGAATCTGCCGCCTGGCGAAGCTCCTCACGCAGCTCCTTCTCAATGGACATATGCATCTCCTCCCGTGTTCATTTCGAATCGTTTCCGGAGTTCTTTCAGTGCCAGATGATGCCTGGATTTCACTGTGCCAACAGGGATCAGCAGCATGTCTGCGATTTCTTCCAGAGCATAGTCGTGAAAATAGCGCAGGATGACGACCACACGCAGTTTGTACGACAACTGGCGGACAAGGCCGAACAGCTCATGCTGCGTTTCGGACTGCAGGACGGCTTTGTCCGTCCAGTCGAATTGTTCGCGTGTCATCTGGCGGTTTCGTTCATTGAGGCGAATTCGCCGCCAAGCCTTTCTTTTCCAATCCTGGACCTGACGGACCGTGATCCCGTGCAGCCAGAACCGGAACGGCCGGTTCGGATCGTACGTGTGAAACGACCGCCACATGGACATGTAGACGCCATTCACGATATCCTCAATGTCCTGGTTGTTATAGACGAGAAAAGCAGCTGTCCGATAGACGTCTTGGTGAGTCTCCTGATAGACAAGCTGAAAGGCCGACTCGTCGCCTGCTATCGCTTTTTCAAGCCATGGAACTAACTCTTTATCATTCATGGGGGCCCCTCCTGAACGTGTTACAACCCTTAATTCGCTCCAGCAGGGAAAAAGGTTCAGTTAGAGAATAAACTTTTTGATTCATCCAGCTCCCGAATATGATAGTGGTCAGTTGCATGGCAGGATATTGGATACGAGAAACGAGAATGAGCGCTGATAATCAGGATATGAATCAGAGCCCCTCGATTTTTCGAAGGGCCCTGATTCTAGTGCAATGATGAAGAACTAAACCCTAAGCCTCTTGCTTCTTGACGACTGGAATCCAAACCTCCATTTCATACTTGCCGTTGCCTCGATCATAGGTCATTTCAAACTCGGGGCCGTCGACATTGTCATAGGTGCAGGTCGGGAACCACTCTCCCCAAATACGCTTCCACAGCTGATGAATTCCACTTTCTCCATCGTTGTAAAGGCCTGTCGAAAAGATTGCATACGTCTGAGGTGAAATTTGAAGTGTTTCAAACCCTTCCTGCAAGCCGGTCTCCGGCATGAAGTGGCCGATCAGGTAGGAGAATCTCTCGCCGCCTTGGCGATTGTTGTAGAGCACGCCGTGAAGCTGGCAGTTCTCTCCATGCTGTGCCGCTGCCCGAATTCGAACCACGCTTCCATCGGCGATGCAGCGGGTCCAGAAGGCCGATATTTCAATAAAGGGATTTTCGCCGTCGGCTGTCCAGCCAATCCATGCGAATAATCCTCCTCTCACATTTGATTATAGAGAGCTGCAGAACGCATAGCCTTGCATTTCATGCTCATTATGGTCATGTTCGATAGGGATGTAGCCTATCCTTCTTTATGCCGTTTGCCGGTGCACAGCACAGCTCTTTGAAATCTTTAAGTCGCGGGAGACCGATGTTTTGTTATTCACCCGCTTAAGAAAATATCTTTAAGCTCGCATTTTTTGGCTACTAAAAAGAGCGTCCGCAATCGGACGCTCTTAAATTGATTATTAGATAGCTCTCTGGCTTACTTGCTCTCCCCCGAAAGAATGTCCTCAATCCGTTGAACGATAGCTCCGTCAAGCTCCACGCCGGAAGCCTTCACGTTCTCTTCCAGCTGGGAAACCTTCGTCGCTCCAACGAGCGTGCTGGCAACGCTGTCATGGCGCAGAATCCAGGCGAGAGCCAGGCTGGAGAGGGAAAGGCCGAGCTCCTTTGCTACGGCGTCCAGCTGGTCGACTTTGCGCAGATGGCTGTCGGTCAAGTAATTCTTGATCCACATGTTCGTCTTCGGATCGCTCGCGCGGCTGCCTTCCGGAAGCTCTTGTCCGAGCCGGTATTTGCCGGTCAGCACGCCTTGGGCGAGAGGGGAGAACACGACTTGCGAGATGCCGTTCTTCTCGCTGACGGCCAGCACGTCCCGCTCGATGCTGCGGTTGAACATGCTGTACTCCGGCTGGTTCACGACGATGCGGTCCAGCAAATACTTGTCCGCGACCTGAACCGCCTCCTGGATCTGGGCCGCGCTCCATTCGCTGACGCCGACGTAAAGCACCTTGCCCTGGCGGACGAAGTCCTCGATCGTGCGCAGCGTCTCCTCGACCGGAGTCTCGGGATCGTAGCGATGGCAGTAGAAAATGTCGACGTAGTCCTGCTTCAGCCGCCTCAGGCTAGCGTTCAGCTGCTCGACGACATGCTTGCGGGAGAGGCCGCGGTCATTCGGACCCGAGCCCATCGGCCAGAACGCCTTCGTCGCCAGCACATACGATTCGCGCGGATACGCAGGCAGAATATCGCCGAGCATGGATTCCGCCGCGCCTTGCTCATACACATTGGCGGTGTCGATGAAGTTGATGCCGAGCTCGAAGGCGCGCTCGACCAGCTTCGCTCCCGTATTTTCGCCTACCGTATGTCCGTACGTCATCCAGCTGCCGAGACTGATCTCGCTGACCTTGAGGCCGGAGCGGCCAAGCTTTCTGTATTTCATTCGCTGTCTCTCCTGACATTGAGGGAATGGGTTCCATGGTTTTCCGCGCACGGGATGGAAGGATATGGACGCGCGTTTACAAAGTTTATCACGACTCGGTTCTCCTCACAATAGAGCGTTTTCATTGTGCAAGCCGATAGACGGATCAACCGTATTGATTTGCCCTGGGAAAGATAAATCCGCCCTATGTATGGAAGGAAATTCCATATCTAAACTGCTCACACGACACTGACGCTGGGAGGGATTCGCGCTCTGTCGCCATCTCCAGCATGATTGACAACACGGTCCGCGATCACCGGATCCGCAAGCTGTTCCCGAGGGACTGGAGAGCGGACACTTCGTCGCCGACTCCATTTACGAGCTCGCCCGGCATCCTTACGCGCTGGACCGCAAGGCAGATGGAACGCTAGTTCGGCCTTGAGGGCGGCTTTTCCTTGGAATAGGGGAGCAATCAAGTACGACGAAGAACGTCAGCCAGGCAGAACCGCTCTACACAACGGTTTTTAAGCAGTTGTACAGATCGGATTGAAGCTGCGGGGACAAGCGAAGAGGAGGCGGCAGCGGCAAGCTGGGCACGGAGGTCGTGCGCCAGTTGAAGGAAGTCGGATTCGACGTCGTTTCGCTGGATAGCCGCATCTCGGATAAGCTGCCTTGCAGGCAGCTTCAGGTGGACATGAACGATTTAGGACAGGTGATGAGCGCCTTCCGGAGCGGAGGGCATCGTTCATCTGGCGGCGATTCCGGCTCCGGTCGGGTTTCCGCAAAACCATATTTTCACCAACAACGTCATCGGGAGCTTCAATATCCTGGAGGCGGTTTCCCTGCTCGGCATCAAGCGAGTCGTCATGGGATCGAGCACTTCCTGCTATGGCTTTGCTTGGGCGGAAAAGCCTTTTTCGCTGTCTTATCTGCCAGTCGACGAAGATCATCCTCATTTCGCCCAGGAGGGATACGGCCTGTCCAAGACGCTGAACGAGCAGACGGCGGCATGTTCAGCCTCCGTAGCGGGTGGAGGCCGTCAGCCTCCGCTTCTCCCTGATCGCGGTTCCGCAAGATTACGCTCATCTGCGTGAGGCGATGAAGCGGTCGGAGGCTTTTCAAAAGATCCTTTGGAGTTATGTTGATTTGAGAGACGCAGCGGCGGATTGCGTGCTTGCGTTGACAGCTGAGGGGATCGAGGGGGCGGAAATGCTGAATTTTACCGGGGATGATACGCTGAGTGAGATGGATACGGCGGAGCTGGTGAAGATTTATTATCCCGAGGTGAAGGAGTTTATGAAGAATTTGACGGGGCGGGAGCCGTTGTTTAGTAATGAGCGGGCGAAACGGGTTTTGAGATGGGTGCCGGGATATTGATGGGGAAATAACATATGTGCGATTAGGATAGCTGTTGCAGCAATTGCACACGGTTGGAAATATTAAGCCCGCATAAAAAGCGGACTTTTTTCTTTACAGACATAAATCTAGGTAGCCCAGGAGCGTCGCTATCCGGAAGGACAACAAACATACCGAGAGTATACTCAGTCGTTAAGCTGACGTGGGGAACAGTTTAAGATCAAGAGCGGTGAACCGTATCACAAGTGACGGCGAAAAATTTGAATGTCAAGAAGTGTATAGAGGACTGTAGAGTGATGGAGGAAGGTGCTATAGAGATATGTTTATCCCTCTTAACCAATTATCAGATTGTCAGTGAACTCCGCAACAAGTTATTAAGCAACTGATGAACGCACCCAGCAGGTGGCGTCCGTTCGCCTCAAGATTAATAAAGTCGTTTTTTCATCAACTTAGATTTTCCAAAGCATCGGATCTTATACTAAAAATGATTGCCGGAGAAATGTGGGGCCCGGATATTCCCATACAGTCGCAGGAATAAAAACTAAAAATCCACCGCACAGCGGCAATACACTGGAGCAGCATGCATCTAACGCGGTTTCTGAGGCGCAAACGGCTTTAAATCAGGCTATAAGCTCGATAAGTGAATCTTATGTGGCAACAAATTCACAAGCTTTGGAGACGGCCCGGCAGCAATTGACCCGAGCAGAGGAATTTTTAGATCAAGCGCAAGCTTCAGCTAACGCATTACGTCTGCCAGACCAACAATAATATCGAGATATGGTCGTCTGTCTGTAGACGTTGTGTATGATGTTTACGCCGATACGCCCCGCATGGGCAAATGATCTGCGTTGACGCTCGGAGGAACGTATTTGCCATAGACACGGAGAATCACCGTCAGAAGGCTTCGGCTTGCGCCGAAGCTTTTTGTTTTGTTGAGATGCTCCATAACCGGACTCAGTTAGAAAAAGAATATATCCGAGTGTGAGATAAGGAAAACGCCCGTCAAGGCAAAGAGATTGCCTTGACGGGCTTTCTTCTTGTTCTTTAATGGTCTTCTCTTGCGCAAATCTACCGCGCTTTCTTCTTGAACACGGAGTGTTCCAGAATTTGCGCGGGATCGTTTCCTGATTAGATTGTTAATCGTGTTTTCTTCATCTTCGCATCTTCGTATGCTTTTCCCGTTGTTGAGCAACCTAGTTGAGGTCTAATCATCCATAGGGAGGACATATTACGCATGAACCCCAAATATAAGCCACTATTTGAAGACTTTACGCTGCGAAGCGGCATCCGGCTGAACAATCGAATCGTCATGGCCCCGATGACGAACTGGTCGTCGAATGCGGACGGCACAGTTTCGGACACTGAGGTCGACTATTATATCCGCCGAGCCGACGGCGTCGGCATGGTCGTGACCGCATGCACCTACGTCACCCGCAACGGAAAAGGGTTCGCCGGCGAGTTCGGCGCCGACACCGACGACATGATCCCAAGCCTGCGGCGTCTTGCGTCCGCGATCAAGGAAAAAGGAGCGGTGGCGCTGCTGCAGATTTTCCACGGCGGGCGCCAGTGTCCGCCGGAGCTGGTGCCGAACGGAGATATCGTAAGCGCGAGCGACGTACCGTCGGAACAGAACGGGAATGTCAGGCCAAGGCCGCTTCAGGATGAAGAGATCGAAGACATCGTGCGCGACTTCGGGGAGGCGGCACGGCGGGCGATTGAGGCGGGCTTCGACGGTGTAGAGATTCACGGCGCGAATGGATACCTGCTTCAGCAGTTTTTCTCGCCGCATACGAACCGCCGCGACGACCGCTGGGGCGGGGATCTGGCGAAACGGCTGACGTTTCCGCTCGAGGTGGTGGAGGAGGTGAAGCGGGTCGTCGCCGAGCATGCCAAACGGCCGTTTGCCGTCGGATACCGCTTCTCGCCGGAAGAACCGGAGGAGAACGGCATCACGATGGACGACACGTTGAAGCTGGTCGACGTGCTCGCAGGCCGGGAACTGGACTACCTCCATGTGTCGCTCATGGACTTCGGGTCCAAACCGCGGGTCGGGGCGGACGAAAGCAAGTCGCGGCTGCAATGGATTGTAGATACGGCCGGCGGACGGACGCCCGTCATCGGCGTCGGCTCCGTGCATACGCCCGAGGAAGCGCTGGAGGCGCTGCTGACGGGCGCAGCTCTGGTTGCCCTCGGCCGCGAGCTGATCATGGAGCCCGATTGGGTCGCTAAGGTCGCGGAAGGCCGGGAGGCCGAGATCGCTACGACGCTCAGCAAGCAGGACCAGCGCCGGCTAGTCATCCCGGATCCGCTCTGGCAGGGCATCATGGGCGCACCGGGCTGGTTCCCGGTGGTGGACTGAACGCTTCGCCGCAGCCGGCTGCACCGATAAATTTACCTACACGGTGACAGGGGTCTTTGGTACTTTTTATAATATTGGAACTCCCGCAGTAGTCTAAGAAGGGGCACCCAAACAGGTGCCCCTTAAACTTCGACTTATAGATGTTACGGTGAACCTTATCATAAGTAACGGCAAGTTTTTTGGGGAATTGCGACAGCCTTGCAGACACGGATTTAAGATTCATTAAAGGTTTTCGCCTCATACTCCATTAGGTGGATATGGAGGGGGAACGGAATGAAAAAAATCAATTATGTTAAGTTTGTTCTTGATCTTATCATGGGTGTAATGTTCGTCTTGTTCTTTAATAAAAATGTTTTAGGCGGGTTAGCGTTTCATGAAATATCGGGCCTCTTTTTTGCGGGTGCTTACATCACTCATATTCTTCTGAATTTGAGTTGGGTGAAGAGGGTCACCTTAAAAATGTTCGATCGCAGTTTATCTTGGAGAATACGTGGAAGTTATGCGTTGAACCTGTTATTGTTGATTTCCATGACGTTCATTATTGTCAGCGGGATCATGGTTTCCCATGTCGTATTTCCGAATATAAACGTGGGCAATGAGGGCTGGTTTAAGATGACTCATATTTCCGTATCCTTCTTGGTATTGGCGCTAATCGGGGTCCATGTCGGGCTGCATTGGCACTGGGTCGTGAACATGTGCAAGAAAATGACGAGCGTAAAGAAGAGTCGGACTTGGTTGAGGTATGTCGCACAAGGCCTGACATTGATTGTTCTGCTATTCGGGCTTTACCAAATCAATCAGACTTCGTATGTTACGCATTTAAAAAGCTCGGTTTCGGCGTTCGGAGTAAACACGAAGCAAACAGGAATCAAGGGCGGGGACGATTTCCAGGGCAGAGAGGTTTTCGAAAACGGAGAACGAGGTGGAATGAAGGGAGACAAGCAGCTTTCCGGGAGAGAAGGTCAACCTGAATCTCCATTCCATGGAGGGGAAAATGGAGGTAACGTAAGCGTCGTTTCTGTCATTTGGACTTATACCGGAATTACGGCTGTGTTCATCATTGCAGCTCATTATCTGAAAAAATTAAGCTTATACCGAAAGAAAAAGACGGTTTTAAACCCGAAATAAGGGTTAGTTGATAGTTTTGAAAGGGCCATTCCCTAAGGAATGGCCTTAAAACTTGCCGTTACAGACGGCGCGGTGAACCGTACCATAAGCAAGTGCGATTAAACGATAAGAAAAGGATAGCTTAGACCATGTAGGCCTAGCTATCCTTTTCCTATTGTCTAACCTGAGCTTTACAATAAACCTCAACAAAGTGAGCGGGGTTTAATTTTTCGCCTGTTATACGGCTAATTTTTTCATTCCAGTTATAGCGTGCAGCTGGTTTAAAGAATTCATTGATCAGCATTTCACCAGTTTCTTTTGTAAAAAATTCTGGAGAAATTCTTGTTTCAATATGGCGAAGTAATTGTGCTGCCATTAGTTCGCCTAAGAGATAATTTTGGTAGTACACAGGTGCGAGTGTAAAGTGAATTTTTGCTGCCCAATCAGGGTTATCAGTTTTATCCGGAGGAGTAATTAGCTGAATTTCATTGACAGTTTTCCACCATAAAGCGTTTAAATCTTGATCAGGATTTTCGTACAGTTCTTTCTCAAAAAAGACAAAGGTAATAATCCATCTTACTGCTATAAGCATTTGAAATTGTTGGAAATTTTCTAATTCAGAAGCAAGCGCATTTACGGTTGCATCATCGACCTGTAAGAATCGCTTTAACCAGCGTGGGTCTTTGCCCATTTTCCCAAATAACATCGCGATTGATTCTGTTGTTAAGGTGTGGCTACTGGTACGTAATATGAATGGAAGGCTAGCGTCTACATATTTAAAATAAGCTGCATGCCCAAATTCGTGTAAATTTGTTTCCATCCAATAGGCATCCTCCATTAAGCTGCAAAGGACACGAACGTCACCTTCACGATCAACATCCAAGCAAAAGGCTGTTGGATTTTTCTTATCTCTTGGGAATAAATCGCTTTTTTCATATAGGTCATCAATATCAAGCCCCAATGAGCTAAACGTATTTGTTGTAATCTGAACGATATCTTGTTCCTTGTAAAAACGATCTAGATTGGTTGAATCTGACGGTGGTGCCTCCTGGAAAAAGGGATCAACATAATGCCAAGGGCGAATATCCTCTGGATTAATCCCGAATTTAGTTGCTAAACGATCATCAAGTTCATTCTTCATCGTACGATAGGTTTCATCTGATTGATTAATGAGTTCGTTGAAAATAGCAAATACCTCATTACGATCAAGTTCTTGTAGCGCAAAGCCCATTTGATGATGGTTATCATAACCAAGTAGTTGTGCAGCTTCATTGCGCTTCTTTACAAGCTCCAGCAGATCCTTTTCTACAACTTTACCTACTTCCTTACTAGCAAACCATACTTTTTTGCGTAATTCCAGGTCATCACTATTTAACAATACCTCTCGAATATCATTGGCAGAATACTTTTTCCCATCCACTTTAGGTGAATAAGTGTTAAATAATATATTTAGTTCAGAAGCGCGTTTTGCCAAATCTGCAATCACATCTTCAGGGAGTTGGTTGCCCTCCATTTCGTTTAGTAAAAGTTGAAGCTGTCGTTTTTCAATTTCCGTTATGTTTTCCATTGCTAGAAAGTGTTTTGCTTTTTCGAATGTTTCTTTTGAAGAGAATAACAGATTGTACTTTGTGTCAGCTTCGCCTAGTTTTTCAGCCCATTCAGAGTCCCCTGTTGTTTGGGCCATCCAGGCTGTTTCGGCAGTGGTTTTGTATAATTCTTGCATTTTTTTATTGAAATCATTAAGGAAAGTTTGTAGGGTTTCCAAATGGTCGCAACCTTTCTGTATCAAAATACCTTTATACATTATTAGGAATTCGACATGAATATTCTTAAACCTTTAAATGTTTATCAATAAAATGGGTCAGCAGTTAAAAAAAGAGGAATGCTATGGATTCAAGAACAATACCATCAAGCTTATTGATCGGGAAGTCCTAGATAACATTCAATCGACACAACGTAACATTGGATTGAGATTGTCTGAACGACTTGAGGGCAAATTTATTGTAAAATTAGCCTTGATTATGGAGAGCCCTCCCTCATAATGAATTAACATAATTGACATGTAAGAAAATAGGAAAAGTTGGGCTTACCGAGGATTGAACGGCTCCCCTGGGCTGGCGGCGCGATTCATCTTATGCGGTTGGAAGCCTTTGACCTTCCGGACTGCGCGACGTTTGCGGAGCGTCACGGGGGCACCAACGATTTCCGTCCGGAGACGCTTTACGCCATTACACGGGGTCATCCGCTTACGCTCTCCTATTATTCAAAATCCAGGATGGGAAGACGAGTTGTACGACGGTAGATCAACGGAACTTGCGGAAACGTTAAAACAAATTTCTTCGCGGTAATTCTCTTATTTTACAAGAATTACACTAGACCTGTAGTTTGAAGACACGCCATAGGAGGATTCACCATGACGCTGGGTGTCATAGCAACTCCCGAGGGGTAAGCTTTCATCAAGCACTGGTGAACAGCCTCAATTTTCTGGAGTTCTGAATCAACATCGAGTAATGGTCAGCTCGATTGGATGAGGCCCGACCGGATCGATAATCGCGGAATCGTGAAGGAGGAGCTGCAACTCTCATACCGTCTGATCGGCACGGCGGATGAACTCGGATGCCCGAATTTCGAATGCGGCGTCAATTATTTCGAAGAGCTGTCCTACTTCAGCAACGCTTCATGTGAATCGAATATGAGGCTCCGAATGGAGTCGCCATCTCTGCCTTAACTGCCATTGGAATAACTTTGTTGACTAAGAAATGGTATGGAGCGTCATGAGAAACAGGGACATCTAAGTGTTTATTCAACTAAAACGTTTATGATCCGAAACGTTATCAGAAATGATTGACAGAAAAAAGAACAGTATGCTAAAATTTCATTGGAAGCGTTTTCAAAAATATAACGGATCCGTTCGGAATAACAGGTGAGAGATATGGCGGCGACAATAAAAGATATTGCTAAATTAGCAGGTTGTTCCATTACCACCGTATCGCGAGCATTAAACAATCATTCAGACGTCAATAGGAATACCCATAAGAAGATTGTCAAAATCGCGAAACAATTGGGATATCAACCGAATTCATCGGCACGAAGCCTGGTGTTGAAGAAAACGAATACGATCGGTCTGATCGTTTCGAATTTAACGACAAGAAGCGGGCATCATTTTTTGTTTGATGTCATTTGCGGCGTGAACGAGCAGGCCACCTCGCGCAATTATGACGTGTTTTTGTTCGGCACGAGCTCTCAGCAGCAGAGGGAATTGCGCTATGAGGAGCTGTGCCGCAAGCGAAGCTTCGACGGTGTTATTTTAGCGGGGCTTAAAATCGACGACCCGTACATTGAGCAGGCCGTCCATGCGGAGGTCCCGACCGTATTGCTCGATGTTCCGGCTGCTTCTGACAATGTTGGAAGCGTTATCAACGACGATGTCGGCGGCTCGATGTCCGCGATTCAACATTTGATCGATTACGGTCATCAGCACATTCTGTTTATCAACGGTCATCGGGAGGCGGTAGTCAGCCAGCATCGGCTGGAGGGCTACAAGAAAGCGCTTGAGAAGAACGGATTGCAATACGATGAAGAGAATACCGCGCATGCGGATTTTGAAATCGAAGGAGGCGGGAGAGCCTTCGAAGCTTTGATAGCGAGGAGGCCGAATGCGACGGCCGTGTTTTGCGCCTCAGATTTGATGGCGTACGGAATGCTCACCAAAGCCTCCGAGCTGGGATATAAAGTCCCCGATGACATCTCCGTTGTGGGCTTTGACGGAATCGAGATCACCAAAATCATGAAGCCGTCGTTGACGACAATCGAACTGGACCGGTTTCAAATCGGGACATCCGCCGTCAATATGGTGTTGGAGATGTTGGACGGTTCATCCGGCTACACGCGCGTTATGTCATCCAAGCTTATCATACGGGAAAGCACGAAAAAGCTTTGAAAGGCCGATGAGAAGCGAAGTTCATTTTAATGTTTTTGAAAACGTTTCGGATTATTGTTTTTGAAAACGTTTCGGAAAATTCCATTTTAAGGGAGACGGTTACTGTGAAACTAGGCATCATCGCTTCGCCGAATCTGGAGAGCTTCGAATACGCCAAGCGGTTAGGGCTGGAGTTTGTGGAATTTTGCATTAATGTTGGAAATGACGCGAAGGAGTTTGCGAGACGCGCTGCGGAATTGAAAGAGGCAAGCGAGCGTACGGCTGTGGCGGTCGGATCAATCGGACGCTGGGGTCCGGACCGGATTGCAAAAGACGGCAGTATAATCGAAGAGGAGCTTCAGGCGGCATATGCATTGATCGACGCTTCAAGCGAGCTTGACTGTCCGGTTTTTGTAAGCGGATGCAACTATATTGAGGAACGGTCCCTCTACCAGAACGTGACCTCGGCCATCGAATTTTTCTCGAAGCTGATTGAATACGGTAAAGCTAAGGGCGTGCGAATCGCTACCTACAATTGCCACTGGAACAATTTCGTCGTCGATGATATGGCCTGGAGGCTGATTCACGGACATCTGCCGGAGCTCGGCATCAAATACGATCCATCACACGCGCGGTATGCGGGACAAGACTACTTGAAGGAAATGAAGGAATGGGGGGGGCGGTTCCTTCATGTGCACATCAAAGGCTCGGTGATCATTGAAGGCGAGCGTTTCGACGATCCGCCGGCAGGCTTGGACCAAACCGATTGGGGGGCCTTCATGGCGATTTTGTATGGTGTAGGCTATGACGGTGGCTTGAGCGTCGAACCGCATTCCGATGTGTGGACCGGCGAACTTGGCGATAAAGGTGTACGATTCACAGTTGAATTTATGAATAAATTGCTGTTTCGTTGACAACTAATTTTATCCCGCTATTTTCCAAAACGTTTTGAGGAATCGTTTCAACTTTGGGAGGTGCTTAGATAGAATGAAGAGGACGATCGATAAGAAAAAAAACGGATTTGTTCATGAAATGAAACGAAACTATCCCTATTATTTGATGATGTTACCAGCTGCAATCATTCTTTTTCTATTCTCATATTTACCGTTGCCGGGTATTATTATAGCTTTTCAGGATTTTAATTTTATGGATAAATTTAGAAGTCCTTTTGTTGGTTTTGACAATTTCATGTTTTATTTTACGAGCATTTATGCATTCCGTACAACCTTCAACACCATCTTTATCAATTTGAATTATATCTTTTGGACAACGTTAGTCAGTGTTCTTATAGCAATCCTGTTAAATGAGCTCAGATTGAAAATTGCCAGCAAGATTTATCAAAATCTTATGTTTCTGCCCTATTTCATCTCTGCAGTCGTGATCGGCAAGCTTGTGACGCAAATCGCTTTCTCGGACAAAAACGGGATCGCAAACCAAATCCTCGGGCTTTTCGGGCAAGACCCGATCCAGTGGTCACAGAATCCGGCACCGTGGGCTTGGATTATTATCGGAGCTCACGTATGGCAGGCAGCCGGCTATTCCACAATTGTCTACCTTGCCAGCATCACAGGTATAGATGATCATTTGTTTGAGGCGGCGTCGCTTGACGGAGCGAATCGTTGGCAGCAAATCAGGCTCATCTTACTGCCCATGCTGACTCCTGCAATTATCATCATGACACTGTTAAGCATCGGCGGCATTTTACGCGGCGACTTCGGGACCATATATGCCATCATCGGGGATAACGGACTGTTATTCGAAAGAACGGATGTCATCGATACTTATGTTTTCCGGGCGGTCAAGCAGGCAGCTGATTTCGGGACAACAGCCGCAGTCGGTTTGTATCAGTCCGTAGTAGGATTCATATTGGTTTTCGGATCCAACGCCTTGGTAAGGCGATATAACAAAGATAACGCGTTGTTCTAAAGCGGTGATGGGAAGGAGGAGGCCGGATGCGGAAGCTATCGCCTAGCGGTTATATCATGCAGTTCATAATGCATCTTTATCTCTTCATCTTTGCGGTCGCATGCATTTACCCGCTTATTCTCACATTTATGGCTTCAATCAGCAGTGAAAAGAGTATTTTGGACCATGGGTTTCAGCTCATTCCGAGTGAGTTTTCTCGGGTGGCGTATGAAGCGGTCTTTAACAGCAAGTATGTTTTCAAGAGTTTTGGGGTTTCGATTTTGGTTACAGTAGTCGGGACGGTGTTGTCGCTGCTCATTTGCGGCACGGCAGGTTATGCAATGTCGGTCAAGCGGGTCAAATACAAAAATGTCGTCGCTATGTTTTTTTACATTCCAATGGTTTTCAGCGCGGGTGTGCTGCCCTGGTATTTGGTATCCACGCAGATTTTGCATTTGCACAATACATTTGG
This sequence comes from Paenibacillus sp. D51F, assembly GCF_053345695.1. Lineage (NCBI taxonomy): Bacteria > Bacillati > Bacillota > Bacilli > Caryophanales > Paenibacillaceae > Paenibacillus > Paenibacillus sp. D51F. The sequence continues at coordinate 616,756 of NZ_JBKFAO010000001.1, read as the reverse complement.
TGCGTTAATACTGCCTGGTCTAGTAGCTCCATTTAACGTATTTTTGATGCGTAATTATTTTATGACCGTTCCATCCGAACTGATCGAATCGGCGGAGATCGACGGCTCCGGAGTCATGAGAACATTTCTTGGTATCATCATTCCGTTGTCAAAGCCAATAATTGCGACGATTACCTTGTTCATTGGTTTGGCTTATTGGAACGATTGGGCGAGTGCGTTGTGGTTCATTGATAATCCCAATATGTACCCGCTTCAGTTCATGCTGTACCGGATTCAATCCATCATTAATCTTGTCCGGGAAACCGGAACCTTGGGTGATATGAAAGTTCCGGCAGAGACTTTTCAGATAGCAACCATGTTTGTAACGATCGGGCCCATCATCCTTTTGTATCCGTTTATCCAGCGCTATTTCGTCAAAGGAATCATGATCGGCGCAGTCAAAGGATAAGCTCTATTCCTTGGTTTTAAGAAGTTTTTTATACTGAACACAAAATCGGTATAAAAACTTTCAATATTAGCTTTACAAAAAAAGGAGGAAGTAAGATGAAAGCCTTTAAAAAACCGGTTTCAGCTCTGTTTGCAGTTCTGATATCAGTGGCTATGCTTGTAGGCTGCAGCAATACGGGCGGTAATCAGGCGGGATCGAATGATTCGAGCGTCAACGACGGTACCAGTGCAGACAATGGAGGCAAAGTTGTAAAACTGACAGCTGCCTTCCCAGGTCAAGAATCTCCAGCACAAAAGAGCGTTTTGCAAGCGATTAACGAAAAGCTTAAAGCGGACGGGCTGAACATTGAAGTCGATATTAAGTATCTCGACGATTTTTGGAATAAACTGGCCCTGAATATTGCTGGTGGAACCGCTTACGATTTGGCATGGGCACACAGCTCCACGTTGTCTGACTTGGTAGCGAAGAAGGTATATCAGCCTATTGATCTGGAAAAGAACGCCAGTGATCTGTTGAAAAACACACCTGATTATGTCATCAAAGGCGGTCAAGTTCAAGGCAAGCAGTATGCAGTCCCAAGAGCCATTCCGATGACGGGATTCAATAATGTATATGATATTCGCGGCGACTTGCGGGAGAAGTATAACATTTCGAAAATCACGACAGTAGAGGGCTTGGAAGCTTATTTTGACGCCATTCAAAAAAATGAGCCCGATATGCATCCGATAGTAGGAGACAACATCCAGGAGTTGTTCCCGGTATACGCCAATTACTACTTCCCGATCGGTGACGGTGGCCAGTACCCGCTTTATATCGATCCGACCGATAATACGTACACCGTGAAATCGTTCTTGGATTCCGATGCCTTTGCCCAAGCTATCGCAAAGAAGAAAGAATGGAAAGACAAAGGATGGCTGTTTAACGAGGCTGATTATAATGGAGAAGATGGATTTGATAACGGTAAGGTTGCTGCATTAGCCGCCAATATTTTCAGAGCATCGGAACGAGTTGACACGCTCACGAAAAACGTTCCGGGTGCAAAAGTAGAAACCGTTTATCTGGAACCCAAGACTCGCTACATTTTCTCTGCCGGAGACAATATGTTGGCGGTTCCAAGCACGAGCAAGCATGCGAACGAAGCGGTGGCTCTAATCAACTGGATTAAAAAAGACCAGGCGAACTACGATCTTTGGTCCTATGGAGTAGAAGGCGTAAACTACAAGTTGGCTGACAATGCGGTTGATGTCTCAACCATTTCGGATGAAAACAAGTACAATGCGAATGTATGGATGTGGAACGACCTGCGTCTTGCCCGTTTCTCTACGAACTACCCGAAAGAAGATATTGAAGCATTGAAGACTTGGGACGAAAATTCGGAAGTCACGCCTTTTGTCGGCTTTACTTTGGATCAAAGCAAAATTAAATCTCAAGTCAGCAACATTCGAGCTATCATGGGTGAATATATTCCGAACCTGGGCATGGGTGTAACGGACTACAACAAAGTAAAAGGCGAACTTGTGAAAAAGTTAGAAGCAGCAGGGTTGAAGGATGTTATAAAAGAGACTCAAAATCAAATCAACGCTTATGTGAACCAGAAATAGTTGCGAATCTATAACTACCTATATTTAACGAGTGTGGGCATCTTTTGCGGATGCCCACACTCGTTATACAGGCGAAGCCCAATGTCATCTAATAAACCACCGCTGACGATGAGCGATGGCGGATTGGTTTTTCATCTATTTTCCAAAACGTTTCGGAGATCCTGAACATCTGAAAATCAAGGGAGGACCATAGGATGAATATCGAGAAGCAAAGCAGACACCCGTTCAACATGTATCTCACGGCAGGTGAATATATGAAGGTCATCGGCACGCAAGACGGATATTTTCCGGATTTCGGACATCACATCGCAAATGAGATGGGCGGGGTTTGGCTGCATCCGATCAAGCTATTGGACGGCTACTGGCTTCGAATTACGGACTTGGACCGAGATATATCCGTTTGGTCCAAAGCGGACGAGTTTATTTCCCATCCGTGGGGGAACCAGTTCCGCTACGGCCATAATCTCGGACACATTCCCGTGTCGATGGAGCGCACGCAGTTTGCGCCCGAGCAGGAGAAGGGATTCATCACCCGCTATGATATATTCAACTACTCGCAAACCGAGACACGGCTGAGGCTGGAGCTGCTTGCGCGGACCGATCTTCGCCCGGTCTGGTTTTCTGAGAGTATGGGGATACATGACGGCCAAGAAGATGTTATCGAGAAAGTGTCGAACCGGCTTGCTATCGCGAAGGACTGCGACCATGATTGGTTCGCGCTCATCGGCACCGATCTGCCGGGGGAGCAGTTCGACAGCGGGCAATTGTACGGTCCGGAATTTACGAGCGGGAACGGTCGGGGCGTGAAATTTGAGACGGCCGTTACGTTGCAGCCACAGGAGCAGTTGACATTCCATCTGTTAATTGCCGGCTCGTATGCTTCGAGAGAGGAGTGCGAGCGTACATACTCGGTCATTTCAGGGAATTTCGATGAGCTGCTGGAAGCGAAAATGCGCGCAAGCGAAGCGATTCGGGAACGAGCGGAGCTTGAGGTGGAAGGCGAACCGGACATCAACGACATTTTTGCCTGGGTAAAATGGAACAATCAATGGCTTGTGCAGCAGGTGGATGGCATCGGCAGAGGATTGACGGCCGGTTCCCCGACATATCCATGGTGGTTCGGCTGCGACAATTCATATTCCATCCAGGGCGTACTTGCGATCGGGGATCACCAGCTTGCCAAGGATACGGCCCGCCTTATACTTGATAGTTCAGTCAAAGCGAACGGCAACGGCCGGATCGTTCACGAAGTTACGACTATGGGCGCCGTCAGTAATCCGGGAAATACGCAGGAAACCGCTCACTATATCGCATTAGTTTGGGAATTATACCGCTGGACCGGAGACCGGAACATTTTGGAGCAAAATTTCGAGTATTGCGTGAAGGGCATTGACTGGCTGCTGGGCGAAATGGATCCGGACGGCGATCTGCTGCCTTCGGGATACGGCATTATCGAAATCGCCGGTTTGAATATGGAGCTAATCGATTCGGCCGTGTATACGGCGAAAGCGGTGCAGGCTGCTGCCTTCATGAGCAGAGAACTCGGCGACGAGGCGAAAGCGGAGCAATATACTCAACTGTCCGAGCGCATCGTCAGAGCGGTGAATGATAGGTATTGGAATGAACGCGAAGGCTTGTACTCTGATGCAGTCGCTCCCAAGAAAGATATCTTGCCGAAGGTGGAGTTCATGGTTTCTCTGGCCGAAAAGCGTGGAGCGGCCGATTACCGCGCCTATCTCGAAAGGATGCTTGAAGAAACGGACGACGAGAATGCGGATCGCGGTTGGATCATCAACAAAAACTGGGTGATATCTACGCCGATGGAGGCTGGGATTGCGGACAGGGAAAAAGGCGAACGTGCGATTGTCAATATGAGAAACGATGATTTTATTGGCGAGTATGGAGCGTATTTGTCTGGCAGCCTTAAACAAGGGACAATGACGATCAGCACGGGCGTGCACGCGGTTGCGGAGGCGAAGTACGGCAATACGGAAGCGTCTCTTGATTTGCTTAAGCGCATGTTCCGTACGTTTTCAAAGGTGCTGCCAGGGTCGATGAGCGAGATGTCCCCCGATTACGGATGCGTGGTGCAAGCTTGGACCGTTTACGCGGTGGCTGTCCCAATCGTATCTCACTTTTTTGGGCTGCAGCCTGAGGCGTATAAAAATCAGCTTGTGATTCAGCCTAACATTCCTTCCTCTTGGGAGGGCAAATGGATTCATTTAAGAAACGCCCGGGTTGGCAACGCGAACGTCGACATCTCCGTGAAATCAGACAATGGTCGGTTATTTGCGGAGATCCGGAACGTGTCAGGCTTAGAAGTGACCGTATCCTGGAACGGGAAATCCGTAACAAGCTGTGAGTCGAGCATAACCGCCCAGCTTTGATTTTATTAAGGTGCTCGCGGCGTTTTGGACACTATTCCATCAAGGGCGACCGGGGAGTGCGGTATACGATCGATCCCATACGCAGAATACCGGTTTGTTAGATAAGCTTGGAGAGGAGTGCATGGCCATGATTCCGGCGAATGGTATCATCGATTTATCGACAGACAAGATGACGTACAGATTAAACGTGGAAAAGGGCTTGTCCCTGCGCGAATACGGACGGCCTGGCTCACCTCTTGTCCGTCTGGACGATCAGGTGGAAGCGGCAGGCTGCGAGTTCGCATTGGTATGCGACGGGGTGACGATCGACGGGACATCCCCCGGGATGACGACGACCGGAGTCGAGGACACGGCGTCTGCCCTCGGTGTCCGTTCCGTTGCCATCAGCCTCCGGTATGAGCCGAAGGAGCTAGACATCGTATGCTATTACCTTATCTATGAAAATACTGCTCTCGTCGAAAAATGGATGGATATCAGGAACGCCGCCGGCAATCCGGTGACGATCGGGCGCATCGATTCCTTCGTTCTTCCGCTGCCCAGAGACGAGTGGAGGGTCGAGTACTACGCGAGCGACTGGGGTGCCGAGTTTGAGCCCCGAAGCGAGCCTCTCGCCGGCGGCTTTATGCTGGAAACCAGATTTGGCCGTTCGTCGAAGGGGACGCATCCATGGATGACGCTGTACCGCATGGACGGGAGCGGGCAGCTGCTGACCGTTTCCCCGATGTGGTCAGGCAATTGGGTCATGCGCGGGGAGGCCAAGGCCGAGGGTGGTTACCGGATCAGTGGCGGCCTTCATGACTGGGAATTCGCCAAAGTGCTCCAGCCGGGCGGTGAATTCGGGAGCGTTCATGCCGCAATGGCCCTCGGAAATTCGGGCGATCCGGATACGACCGCCGTTCAGTTCGCTCGGGTTGGCCGGAAGCATTGGTACCCGCACAATGCGTTCTCGCGTTCGTTGCCGGTGGAGTGGAACCATTGGTGGAGTTACGAGGATCGGGACGTGAACGAAGAGAATTTCCGCCAGAATGCCGAATCGGCGGCCAGCCTAGGCATGGAAGTCGTCACGCTTGACGCCGGATGGTTCGGGCCTTCCGAGCCAGGAACGGAGTGGTACGATTATCGGGGGGATTGGGAGCTTGTCAACGCGGCCCGGTTCCCGGGCGGCATCCGTCCCCTGTCTGACCGCATCCATGGCCTAGGCCTGAAGTTCGGTCTGTGGTGCGAAATCGAGGCGGCGGGGAAGCTGTCCTCGCTGGGAGAGCGCAGCCCGGCTTTTGTGGCGCGGCGGGACGGCGAGCCGCTTGGTTATGTCTGCTTCGGCAATCCGGAGGCGCGGGAATGGGCGTTCCAGACACTGGACCGGCTGATTGCGGACTATGGCTGCGATTGGGTGAAGCTGGACTTCAACCTGGACCCCCAGGCCGGCTGCAACTGCACGGATCATGGCCATGGTCCTGGCGATGGCCTGTACGAGCACTATACCGGTTATTATTCGGTTCTGGACAGAATCCGGGAGCGGTATCCCGATATCATCCTAGAGAACTGCTCATCAGGAGGTCTCCGCATCGATCTTGGCATGATGCGACATACGCATCTGACGTTCCTGAGCGACCCGGACTGGCCGGAGCACAGTCTTCAGGTGTTCTGGGGCGCGGTGGCGATGCTGGCGCCGGATGCCTGCCTGCATTGGAGCTATTCCGAATGGCGCGGCGACCATCCTTCACAGACGTTCAATCCGCGCGATCCATTGCTGACGGAGAAGCGGTTCGACTATTATACGAGGATCTCGATGCTCAGGGGGTTCGGTTTCTCGCAGAAGCTGTCGGAAATGCCGGAGCGCTGGCGGCGGCGGATTGCCGATCATGTGAAGGTGTACAAGGAAACCGTGAGGATGTTCGTGCGCGAGGCGGATTTGTACCGGCTGACCGGGCAGCCGCTACGGGAAGGAGGCGGCGAACGCTGGGCGGCGTTCCAATACAGCTTGGGGAGCGAGGACAAGCATCTGTTGTTCACCTTCCGGCTGCCGCGGTCGCCAGAGTCGCGCGAAATCCGTCTGAAGCATCTGGATCCGGACGCTTCTTACCAAGTAGGCACCGTCGACGGCGGTAAGCGATCGACCCGCTCAGGCCGCGAACTGATGGCGTACGGAATCCGCTTCGCCGATCTGGAGGAAGAGGAATCCGAACTGCTTGTGATCAAGCGAATAGGCGGAAGCCTGTAGTCCCGATATAAGAATGGAGAAGGAATCGCTGTCCTCGAACCCTCTGTGAATAATAGGCATGTTCGGTACAACAGGTATCCCTCCGCAGAATCTGCCTGGACTTTTCAGCCGCGACAAAATAGATGGATGAAAAGGGATTCACAATTCGACTTGAGAGGTGAAAGGCTTGCCGGTTATAGGAATAGAAAAACAGGATTCGAGCTTATTTCCTTCGTGGAGTGAGTTGAGTCATTATGGGATTACTTATTTGAAGGTCGGCGACGTGGTAGAACTTCATTATCATGACTGTAACGAATATTGGATCATCGTTAGCGGGAAAGGGATCTGCACAACAGAAGGTGACACTTATGAAATCGGTCCAGGGGATCTCGTGCTTACCGAACGGGGACAGGAGCATTCGCTCATTGTAACCGAACAAATGACTGCCATTTATATTTATGGTGTTATGCCGCCCGAGGGCCGGTCGGGTCATTTGCACCGTTCAAAGGAGGCCACGAAATGATCCTAAAAATCATTCAAGTCGGACTTGGTGCTCATGGCAGAGGTGTAGGAAGCAATTTTATCCTTCCGTCAGTTGATTTTGAATATGCAGGGCTTGTTGATTTGAATATGGCTGCACTGGAGGACTTTGCAGGTGAGCATGGCCTATCCAGTGAACTGCTGGACACAGATTACAAGTACTCTTTCAGTACAAGAGAGGCGGACGCCGTCTTTATTACCGCGATATCTCCGAGTCACTATGAAATTGCCAAAGAAGCGCTTGAGCAAGGCCTTCATGTGCTCATCGAGAAACCGTTCGTTTTGTCTATGGAACATGCTGTGGAATTGGTGCAGCTTGCAGAAGATAAACAGCGGATTATAATGATCAGCCAAAATTATCGCTTTGTTTCACCTGTGGTTACTTTAAAACAAACCATTGATCAAAGCTCATTAGGGCAAATGCGATTTGTTAATACTGAATTCTTCATTAATCATGAAGGTAAAGGCTATCAACGCGAGATGGATAATTTTATTCTGATGGAGATGTCCGTACATCACATTGACATGATCCGGTTCCTGCTGGAAAGCAATATTGTGAGTGTTTGGGGCAGGACGTGGAACTATTTGAACAGCGGATACAAAGGTGACCCTAATGTCCACGCAGTCTACCAAACGGAGAAAGGTGTTCCTTTCTTCTATACGAGCAGTTTATTGGCTAGGGGACCACGGTTACCATGGGAAGGAAAATGGAGATTGCAGTTCGATCACGGTGTAATTTATATGGATGATCTTGGTGAGGGTTATGGGGTTTATGTCGCTGACAGTAATGGTACCTTAACTAAAATTCCTACGCAGATCCCCGAGCATGAGAGCATTCACGGCGTACTGTTCGAGTTTGCTCAGTCGATCCGAGAAAACAGAGAGCCCGCTACTTCCGGGAGAGACAACTTAAATACGATCAAGGCGCTCTTAGCGACAAGCGAATCATCCATCTTGGGCAGAGAAATACAATTGTAGCTTTTATCCATAACGTGAGCGATGAATAAACCAATTTCATTCCATCTGCAATTTGCGTCGCTCCGGCTTGCCCTTTCCGCATTCCTGCCTCTATGGAGGTTAAGCCGTCCGATAGCTGCCCAGATTTTCGTTTATCGTCTTCGTCCCTTGAAGCAGCAGATCGATATCTTGAGTGTTGGATGAAGAATTTGCATCCTCTACAATTCCCAGCAGGCACATCGCCCAATTACGAAAAACTGGTCGTCGATCCCAAACAAGACCGGTCGCTCCATCATTAATGGCCCCCAATCTGGGTGCCATTTTTCGCCGTTACTTGTGATACGGTGAACACGAGTAACGGCAAGTTTTTTGGCGGAGGTCGGGGGGAAATCGAAGAGGCGATAAACTGCCAGCGGGTAAGTCTTAAAAAAAATAGTTGCAATAACATCCTATTCAGCATATCATACAATTAGTTGCAATAACACCCTATTAAAAGGAGGTGATCAAATGAGTGAGCATGGGAGGAAGAATGACGAGGGCGCGGCGGAATCGCACGGACAATACATCTCAGCCATATACCGACACATGCAGATATTGATCTCAGCGGAGTTGGCGCCCTATCGAATCGGAAGCGGGCAGTACATTTTTTTGATGGCGATTGCGTTTCAGCAGCCAATCACGCAGAAGGCGCTAAGCGAGAAACTGCTCATTGACAAAACGACTACCGCCAAGGCAATTGCAAAGCTGGAAGCAGAAGGTTACGTGCGGAGGGAAGCCGATCCCGCCGACAACCGCTATCATCTTCTCTATTTGACGGATTCGGGACGTATGGTGGTACCTAAGGTACAGGAAGCCCTGGCTCGTGTTAAGAACAAAACCCAGAAAGGTATTACCGATGAGGAGTATGACTTGTTGGTACGCTTGTTGAAAATTGTGCTTCACAATCTGACCGAACAGGAGGAGATGTAATATGTGCGGGTACGGGGAAGCAGACTTGACGGAAGAGCTGTTGACTTGGGCTGGCGTTACCAAGCATCCTCATCGGTTCGGAGGGGAGGAATTTCAGCTGAACGGAATGGAAATCGGGCATACTCACGGCAACCGCTTGTTCGACCTTCTTTTGCCGAAATCTGAACGCAATCGGCGGATTGAAGAAGGGAAGGCAAAGCCGCATCATATGTATCCTGATTCAGGTTGGGTATCCGTTTATTTGAATACCGAGCAAGATGTCGCTCATGCCATCGATATCGCGCGTTCTAAATATGATCAAATAAAATTGAAGGGTGCGATGCAAAATGATTAACGAGGCATTCCCTTATGAGAAAAAGCGCAAACCAATATTCGGTCTGGAGATGGCATATGTGGAGGAAGGAAGCGGCGACCCGATCGTCTTCTTACACGGCAATCCCACATCTTCCTATCTTTGGCGCAACATCATTCCTTATGCTCAGAAGTTCGGCCGCTGCATTGCGCCGGATCTGATTGGCATGGGCGATTCCGCAAAGCTTCCGGATAGCGGACCTCACGCGTACGCCTTTATCGAACACCGCCGCTACCTCGACGAGCTGCTCAAACAGCTTGGCGTGAGCGAGCGTGTGACTTTCGTGGTGCACGACTGGGGATCAGTGCTGGGTTTCGATTGGGCGAAGCGCCATCCCGGCGCAGTCAAGGGCATCGCGTACATGGAGGCGATTATTAAACCACGCAGTTGGAGTGAAATTCCGGAGAATGGACGCAAGATCTTTCAGGCGCTTCTGACGCCGGAAGGAGAACGAATGGTGCTGGAGCAAAGTTCGTTCATCGAGTATAACCTGCCGGCAGGCATATTACGCAAGCTGACTGATGAAGAAATGGCACAGTACCGCCGGCCGTTCCTGGAACCGGGCGAGAGCCGACGTCCTACGCTCAACTGGGCACGCCAGCTTCCGTTCGACGGAAACCCGCCTGATGTAACGAAGATTGTCAATGATAATGGAGAATGGCTGGCGCAAAGCACTGTCTCCAAACTATTCATTCAATGCGACCCCGGCTTATTGCCGCAATCCCACATCGATTTCTGCCGTACATGGCCATCGCAGACCGAAGTTATTGTGCCGGGTCGCCACTATCCCCAAGAAGACGCACCCGATAAAGTTGGCGAAGCGCTTGCCGTATGGTTGGAAAATCTGGTTTCACTTTAAGCTTAAAATAGGCTTCTCGGTCTCCCGTACATGCGTACGATCTTCGTCCCGTCCTTCAACCGGTTCACCATGCGGCTCGCAGTCATCGGGGTGGAATATGGTTGGATGTGATGTGAGGGCTGTGGAGTTTCAACTCCCGGTCGGAATTACTCCTTAAAACGATCAACTTACCTTTTAAGCATACCGGTTTCAATTATAACCCTGACGTCAATGTTCCCAAGCTTTATTAAATCGCTTGGCTTCATTTTTTGCCGATAACAGCCTAGTTTCAAATTATAAATGTCGACACCCTGTTTATTAGACGTATCGAATGTTTCTCGGATCTCCTTTTCAATTATCGTTTCAGCTTTGTTTGCAAGCGCGGTGAGTGTCATTTTTTGTTTTTGTACGCGAATAAATCCTTTTGTCTTCACTGTGAAATCGACGACAATCCATTGACCTTCCCTGTGATAACTTCGCCTTACTTTAGGGTTGCTTAACGATAATAGGGTCGCTTTCTCCTTACTCTCATCAATGACCAGATTAGCTTGCTTTAAATGCCTATCAAGCCAGCGCACCCCTATTACTTGCTTTTCTGTGAAGGAATGCGGGGAATTACCCTGTGTGATCGCAACTGTACCATTCATGACAGCCACATCCTCCTTTTCACCACCTTTCATCCAGCTTTCATTCATTTTGATTTGCGGGACTAAAATCGTTTCATATTGTTCGCCAAGGGAACGTATGACTTGCTGCATTTTTACGGGTTCAAGAAGTGAATGCATTTGATAGGTGATTTTGGGTTGATATAGCATTGTTGCCATGGAAGAGCTCCCCGTTATCGGCTTGGCATCGAGCACCTTCTCAATGGGTTCCATTCCGGCGCTTTTATGAGGACAGTTAAGGAGGTAACATGGAACTCTGACCCACAAGGGATGGGATACAAATCGATTGAAGTTGGTTGTAAACAGTGTTACTCTAACAACGGTAAACTCAAAATCTATGTTTTTGCAATACATCTAGTAATAGTCACTATTTTAGTTATAAAGAAGGGTCATACGATGATAAAAGTTGATAAACTATCCTTTTCATTTCCGCAAAAAGAACTATATAAAAACATTTCATTTACGTTTGAAGAGGCACAACATTGCGCTTTTATAGGAACAAGCGGCAGTGGGAAAAGTACGCTGATAGATATACTGATGGATCCGGAAAGATATTTGTTCGAGGGCATGCTGGAAATAGATCCGACTTGCAGAATTGGATATGTAAGTCAATTCTCACAATTAGACAAAACGAAAGAAACAACGGTTTTTGAATATATTGGGGAAGAATATATTAAGATACAAAATGAAATAACTTCTATTTGTTCTGAAATGGAAACATCATCGGATATTGATTCGTTATTAGAAAAGTATCAATTAGCTTTAGACGCATTTGATTCAATCGGCGGGGAGGATTTTGAAAGCAAAATCAATAAGAAACTAAATCTAGCTAACCTCATGAAGCTAAAAGATCTTAGGGTATCCGACCTGAGCGGTGGGGAATTCAAACTTATTCAAGTGATGAAGGAAATGCTTAGGAGTCCAGACTTGTTGATTATGGACGAACCAGATGTATTTTTAGACTTTGAAAACCTGAATGCGCTTAAAAATCTGATCAATTCTCACAAAGGAACACTGCTGGTTGTTACGCACAACCGATATCTATTGAATCATTGTTTCAACAAAATCATCCACCTTGAAAACACGGAGATCCAAGAGTTTGATGGGCGATATATCGATTATAACTTCTCCTTGCTTCAGAAAAAAATCGAGTTGCAAGAACTCGCAATCGCCGATGATGAAGAAATGGAGAGAAACGAGAACATAATCAATAATCTTAGAGCTATCGCAACTTATAATTCAGAAGCATCTAGAGGGAAAGCGCTAAAAGCTAGAGTTAAGTTTCAAGAAAGATTTGAAGCTCGTAGAATTAAAGCGCCATTTGTTGATATTAAGCAACCGAATATTAATTTTGGTATTGAGAATGAAATGGAAGACACCATGGTTGTAAATGTCACTAACTATCGTGTTGCCTTTGATGAGCTGCTTTTGGATAAGGTTAGCTTTGAGATAAAATCTACGGATAAAGTAGCCATTATTGGTTCGAACGGTACCGGTAAAACGACTTTGCTCCGAGATATCTATAAAAACAATCATGATTCCATTGAAATACATGCTGATGTTAAAGTGGCCTATTTATCTCAGATTCAAGGCGAAATGCTGAAGGATTCTAATACAATACTAGAAGAATTCATCGATGCTGGGTTTAATACGTATGATGAGATTAGATCGTATCTTTCAAGCTTTGGCTTTGAAGGAGAAATCCTTAATCAAAAGATAGAATCTTTATCGGGTGGAGAAAAAAATATGCTTCAATTGGCTAAAGTTTCTGCCAGTAAAGCAAACGTATTGCTTCTTGATGAACCGACAAGCCATTTGGACACCTATTCACAACTAGCACTGGAGAAAGCCATTGAAGACTATAAAGGTGCGATTCTCATGATTTCTCATGATTTCTATTCGGTCGTAAATGGCATGGATTATGTTTTAATCATTGACGATAAGACGATTAGAAAAATGAGCATGCGAAAATTTAGACAGATGATTTACGCTAGTCATTTTGATAGAGACTATTTAGAAACGGAACAAAATAAAAAATCCATTGAAATGAAAATAGAAATGGCTTTAAAAGCTGCTGATTTTGAACATGCAAAAGTATTGGTTGATGAGCTGGAAGAGCTGATTAAGTTGCTTTAAATTTCAACCTTCTGATTGAAATGAGTTGCAGCGAATATTGCTGAAGTGAATGAGTCCGAGTTCAACGATGAGACATGATCTTGGTGGAAAAGGATCAATAAAAAAGACAAAGCGCGGCAACCGTCCATAAACGTTGCCACGCTCATTTATTTTTTATTAGCAATCGCGGAATCAAGAAACTTGTGGGTCTGTCAAGAATTTTGTGTAAACTCACCGACAGTGAAGCCTTAGCGTAAATGCTGGCCGATGCGATCGGGGAATAAAACGGGGAGCTGGAGGAGAATCTGTCCCAGTTTTGGATTCGGCCCGTCCACTTCCGGACAACGTCCATGGTCGCCAGATAGAGCATTTTGAGCAGGGCTTCGTCTTCGGGAAGATGCTCTTGCCCTTGGTGACCTTGCGGAGCTGCCGGTGATTGCTTTCAATCATGTTCGTGGTGTAGATGAGCTTACGGATTTCCGGTGGATACTTGAAGAATGTCGCGAGCTCAGGCCAGTTGCCCTTTCAAGTGGAATAGAAGGCATAAAAAAAGCGAACCGAGGATGGCTCCTGGCTCGCTGGTCTTGAACAGATTATTGTGCTGTTGTTGCACGATTGACGATAGTATCGGCCACCGGATCAAATTTGACAGCCTTTGCTTTGTTGCCGCGTAACGAGTAACCGGGATGATAAGTGCGGTAAGAATGATACGGGAGCTTCTTATGGACGACCCGGCATAGAAGATTAGAAGGCAAGTCGTTTACTGTCTCCAGAGCAGCTCCGGTAAATGTCTTTTGCAATCTGTCATCGTAATACGGACCGGTAAAAAAGAGAACAACATCCGGCCTCAGTATACTGATCTCATATGGAAGCAATGGGAAATGGTTGCAGATGATCTCTTCAACCTCAACGGACGGTCTTGTCTTGTTCTGGTCGAGCTTGATCAGATTGCTGGTCATGTAACCGTCTTTCGGACCATCCGGGTTGAGCCTGTCATGGATGAGCTTGCATGCTCTCCAGAAAGGCGTATGAGCCCATTTGTCATCCTGTCTGAACCGGATATAATCATTCTGTAAGTCGTCGATCGCATCATATGGCTCCCGATTCACGAGATCAATGTATGTTCCCATCCACAAGTTTCCTTTCCCACAAACAGTATTTTTACTGAAGCTTCTTGATAAGGCCCAACCGCATCAATAAGGAAGGGCTTAGACAAGCTAGGCAAGTCAACTTTCCTGTCTACCAGTGTGTTTTTCAACCGGTTCCAGTATTCCATATACATCACACTTAATTCTTCTCTGATCTGTTCCATTTCCATCGCACACCTTTCGCTTGGCATTCTTTATAGTTGCTTACGATAATCATTTGATAACGGTTCCGCAAGGCAAACCAACGTCATCCCCAATGAAAAAACAAAAGACTTGTGAATCGTCAGCATTTGACGAACACAAGTCTTACTGTGTAAGGATTGGGGCATGAAACGGCAGGCCGGGGGTACTTTGTATATGTAAGGTGGTGCCCCGAAAAATGTATCTGTTATGGCAGAAGAGTAATTTGTCAACTCTCAGAGGCAGCTTGAGGGATTTGGACAAGTTTTCTAATCCAGATAGTGACCCTAGAGGCCCTTGGAGAAGTGCAGACTTAACTGGACTAGCTACAATAGGATAAACGGCCCAATTACATTTCAATCCTATTTTGAATTTGCATAGTCTTGTTTCCTTCCTCCTTATTCCGCATCCCAAGTCCTTTATTTTCTGTACAAAAAAAGCGAGGCACCGTGTATAGACTTTAACCGTGCAGCTGTACAGCTCCCCGGCTGGAAGCAACATCTTCTCCCCGCTCGCGGAAACGGCGGTTACGCTGGCGCCTGCACTCATGGGAGCCGTCGCGGTAGGCTCGATAAGCACCGGCTCCGCAACGGGGTTGGCGGTGCCTGTAGCTGCGGGCAATCGCCTGCTCTTGGTCTACACAATCGCTGCAGCCTGCTCTGTGCTCGTTCAAGCCGTCACAGGCTTTGCCAGCGCGGGCGTATCGATCATCTAAACGGCGGCATGAAGGCATTTCGGATAGCGGAGGGGCTTCGTTACCTTCCGCTGTTCCGGAATGCCTTTTTGGATCGGACGCAAAAAATCCCCGTCCGGTCCAAACCGGTACGGGGATGAAGTTAAATGAACAGGTTGATGCCGGACTGATCGGCTTTGCCGAGGTAATAGCCGACGCCGCCGAGCTTGACGCCGTCGATCAGCTCCTCGCGCTTGATGCCCATGACGTCCATCGACATCGTGCAGGCGACGACTTCGACGCCTTGCCCGATCGCGGTCTGGATCAGCTCTTCGAGGGAGGAGATGTTGCTGCCCTTCATGACGCCGCGGATCAACTTGGCGCCCATGCCGCCCATATTCATCCTGGACATGCCCAGCTTGCGGCTGCCGCGCGGCATCATCATGCCGAACATCTTGCCCATGAAGCTCTTCTCTACAGCCACCTTCTCGGAACGGCGGATGACGTTGAGTCCCCAGAACGTGAAGAACATCGTTACTTTCTTGCCGCTTGCCGCGGCGCCGTTGGCAATGATGAACGAAGCGATCGCCTTGTCCAGATCGCCGCTGAAGACGATGAGGGAGCTGCCCTCGGGCGTATCGCCCGAACGGGGAGAGGCTGCCGCTGCTTCGGCGGCGACAGGCTTGCGCACATAAGCCTCGATGACGCCGCGAGGTTTCTTTTCAAGCTGCAACAGCTCGTTGCGGGACATGGTCGCCCAAGCGCTTATATCCTCGTAGAAGCCCGGGTCGGTCGCGGTGACTCGAAGCACCTGTCCTTCCTGCATGGCATCGATCTTCTGCTTGACCTCGATAAGCGGGCCGGGGCAGCTGAGACCGCATGCATCGAGCTCGGCATGGATTTGAGCGATAGCTTCCTTCGGCAGCGGAGCTTGTCCGGCAACCGCTTCGGCAGCGGCAGCGGCTTCGGCTCCGGCCGGCGGAATCATGACGAGCGGCTGCTGCGGTGGATTCGGTTTATACTGTGCCATTTGGTAGCTTTTATACCCTCCTGTCAGGTTGCGTACGGAGAAGCCTTTTTGGAGCAGGATGCGCGAAGCGGTATAGCCGCGAAGCCCGACCTGGCAGTATACCCAGATTTCCTTGGCCGGGTCCAGTTCTCCAAGGCGTTCGCGCAGCTCGTCCACCGGAATATGGAGCGAGCCAGGGATATGGCCGTTTTCATGCTCCAATACCGTGCGGACATCGATCAGCATCGTTCCGCTGTCGCTGCGGGAGCCGAGCTCGTCTGCCGTGAACACATTCGTTCTGCCGGTCAGAATGTTTTCTGCCGTATATCCGGCCATGTTGACGGGATCCTTGGCGGAGGAAAAAGGAGGCGCATAGGCGAGCTCCAGCTCCGTCAGATCCGTGACGCTTCCGCGAAGCCGGATGACAGCGGCTATGGAATCGATCCGCTTGTCGACACCGTCGGCTCCCACGGCCTGGGCTCCTAGAACCCGGCCTTCATCGTTGAAGATGATCTTGAGCGTCATTGGCGAGGCGCCTGGATAATAGCCGGCATGGGAGCTCGGATGTACGACGGTGACCCGGTAGGGAATGCCGAGCCGCTTCAGCATTTTCTCGTTCAGTCCGGTGGCTGCCCCGGTCAGGCCGAACACTTTGATGATCGAAGTGCCTTGCGTACCCTTGTAGGAGCTGCGTAGTCCGCAGGCATTGTCGGCGGCGATCCTTCCCTGCTTGTTGGCAGGTCCGGCCAGCGGGATGGCGGCGGCCCGTCCGCTGACGTAGTCCACGACCTCGACCGCATCTCCAACCGCGAACACATCCTGCAGATTCGTTTCCAGGCGTTCGTTCACACGGATATGGCCTCGCTCTCCGAGCTCCAGGCCGCTGTCCTTAAGGAAATTCGTGTCGGGAACGACGCCTGCGGCCCAAATAACGATATCGCCGGCAACCGTCCGGCCGCCTGCAAGGCGGGCTTCAATACGTTCTCCCGCATCCCCGAACGCTTGAACCGAATCGTTCATGATCAGCTTGACGCCGCTCTGCTCCATTTCCTTGACCAGCGCGGAAGCCATCTCCGGATCGAACGGAGCCAGAATCTGGCTGCCGGACTGGATGAGGGTGACATCGAGGCCGAGCTCGCGCAGATTCTCCGCCATCTCCACGCCGATGTATCCTCCTCCGACAACGAGGGCCGCGCGTACGCCGTCCCGGCCGACTTGTTCCTTGATGCGGTCCATGTCGGGAATATTGCGCAGGGTATGCACCTTCGGATTGCCGATGCCTGGAATATCCGGCTTCAGAGGTTTCGCGCCGGGCGACAGAATCAGAGCGTCGTAGCTTTCCTCATAGAGCCCGTCCGATGCAGATCTTACGGTGACGGTCTTGGCTTCCGCATTGAGGCCGATCACTTCGCTCTCGGTGCGGATATCGAGCCCGAAGCGCCGGGTCATCGCTTCCGGCGTCTGGACGAGCAGCTTGGAGCGGTCCTTGATGGAATTCCCGATATAATAAGGCAGGCCGCAGTTGGCGAATGAAATGTAGGCATCCCGTTCAAACATGACGATATGGGCGTCTTCGTCGAGCCTGCGCAGCCGCGCGGCTGCCGAAGCGCCTCCTGCGACTCCGCCGACGATCAGTATTTTTCTAGGCATCAAGCTTCATCCTCTCCGGTAATCATATGGACAAGCGCCTGGACTTTGGCATCCGGCACCGAGTAATGGACTTCAAGGCCGCTGCGGCTCGTCACGACGATGCCGGCGGCGCGGAGCTTCTGCAGATGCTGGGAAACGGTCGATTGCGGCAGCCCGAGGCATTCCTGCATATACGAAACATTGCAGGAGCCCTTGCCGATCAGTCCTCTGACGATGCAGAGGCGGATCGGATGGGCGAGCGCCTTGAGTAGCTCGGCCGCCTTCTCGTAAGCTTTTACGTTCGTGTTCTTGTCCATCATGCTGATTCTCCCATCCCGTCTTAATATCGTAATATTAGAATATAACGATACAAAAGGCAAGAGGGAAGAGGCGGAAATTCATGCCGAAAATGTGTCCATTCCTTTTTTGCAGGCAGGCATTAAGCCTCCGGAATGAAAGCAGCCTTAATCCCGTGAGGATTAAGGCTGTCTCTCTGCTTGATGATCCTGCAGGCAGGCCCGATTGAACTTCTCCAGGAGGGCGCCGAATTGCTTCTGCTCCTCATCGGACCATCCCGTCAGCAGCCCGGCGATATAATCGGCTCTGACTTTCCGGTTCGCCTCCAAGGCCAAGGCGCCTGCCTTCGTCAGCTCCAGGGAGTAGGAACGGCCGTCCTGCGGATGTGGAATCCGGTATGCATAGCCCTTCTGCTCCAGGGCAGCGGACTGGCGGCTTACAGTGGAAATATCCAGTCGGAATTCATCTGCGAGCGCCTTGACACTGGCGGACCTCCTCGATGAGATTTGCTGAAGGAGCAAATAAGCGGATCGATCCAGCATTCCTTCCTTCTTGTAGGTCGTGGCGGAAGCTACGAGCCTGGAGAGGATGGAGAGCTCGAGCTCGATTTGCTCGAAAGGAAGTTCGTTCATCACAATTCCTCATTATCGTTCGGCATAGGTTTGGGGCAGCGCATCCGGGCGCTGCATGAACAATCGGCGGCAGGGATAACCATTGACACGATGTCCAGTAGTTGTATAATTCAAGTATATACTTTCATCATACAACTTGTTTGAAGCGTCCGCAAATCGGAATCGAGGGGTTATGAGGATGAAAGCCAAGGATTTTATGATCTCCAAGGTTTATAAGGTGAAGGAATCCGATACCGTGAGGGATGTCATCGAGAGATTTCTTGCTTACCGCATCAGCGGCCTGCCCGTCGTCAACGAGCGCAACGTAATCGTCGGATACGTCAGCGACGGCGATATCATGCGATACATCGGCAAGCATGAAGACATTGTCGTCGATGCCTTTTATTTCACGGCCGTCGTGAATGGCGACAACGATAAATATGAGGAGAGGCTGAAGCGGCTGCTTCCTTTGAACGTCATGGCGATCGCCAAGAAAAAAGTTGTAACCGCTTCCGTGGAGGATGACATCGAGCAGATCGCCGCCATCCTGGGCAAGAAGCAGATCAAAAAGCTGCCGGTCCACCGGGGCGGCTTCCTTGCGGGCATCATCAGCCGCGGCGACGTCATCCGCCAATCGTTTCAATCCCTTCTTTAAAGACGCTCGCAGGCAGCTTTCAAGCCGAAAAAGAGCCCGTTATGCCGGACCGGCACAACGGGCTCTTTTCGTTCTGCAATCCGCGGTTCACTTCATCGCTTGATAGATGGCTTCCAGCAGCTCGCCGTTCATGTTCTGGCCATACTCCCAGAACATGATGCCGCCGAGTCCGCCGGACTTCACGTAATTCACCTTTCCCGTCAGCGATTCCGCATCGTCGTAGCTGAGGAATCCGCCGCTGGAATTCGTCAGGTATGGAGCCCTTGCCGTGGAGTCCCACTGGCGGGTCCAGCCGTTCTTGTTGATATAGCTCGCCTTGAGCTCATCATAGGTGTAATCGCCGGAGCCATGGGAGTAGAAGGCGCCTCCGGCGACGAGCTTCGCTGCCGGAGCGCCCTTGCTCTTCAGCAGCTTGATGGCGGAATCGACGCTGTAGCTTGCCATCGAGGAGTTGTACAGGGCGGTGTGATGGGTATTCGCGCCGTTCTGCAGATCGTACGTCATGACATTGAGGAAATCGAAGGAGGGAATGACGGCGGCGATATCGATGTTGCCGAGACCGTAGTCGGAGGCGCCGACGGCGGCTGTAAGCTGGTATTTGTTGGCGGAGCGTCCATCGGCCGAGCTGGCCGAGTCCAGAGTCGAACGGAGCTTCTGGATGAACAGAGTATAGTTCGCACGGTCGCCGGAGCCCGGATATTCCCAATCGATATCGATGCCGTCCAGCTTATTGGCCCGGATATAGGATACGGCGCTGTTGGCGAACGCCGTGCGGCTCGCGTCCGTAGCCGCTGCTGCGGGGAAGCTGGCGGAGCGGCCCCAGCCTCCGACGGAGACGAGAACCTTGAGATTCGAATTTTTGGATTTCAGCGAGACGAGCTGCGCCAGCTTGCCCGTATCCCCTCCGCTGACACCGGCAGAGGTCGCGTCGGCGAAGGCATAGAACACATGTGTCAGCTTCTCGGCCGGCACGGTGCTGATGACGGGGAAATGCCAGTCGGCTACATACGCGCCGATGATTTTGCCGGCAGGGACAGGAGTGGCCGTCGGCGTCGGTGTCGGAGTGGCGCTAGGCTTAGGCGTCGCCGTAGGAGCAGGCGTTGCCGTAGGAGTCGGCGTAGGGGATGCCGAGCAGAGTGACAGCACTTTCCAGGCTCCCCATTCTCCGGCGAGATCCGGGCGCTCGCCTTGCGTCCACCATTTGGCTTCGTACAGCGTGCCGGAGTAGACCGCCTTCTGCCCGACGGTATAGATGGATGACGAGCTCCAGGCAGCGACTCCGCTGCATGCATCCGCAGCGCTGGCCTTCTGGACGGCGACGCCTTGCGGAATGAGCGAGAAGGCAAGAAGCACGGCAAGCATCAAGACTCTCAGCGCGGAAGCGGCGATGCGGCGGTTCGGTTTGAACATGAACGATACCTCCTGAAGGATAGGATGATAGGGGCGAAACAAGAATGAGAGGGAATATCCGGCCTCCTTTTTCGAATCTATTGAAAGCACTTTCATTATCAATGAAAGTGTTTATCGATAAAAGGGGAAAATTGGATGAATGCAGGGAGAAATTTCTATCGAATGGGAATAGAGTACTTTAAAGGAAGAAAGGGGAAGGACTATTTGTTCAGAAATAGGCATCAAAAATATCTCTATTGCGATATAAACAAGGGCGAACGACCCTCTTAGAACGAAAAAGTCGAATTATGAAAGACTTCTAATAATCCAAAGGGAGGAGTTCGACAAAAAACTACGAATATTAACCATCAGCAAACAAGCTTGAAACAAAATAAATGCCGAATTTTCGATAAGAAAAACGGGGGAACCACTCGGGGTGAATGAATTCTGCAAGAGAGAATTCTAGGGAACCTTCTACCGAACCCATCAGCTAACTTCGTAGGCACCGGAGGGAGAATCATCTGTGAAGAAAGTCATCATGTCCATTACCGCTTTCATTCTTATTGCCGTGTTCGCATCATCCAGCGTGTTCGCGAGCACCGAATTGAAGTCATCCATCGGCAAGGTTCTCGGCACTCCCTACAAGTATGGAGGCACGACTACAGCAGGATTCGACTGCTCGGGATTCGTCCGCTATATTTTCGGCCAGTTCGACATGAAGCTGCCCCGCACCTCCCAATCCCAGGCCAAGGCCGGCACGAAGGTGGAAAAGGATGATCTTCGTCCGGGAGACCTCGTCTTCTTCAACACCAACGGCCGCGGCATCTCGCATGCCGGCATCTATGTCGGAGACGGCAAGTTTGCCCACTCCTCGAGCAAGGGCGTCCGGTATACGGATCTGGACGATGCCTATTATGCCAAGCGCTACGTTACCGCGCGCCGCGTCGTGACGGGCGAGGATTACAGCAAGATGGTAAGCGAAGAGGAAGAAGCGGCCGACGACGCCGGGGAATGATGGACGGCTCCGGTTCGGAAGGATGAGGGGAGACAGGCGGCGCGAGCTGCCTGTCTTTCTTTTTTGCGCAGTCGGTTATATTCCAGCAACAAAACCGAAAAGCCTTCCCGCCGGGGAAGGCTTTTCTTGGTTTCAGCTCGAAGGCTCTTCCTTAGGCACATGCTTGAAAATCTCGCCGGATTCCATCAGATCGATGACCCGGTCCAGCCACAAATAATAGTCGATCGCTTGGCTGATCTTCTCCAGATCGCCGCCGATCAGGGCGTGCATGGGTTCCGAGCCGCTGCTCTCGGCCAGCTTGTCCAGCTCCGCCTTGGAGCGGCGAAGCGCCATCAGGTTGAGCTCCACGGCCTTTCTCCACTTCAGGACAAAAAAATCGGCGAAAGTCTGGTGCCAGTCCCGCTCGACTTCATACAAGTCCTTCCGCGATCCCTTTTCCCATACCTTGTTCACCATATTCAAATCAACCAGCGTGCGGATACCGGTGCTCATGCTGGTTTTGCTCATTTCCATCGCTTGGCCCATCTCGTCGAGATTCATCGGCTTGTCCTGGAAAAACATGAGTCCATACAGCAGTCCTGTAGACTGTGTGATGCCGTACAGGTCCATGTTCTTGCCGATGGACTCGATCACGCGCTTGCGCGCCTTCTGGATTGCCTGCTCCTGCGCGGCCTCCAAGCCGGCAAAATCATTGGTCATCATGTCCGCTCCTTCATCGCCTTCTCGGCTGACAAAGTAATTGTAAGAAACATTCCCGGCAATGTAAAGCGGTTGATGAACGAGTATAAGAGAGGATACGGGAGCATTTCGACATGTAAAGTATGTGCAGTAAAAACCGTACGTACTTATTATACGGATAAAACGGTTGACGGTGTCGTGAATTGTTCGATAGACTAGTTCGAGTGAGCGTTGGCCGCAAGAGAGGCCACAAGGAGGTGAAGCGCTTGTCGATCATTGAAGTCACGGATGTGACGAAAATATTCGGCGAGGATCCAAAACGAATGCTGCCGCTTCTGACGGAAGGGTGGAGCAAAGACAGGATCTTTAAAGAAACGCGGCATACGGTTGGGGTCAACCGGGTTCAATTTGCCGTCGAGCCGGGAGAAATTTTTGTCATCATGGGGCTGTCCGGCAGCGGGAAATCGACTCTCGTGCGCCTGCTGAACAGGCTGATCGAGCCGACGGGAGGCGCCATCCGCATCGCGGGACAGGATATTACCCGCTTGAATTCGGAGCAGCTGAGGAAGGTGCGCCAGAAAAAGATCAGCATGGTCTTCCAGAAATTCGCGCTGTTCCCGCATCGGACGCTGCTTGAGAATGTGGAGTACGGACTTGAGGTCCAGAAAGTGCCCAAGAAGGAAAGAGAGCCGAAAGCAAGGGAAGCCTTGCGGCTCGTCGGACTGGAAGAAAGGGCTGACAGTTATCCCGATCAACTGAGCGGCGGCATGCAGCAGCGGGTCGGACTGGCAAGAGCGCTTGCGAACGACCCTGAAATACTGCTGATGGACGAAGCGTTCAGCGCGCTTGATCCGCTCATCCGCAAGGATATGCAGGACGAACTGCTGGAGCTGCAGGAGAAGATGAAAAAAACGATCGTGTTCATTACGCATGATCTGGATGAGGCGCTGCGGATCGGGGACCGCATCGCGCTCATGAAGGACGGAGCGATCGTGCAGATCGGCACGCCGGAAGAAATCATGGTCAATCCTGCCAACGAATATGTGGAGCGGTTCGTCGAGGACGTGGATTTGTCCAAGGTGCTCACCGCCTCCCATGTGATGCGGCGTCCCGAGACGATCGGTCTCGACCGCGGCGCCAGGGTCGCCCTGCAGCTGATGCGCGAGAGCGGCATCTCCAATCTGTTCGTGACGGACCGCAGCCGCAAGCTGATCGGCGTCCTCACCGCCGACGACGCGTCGGAAGCGGCGAAGCGCGGACAGCCGCTGGAGGAGATCGTTATCCGGGATACCCCTGTCGTCACTCCGGAGATGCTTCTCCACGAGCTGTTCGACATATGCGGGACCAGCAAGTATCCGGTCGCCGTCGTGAACGAGGCGGGACGCATCGTCGGCGTCATCGTGCGCGGAGCCGTGCTCGGAGCGCTTGCCGGTCATGTCTCCGGACGGGAGGTGAGCGAGGATGCTGCCGAAACTACCGCTTGATAAATGGGTAGACCAAGTCGTGGATTCCATCGAGGAGAACATGAACTTCCTGTTCGATCCGATTTCAGCCGGAATCGAAGGCGTCGTGGACTTTTTCTCTTATCTGCTCCATCTTCCGCCTGCCATCGTGCTGATCGTTCTGTTTACGGCGCTGGCCTGGTGGATCATGCGCTGGCCGATGGCGCTGTTCACGTTCGTAGGCTTGTTCCTGATCGACAATCTCGGCTATTGGGACCATACGATGGATACGCTGGCGCTCGTGCTGACATCGGCGATCGTCAGCATCGTGCTCGGCGTGCCGATCGGAATCGCCTGCGCCCGGAACAACCGCACGCAGAGCATCGTGACGCCCATTCTTGATTTCATGCAGACGATGCCGGCCTTCGTCTACCTGATCCCGGCTGTGACGTTTTTCAATCTGGGCGTTGTGCCCGGCGTCATCGCCTCGGTCATTTTTGCGGTGCCGCCGACGATCCGCCTGACGAATCTCGGCATACGCCAGGTGCCCGCCGATCTGGTGGAGGCGGCGAATGCTTTTGGATCCACACCTTCCCAGAAGCTGTTCAAGGTGCAGCTGCCGCTGGCGGTGCCGTCCATCATGGCAGGCATCAACCAGACGCTCATGCTCGCTCTGTCCATGGTCGTCATCGCTTCCCTGATCGGGGCGCAGGGCATCGGAGCGGACGTGTACCGCGCCGTCAGCCAGATCAAGACGGGCAAAGGCTTCGAAGCCGGCCTGGCCATCGTCATTCTGGCGATCTTCCTGGATCGGCTGACGCAGCATCTCGTCAAAGGGAAAAAACATGCAGACAGGAGAGGATAGATATTTTGATTCGGAACTCTTGGAAAATGGTTGGAATACTCGGACTTGCAGCAGCTATCGCGCTTGGGGGCTGTTCTTCGAGCGGCAATGAAAATGGAACGGCTTCCGGGGGAAGCGAGGAATCTGTCGGCAAGGCGGTCGGCCACAAGATCATCGGCATCGATCCCGGCGCCGGCCTGATGGCTGCCGCCAATCGGGCTATCGAAGACTACGGCTTGTCGGACTGGACGCTGGTCGAAGGCTCGGGAGCGGCGATGACCGTTGCGCTCGACAAGGCGATCAAGAAGAAGGAGCCGATCGTCATCACCGGCTGGACGCCTCACTGGATGTTCGGGAAGTATGATCTGAAATATCTGGACGATCCCAAAAAATCGTTCGGGGAGGACGAAGAGATCCATACGATCGTACGCGGCGGATTGAAGCAGGATGCGCCATCGGCATATGAATTCCTCGACCGCTTCGAATGGACGGATGCCGATATGGCCAAAGTGATGATGGCCATCCAGGAAGGCGCCGAACCGGCCGCCGCCGCCGCCGATTGGGCGAAGGACAACACCGGCTTGATCGACGGCTGGGTGGACGGCATCGAGAAGGTGTCCGGCAAGCCGCTCAAGCTCGCCTACGTCGCCTGGGATTCCGAGATCGCCAGCACGAACGTTGTGGCGTGGGTGCTGGATAACCGCCTCGGCTACAAGACGGAGCTGCTGCAGGTGGAAGCCGGTCCGATGTGGGCGGGAGTGGCGAACGGCGACGCCGACGCGATCGTAGCGGCATGGCTGCCGATTACGCACAAGGACTACGCGGAGCAGTACAAGGACAAGTACGAGGATCTCGGGGCGAATTTGAAGGGAACCAAGCTTGGCCTTGTCGTTCCTTCTTATATGGATATTTCCTCGATCGAGGATTTGGCGAAGTAAGCCGTCATAGAGGCAAGCTCCCTGTCGGGTAGATGCTTCAGCGGCTTGCCGAGCAAGGCGGAATCAAGACCAGCCGGCAGGCGCATCGAGCGATGCGTCACGCCGGCTGGTTTTTTTTGGTTTGGCGAGGGACAGCCGCCTCATTCTCTCGAGCCGCCCAGTCTCGGAAAACCAGCGGTCCTGCGACAGGACCGAGTAAGCGGCGGCGAAATAATCCGCGGCGTCATCGGGCCTTCCGAGCGCAAGCAGGCATTCGGCGAGCTCTTCGTACACGTATCCGTCAGGATCGGAAGCATTCTTCTGAGCGAGGAGCTCCAGCTGAATTCCATAGGCTTCGTCCACGCGGCCGAGCCGCCGAAGCACCTTGGCCTCGCACCATCCCGCCATGGCGATATTCGCCGGATTTCCTTGCTTCAAGCGGAACTTCAACGCCCTTCCGAACAACTCCAGAGCGCTTCCTCCAGCTCGCCGGCCTCGACCTTCGCCCAGCGACGTTGTTATACAGAGATCCGATCCAGCGGCAGGCAGCCGGGCGGGCTCTCGGCAAGCCGGAGCGCCTTGGCGTTCAATTCGGGCCGAAGGAGGGGAATCGGCAAGCAGCGTCTGCGCTTGGTCCAGAACAGCCTCGGCTTCGTCGAATTTCTGCTGAAGGCCGAGGGAGCGGGCAATCTGCGTCAGCAGCATTTTAATCGAGATCGCTTGCATCCGCACACATTCTTTTTCCGGCGAAGGAAGGGATGGAGCTGTCTGTCGCGCCGTATTATAATGAAAGGCAGAAATGAAAGGCAGAAAGGAGGCGAGGCGCATGATTCTGGTCAGCTCCTGTCTGGCCGGGCATGAGGTCAGGTACAACGGGACGCATTGCTTGAGCGAGACGATCAGGGAGATGCTCCGCGACGGGCGCGCCGCCGCTGTCTGTCCGGAGCTTATGGGAGGCTTCTCTACCCCTCGCGAACCGGCGGAGATCCAGGGAGGCGGCGGAGAGGATGTCCTGGACGGCGCTGCGCGCGTCGTGGACCGATCCGGCCTCGATGTCACGGATCTCTATCTGGCGGGGGCGTACAAGACGCTGGAACAGGCGAGGACGGTCGGCGCCGATACCGTCATTCTCAAAGAGAACAGCCCGTCCTGCGGCAGCGCCGCCATTTATAACGGCCATTTCAATGGCATGAAAATTTCCGGCAGCGGCGTCACGGCGGCTTTGCTGCGCCGCCACGGGATTCGCGTGCTGTCGGAGGAAGAGATGCAGGAATGGGAAGGGGCGAGCGGTGCTCAAGGATGAACATGTCGTGCCGAGAGGGCGGGAATGGTTCTGCTGGCGGTATGCTCATAATAAGGAGCGAGGCTGCGCCTCGGAGATTGAGCATGAATAAGCAAGGAACAATCCGGCTTGACATACATACCCCTGGGGGGTATATTGGAATGGAAAGAGCATTCAAATCCCGGCTCCGGCAGAGCCTGAAGGAGATGTGGAATAGATGGCGACAGAAGTTCTTCAAGTAAAGGGAATGTCCTGCGGGCATTGCGTCAGCTCCGTCGAAGGCGCGGTCCGGAATGCGGGCGGCAGCGCGAAGGTCGACCTTGCATCCGGCAAAGTAACGGTGGAATTCGACGATTCCAAGCTGTCCGTGCAGGCGATCAAGGAAGTCATCGAAGAGCAAGGCTACGATGTCGTTTAATTGAACGGATAGGCCTGCTTCAACAGGGAAGGATGCGAGCGGCAAGCGCTCGTTTCCTTCCTTTTTTGTATTCATGCTGCATGACACGGATGCGATGTCGCAATTTTGCATATAGAATGTCCTCATTCGCTAGTCTTTTCCGTCCAGGCTCTGTGGTACATTAAAGATGGGTAAGGGCTTTCAATTACAAGTTGCGGAGGTTGGACAATGAGCAAACTGCGTGTGGGCATCATCGGCTGCGGCGGCATCGCGAACGGCAAGCATCTGCCGGCATTGAGCCAGAACGGAAACGTGGAACTTGCGGCATTTTGCGATATCGTCGAGGAGAAGGCGCGTCAGGCCGCGGACCAGTACGGCATTGAAGGCGCAGCCGTTTATACCGATTATCAGGAGCTGCTGAAGGACGGCAGCCTGGATATCGTGCATGTGCTGACGCCGAACGATTCGCATTCGCCGATCTCGGTCGCCGCGCTGGATGCCGGCAAGCATGTCATGTGCGAGAAGCCGATGGCCAAGACGGCCGAGGAAGCAAGAGCGATGCTGGAGGCGGCGCGCCGCTCCGGCAAGAAGCTGACGATCGGGTACAACAACCGCTTCCGCCCGGACAGCCAGCATCTCAAGAAGGTGTGCGAGGCCGGAGAGCTGGGAGAGATCTATTACGCCAAGGCGCATGCGATCCGCCGCCGCGCCGTTCCGACTTGGGGCGTCTTTTTGGATGAGGAAAAACAAGGCGGGGGACCGCTTATCGATATCGGCACGCATGCGCTGGATCTGACGCTGTGGATGATGGACAACTACAAGCCGGTGTCGGTGACGGG
Source organism: Paenibacillus sp. D51F (assembly GCF_053345695.1). Taxonomy (NCBI): domain Bacteria; kingdom Bacillati; phylum Bacillota; class Bacilli; order Caryophanales; family Paenibacillaceae; genus Paenibacillus; species Paenibacillus sp. D51F. The sequence goes on along the minus strand of NZ_JBKFAO010000001.1, from coordinate 588,679 downwards.
CTCGGTCTTCCATAAGCTCGGCTCCAAGGAAAACGCGGCCAATGCATGGGGACCGTGGGACCCGGCCAAGTTCACCGTGGAAGACTCCGCGATGGGCTTCATCAAGATGGAGAACGGCGCGACGATCGTGCTTGAAGCGAGCTGGGCGCTCAACACGCTGGACATCGACGAAGCCAAGTGCTCGCTCAGCGGCACGGAAGGCGGAGCCGACATGAAGGGCGGCCTCCGGATCAACGGCGAGGACAGCAGCCGCCTGTACGTCAAGGAAATCGATCTGAACGCAGGAGGCGTCGCTTTCTACAGCGGCACGTCGCAGCGCGATATCGACGTGGAATGCTCCGCATGGATCGATTCCGTCCTCAACGATACGGAACCGGTCGTGAAGCCGGAGCAGGCGCTTGTCGTGACGGAGATTCTCGAAGCGATCTACGAATCGGCCCGCACGGGCAAGACGGTGTACTTCGACTAAGCAGCAAAAAGCGGTCCTATCCCGGCGACGGGGAGGACCGTTTTTTCATTTTACCGCTATTTCATGCGGGCTCTTGCCTCAGGCTCAGCCCTTCAGCCGAAGGGCCAGCATGCCCAGGTATTCCTTGAGAGCCGTGGAGCTGGCAGCCATGGCGCCGCCGGAGGGGAGCAGCTTGCTCCAATAGAAGACGGCATCGGCCGGCGCCCCATAGTCGACTGGATAGGGAAGGGGCGTGAGCCCGGCTTGCCGGAACGTCTCCACCGAACGGCTCATATGGAAAGCAGAAGTGACCAGAACGGGACGGCTGAACCCTTGGGCCTCCATCAGCACCTTGCTGTAAGCGGCATTCTGCTCCGTATTGAGCGAACGGTTCTCAAGGAAGATGCTCTCGGCGGGAACTCCGAGCTGGCGCAGCTGCCTGCCCGCGATGTCCGCTTCATTGCCGCTGTCCGGAAATACCTGGCCGCCGCTGAACAGAATCGGCAGCCCAGTAGCGGCATGCAGCCGGACTGCCGCCAGCAGCCTCGCTTCCCCCGAACCGGACAAGTTGCCGAGTCCTTCGAGATCGGGCGTATCCGGCGTCGCTCCGCCGCCGAGCACGACCAGCACGTCGCCTTGCAGCCGCACATCGGCCGGCGAAGGCTGGGGATAGCGGCTTTCGATGCTGCGCACGAGAGCGTCGCTGGCCAGCCCCGAGCTCATCAAGTACAGCGCGACTAGCAGCAGCAGCGGGAGCCATGTCCATTTGCGGTCCCGGATCCATGCTCTCCAGACGGCGACCCCGAGCAGAAGCAGGAACAATCCGGGTGGAAGGAGCAGGCTGTATACGAATTTGACGAAATAGATCAAGGTATGTCCTCGCTTGAATCCGGGGAAACGGACGAGCGGACGCCAAGAAGGCTTCGACGTCAATTCCCCTTGCTTTTGAAAGTCATCTATTATAAATCATAAAACGGAGCCTGATGGCAAGGAAACTTCTGCAATTTGACATGACTATGTCAGAATAATAGAATAAATACTTTGGGAACGGGGTATGAAAACCGCGCCGTTCCGCATGCTAGAACGATATTTCATCCACTATAGACAAAACCAACGCTCGCCTATATAATACCACTTAAACTACTTGGTTTTATAGGATTTGACAGGCGGTGTTGTTCCGGGAGGGATAAACCTGATTCACTTGCAGGATGTGACGAAAACATACCGCAGCGCTGGCGGCGGAGAAGTAGACGCGATCCGCGACATCACGCTCGATGTCCGCAAAGGCGAGATATTCGGCATTATCGGCCATTCCGGAGCCGGCAAAAGCACGCTGATCCGCTGCATGAATCTGCTGGAGCGTCCGACGCGCGGCACAGTGAAGGTCGGGGAAGTCGTCCTGACCGGTCTGGGAGAACGAGGCTTGCAGCGGGAACGCCGCAAGATCGGCATGATCTTTCAGCATTTCAATCTGCTCTCCAGCGTGACGGTCCGCGACAATATCGCGTTTCCGCTCAAGCTGGCAGGCCAAAAGAAGCCGGCCATCGCCCGCCGCGTGGACGAGCTGCTGACGCTGGTCGGCCTGCAGGCGCACGGGGACAAGTACCCGTCCCAGCTGTCGGGCGGTCAGAAGCAGCGTGTCGGCATCGCGAGGGCGCTCGCTGCCGATCCCGAGGTGCTGCTCTGCGACGAGGCGACTTCCGCGCTCGATCCGCAGACGACGAACAGCATTCTTTCGCTGCTGATGGACATCAACGAGAAGCTGGGGCTGACGATCGTGCTCATCACGCATGAGATGGGCGTCATCCGCTCCATCTGCGACCGCGTCGCGGTCATGGACGCCGGTACGATCGTCGAATTCGGCAACGTGCTCGACGTGTTCCTGAAGCCGTCCCACCCGGTCACGAGGCAGTTCGTCGAAGAGATGTCCGATCTGTCTGACGGCTCGCCGCTGCGGACTCGCGATAATTCGCGGCTTATCCGGCTTCATTTCGTCGGTGAAGAAACCTACCAGCCGGTGCTCTTCGAAGCGCTGAAGGGCAGTCCCGTGCAATGCGCCATTCTCCAAGGAACCGTCTCCCGCATGAAGCATACTCCTTACGGACAGCTTCTTGTCGAACTGAGCGGCGGAGGTCCCGGCGAGGCGGACGCCGTCATCGAATCGCTTCGCGCGAGCGGACTTGACGTGGAGGTGCTGCCGGAATGACCTGGGAGAATATCAATTGGGACGAAATCTGGCAGGCGACGCAGGATACGCTGACGATGATGGTGTTCTCCATGATCTTCACGGTCATTCTGGGCCTCGCGCTCGGCGTCCTGCTGTACTTGACGTCCAGCCGCCAGCTGCTCCACATGCCGGCCCTCTATTCCGTCCTGTCGTTCGTCGTGAACATTCTGAGGTCGGTGCCGTTCATCATCCTGATGATCGCGGTCATGCCGCTCACAGAGGCGGTCGTCAATACGACCATCGGCGTGAAGGGAGCGATTCCGCCGCTCGTCATCGGGGCTGCGCCGTTTTTTGCCCGACTGGTCGAAACGGCGTTGCGGGAAGTCGACAAGGGCGTCATCGAGGCCGCTCAAGCGATGGGAGCTTCCAAATGGGATATCGTCCGCCGCGTGCTGCTGCGGGAATCCCGGCCGGGACTGCTCGCCGCGATCACGGTCACAGCGGTCACGCTCGTATCGTACACCGCGATGATGGGCACCATCGGAGCAGGAGGACTGGGAGACCTGGCGATCCGTTACGGCTATATGCGCTTCCAGACCGACATCATGATCGTGACGGTCGTCATCCTCATCGTGCTGGTCCAGCTGCTCCAGGTTCTGGGAGACTGGCTTGTCCGCCGAATCAGCCGGAGATAAGACAGAGAGAAATTACACTACATTTATCGGAGGGTCATACTCATGAAAAAATGGTTTACTGTCCTTACCTTGTCGCTGCTTGTGCTTGCCCTTGCGGCTTGCGGAGCCAATAACGGCAACAATGCCGGCGGCGCGGCAGAAAACGCTGCTTCCAACGCTGGCGCAGGCGCTTCCGAGCCGATCACTTTGAAAGTCGGAGCCTCGCCGGTTCCCCATGCCGAGATTCTCAACCACATCAAGGATGCGCTGGCCAAAGAAGGCGTCAGCCTTGAAGTCGTCGAGTTCACGGATTACGTCCAGCCGAACGTGCAGCTGTACGAGAAAAAGCTGGATGCGAACTTCTTCCAGCATGTTCCTTACCTGGACGAGTTCAACAAAGAACGCAGCTATGATCTCGTCAGCGTCGGCACGGTGCATGTCGAGCCGATCGGAGCTTACTCCGAAAGCCTCAAGTCGAAGGACGAGCTGAAGGACGGAGCGACAATCGCGATTCCGAACGACGCCACCAACGGCGGCCGCGCGCTCAAGCTGCTGGCCGACAACGGGCTGATCACGCTCAAGGACGGAGCCGGAATCAGCGCCACGGTGAAGGATATCGCGACGAACCCGAAAAACCTGAAGTTCAAAGAGCTTGAAGCCGCCACGCTTCCGCGCGTCCTGAACCAGGTCGACCTCGCGATCATCAACACGAACTACGCTCTCGATGCCAAGCTCAACCCGACGAAGGACGCCCTGTTCATCGAAGGCAAGGAATCCCCTTACGCCAATATCGTCGCCGCCCGTCCGGACAACAAGGATTCCGAAGGCATCCAGAAGCTCATGAAGGTTCTGAACAGCGACGACGTGAAGAAATTCATTGAAGATAAATACGAGGGAGCCATCGTTCCGGCGTTCTGATCCAACCTGCACAGAAAAGGCCTTCGCGCATCGCGCGAAGGCCTTTTTTTGACGGCTGGCGGTCAGAGCACCCGCGCTGCCGATACGAACCGCTTCTGGTAGCCGCTGTCGAAGCTGCTGATGAGGATGCCGTTCACTTTGGAGCCGATCGTGTTGTGGATGAACTTCCCGTTCCCCATGTAGATGCCGACATGTCCGATCGATTTGGAGGAGCCTACGGTGAAGAACATAAGATCGCCCTTGCGAAGATTGGCTTTGCTGACCTTGGTGCCTTGCTTGCTCTGCGCGGTCGATCCCCACTTGAGCGAGACGCCCTGGGAGGCAAAAACGTATTTGGTGAACGAAGAGCAGTCGAAGATGAGCTTCGCAGGATTGTTCGTTCCGTAGACGTATTTGACCTTTCCTTTCAAGGACTCCGCATAGGCAATGATGCGGTCGGCCTTGGCGGATGCTGTCGATGCGGATGCCGAGGCAGCAGCATATGTACTGCTGGCCTGCGCGGCATGAACGGGCTTGGCCGCTGCCGCTGTACCCGCGGCAAGGATGAGGGATAATGCGGCGACGCCGGCGACGGTCTTGCGAAGATGCAGGAAAAGATTCATGATGTTCCTCCTTCTGGCGATGTACGGCTATTCTAGCATCGCTTGATAGAAGGCGGATATTTTCTTAGAGAAGCCTAATCATGCCAAAAAGAGCCAAAAATATAAACCCGCCGTTAGGGCGGGTCAGGATCAAATGGGATCAGTTGTTGCTCAAGCGGCCGGAACGGCCGGGTAGAGAAGATTCTTCCTCTGCTGCGACGTAGCGATTGCGGGCGGCTCCGGTGCCAAGCACGATGACGATGCAGGAGAGGCCGAGCAGGATGGCAAGCACCGGCTTCCAGGAGCCGGACAGATCATGGATGGAGCCGAACACGATCGGTCCGAGCGCCGCCAGCAGGTAGCCGAGCGACTGCGCCATTCCGGACAGCTTCGCTGCTTCCCCGGCGTTCCGCGTGCGGAGGCCGAAGAAGGTGAGGGCCAGCGAAATGGTCGCTCCCTGACTGAGGCCCAACAGCGTGATCCAGAGCCAGGTCATGTCTGTGCTGCCGAACAGGAGCCCGGAATAGCCGCTCAGCGACAGAGCGCCGGACACGAGCACGAGCGGCACCTGGGAGCGCATGCGGCTCGCCCATACCGGCATGAAGAAGGAAGTCGGCAGGCTGACGAACTGCATCAGCGAGAGCATCCAGCCGGCGGCGGAGGCGCTCATCCCATTCTCATGGAATACCGCCGGCAGCCATGCGATCGTCACATAGAAGGTCATGGACTGGATGCCCATGAAGAACGTGATTCTCCAGGCCAGCGGGGAGCGGAACATGCTCGGCGACGACCCTGCCTTATAGGAAGCGGCAGCCGGAGCCGCTTTCCGGGAATATGGAATCCATACGGCAAGCGCGGCAGCGGCCAGCAGCGCCCATATCAGCAGCGCCCCCTTCCATCCCCAGCCCGGCACGGAAGCCAGCGGGACGGATACGCCGGAGGCGGTGGCGGCGAATATGCTCATCGTCACCGAATAGGAGCCGGTCAGAAGTCCGATCCGCGTCGGGAAATCACGTTTGATGATGCTCGGCAGCAGAACGTTGCTGAGAGCGATCGCCAGACCGAGCAGGGCGGTGCCGACGAACAGTCCGGCTGCGGCGGGCAATGTCCGCAGCAGCATGCCCGCAATCAGGAAGAGCAGCCCGTAAAGCAGGGAGCGCTCTGCGCCGAAGCGGTCCGCGATGCGCGGAGCCAGCAGGGACATGGCCGCAAAGGCGATGAGGGGAAGCGAGGTGAGCAGGCCCGACATCTCGCTGCTCAGGCCGTAGCTGCCGCGGATCTGGTCGATCACAGGCCCGACGGAAGTTATGGCTGCGCGCATATTGGCGGCGATCAGCAGGATTCCTGCGATCGCCGACGCAGTCAGAAGCCTGCTTCGGCCGGAAGCAGGCTTGGGAATTTGGCTCATGAATAAGTTCCTTCTTTCCAGGCCCCTCGGTTGACATTGTGTGTGAGCTTTTAGGGTACCAGTAACGTATACTATCCTACTTCACGACTAAAGTAAATAAAGAGATGCTGCTTTCAGCGGCTGCGCAAGTGAAGCCGCCCGGCTTATTTTCTACTGCCATCTAATTAAGATGCCCCGCGGAAGCAAGCTCGGGCTGGCAATCGATGGCGGAGCGGAAAAGTTGGATAATACATGAGGGAAAGGCGAATAATAACCTCGAATTCATGGCTTGCGATGCTGCGCCGCCGGACGGCGCCTGCGATAGCGGCCAGCAAGGGGGAGCATCGATGTCAAACAAAAGCACGCGGCGCGAAGGTTTCAAGAAAATGACGATGTCGCCGAAGGAGTATCAGACGTTCGCCAAGACGAGGGAGCCGTCCCGCTCCGTTTTTAGCAACTGCGTACGCGCCTTTCTGGTCGGCGGCTTCATCTGCCTGATCGGCCAAGGCATCCAGGAATTTTTCATGCATGCCTTCAAAATGCCTGTGGACAAGGCGGCGAACCCGACCGTCGCCGTCTTGATCCTGATCTCCGTCATCCTGACCTGCCTCGGCGTCTATGACAAGATCGCCCAGTGGGCGGGAGCGGGCACGGCGGTGCCGGTCACCGGCTTCGCCAACTCCATGTGCTCGGCAGCGATCGAGCATCGCAGCGAGGGGCTTGTCCTTGGCGTCGGGGCGAATATGTTCAAGCTGGCAGGCTCGGTGATCGTATTCGGCACCGTAGCGGCTTTCTTCGTCGGCATCGCGCATCTCATCCTGGGTACTGGGGGGCAGCCTTAAGATGCAAAGAGGAAAGCAGACCTGGTGGTTCGAGAACCGTCCGGTCATTGTCGGGACGGCTACTGTTGTCGGCCCTGACGAGGGAGAAGGGCCGCTTGCCGCTGATTTCGACCTGATCCACCCTGAACTGGACATGCAGCAGAAGAGCTGGGAGAAGGCGGAGCGGCTGCTGCTGGAGCAGGCTTCGGATCTCGCGCTAAAAAATGCCTCCATGACGAAGGAGCAGCTGGAGTTTTTCGTGGGCGGGGACTTGATGAACCAGATCATCAGCAACACCTTCGCCGCCAGGACGCTGGGCGTGCCCTACCTGGGCGTCTTCGGAGCCTGCTCCACGTCCATGGAGTCGCTGGCGATCGCGTCGCTGATCGTCAACTCGGGCGCGGGCAAATCCGTGCTGGCCGGAACCTGCAGCCACAACTGCACGGCGGAGAAGCAGTTCCGGTATCCGACCGAATACGGGTCGCAGAAGCCGCCTACGGCGCAGTACACGATTACCGGAGCAGGAGCGGCCGTCGTCGCGCCTGCAGGCATCGGACCGGTCGTGGAATGCGCGACGATCGGCCGCATCGTCGATCTCGGCATCACCGATCCCTTCAATATGGGCGCCGCCATGGCGCCGGCTGCGGTCGATACCATCCAGATGCATCTGACGGATACCGGCCGCTCGCCGGGCGATTACGACATGATCGTCACCGGGGATCTGGCGACAGTCGGCCACGGCATCGCCACCGATCTGCTCAAGCGCAACGGAGTCCCGATGGAGCAGACGCAATTCAACGACTGCGGCCTGATGATCTACGATATCGACAAGCAGAAGGTGCAGGCCGGGGGCAGCGGCTGCGCATGCTCGGCAGTCGTCACTTACGGACATCTGCTGAAGCGCGTCCAGTCGGGGGAGCTGAAGCGGATTCTCGTCGTGGCGACGGGAGCGCTCCTTTCGCCGCTGTCGTTCCAGCAGGGCGAGACGATTCCTTGCATCGCGCATGCGGTGTCTATTGAACAAAGCGGGGTGTACGCATGATTTATTTATGGGCGTTTCTGATCGGCGGGGCGATCTGCGTCATCGGGCAGCTCATGTTCGACGTCGGCAAGCTGACGCCGGCGCATACGATGGCGACGCTGGTCGTCGTCGGAGCCATCGTGGACGGCTTCGGCTGGTACGAGCCGCTGATCAAGTTCGCCGGCGCGGGCGTCACGGTTCCGATCACGAGCTTCGGCAACTCGCTCGTTCACGGCGCGCTGACCGAGCTGCACGATACGGGATGGATCGGGGTCATATCCGGAATATTCAAGGTCACCAGCGCAGGCATAAGCGCGGCGATCATCTTCTCCTTCCTGGCCGCTCTCGTCGTCCGTCCGAAGGGATGAGCGAAACATTTTGTTCCTGACTGTCGTATGCATTGGAGAATCCCTCTGTGGGATTCTCCAATTTTTTTTGGAAACGGATGTTATTGTTAGATATAGTCGGTTCTTGTAAACTAATAAAATACCGCTCTCGCAGGGGAAGCAGTCTTCGGAAGGAGTCATGGACATGGAAGTCTACGCATCCGATCTACAGCTGTGCACGGACATTCGCCGCAATCTGGAATCCTGCATCCTCGGCAAGGAGCGCGAGATCGAGCTCGTGCTGATCGCCCTGCTGGCAGGAGGCCATCTGCTGCTCGAAGATGTTCCGGGCACAGGCAAGACCCAGCTCGTCAAGGCTCTCGCCCGCTCCATCGGGGGCGATTTCAGACGCATCCAGTGCAATCCGGATCTGCTGCCTACCGATATTACCGGCCTGACCATCTATCATCCCCGGGAGGAGCAGTTCATCTTCCGTCCGGGTCCGATCATGTCCCATCTCGTCCTTGCGGACGAGATCAACCGCGCGACGACGAAGACCCAGTCCGCTCTCCTGGAGGCGATGGAGGAGAGAAGCATCACGGTGGACGGGGAGACGTATTCGCTGCCGAGTCCGTTCATTCTGATCGCGACCCAGAATCCGATCGAGTTCGAGGGAACGTATCTGCTTCCCGAAGCCCAGATGGACCGCTTCATGATGCGGCTGTCGCTCGGCTATCCGGGAGAAGCCGAGGAGAGGCGCATGGTGCTCAAGCAGGAAAGCGGCCATCCTTCCGATCTGCTCGGCCGGGTCGCCGAGATCGGCGACATCGTCAAGCTCCAGGAGCTGGCGGAGAAGATCCATGTGGACGAAGCGGTCGGAGAATATCTGGTCCGGCTCGTCCGCAGCACCCGCGAGCATGAAGGCGTGCAGCTGGGAGCCAGCCCGCGCGCCGCGGTAGCATTGATGCGGGCCGCCAAAGCCCGCGCGCTGATCGAGAAGCGGGAATACGTCATCCCGGACGACGTCAAGCAACTCGCCGTCCACGTGCTCTCGCACCGGCTCCTGCTGAAGCCGGCCGCGAGGCTTGGCGGCACCCGCGCCGAGACGGTCATCGAGGACGTCATCGGCCGGACCAAGGTGCCGGTCCGGCTGGAGCGCTGACGCATGGGCTTGATCCCTGCAAGGAGGCGCCAGTCCGCCTTCAGGTGGCGGCTGCTGGCGCTGATCTACGTCTCCAGCCTTTTGTACATGCTTTTTCAAGGCGGCAAGACCGCCGTCATGATCTTTTGCATCCTGAACGGACTCATCCTATATATTTCTCTTGGTTATTGGAGCGGAATCCGCGGCATATCGGGCAAGCGCCGGATCAGGGCTTCCGGAGACCAGTCGCCGGCAGCCCAGGCGGTTCTGAGCGCGGGAAGCTCTCAGGAAGTAAGCCTGAGCATGAAGCTGCCCGGCTATTATCCCGTCCCCTACGTGCTTGTCCGGGAACGGCTGCAGCGCAACGGCAGCGAAGAGATCCCGTTCGAGATCAGCTTCGTGCCGAATGTGAAGCGGAGCGGGCAGGCTTCCTACAAGACGCCGCCGCTGGAAAGAGGCATCTACCGGTTTTTGCCGACCGAATGCTCGACGCGCGATTTGTTCGGCTTTTTCGAGCATACCGGCCATTTCGAATCGGCGGATGCTTTCGCCGTGAGGCCGAGGACGATCGAGCTTCGCGGCTGGGAGCGGGTGCGCAGAGGGGCGAAAGGCAATTATTCGCATGCCTCGGCTCCCCGGGCTTCGCGCGAGACGACCCAGATCAACGGCATCCGGGAGTTTCTGCCGGGCGACCGGCTCTCCCGCGTCCATTGGGGGGCGACCGCCAAGACCGGACAGTGGAAATCCAAGGAATTCGAGCGCGAGGCGCTTCCGCGTACGATCGTGCTCCTGGATGCCTGCCGCCGCCAGGCTCCAGGCGCCGAAGCCCGATTCGAGATCGCCGTATCGACGGCGGCGTCCCTGTTCCAGCACGGCCTCCGGCGCAACACGTCCATGGGACTCTGGATCTCATCCCGGGTCCCGGGCATTCTCCGTTCCGGCAGCGGCGGCGATCAGCTTCATCAGGCGATGGATCTGCTCACCGCGGCGGACAACGATGGAGCGGACGGAATCGATGCCGCCTTGTCGGAGGCGGAGGCCGTGCTTGAACGCGGCTCGCTGGCCGTGCTCGTGACGGACGCCGGTCCGGATGAAGTGCGCCGGGCGATGTCCATGCTGTCCCGGCGGGGCATGAATCCTTGCTGCATCAAGATCGAGGACCGTTCCTCCGGAACGAACAGCGCCTCTTTCCACGATTACGGCGGGCCTGTCTATGTGATCTCGAGCCTGGAAGAGCTGCCGGACGCGCTTGACGGAAGGGAGGTCGCCGCCGATGCCTGAAGGCAGGAAAGCCCGCCGCTACCTGGGTGTTGCCCAAGGAATGATCGCAACCTCCGCCCGCTGGTTCGTCATGCTGAGCGGCCTTCTGACAGCCGTCATGATCGCGAGCAGCCTGTCGGTGCTGGAGAAGATCTGGTGGTCCGAGACGTTCCGGGTCGCGTACCTCGTCCTGGGGATGTCCGCCCTGATCGAGCTGCTGCCTTTGCGAAGAATATACCGGATCCTGCTCCAGCTCGCGTCCATCGGCGTCATCCTCTATGCCGCCGCTCCGATACAGTGGACGCCATATGACCCGATTCTCATGGACAGCCGCTTGGCCCATCTGGCCGACAATCTTGCCGCCCTTCATCCGTTTCTGGAAATCGCGCTCGGGGTGTGGATAGTCTACGTTCTCTTCTCGGCCTGGACGCGCATCCGGATCCGAATCGTCGGCTTCACCTCGGTATGCCTGCTTGTCCTGGCGGTGACGGATTCCTTCACGCCGATCTATCTATGGGACAACACGGCCATCGTCATTTTCGCCGGACTGGTCTGGCTGATCGCCGAGCACTTCGCCCGCTTCCAGCGGGACCATCCCGCGAGCTGGACAAGGCTGAAGAGCTATCCTGCGCAGCTTCTCCTGCCGATCGTGCTGGTGCTTTCCCTCGTCATGGCGACGGGATTGTTCGTTCCCGAGATTCCGCCGATCATCAAGGATCCATACACGGTATGGAAGGAAGCCCAGGGCGAGCAAGTCCAGTCTTTCGTAGGGGACAAGGGCGTTGCGCCGGCGAACTCCAGCAAGCAGAGCAACAAGTCGGGCTACAGCCGCGAGGACGGCAAGCTGGGCGGGGGCTTCAACTACGACTATTCTCCGGTCATGACGGTCAAGTCGGACCGCAAGAGCTATTGGAGAGGCGAGACGAAATCGAACTATACCGGAAAAGGATGGGAAGACAGCGAGCTCGAGAAGAACGAGAAGCTCATGCCGTTTGCTGCGGGAGGTGAGCTTGCGTTTGGATGGGATCGTTCCGCTGCCGAAACGGTGGAGATCCATCAAGAGTTCAAGATGGCCCGCAAAGACGTGTTCCCGGTCCTGTTCGGCGCCTCCGCCATCAAAATTCTGGAGTCGTTCAACGGCTCCAAGGACATTTCCGGCTCGAGCGGCTGGTATCCATCCTCGATGGAGCTCCGGTATGAGAACGGTCAGAAGACGTACCCCAAAACCTATTCCCTCGTCTCGGAGCAGACGCTTGTGGACGACGGCGTCAAGTCCGCGCAGGCAATCATTCCGGACCAGCGGCTGCAGGGCATGTACACGCAGCTGCCGATGGATATTCCGGCCCGGGTCACTCAGCTTGGGCGCGATCTGACGTCTGCCGAGCCGACCGATTTCGGCAAGGCTGTCGCTATCGAGGAGTATCTCAAGACGAACTTTCCTTACACCAATCAGCCGGACACGAGCAAGAAGGTCAGCGCCGACTTCGTCGATTCTTTCCTCTTCGAGATTCAGGAAGGCTACTGCGATTACTATTCGTCGGCCATGGCCGTGCTCGCCCGATCCGTGGATCTGCCGACCCGCTGGGTGAAAGGCTATGCTTCCGGCTCGAACCGTGTTCCGATGCCGGGCGGCATGCGCGGCGGGCCTGAGGAGTGGATGGAAAGCGATACCTATACGGTGCGGAACTCCGATGCCCACTCTTGGGTCGAAATCTACTTCCAAGGCTACGGCTGGATTCCGTTCGAGCCGACAGCAGGCTTCGCTTATCCGTATCCGGCGGCAGCCGACGATGCGGCAGCGGCAGCCACCCCGACGCCGGCGCCAAGCGCGGCGCCGGAAATGGACACGGAGGCTTCCGAGGCATCCGGATTCGCCCTTCCGTCCTACGTCTACGTCATCGGGGGCATCGTCCTGGCGGCAGCCGCAGCTGCTGCGGCATTCGTGAACCGGCATATCCTTGCCGAGTCTTGGCGCCGCTGGCGCATCCGCTCGCTGTCTGCCGAGGAGCGGATATCGTGGGATACCGGCCGGTTGATCCGCTCCGCCAGGCGGGGCGGCCTGGTCAAGGAGGATCACGAGACGCTGAGAGAGGCGGTGCTGCGATGGTCGAAGCAGCGCAAGTATCTGCAGCGGGAGCTTCAGGCTATCCTGGCTGATTTCGAGAAAGTGAAATACAGCGGGCAGCCCGTTTCATACGGCGACGCCGAGGTTTTCGCCGGCAAAGTCAAAGGCGTGCTCGGCAGGTTCGGCAAGCCGGGCTGATCCGGGCCGAGCCGGCAAAGTTCGGGAAAGGAACCGCTCCTGTTGACAGGGCGGTTCCTTTTTGCGCCGTTATCCTGTAATATGGTATAGTTTCGTAAGATAGCAGGCTCTAAGCAAGGGAGACTAAGCGATGTTTGAACGGCTGGTGCCGCACATGCGCGTGAAATCTATATATGAAATCGATCTTGATCTGCTGAAGGAGAAGGGTGTTCGAGGCATTATCACCGATCTCGACAACACGCTCGTCGGCGCCCGGATCGCACTGGCGACCCCGGAACTGATCGCCTGGCTCGACAGGGTCAGGGAACTCGGCTTCCAAGTCGTGGTCGTATCCAACAACCACGAGACGCGGGTATCCCGATTCGCCGAACCGCTGGCTATCCCGTTCATCCATGCGGCCCGCAAGCCGTCCACCCAAGCGTTCCGCAAGGCGCTGGCGGTGCTTGGCCTGGAAGCGGAACAGACGGTGGTCGTCGGCGACCAGATGATGACCGATGTATTGGGAGGCAAGCGGATGGGGCTGTATACGATACTCGTAGCTCCCATCTCGCCGGCGGATGAAGGCTTCGGCACCCGGATCAACCGGCTGCTGGAACGGATTGCCCTCTCCCGGCTGCGCCGCAAGGGCCTGTGGCAGGAGGAGGAAACAAGCAAGTGAGCGAAAAACAACTGGACAAGCAAGGATGCGCAGGCTGCGGAGCCGCGCTTCAGTCAGCCAGCAAGGACAAGCCGGGATACGTCCCGGCATCGGCCAAGGGCGGCGAAGCCGTCATCTGCCAGCGGTGCTTCCGCATCCGCAACTACAACGACGCCGTATCGGTGTCCATGGACCATGACGAATTCCTGAGGCTGCTCGGCGGCATCGCATCTACCGACAGCCTCGTCGTGCATATCGTCGACCTGTTCGACTTCGAAGGAAGCATGATCTCCGGCTTGCAGCGCTTCGTGGGCAACAACCCCGTGCTGCTCGTCGTCAACAAGATCGACCTGCTTCCGAAGGGGACGAACTACAACCGCATCCGCAACTGGGTGCAGCGGCAGGCCAAGGCGCAAGGACTGCGCACGGTCGATATCGTCCTGTGCAGCGCCAAGAAAGGCATGGGCTTCGAGCGGGTCGTGGAAGCGGTCGAGGAGCTGCGCGGCCGCCGCGACGTCTACGTCGTCGGCGCCACCAACGTCGGCAAGTCGACGCTCATCAACAGGCTCATCTCCGACTACAGCGATCTGGACCGGGAATTGACCGTATCGCGGTTCCCGGGAACGACGCTCGACGAGATCCGCATCCCGCTTGACGACGGCAAAGCCATCGTCGATACGCCGGGCATCGTGTACCGCTCGCGCTTGACGGAGCTCGTCCCGCGCGGCGTTCTGGGAGCCTTGCTGCCGGACAAGCCGATCAAGCCGCTCGTCTATCAGCTCGATGCCGGCCAGACGCTGTTCTTCGGAAGCCTGATCCGGTTCGATTATGCGGCCGGAGCCAATCTCAGCTTCACGCTGTACACGGCCAATGCGATGAAAGTACACCGGACGAAGATGGAGCGCGCCGACGATCTCTATGCCCAGCACAAGGGCGAGCTGCTTGCCCCGCCTTCGCGGGAAGAGCTCGAGAAGATGCCGGCCTGGACGCGCCATTCCCTGCGCATTCCAAAAGGAAGCGAGTCCGACGTGTTCGTCTCGGGCCTGGGATGGATCCGCGTCAACGGCACCAGCGGAGCGCAGATCGAAGTCTATGCGCCCAAGGGAGTCAAGGTTCTCGTCCGCGAAGCTTTAATCTGACTTAGACGGGAGAGCTGACGGCATGATGGCAAAGACGCATGGGATGGCCGGAATGGAGATCGACAGCCATACGACCTTGTACGGCGTCATCGGCGACCCGATCCGGCATTCCAAATCGCCGGTCATGATGAACCGCGCCTTCCGCGAGACCGGAGTGAACGGCGCTTATGCCGCCTTCCATGTCGCGGCTGACCGGTTAGGCGATTTTTGGGCCGGAGTCAGGGCGATGGGCATCCGCGGCGTCAACGTGACCATTCCGCACAAGCTGGACGTCATGAGCCATCTGGACCATGTCGATGAAGGAGCCCGCTTGATCGGAGCCGTGAACACCGTCGTGAATGAAGGCGGCGTCCTGACCGGCTACAATACGGACGGAATCGGTTATGTCCGTTCCCTTAAGGAAGAGGCGCTGCCCGATCTGCGAGGCAAGCGCATCGCGGTCATCGGAGCCGGAGGGGCCGCCCGCGGCGTGCTGTACGCGCTGCTGAAGGAAGGCCCTGCCGAGGTCGCGGTGCTGAACCGGACGGAGGAGCGCGCCAGAGAGCTGGCGGAAGCCTTTGCCTCGCATGGACAGGTGCGGGCGCTCCCGCAGTCCGGCAGCGAGGCGGAGGACGTTCTCCGCTCAGCCGATCTCGTCGTGAATACGACCTCGATCGGGATGCATCCTAATATAGACGCATGCCCTGTCGACGTATCGCTGCTGCGGCCGGACGCGGTCGCAAGCGACCTGATCTACAACCCGCTTGAAACCGCATGGCTGGCCCAAGCCCGCAGCCTCGGCCTCCGCACGCATGGCGGACTCGGCATGTTTATCTACCAAGGCGCTTACGCCTTTGAATACTGGACCGGCATACCGGCTCCGACCGGAGCGATGAGGGAAGCCGTCCTGCAGGCGATGCAGGAGAAGTCCGCACCATAGAGAGGTATGTGATTTTATGTTGACAGGCAAACAAAAACGACATCTGCGCTCGATGGCGCATCATCTGACCCCGATTTTCCAAATCGGCAAAGGCGGCTTCAACGAGCAGCTGGTCAAGCATGTCGAGGAAGCGATCGAGAAGCGCGAGCTGCTCAAGGTCAATCTCCTCAACAACTGCGACGAGGATGCGCGCGAAGTCGGCGCCCAGCTGGCGCAAGGCTCCGGCTCGGAGCTCGTGCAGGTGATCGGCAAGACGATCGTATTGTACAAGGAATCGAAGGACTACAAGACGATCGTGCTTCCCCGCTAGGCTGCACCTTCCGCAATACCGAAGCTGCCGGGCATGGGGAGGAGGGGATACAATGCGCAAGGCAGGCATCATGGGAGGCACGTTCGATCCCATTCATATCGGACACATGATCGCTGCGGAGAGGGCGAAGGAAGCATGCGGGCTGGACGAGATGCTGTTCATCCCCAATGCCGGGCCTCCTCTCAAGGACCGCGCTCCGGGGGCTTCTCCGGAAGACCGCTGGAGCATGGTCCGGCTGGCCGTTCAAGCCCATCCCGGCTTCCGGGCGCTGGATATCGAGCTGAAGCGCGGCGGAATCAGCTACATGTACGATACCGTCCTGCAGCTGCAAGAAGAGATGCCGAAGACGGAATTCCATCTCATCATCGGAACGGACCGGATCGGGGATCTGCCGAAATGGCACCGGATCGGCGAGCTTGCGGAGAGGATCATCTTCATCGGCGTCGACCGGCCGTCCGACGACGGCGATCCGGCGGCATCCGCGACCGCTGCGGCCGGCAGACTGCCGGCCAAGCTGAGAGAGCGTCTGCTGCTGGCTTCGATGCCGCGGCTGGCGATTTCCTCGACGGCGATCCGGGCCCGCCTCGGAGCGGGCTTGTCGGTCCGGTACCTCGTGCCGGAGCCGGCGCTTGATTACCTTCTGGAGAAGGGACTGTACCGCCATGATGGATAAGCAGCAGATGATCGAATCGATTCGCTCCGGCATGCCTGAGCGCCGCTGGCAGCATGTGCAGGGCGTCATCTCGACGTCCATCGTGCTCGCCGGGCGGTTCGGAGCCGATCCGGACAAGGCGGAGTTGGCCGCCATCCTGCACGATCTGGCCAAATACTGGCCGGTGGACCGGATGGAGGAAGCGATCCGGGAGGAGAGCGCCGACCTCGGCATCCTGTCTTACGACAAGGAGCTGTGGCATGCGCCCGCAGGGGCCTGGATATCCCGCAGGGACTACGGCGTTACGGATATCGAGGTGCTCGACGCCGTCCGTTACCATACTTCCGGCCGGGCCGGCATGACGCTGCTGGACAAAGTGGTCTGTCTCGCGGACTACATGGAGCCGGGGCGGGACTTCCCCGGCGTGGACGGCATCCGGGTGCTTGCCGAGACCGACCTCGATGCCGCGCTTAGAGCCGGTTTCGATTCTACGATACGATTTTTGCTGGAGAAGGGAAAAATAATCTATCCCCTGACACTGGCTGCACGGAACGACCTGATCACGACTATAACCAATAGACATTAGGAGGCAACTGAATGGCCCTGAATTCCGAACAACTGCTGCAGGCCGCCGTCGAGGCGGCCGAAGATAAAAAAGCGGGCAACGTCGTCGCGCTCAACCTCAAGGATATTTCCCTCGTCGCGGATTATTTCGTCATCTGCCACGGCAATTCCGATACGCAAGTGCAAGCGATCGCCACGGAGATCCGCAAGCGCGCCCAGGAGGGCGGCGTGACGATGCGCGGCCTTGAAGGCATGGATACAGCACGCTGGGTGCTGATCGACCTCGGAGACGTTGTCGTGCACGTATTCCACCGCGAAGAGCGCGACTATTACAGCCTGGAGAGACTGTGGTCCGACGCCAAGGTCGTGGAGTTCGCATGACTCCTTATGCCGGACAAACATTGAAGCTGAGGGTGGCGCGCGAAGTGTCGCCCTTCGGCTTTTTTCTAAGCCTCGGAGACGAAGAGGATACGGAAGTTCTGCTGCACTACAGCGAGACGAACGGACATAAGCCGAAGGAAGGGCAGGAGCTGGAAGTGTTCCTGTTCCACGATACCGACGACCGTCTGTCCGCGACGATGAAAAAGCCGCTGATCCAGCTCGGCGAGCTGAAGCGGCTGGCTGTCGCGGACATCCACCCGCGACTCGGCTGCTTCCTCGAGATCGGCCTCGGCCGCCAGCTGCTGCTGCCGCTCTCGGAGCTGCCGGAGCTCGTCGACCTCCGTCCGCTGCCGGGCGATGAAGTGTACGTCACGCTGTCGCATGACAAAAGCGGCCGCCTGCTGGGCAAGCTCGCGCGCGAGGACGATCTGGCGGGGCATGTATTCCCGGTTCCGTCGACATGGCGCAACGAATGGAAGGAAGGCTGGGTCAGCCGCACGCTGCAGATGGGGTCCTTCGTCGTCCTGGACGGCGATGTCATCGGATTCGGAGCTTACGGCATGATTCCGGCATCCGAGCGTCCGGAGCCGCTGCGCCTTGGCCAGCGCGTGCGCGCCCGGGTCACCTTCGTCCGCGAGGACGGCCGCGCCAACCTGTCGATGGGCCAGCTCAAGCAGGTCGGCCGCCTGGAGGACGCGGACCGCATCCTCGCGTTCATCAAGGAGCGTCCGGGACAGGCGATGCCTTACTCCGACGAGACTCCTCCGGAGATCATCAAGAATAAGTTCGGCATCAGCAAGGGGGCGTTCAAGCGGGCCGTCGGCAAGCTGATGCGCGAAGGGCTCGTCCGCCAGGAAGGCAACTGGACGAAGCTGGTCACGGAAGCCGAGAGCGGCGCCCCGGCAGACGTCAAGGCGTCTGAGGAGAACGGCGGAGCCGAATAGCTTTCGCTCGGAGACGGCAACTTCGCTTGCGGGTTGGTGCTTGATGATCGGGGCAGCAGGCAAGGGCTCTGCCGATGCTGCGATAGAGCTCATTCCCGTTCAGCGGAAGAGTTGAGGGCAGGCGATGCCCCGCCATTCATCGGCAGCACCTGATAGCTTGATACGACTGATGCTCGCTTAGTGGAAGCGTCTGCCTTGCAAATGTGTTTGCTTAGGAGGTTTTGCCATGAGGGCTTACCGCCAATTCGCCGGCGTCTACGACCGGCTGATGGAAGATATGCCATATCCGGACTGGATCCGGTTCATGAGGGAATGCTGGGAGAGTTATGGCGTGCCGGAAAGCATCGCTGATCTCGGCTGCGGTACCGGCAGCCTGTCGATTCCGCTCGCCAAGTCAGGCTTCCGCGTCTATGGAATCGACCTGTCTGCGGACATGCTGTCCATCGCCCGCAGCAAGTGGGACGAGACGCCTCAGCAGGCGATCCGGTCGAATGCGGGCTCCGTCCGCTGGCTGCAGCAGGACATGCGGGACTGGGAGCTGCCGGATTCAGTGGACGCCGCAATCAGCTTTTGCGACTGCCTGAATTACTTGACGGAAGAAGAAGATATCGAAGCGGCCTTCAAGGCGACATTCCGGGGACTTAAGGACGGCGGCATATTCCTGTTCGATGTCCATGCGCCGTCCACGCTGAGGCGGTATGCGGAAGAGCAGCCGTTCTTCCTCGACGAGAGGGATGTCGGCTACATCTGGACCTCCGAGCTGGAGGAAGACCGCATCGAGATCCGCCATCATCTTACGATATTTGCCAAGGATGCGGGAGACCGCGACGGGCGCTTCATCCGCTTCGAGGAAACCCATCTGCAGCGCGCCTACGATCCCGACTGGATCGTCCGGGCTCTGAAGGCAGCCGGCTTCAGCCGGGTGGACCGCTATGGAGACTTCAGGCTGAGGGAGCCGGTGCCGGATTCGGAGCGGCTGTTTTTTGCGGCGGTGAAATAAAAAAAGGCTGAAAAGTAGACGAGACAGGTCCGCTTTTCAGCCTTTTAAAAATTTTAAGATGGAAACTAGCTTAATACATGGCAGAACGAATTTATGGAACAAGAGTAACTAGGATTAGCTTGAGCAGAAGCCAAAGAGGCAAACGGGAGCGCCAGAACAGCAATCAGACCTAACATCAGCATCATCTTTTTCAACATAATCACCTCCGATTTGATTGATAATCTTAATATAATATAAAAATGGAAATATTAATATATTTTTGTAAGATTCATGGAAGGTAAGAATATTAGATTTTTTGCTCGGATATCTCTAAATATCGTCAAAAGCGTGCCTACGATCCCGACTGGATCGTCCGGGCTCTGAAGGCCGCCGGCTTCAGCCGGGTGGACCGGTATGGCGACTTCAGGCTGAGAGAGCCGGTGCCGGATTCGGAGCGGCTGTTTTTTTGCGGCGGTGAAATAGATTTCAAAAAGGCTGCTCACTCGACATGCGTCGAGAGAGCAGCCTAACTGAATTTTAATAATTTTTCTCCAAACACGTAATAGGGGAGGTATAGCAGTATTGAGGAGCTGCAGCAGCAGAAGCTAGGGAAGCGAATGGAAGGGCCAGCATTGCCGTCAAACCAATCATGAGAACCATTTTCTTCAGCGTAATCACCTCAAAATTCCATTTATTTCAATATATTTTAAAATATGAAACAGGATAGACGAATGTAATCTATGTGTTAGGAAAATTTGTTTTAAATAGAAGAGGTTGTAAAACCTCTCCTTTTTCGGAGAATTTTAGCTCTTCTTTGGATCAGCGGTGGAAACCTATCCTCTTGAAAACCTACTTGACTTCAAATACATTGAACATTCCCGTCATGCCGGGAGCATGGTTCTTGAATCCAAACGTTTCATAGAATGCTTCCTTGCCTTCCGCAGCGAACAGTCCCGTAAAAGCGATGCCGCTGTCCAGCTTGCTCTGTCGAACGTAGTCGAGCAGGTCTTCCATGATTCTTTTTCCGATTCCGCGGCCTTGATGCTCCGGGTGGACGGCGACATCCTGGATATAGAAATACATGACGCCGTCGCCGACGATCCGGCCCATTCCGACGGCTTCGCCGTCCAGCTCGGCTACTACGGCATAACGGGATTGGGGAATGGAATTCCGGACCATTCCGGCATCTACATGTCCCCACCCCACGGCTTGCCACAGGGAGATGAACTCCTCTACGGAAGGCTGACGCTCTTTTATGACGATGGATTTGAAGTTCATTGGCCCAACCACCTTTTGTTTATTTTTCAGGCGGCTTGGATACCCGCCCTCTATCAGAGGCATCGGTTCAGCTCCATGTTCTTCAACCCCTTTCATTGAATTCCTGATCGGCTCATGAGAAGCCGATTGCAGTACCTGCCGTTTTTGTAAACCTCATCCCTCAGGATACCATGCCGTCCCGGCGAAAGCCTCATTTCTCGTACCAGCGGATGCCCCGCAGCAGGACTGATTTTCCAATGAGCCTGATAGAACCCCTCTACCGTCGTTGAAGGCGACATGGTATACTTTCCCGAATCAGAGATTCGTTGCCGATCTGTAAATTCCCTTTAATAGGGAAATGCCCGCATTGAGGATAATGGATAGAGAAATAGAGGGGGAAGAACGATGGCGAATGTGAGGCTGGCGGTTCCGCACTTGCGGCTGGAAAAGGAATATATGGACTTTTACGAGGAATGGGTTGAGAGCGGAGAAAACATGGTTCCCTGGGTCATCGCGAAGGATCCGGCGGACTTCGCCGGGATGGTGGATTGGCTGGGGAAAAACAGCGCCGGCATCGGACTTCCGGAGGGCTGGGTGCCGGATTCGACGTTCTGGCTCGTCGATGAGACCGAGCGAGTGCTCGGAGCCGTCAACATCCGTCATGGCCTGACGCCGTTTCTGCTGACGAGCGGCGGTCATATCGGCTATGGCATCCGGCCTTCCGAGAGGCGCAAGGGCTATGCGACGGAGCTGTTGAGGCTGGCGCTGGAGAAGACATCCGAGCTCGGCATCGCCAAGGTGCTGGTCGTATGCGACCGCTCCAACGAGGCTTCGGCGAAGACAATCTTGAACAACGGGGGAGTGGAGGATGCTCCGCATACCGAGGAGAACGGGAATGTTGTTCGGAGATTCTGGATCGGCAGATAACTTCGTTCAGCCCTGTCTGAATGGACTCCGGAACTTCAAGCATGGAGCTGCCGAGAGGCTCTACGTGGACAGCCGTGTTGCCCGAGGCCGCATACGGCTTCGTCTTGCCTGTCCCGAGGGAGATCGAGTCGTCCGCCATCTCATCCTTACCGTCGATTATCGAACGATGGCTATGCTTTCATACGGGGACGAAAGCAGCAATGGGATGCGGATGAGAACCGGAGGCTCCGGATTCGGAAGCTTCCCCTTTTGCATTGCTGAAGCCAACAGCTTCCGAAACACCAAAAAGCCGGCATTCCTAGGGAATGCCGGCTAGTCTTTTGGAATCAAGGATTGGTCGTCCAGATGCCTGCGGTCTTGATGAATACGCGGTCCGGCAGCTTGAGCGTGGCGACGATCAGCTCGGCGACGTCCTCCGGCTGCAGGATGTCGTTATCGCTGTCGTTGCCCTTGAGCAGGCCGTTCGCGGAAGCGAGCGGTGTATTGACCGTGCTTGGCGTCAGCGCCGTGACGCGGATGTTCGACTTGCGGACCTCCTGCATGAGCGCCTCGGTGAAGCCCATGACGGCGAACTTGGAGGCGTTGTAGGCGGAGCCTGTCGCGAAGCCGCGCTCGCCTGCAGTGGAGGCAATGTTGAGAATGGCACCGCTTTTGCGCTCCAGCATGGAAGGAAGCACGGCATGGGTGACGTAATAGGTGCCGAACAGATTGATGCGGACGATCCGCTCCCATTCGGCCGGATCCATCTCGGCTACCGTGCCGAAGGTGGCGACTCCGGCGTTGTTGATCAGGACGTCGACGCTGCCCAGCTCATTGGCCAGGCCTTTGGCGGCATCGGCCGCCTCGGAGGCGTCGGAGATGTCGGCGACGGCGTAATGGACGCTTATGCCGTATTGGGAGGTCAGCTCCCTTGCCAGCGATGCCAGTTCGGACTCGGTGCGGGATATCAGGCCCAGATTGACGCCTTCCTTGGCGAGAGCGATCGCGGCCGCACGGCCGATGCCTTTGCCGGCTCCGGTGATGAGGGCCGTCTTATTTTTCAATTCCAATGGAATCTCTCCTGTCTATGTAGAATGGACTTGCACAGCATTTTTATTATATAGGAAGGCTGGATGAGGAACAAATGAAGAAGTCATGAGCGAGCGCCATGATGCGCCGCAGGATTCGACTGCCGTCGACGGCTTCTTGACTCCCGGTCTGCAATCCACTATAATCGGACTTAAATTAGCCATATTGGCGTTGAAGAGGAGCAGTAAGCCGCATCGCGTGGACTTAGAGAGCCGGCATCAGTTGGTGCAAGCCGGACCCGCAGCGTGCCGAATCTCGCCTCGGAGCCGCAAGGTCAATTCCGGATTCGGAGCAGCCTTGCCGCATGGCCCGCGTTAAGGGCTTCATGAGTGGGTGTCCGCGGCAAAGCATGCCGGGCGCCAACTAGGGTGGTACCACGGGAATTCAAACCTCTCGTCCCTAGCGATTAATCGCTGGGACGGGAGGTTTTTTGCGTTTGCGCCCCCGCACAATGAACAGGAGGCATAGGCCATGAGTCAGGAAAGAATCGAAGGACAAGGCTACAACCCCCAGCAGCTGGAGCCGAAGTGGCAGCAGCATTGGGATGAGCATAAGACGTTCCGCACGGAGGAGGACTCGATCAAGCCGAAATTCTTTGCGCTGGACATGTTTCCGTATCCATCGGGGGCGGGTCTGCATGTAGGCCATCCGGAAGGCTTCACGGCGACGGATATTATTTCCCGCTACAAAAGAATGAAAGGATACAACGTGCTGCATCCGATGGGCTGGGACGCCTTCGGCCTGCCGGCAGAGCAGCATGCTCTCGATACCGGCGAGCACCCGCGCGACATCACGGTGAAGAACATCAACAACTTCCGCCGCCAGATCAAGTCGCTCGGCTTCTCGTACGACTGGGACCGCGAGATCAGCACGACCGATCCGGACTACTACAAGTGGACGCAGTGGATTTTCATCCAGCTCTACAAGAAAGGCCTCGCTTACGTCGCGGAGGTGCCGGTCAACTGGTGTCCGGCTCTGGGCACGGTGCTGGCGAACGAGGAAGTCATCAACGGCCTCAGCGAGCGCGGAAACCATCCGGTCATCCGCAAGCCGATGCGCCAGTGGGTGCTGAGAATTACCGAGTATGCCGAGCGCCTGCTCGAAGATCTGGAGGAGCTGGACTGGTCGGAAAGCATCAAGGACATGCAGCGCAACTGGATCGGCAAATCCGTAGGCGCCGAGGTCGCGTTTGCGGTCGACGGCTCCGACGCGGAGATCCAGGTGTTCACGACCCGTCCGGATACGCTGTTCGGGGCGACCTACTGCGTGCTGGCTCCGGAGCATGAGCTGGTGGACTCCATCACATCGCAGGAACAGAAGGCGGCGGTCGCCGACTATCGCGAAGCGGCTTCCCGCAAGAGCGATCTCGAGCGTACCGATCTGGCCAAGGACAAATCCGGCGTCTTTACGGGAGCTTACGCGGTCAATCCGGTCAGCGGAGCCAAGGTTCCGGTCTGGATCGCGGATTATGTCCTGGCCGGCTACGGCACGGGAGCGATCATGGCCGTGCCGGGCCATGACCAGCGGGACTGGGAATTCGCCAAGCTGTTCGACCTGCCGATCATCGAGGTCGTGCAGGGCGGCAACGTCGAGGTAGAAGCCTTCTCCGGCGATGGACCGCATGTGAACTCTGATTTTCTCGACGGCCTGTCCAACAGCGAGGGCATCGCAGCCATGATCGGCCGTCTGGAAGAGACGGGCAAAGGCCGCGGCAAAACGACGTACCGGCTGCGCGACTGGCTGTTCAGCCGCCAGCGCTACTGGGGCGAGCCGATCCCGATCCTCCATCTGGAGGACGGCTCGATGAAGCCGGTTCCGGAGGATCAGCTGCCGGTGCTGCTGCCGGACGTGGAGGCGATCAAGCCTTCGGGAACGGGAGAATCTCCGCTCGCCAACGTTACGGACTGGGTCAACACGACCGATCCGGAGACCGGCCTGCCGGCTCGCCGCGAGACGAACACGATGCCGCAATGGGCGGGAAGCTGCTGGTACTACCTGCGCTTCATCGATCCGAAGAACGATCAGCAGTTCTGCTCGCCCGAAAAACAGAAGGAGTGGCTGCCGGTCGACCTGTACATCGGCGGCGCGGAGCATGCGGTGCTGCACCTGCTGTACGCGCGCTTCTGGCATAAGGTGCTGTACGACCTCGGCTTCGTAGACACCAAGGAGCCTTTCCACAAGCTGGTCAATCAAGGCATGATTCTCGGCCCGAACAACGAGAAGATGAGCAAATCCCGCGGCAATGTCATCAATCCCGACGACATCGTGGGCGAATACGGCGCCGATACTCTGCGCCTGTACGAGATGTTCATGGGGCCGCTGGAAGCGACGAAGCCGTGGAACACGAGCGGCGTCGAGGGCATGCACCGCTTCCTGAGCCGCGTCTGGCGCTTGTTCGTCGGCGAGAACGGCGAGCTGAATCCGAAAATCTCGGATGCCGAAGGAAGCGATGCGATGAACCGGGTCTGGCACCGCTCCATCAAGAAGGTGTCGGACGACTTCGACAACCTGCGCTTCAACACCGCGATCAGCCAGCTGATGATCTGGGTCAACGAAGCCTACAAGGCCGAGACGCTGCCGCGCCGTTCCATGGAGAACTTCGTGCAGCTGCTCTCTCCGCTCGCTCCGCATATCGCCGAGGAGCTGTGGGAGAAGCTGGGGCATTCCGAATCCGTTACGTATGTGGAATGGCCATCCTATGAGGAATCGTGGACGGTGGACCAGGAGGTCGAGATCGTCGTGCAGGTCAACGGCAAGATCGCCGAGCGCGTATCCATCGCGGCCGACACCGACACGGACGAAATGGAACGGATCGCCAAAGAGCTCCCTCGCGTGAAGGAGCTGACGGAAGGCAAGACGGTCCGCAAGGTCGTCGCGGTCAAAGGCAAGCTCGTCAATATCGTAGCCAACTAAAAAGATACCGATGGCTGCAGTCTTCTTCCTATGGAGAGTCCTGCAGCCGGAGGCTCTTTCTGAGGAAAGCATCCCGGAAGAGGTGAACGGACCCTGGAGGTTTCGCATGCGCGAATGCCTCAGGGACCGTTCACCTCTTCGTCGTTTAGGGAAGCTTCGACCTTTTCGAGATCCTCGCGGAATTTGTCATGGGTGATGCGGATCAGCTTCTGGAACATGCCGTCCGTCTCCTGTCTGAGCAGCTGCAGGCCTTGCTGGGTAATGCCGCCCGGCACTGAGACGCGACGGATCAATTCATCGGGCGTCATCCCCCCTTCGGTCAGCAGCTTGCCTGTGCCGAGCAGCATGGCGCTGGAGATGGCGACCGCCTCGTCGGGATCGATGCCGGTGATCTCGACGGCGGCGTCGATCAGGCGCTGCAGCAGGAAGGAGATGAAGGCCGGACCGCAGCTGGACAGGTCGGAGACGATCCGGGTGTACTGCTCGTCGATGAGCAAGGGCTCGCTTATGCGCGACAGGATGCCTTCCAGATAGCAGCAGTCTGCGACGGTCATGCGGCTGCCGAACATGCAGAGCGAGGCGCCGCTCAATACGCCGTTCGTAATGCTGGGGATGATTTTGGCGATGCGGCAGGGGAGCTGATCCTCCAGACGGCTGATGAGCACGGCGCTGGTGATGGACACAACAATCTGTTCGCTCCGGACGGCCGGCTGAATTTCCTGCAAGACGGACTTGAACTCCAAGGGCTTGATGCACAAAAAGAGGCAATCGCTCTGCTGCGCGGCTTCGCGGCTTGATGGAACGGCCGTAACGCCTGGATGCTGAGCGGCAAGATGTTCGGCCTTGATGTAAGTCCGGTTGGCGACGATCACATCGGAAGCGTCGACAGCGCCCGACCGGATGAAAGAATCCACCAGCAGGCTGCCCATGCTGCCCGTGCCGATAAATCCGATCTTCATGGGATCCCTCCTTGCGAGCTGGGACGCCGGTTCGAGGCCGAGGCCCTGAGATGGACGTCCCGCATGGGATACAATGCGGGGGCCTGCCATGCAGGCCCCTATACCCCTTCTGACCATCCGTTCCCGGAAGGCGTTCCTTGCCAGGGCGGAAGGCGGATTGTTAGTACTCTATGCAGGACGGCTCGGCAAACATGTCGAGGAAAGGAAAACGTTCACGAATAAGTGCCGGATGGCAGGGAGGAGCATGCACATGGAGAGATATGGAGCGCAAAGGCGGCCCCCGAAAAAAACGGCCGTCATGGTTTTGGGCTTGGCCGGGGCTGGCTTGATCGCTTTCGGGCTGCAGCAGCCGCGGGATCCCGATCCAGCCGGCTGGGTTCAAGTGAACGCGGCGTTGGCGGATGCGATGGCCGGCAAGGACGCTGCGTCAGGAGGCGATGGGAGGAGCGGCGGAACGGGAGGAGGGGATGCGGGCGTGGCAGGGGGATCTGGACTTGCCGAATCCGGCGGCGAGGCGGCGGCAGGAAACGGATCCGCCGCAGGAGGAGCTTCTGGCGGAGCTGGGGTGACAGAGGCTCGGGGCGGTGGAGCAGAGGAAGACTCAGCCGCAGGCGGGAGTTCCCGTTCCGGACAAGCTGCCGCTGTCAGCACGGACAGCGGGGCGGATGCGGAAAGCAAGCGAACTGCGGAAGGCGGTGCTTTATCAGGGGCCGTGGAACAGAGCAACTCTGGGGCAAAGGGCGGTGTGATTGGGAGCGGAGCGGGTGCGGGAAGCGTAGCGGCCGGCTCCAGCGCAATAGGGGCCAATGCGACTGACAACGGTGCGGGAATCAAGGCAGACGGCGGCGGAGCGGCTGGATCGGCGGGAAGCGGAGAGGGCGCAGGGAGCGGACAAGCCGCTGGCGGAAACGCCGCGTCGGAAGGGAGGATTGACCTGAACCGGGCAAGCGCCGAGCAGCTCGATGCGCTGCCAGGCGTAGGTCCCGCCAAAGCAAAAGCGATCGTCGAGGAGCGGGAACAAAGCGGTTTTTTTCGATCGGTCGAGGATGTCCAGAGGGTGAAGGGAATCGGTCCGAAAATCGTGGAGAAATGGAAAGATCTAGTTGTCGTCCTCCCATGATTGTGAGAAAATGGGTATATTTCCATGATTTCATCCCGATATAGGAGGTTTTAAGAAGATGACTGAACCTCGCAAGCTTGCTTTCGAAACACTGGCCGTCCATGCCGGCCAAGAAATCGATCCGACGACCCTGTCCCGCGCCGTGCCCATCTATCAGACGACATCGTACGGCTTCCATGACACCGATCATGCCGCGGATTTGTTCGGACTGAAGTCGTTCGGAAATATCTATACCCGCATCATGAATCCGACCAGCGACGTATTCGAGAAGCGGGTTGCGGCGCTGGAAGGCGGAGCGGCAGCGCTTGCGGTTTCCTCGGGATCTTCCGCCATCTCCTACTCGATTCTCAATATCGCTTCGGCAGGCGACGAGATCGTCAGCTCGTCCAGCCTGTATGGAGGCACGTACAACCTGTTCGCTCATACGCTGCCTAAGCTCGGCATCAAGGTGATCTTCGTGGATGCTTCCGATCCCGAGAACTTCCGCGCAGCGATTACGGATAAGACAAAAGCCGTATTCGGCGAAACGATCGGCAATCCGAGAGGCGATGTGCTCGACATCGAAGCCGTCGCCAAGATCGCTCATGAGAACGGCGTTCCGCTCATCGTGGACAATACGTTCCCGAGTCCCTATCTGCTGAGGCCGATCGAGTTCGGCGCGGATATCGTCGTCCACTCGGCGACCAAATTCATCGGCGGACACGGCACGTCCATCGGAGGAATCATCGTCGACGCGGGAGCATTCGACTGGCTGGCGAGCGGACGGTTCCCTGGCCTGACGGAGCCGGATCCGAGCTATCACGGCCTCGTATACACGGATGCCGTCGGACCTTTAGCATATATCATCAAAGCGCGCGTGCAGCTTCTCCGCGATCTTGGCGCCGCCATCTCGCCGTTCAATTCCTTCCTGCTGCTGCAGGGGCTGGAGACGCTCCACTTGCGGATGGAGCGCCACAGCTCCAACGCGCTTGAGGTCGCCCGTTATCTGGAAGCGCATGACGCGGTGGCATCCGTCAGCTATCCCGGCCTGCCCGGACACCCGTCGCATGAGCTGGCTCAGAAGTACTTGCCGAAAGGGCAAGGAGCGATTCTGACCTTCGAGATCAAAGGCGGAATCGAAGCCGGCAAGCGGATCATCAATTCCGTGCAGCTGTTCTCGCATTTGGCGAACGTCGGGGACTCCAAGTCGCTCATCATCCACCCGGCGAGCACGACGCATCAGCAGCTGTCTCCGGACGAGCAGCTGGCGTCCGGCGTCACGCCGGGCCTGATCCGGCTGTCCATCGGCACGGAAGGAATCGCCGACATCCTGCATGATCTCGGACAGGCGATCGCCGCCAGCCAGGCGAGCGAGGTCGCCAGCGGCTCCTGATCGTATCGAGTGTCATGGGTTCATGACGAAGGAGATGGTTCCTGCGGAATGGGTTCATGACGAAAGAGACGGTTCCTGCATAGCTGAGACACTTCCATGAGGCTGATCCGCCCAGGCATTTGGCTTGGCATCATCCGATTGTCGCTTTCCCGCTGCATTCGCTATAATGGAATTCAACAGGAACCGACAGGAAGGGGCTGCTCCGCATGCCGACTACATCCGCCGTCCAGCAGGATGCCGCAAGAAAAGACTGGGACACCTATTTCATGGACATCGCCTATATGGTATCGACCCGTTCACGCTGCCTCAGGCGGCACGTGGGAGCGCTGCTCGTCCAGGGCAAGAAGCTTCTTGGAACAGCTTACAACGGAGCTCCGATGGGCGTCGCCGACTGCTCTGAGGCCGGCTGCATGATCGTCGAGGAGTGGGAGCAGCGCATTACGGACGGCCAGGCCGAAATGGTCAAGAAGCAGCGCTGCATCCGCACCATCCACGCCGAGCAGAACCTGCTTCTGTTCACCGACCGGAGCGACCGGGAAGGCTCGACGGTTTATGTGACCGACCAGCCTTGCTGGACATGCGCCAACATGCTGGCGAACAGCGGCATTTCCGAGATCGTCTATCATCGAGGGTATCCGAAGGACTCGGAGAAGGTCAGAGCGCTGATGGAGCAGAAGGGAATCGGCTTCCGGCAGCTGGAAGGCTACGAGCCTCCGCCGCAGGCAGGCCTTGCCGTTACGGACTAGCGGCCAGCGGATGTTGGATTTGATATGGCTAAGGCTGATGATGGGCTAAGGGCTGATGATGGGCTAAGGGCTGATGATGGGCTAAAGGCTGAAGATTAAAGGCTGCAGACTAAAGGCTAAAGATTAAAGGCTGAAGATTAAAGGCTGAAGATTAAAGGCTGAAGATTAAAGGCTGAAGACTAAAGGCTGAAGATTAAAGGCTGAAGACTAAAGGCTAAAGATTAAAGGCTGAAGACTAAGACTGATGCCATAGCTGTCGGAGGAAGCACCTCCATGAGTTCTCCTTTCAAGAGGAGACTCGTGGAGGTGTTTTGTTTTGTTGCTTGTTGACCGGAAAGGAGAAGAGGGATGAGAGCGAGAGGTTTTATGGATGGAAGGCCGCTATTGTGGGCGGCCGTCTGCTTCGTCGCCGGCAGCTCTGCGGCGGCGTACTGGAGTCCCGGCGGAGCGCTGAGCGCCGGGCTGGGGCTCGGCCTGCTGCTGGCGGCGCTGGCGCTCGTCGGGCAGGCCCGGCCCGGGCTGGCCGCCGCTTGCCTGGCGGCCTATGCCATCGCCGCAGGCGAGCGGCTGTGGGCGGATGCGCGGTCCGCGACCGCGCTGCCCGCCTTGTACGCCGCCGCCTCGGCGCAGCTGCCGCCCTCGGACATTCTGGCCGAGGCGGAGGGGGTCATCATGTCGCCGGTCGAAATCGACGGCGACGTGGTGCAGCTGCGCATGACGGCGCAGACCGTCCGCGCGGGGGACGCGCAGCAGGCGGAGCCGCTGCGCGAGCGGCTGCTCGTGCGCGTCAAGCTGCTGCGCGAGGCGGAGCTTGACGCCGCGCGCCAGTGGCGGCGCGGCGACCGCATCGCGGTCTCCGGCGCGCTGCAGCTGCCGGCGGGGCCGGCCAACCGCGGCGGCTTCGACTACCGCCGCTACCTGCGCAGCCAGGGCATCCACTGGCTGCTGCAGGTCCAGGGCGCGGGCGATGCCGACGTCTCGCCCGGCAGCCCCTGGAGCGCAGCCGCGCTGCTCGGACGCGCGGATGCGGTCCGCTCGCAGCTCGGCTCCGCGCTGGAACGCTCGTACCCGGCCGCGCAGTCCGGGTACATGAAAGCTCTCGTCCTCGGCGACTCGGACGATATCGACCCCGGCCTATACACCCGCTTCGCCCGTCTCGGCCTGACGCACATCATGGCCGTGAGCGGCATGCATGTCGCCGTCATGCTCGGCCTGCTCGGATTTCTGCTCCGCCTCTGCCGCCTGACCAAAGAACAAGTCCTGCTTGTCCTCATGCTAGCCGTGCCGCCTTACGTCTTGCTGACAGGAGCCGCTCCATCCATCATCCGCGCCGGCGTCATGGCGCTGATCGGCCTGGCAGCAGCGCGGGCAGGCAAGCTGAAGGACGGTCTTCATCTGCTTGCGGCTTCCGCCATGCTGATGCTGCTCTGGGATCCCCGCCTGATCGAGAGCGTGAGCTTCCAGCTCAGCTTTATTGTAACGGCGGGACTGATCCTCGGAGTGCCAGCCGTGAACCGGCTGCTTCCACGCATCCGCAAAGGGCGGTTCCTGCTGGACTCGCTCGTAGTCACGGTCGTCGCCCAGGCGGCATCCTTCCCGGTATCGATTTATTATTTCAATCAGTTCCATTTGCTTTCGCTGCCGGCCAACCTGCTGCTCGTGCCGTTCATCAGCCTCCTCATCATGCCTGCGGGCGCGGCTGTCATGCTGCTGGAGCCGATATGGCCGGGTGCGTCGCGTGTCATCGCGGCCCTAACCTCTCGAGGGAACGACTGGTCATTCCGGGTCGTGGACGGCATGAGCTCCTGGAGAGGAGGGGCGACAATCTGGGCCAAGCCGTCCCTTTGGTGGATCTTTGCCTGGTATGGCGCGCTTGCCTGCTTGCTGGCTGCTTTGGCTGCCTGGAGGCGCGTCCGGAAGGAAAAGCGGCAGCCAAGTCCAGAGCAGACTTCCGGCGATGAGACCCGGCCGCTCCCGGATGTCGGTCATCTTGATCCTCATTGGCCTGAAGGTGGAAATGTGGATCGAGGGTTGACTGGATTCAATCGTCAAAATAATCCGCCCGGCAGCAAACCGGGCAGCAGCAGGCGAGTATACGATCTTCAATCCCTATTTTCAGCCGGAGGAATAAGTCCGGGGGCTTATGTAAATCGTCTCTTTCGAACATTCACCAACGAGGCGCATCGATTTCTGCGCAGTCCGGGATTCTGCTCGTTTGCCGGTTTTGCGGCTGTCGCTCTTCTCCTGTTCCATGCCTATCATCCGGACTGGCCGCGCCGCAGCGCGCAAGTGGATTTCCTGAATGTCGGCCAGGGAGACTCGACCTTGATCCGGACGCCATCGGGCAAAGTCATTCTCATCGATGGAGGAGGAACGATGGATTTCGGCAAGGAGCCTTGGCGAATCCGCCGCGATCCGTATGAGATCGGACGCAAAACGCTCGTTCCGCTGCTCATGCAGCGGGGCGTTCATCATATCGATCTCCTTGTCGCCACGCATCTGGATCAAGATCATATCGGAGGTTTGACTGCCGTCCTGGAATCCATCCCCGTTCGTCGATTGTTGTGGAATGGAACATTGAAGGAAGCGGGCAAGGCTGAGCCGATCCTGCAGGCTGCTGTCGAATTGGACATTCCGGTCTACTCCGCCGGATCCGGCCAGAGCTGGCAGGCGGATGCCTCGACCCGTCTGGACGTTCTATGGCCGCTTGCCGGCAGCGGCCAAGCATCCATTGCCGAGGGCAAGCGAGAAATAGCGATTGCGGAGGAACAAAACGAAGAAAGCGTCGTGCTCATGGTTTACATATATGGCAAGCGTTTTTTGCTGCCTGGCGATCTCGGCTCTGCAAGCGAGCAGGAGCTCATTCGAGAGAGCATAGCCGCCGAGCTAAGCCATCCACTATCGAATGCCGGGCTCACCCGGCATTCGATGGTGGATGGGACGAACAGACCGTCACCGCCAACTCCATCCGTGGATGTGCTGAGGGCGGGACATCATGGAAGCAAGAACTCCACCTCTTCGGTTTGGCTTGCCTATTGGAAGCCGTTCATTGCCGTTCTATCCGCCGGTTTGAACAACCGGTACGGGCATCCCAGCGCCGAAACGATGGATAGGCTGAGAGAAGCGGGGACGAGAGCGGTGCGGACGGATCTGGACGGCGAGATCCAGTTCGAGATCAAGAGAGATTCCATGAACATGCGGCTTCTCCATCCATGAGACTCGTCCAATCCTGCGCCTTGGCAAAGCGCTGGATTTTTCCATCTTTCCAGCTCTCCTGTTGATTACGACCTTGTTCAGGCTCGCCCTCAACGTATCGAAAACCCGCAGCATCCTTGTCTACGGCCACGGATTTCTCAATTCGTTCTGGGGCATCATCCTGCCCGGAGCTTCCGGGTCGTTTTCCGTATTCTTCATGCGGCAGTTCTTCCTTACCTTGCCATCGGACATGATGGACCGTTCAACGTCAACCAGAACAGCGCATCCACGAGGACAGTCACGATCCGCTACGCGGCAGGAGCCGGCAATACTTCCCGCTATGTATCGGTCAACGGCTCAATCGCGGCCGCGAATCTCATCCTGCCGAGCACAGGCAGCTGGGGAACCTGGGGCACGGTGACGCTGAACGTGTAAGAGCGTTTGAGGCGACGGGCCGGGCGGCATACAAGGAGACGGCCGATATTCTCTGGGCCGATATCCAGACCGGCTGGAACAGCCATATGGGCGGCGGCATCGCCTGGCAGAAGTCCCAGCTCGATTACAAAAACACGCCGGCCAACGCGCCAGCGGCCATTTTGGCGGCAAGGCTGTACCGGTTGTCGGGCCGTCCGGAGGATCTGGCTTGGGCGCTCAAAATTTACGGATGGCTGAAAGCGAGCTTGATCGATCCGGCGACCGGCTTCGTATGGGACGGCATGAACCGCACCGGCAACGGAACGATCGACAAGGACTGGAAGTTCACGTACTGCCAGGGCGTCTATATCGGCGCCGGCGTGGAGCTGTACCGGATTACGGGAGATCCGGACTATAAGCAAGACGCTGTCCGCACGGCTGATGCGATGCGGAGGGAGCTGGTCCATCCGGCGAGCGGCCTGCTTCCTGAGGAAGGGGATGGGGACGGCGGTTTGTTCAAGGGCATTCTGGTCCGATATTTGGGAGAGCTAATTGCCGTAGCTCCGCAGGAGACAGCCATAACCCGCCTGCTGGAAGCTCAAGCATCCTCGCTATGGAGCCGCGGACGCGATCCGCGGCGCCAGGTGTTCAGCACTTGCTGGTCAGAGCTACCGGAAGAAAGAGTGACGCTGAGCACCCAGCTGAGCGGCATCATGCTGCTGGAGCAGCTGGCGGCGATGGAGAAGCGAAGTACGGCTGCGATGCCGGATTCCGGCATCGCGTATCCATGACCGTCCGGATGGAGGCTGTCCATCCTTCCTGCGGACGTCCGCAACGTTGAAAAAGGAGTCCCGGCGGGGACTCCTTTTTCATGTTGGTCCCACTATCGCCTTTTGCCGCTAGAAGCTTTTCCGTCGAACGAAGCTTTGTCGGCACATTCAGCTCGACATGCACCCGGGCCGCCGCTCACTTCACCTTATCCGGATGACGGAAGCGAAGCGCGGACCACGTCTCGTCGATCGCCACGTTGCTGACGGGGCGCAGGCCGATAAGCTCCTGCACGAGCGACGCCAGGCTGTCGCGGTTGATGTCGGGCTTGACCGATTTGCTTTTTTTCGGGTAGGAAATCCAGAACACCGCATCTTCCTCCAGCATTCCGGCCGCCTCTGGCGCCCGCTCCCGCACATCCGCGGCGCTTCCGACGAACAGCTGCACGAAGGCGTACTTTCCTTCCGTCCCTCCCGTGTCCACGACATTCAGGCTGTAGCCTTCCGGCGCGAACAGAACGGCTGCGGGACCTTGCTTATAGTGAAGCTTTTTCAACAGCTGCTCCTGCATCATGACCACCCTTTCCATATTTGTTTACCTGTATTCATTGTACGAATCTCGACAGGCAGGGACAAGCACGGACTCGTCCGCTGGAGTACGAGCAGTATTTTTACTTTGCTCCCGGCGCGGCAAGCTTGTCCGAGGAAAGCGGCATTTGCCTTGCGAACGAGCCCGGCGGAGCCAACCTGGCGGTCATTCCGGTCGAGGACGGAGTCATGCGGTTCCGCTTGCAGGAAGGCAAGGTATCGAAGGTCGGGCGGGCATGCGGGCGACGAACGGGCGGTGGCCTGCCGGATTACGATGGCGGACTCGGGAGAGAGCCATGTCGTCCTGATCGGCAATGAACCGCCTGCGCAGGCAGGGGATTCGTATATCGTGGACGGAATTCAGGTATTCGGTCGTCTGGATCCATCGGCGGGGCGGCGAAGCGAAGGCAACCGTCGCGAAATAGCAGGGACCAACAGAGCGGCAGATCGGCTTGCGGGGCGACCCGTGTAATCGATCTCGCCGCTTTTTTTGGCGATGGAAAAATTTTATTCGCCAAAGCGCAGGGGAAACCAAGATATCCTTCGTCTATTCATGGGAAGGGGGGAAACGACATCCAAAGCGATATCGAATGGCTGCAGTCCGTCCGCGACGGCG
Organism: Paenibacillus sp. D51F; assembly: GCF_053345695.1. Lineage (NCBI taxonomy): Bacteria > Bacillati > Bacillota > Bacilli > Caryophanales > Paenibacillaceae > Paenibacillus > Paenibacillus sp. D51F. The sequence goes on along the minus strand of NZ_JBKFAO010000001.1, from coordinate 553,205 downwards.
GACCGGAACGGTTCGGCGAAATTATCGACGAGTACGGGGCTTACCTGTACCGGACCGTGTATGCCGTCCTGCGATCCCCCCAGGATACCGAGGACGTCCTGCAGGAGACGCTGCTGGCGATCAGCCGGGCGCTTCCGGAATGCAGGCTGGAAGGCTTCAAGACGTGGATTACCCGCATCGCCGTCAACCGAGCCATTGATTACAGGCGCAAGCGGCAGCGGCAAGAGGCGAAGTCAGGATCAGGCGAAGCGCTTGATGATTCGCCGGAAGTCATGATGAGGAGCGGGGAGCAGGACGATTCCCCGCCGGATCAGCTGATCGCGATGGAGGAGCGCCGGCGAGTGCAGGACAAGCTCGAAGAGCTTCCTCCGGAATATAAAGGGATCGTCCGGGACTATTATTTCCGCCGCCGATCCTATCAGGAAATCTCGGAAGAAAGCGGCCTGAAGCCGAAAAGCGTCGAGTCCAAGCTGTACCGGGCCCGAAGCTGGATGAAGCGACATTGGAGAAGGGAGGATTTCGATTGAGCGAGAACCGGCATCACAATCAGGAGGCATGGGCAGCTTACGCACGGAATACGCTGACCGATCGGCAGCGGGAGGAGATGGAGCTCCATCTCTCCCAATGCGACAGCTGCCTGGAGCTGTTGGTCCAGGCGGTCGACATCCTCGGGAGTCCGGCGGAGGAGGCGAGCGCCGCTTCCAGGCCTGACTTCTCCGGCATCGACTTCATGGCGGTTCCCGTTCCGGCTGCCGCCATGGAGCGGATCCGTTCTAACGTGCTGGAGCTAATGGAAGGGGACCTTCCGGGCGTCCGGCCGACTCCAAAAACGCGAACCGCCTGGCTGAGGCGTCCCGCTCTCCATTACGGGCTTGCCGCCTCGCTAACGCTGCTCCTGTATATGAGCGGGGCTTTCACGGACATGGACCGGTTTCTTGAAAGCCGGGAACCGCAGCAGGGAGCTTCCTCAGCGATTTCGAATCCGACATCCGGTCCGTCTTCCGAGAGCTGGTCGAACCGCATGCTGGATCGGACCGCGCATCTGCTTCAAGAGATCCAGGACCGCAGGTACCGGTGATTATCGGAATGAGTGCCGGAAGCGGAAAACGCCAGGGTAGTTCTTTTTAATAGAAGAATGAGCTTTAAAGCATCGGGATGAACGGGAGTAAAGGCCGACAGACCGAAAGATGGAAAGATGGAAAGATGGAAAGACAGAAAGACAGAAAGACAGAAAGACAGAAAGACAGAAAGACCGAAAGACCGAAAGACAGAAAGACAGAAAGACAGAAAGACAGAAAGACAGAAAGACAGAAAGACAGAAAAAGACTGAAAGACCGAAAGACTGAGAAAGACTGAAAGACTGAAAGACTGAAAGACTGAAAGACTGAAAGACTGAAAGACTGAAAGACTGAAAGACTGAAAGACCCGAAAAACCGTTTTAACTGAAATGACCGAAAAAACTCCGAAAGGAACGACCTATATGAGAACTCCTCCCAATCCTTTTGTCGCGCTGCTGCTAGGGTTTATCCCTGGCGCCGGACATGCCTATTTGGGCAAATACCTTCGAATGTTCGTCTATGGCGCTTTTGTATGGGGGCCGGTCGCCTTCATGCTGCTGTTTGCCGTCACGGGCAATCTGGACGGGAATGCCGCTCCGCTTATCGTGATTCCGATCGGAGTCTGGGGAATCAGCATGGTCGATATCCTCGTGACTGTGCTTGCCCGTCCTGCTCAGACGCATGCCTATGCTCCCGGTCCGCTGGACGGGAATGGGATACCGTCCGCCCGGCCTTACCCGGTCCGGTCCGCCGAGGATCAGCGGGAGAAGGCGCTGACGATCGTACTTTCCTTCATCCCGGGCCTTGGACACATGTCGCTTGGCCTCATGCAGCGCGGAATCGCCTTCATGATCGCTTTCGCAGGCCTCGGCGCGTTCATCGTTTTCGTCGCCGTTGTCCTGCATACGCCGGTTTTCCTCGTTTTTCTGCTGCTGCTGCCGGTCATATGGATCTACAGCATGTTCGACGCGATCCTGCATGTGAACCGCAAGCAGGCGGGAGAGCTTCTTCGGGACATCTCGTTCTTCGAGGAAATGGAAGACCGCTTCTCCGGATCCCGCAAAAACAAAACGATGGCGGCGCTGCTGTCGTTTCTCCCCGGCGCCGGCCATCTGTATCTCGGCCTGCAGAAACGGGGACTGCAGCTGCTGCTCGGATTCCTTCTGCTCATCTATCTCATGGACAGCATGCGGATTACGCTGTTCCTGTTCATGCTTCCGCTGCTTTGGTGCTTCTCGCTGTTCGACGCTCTGCAGCAGTACAACCGCTATCAGCGGGGCGAGATGCAGGATGTGCCCGTCCTGACCGAGCTCGCCCGCTATCACCGCTGGCTGGGAGCCGCACTGATCGCGCTCGGCGCCTATTATTTGATGGACCGTTTCCTTGGCCAGGCCATCTATGAATATCTTCCGCGCTTCGCCTCGGCCTACGACTGGTTCTTCCGCAGCCTGCCGCTGGCGGTCACATCCTTCCTGCTGATCGCGGGGGGCTTGCGGCTGTTCTTCGGGAAGCCGGCTCCGCCGGCGCCGATGCCGCTTCATGAACGCCCGACGCCCTATGCCAACTCCGGCGGACGGGAAAACCTGGCTCCAGAGGAGAGCTAAGACAGGACTGATGTGAACGAGAGGAATGGGAATATGTAATCCGCAAAAGCGACTTGGGGCCGAGTAAGACGACTTTTTCGTCTAACTCTATCTCTCAAGGCGGCTTGAGGTCGAGTAAGACGAATTTATCGTCTAACTCCATCGCTCAGGGCCACTTGAGGCCGAATAAGACGATATTTCCGTCTAATTCCATGGCTCAGGGCTTCTTGAGGCCGAATAAGACGACTTTCCGTCTAATTCCATGGCTCAGAGCCACTTGAGGGTGAATAAGACGACTTTTCCGTCTAATTCCATGGCTCAGGGCCACTTGAGGCCGAATAAGACGACTTTTCCGTCTAATTCCATGGCTCAGGGCTTCTTGAGGCCGAATAAGACGGCTTTTCCGTCTAATTCCATGGCTCAGGGCCACTTGAGTGCGAATAAGACGAATTTTTCGTCTAATTCCATGGCTCAGGGCGGCTTGAGTTCGAATAAGACGACTATTCCGTCTAACTCCATCGCTCGCCCCATCTGGCGATGATGGATAACGCAAACGGGACGAAACCGAAGATCGGTTTCGTCCCGTTTGCGTTATCTCGGCTTGAATTCAGCCGAAGCTAGTTTAGAGGCTGTCCCTTTTCATTGGATGCTCAATAGTCTTGGAGCTGAATCCTTAAATGAATGCCAAAAAGGAAAAACCGGCTTGTTGATTTCGACGATCACATCATGATGACATTCAAGAGATCAGAATTCACGGCGAACTCTTCGTTTGTATCTCCCCGATAGCATAGGCCCGGAAAACCGGTCTGAAGGCTTTCCACTAGAGAGCGAGGATAGATCCGGAGCTCATGGAGCCTGTCCAGGTCGACCCACTCGACTCCTATCTGCAGCTCATCCGGGTTGGAGGCGGCTGCGAAGCTCCCGTCGAAGCCGGGCGGGAAGGAGCATTGAAAGTAAAATTCCACCTGATGGATTTCGGAATCCCATTCGGAGAATTCGTGGTTTCGGCCGATATATTCGCGGATATGCAGCAGGTCGCCGGGAATGACTTTTTGCCCGATCTCCTCCAGACATTCTCTGACGACGGCATCCTTCAATTCCTCTCCATGCTCCTGTCCCCCTCCCGGAAACAAGTGAAATACGCCTTGAGCATCCTGATTGCGGGTCAACAGGATGCGGCCGTCCTGAATAAGAATCGCTATGACTGAATTGCGGATTGCTGCTGGCATGGTCTCCTTCTGGCCGTTGGCTGGATAAAGCCTATTTCAGCTGATGGGAAGGAGGAAGAAAACGATTGTTCAGCCAAAGGGTGCACGGCAGACTGCAAGTAAATGAAACAGATCTGCTCGGCATCCGCTCTCTTCATCCCCCAAAAGCTTCATTTGAAAACCATCCGTTCACAAGGTCACAATCTTGACGTTTGAAGTCATTACTTTGGTAGTTGGGCCTCCCCCCAAAGTCCTACAATGACATCAGCAAGCGAAACCAACCGACGAGATCCGGGGAGGATACAGAGATGAAGAAGCAAAAAACAGCCGCAGCGGCGCTGGCGATGGCTATCGCGCTGACGGGGCTTACGGCATGCGGCAGCAACAATAACGCGGAAAACAATCCGGGTGCAGCAAATACGGGCGCTGCAAATATAGGCGCAGCAACGGAGCCGGCTGCCAACACAGCGGCGAACGCAGGCGCAGCCGACAACGCAGGCGCCGATCCCGGCAACATGCCGGAGAAGCCGGCCGAGCTTACGATCTGGCCGGACGACAACGCCGACAGCGTGGCCACGATTACGGATATTACGAAGAAATACACGGAGAAAACCGGCATCAAGGTCAACGTCAAGCCGGTCAAAATGAACGACCAGCAGCAGATTCTCTCGCTGGACGGTCCTGCCGGCAAAGGTCCGGACCTGTTCTACCAGCCGGGCATCGGCAACCTGGTGCTCAAAGGCCTCGTGCAGCCGGTCAAGGCCGAGCAGGCCGTGCTCGACTCCTACACGCCGGAAGCACTCAAGGCGCTCAGCCAGGACGGCCAGCTGTATGGCCTGCCGTTCGTAACGGAGACCTACGCGCTGTTCTACAACAAAAAGCTCGTGCCTGCGGCGCCTGCCACGATCGCAGACCTGGAGAAGCTTGCCCAGGAGCAGACGGACGCCAAAAAGCAGACGTACGGCTTCCTGTTCGAAGGCATCAACTTCTACTACGCGTGGGCGTTCATGGGCGGCAACGACGGCTACATCTTTAAGCAGACCGACGCCGGCGGCTACGATGTCAATGAGATCGGCCTCAACAAGGAAGGCGCCGTCAAAGGCGTTCAGCTGATCCAGGATTGGTTCAAAAAAGGCTACCTGCCTAAAGGCGTGAACGGCGATATTGTCGGCGGCCTGTTCGGATCCGGCAAGGTCGGCGCGGTCATCAACGGACCTTGGGCGATCACGGATTACAAGAAGCAGCTCGGCGACGACCTGGCGGTAGCTCCGCTACCGACGCTGGAAAACGGCAAACACCCGACCTCCTTCATCGGCGTGAAGGGCTGGATGCTCTCCAAGTTCTCCAAATCTCCGGAGTGGGCTTCCGATCTGGCGGCATTCATCTCCAATCAAGAGAATGCTCTGGAATACTATAAAAAGACCGGCCAGGTTCCTCCAGTGATCGCGGTTCTGAACGACGCCGCGCTGACGAGCGATCCGCTCGTGAAAGGCTTCACGGAGCAGGTCCAATTCGGCCAGCCGTTCCCTACCGTTCCTGAGCTTGATTATGTTTGGGATCCAATGAAGAACGCGCTCCAATTCGCTTCCGAAGGCAAGGATGTGCAGAAATCGCTGGATGACGCTGTGAAGCAAGTCCAGGACAAGATGGCGATGTCCGGCAAATAAGAAGCCTGCGCCATTGAAGCCTGTTCCATACGGAAATCATCGCCCGGCCGTCAAGGCAAGGCGGGATTGCAACATCACGATGCCCGCGGGCTGGCGCTCACCGGCGCGGCTCCCGGGCTTTTGCTTTTGAATCAACCTCAATATATTTTTGGACGGACCCCTTATATAAAGAGCAAGGATCGGAAGGTGAAGGAACCATGCAAAAAGCATTGCAACCGAAGGCCGGTCCCCTGCCTTCTCCATCTGCGGCAGCCGCGCTGTCCATCATTCCAGGTCTGGGCCAGCTGTACAATCGCCGCTTCATCAAGGGCGTGCTGTTCCTCGTGCTGGCGCTGTCGCTCGCGGCATCGATCGGCGCATGGACGGCGCACGGCATCGAAGGGCTGATCACGCTGGGCAACGATCCGAATAAAGACGATTCCCGAACGCTGCTGACGGAGGGCATCCTCTCCGTGCTGCTCGCGATCGTGCTTCTATTCACCTATGTGCTCAATATCAAGGATGCCTACCGGGATGCGGTCCGCCGCCAGGACGGCGAGCGGATTCCATCCGTAAGGCAGGCTTTCCATGACAGCTACGACAAAGGCTTCCCTTACTTTGTCGTCGTTCCGAGCTTCATCCTGCTGGCGATGGTCGTCGTTTTCCCGCTGCTGTTCATGGTCGCGCTCGCGTTCACGAACTACAGCCTGTACAACTCTCCGCCTGCGAAGCTGCTGGACTGGGTGGGCTGGATCAACTTCAAGGAGCTGTTCACCAACCCGATCTGGACGCAAAGCCTCGTCTCCGTCGTCACCTGGACGGTCGTCTGGACGCTGGTCGCGACCTCGCTGCAGATCGGACTGGCGATGCTGCTCGCCGTGCTCGTCAATGACAATCGCGTGCGCTTCAAGAAGCTGATCCGCACGATCTTCATCCTGCCCTGGGCGGTGCCTTCGTTCATGACCGCGCTCGTGTTCGCCGCGATGTTCAACGATACGTTCGGGGCGATCAACATGCAGATCATGAGCAAGTTCGGCTTGATGGTTCCATGGCTGACGGACCCGACCTGGGCCCGCGTCGCGATCATCCTGATCCAGATCTGGCTCGGCTTCCCGTATGTGTTCACGCTGTTCACGGGCGTGCTGCAGAGCATCTCCAAGGACTGGTACGAAGCCGCCGAAGTGGATGGAGGCAGCCGCTGGCAGAAGTTCCGCTTCATTACTTTGCCTCATATCCTGTTCGCCACGGCGCCGCTCCTCATCATGCAGTATTCGTTCAACTTCAACAACTTCAACATCATCTTCCTGTTCAACAAGGGAGGACCGGCGGTGCCGGGCCAAAGCGCGGGAGCGACCGACATCCTCATCTCCTGGGTGTACAATCTGACCTTCACCGACAACAACTACAAAATGGCCGCCGCCATCAGCATCATCATGGGCCTTATCGTCGCGGCATTCGCGTTCTATCAGTTCCGGAAGACGCGGTCATTCCGTGAGGAGGGCTATTGATGGGACGCACGCTAAGATCCAAGCTGGAAGTATCCGGCATCTACCTCGTTGTTCTGATCATGTTCGCCGTCATTCTGTATCCGCTGCTGTGGGCGGTCAGCATCTCGCTGAATCCCGGCACCAGCCTCTACAGCGCCAAGCTGATTCCGGACAATCTCTCGCTGGAGCATTACCGCTGGCTGTTCACGGATCCGCAGAGCGATTACGGCCTCTGGTACAAAAACACGATCATCGTCGCCGTATGCAACGCCGTCGCCTCCGTGACGATGGTATCGCTGCTGGCGTACGTGTTCTCGCGCTTCCGCTTCACGGGCCGCAAGTACGGCATCTACACGTTCCTGCTGCTCCAGATGTTCCCGGTGCTCATGGGCATGGTGGCGATCTACCTGCTGCTCAACCTGGTGAACCTGCTGGACACGTTCACCGGCCTGATCCTGATCTACGCCGTCGGCGGACTGCCGATGAACGTGTTTCTCGTCAAAGGGTACCTGGACACCATTCCGCGCGATCTCGACGAATCGGCCACGATGGACGGCGCAGGGCATCTGACCGTATTTTTCCGGATTCTGATGCCGCTGACGGCTCCGATCCTGGCGGTCGTCGGGCTGTTCACCTTCATGGCGCCGTTCATGGACTTCCTGACGCCGCGCATCATCCTGCGCTCGCCGGAGAAGTACACGCTGGCGCTCGGGCTGTACAACTTCATCAACGACAAGTTCTCCAACAACTTCACGATTTTCGCGGCCGGCACCATCCTGATCGCCGTGCCGATCGCGACCGTGTTCCTGCTGCTGCAGCGCTTCCTCATCTCCGGCCTCGCGGACGGAGCGACGAAGGGCTGAGTTCTCCGAACAAGCAACGAAAAGAAAAGCTGCACTCTTGATTGTCTCCGACATGATTGGGCGGCTTTTCTTTTGCCAAGGAAAGAAAGCGCAACCATAACGAAAGGGGATATGACATGGCATTCCGATTCAAGCGGCTTACTGCCGCGCTTCTGAGCTTGCTGCTGTTCCTGCCGTCGATGGCTTCCGGCGCGCGCGCCGCGGAAGCGGACCTCAGCTCGGCCGTACAGGACCTCGGGTACGACGCTGCGGCATCCGCAACGGTTTCTGTTTCCGATTCTGTCTACGTCCGGCTGAAAAATGAATGGAAAGGCGTGTATCTGTACGAAGCGGAGGGACAAGCGCGCTACGGCTTCACGGCGGTGAACGATCCTGCATCTCAATGGGAGATCAAGAGCGGCGAAGGAGGCGCGCAGCTGCTCGTGAACCGGGCGACCGGCCATCTGCTGAACCGGGAGCTGGTGTCGGATCCGCATGACAATCTCAAGAGCTCCGCGCTCGACAGCGGCGCGGCATCGGCTCAGTGGCAGGTGACGGAAGCATCCGGCAAGCCCGGTTACGTCAATCTGTCCATTCCCGGCAGCTCAAATCAGATCCTCAACATCCAGGTGCTGAACGGTTATGCGCAGGTGAGCGACTGGGCGCAGCCAGGGTGGGGCTCGGCGTTGTGGCAGGTGGAGCCGGGTCATGACGAGGAGCCGGTCCGGCTGGTCGACGGCTGGAAGGGGAACGTCCTCTATGAGGAAGCCGGTCTGGCAAAATATGGCGCGCCGGAGCTGAACGACGCTTCCTCGCAGTGGTTCGTCGTGGACGGCGTGACGCCGGGCTCGAAGAAATTCGTCAATCGGGCGACGGGCCATGTGCTGAACCGTATGGGCAACGATGGGGACCGTCTCAACGATCCCGTCAAAAGCTCGGATCTGCCGGAGGCTTCCACGGCAGGCGATTTTTCCATTCAGGAGCAGGCGGGTGCTGCGGGGCTGTATACGATAGCGAGCAGCGAAAAATCCTCCTACCTGCTCCATGTCCAGAGCCAGACCGGCCATGCGCAGATCAGCGACTGGGCGCAGCCGGGGTGGGGCAGCTCCTCCTGGAGACTGGAGCCGGCAGCCGATTCTGCGGCGAAGCGGCTGCAGGACAGCTGGAAGGGAAGCTTTTTGCAGGAGCAGGGCGGTCTGATCGCATACGGCACGCCGGATTACACCGATGCGTCCTCCCAATGGATTGTGGAGGACTATGGAACGGCGGTTCGGCTGCGCAACGTGCAGACGGGCCGTTACATGCAGCAGACGGAGCTGAAGGGCGGCGCCGCTCTGGCTGCGGCCGCGCCTGAAGCGGCTGATCCGCTGCTGACGAGCTGGATTCAAGCTCCGGGTAAGGACGGCAGCGGCGATGTCCAGACCGGACAATCGACCTTCCAAGCCGCTTCCGATGGAGATGCGCTGCTGAACGTGCAGAGCCAGGACGGCTATGCGCATGGCAACAACTGGGCGCAGCCGTCCTGGGGCAGCGCCCGCTGGCTGGTGAAGGCTCCCGCGCCTGAAGGTCCGGCGGAGGAGCTGACCCCTTATGTGAAGATCCGCAACGACTGGCTGCAGCTGTATCTGTTCGAGAAGGACGGCAAGCTCGCTTACGGCAACGTCCAGCCGGGCGACGAGAGCGCGCACTGGCTGATCGAGACGAAGGACGGCGTGCAGCATATCGTGAACCGGAAGACCGGCCATTACGTCACGCTGAGCGGCGTGAAGCCGGATTCCCGCGAATCGGTCCGGGTAGCGGATCCGGCAAGCGGCGACATGGATTCGGCCGCATGGACCGTGTTGGACCATCAGGGCTTCAAGCTGATCCGCAGCGCAGGGGATGCCCGCCCGGCCGAGGCTTCCGGATACTTGAACGTCGAGCATAAGCTCAAGGCGGCCGAGTACAGCCCGGTGAACCGGGATTGGGGCAGCCCGAAGTGGGAATTCATTCCGGTGAAGGCAAGCGAGACCGGCACGGGAGGCGGCGCTCCGGTGCTGCTGCCTGACGGGGCGATCCGCTTGACGAGCAAGTCCGGCGGAGCGGCGCTCTACGAGAATGCCGGCGGCGTCGTGCTTTACGGTGGTCTGGACGCCAAGGACCTGCGCTCGCACTGGTTCGTGAAGGAAAGGGCCGGAGGAGGCGTATCGATCGTCAATGAAGTGACCGGCCGCGAGCTTTCCTGGCTGCCGGGCGTGAGCTATCTCGGCACCGTTCCTGCAGGCGAAGCCGGAACGGACGCGGGATGGGCGCTCGAGAACGCGCCTGCCGCCGGAGCGATTCTGCTGCGCAGCCTGGCCGAGGGCCACGAGGATGAATACGTGCAGATAGCGGACGGACTCGGCTATGCCCAGCTTGATCTGCGCTCCATCGACAACGGAGCCGTCCAATGGGTCGCGGCCGCGGCGCCCGAGGGAGGATTCATCCCGGAGGTCCAGGATACGGTCGGCAGCGGCATCACGCCGTCGGCGCCTCATTCGGGCTTGTACCGGCTGCAAAACTCGGCTGCCGGTTCGCTCCTGGCGATGAACGGCGATGATTTGGCGCTGTCTGTCGGAGATAGCCGCAGCAAGAACGTGCTTTGGAGAATGGAAGACCGGAACGGGCGGCTGCTGCTCCGGAACGAAGGAACCGGCAGCTACCTGCTGCGTGACGGAAGTTCGGTCTCGGCAGGAGAGGCGGGCCCGGCAGCCGAATGGACGCAGGAAAAGCAGTCCGGCTTGCTGATGCTGGCCGAGCCGGGCGGCAGCCGCGTGCTGTCAGCCTCCTCCGGTCATGCGGCGCTTGCCGAGCGTGAATCGGCAGGAGGTTCAGGCCGCTGGAAGCTGCTCGAGGTCGCAGGCGACGTCGTGTACGAAGCGGAGAAAGGCTTTGTCTCCGGCGGTGCGGGCATTCATGCCGAAGCGCCAGGTTATGCCGGCAGCGGGTATGTATCCGGTTGGAAGGATGCCGATGACCGGCTGATTCTGTCCGTTCAAGCGCAGGCAGCAGGTCTGTATGAAGCGGATTGGATCGCTGCAGCCTTGGCTGGCGCGGATGCAGGCAGGCTGTCCGTCTATGTCAACGGCCTGCCGCAAGGCAAGCTGGATGCGGCAGCCGGAGATGGCAATGGCAAAGGCAATGGCATATGGAAGACGGTATCGGCCAAGCTGAAGCTGCGGGCAGGCTACAATTCCGTGGAGCTGCGCTTGGCCGGGGACGACGGGGGCGGCCTGCTGGTGGACCGGCTGCTCGTGCATGGCGCGGTCAGCCGCGATTATCGCGGAGCGACTCTTCCTTATACGACCTATGAAGCCGAAGACGGAGCGACGAACGGAACCTTGCTTGGTCCCGACCGGACGTATATGACGCTTGCTTCCGAAGCGTCCGGCAGAAAGGCCGTCAAGCTGGATGCAGCCGGCCAGTATGTGGAATTCAAGCTTGCGGAACCGGCCAGCTTCATGTCCTTGCGCTACAGCATACCGGACAGTCAGGACGGCGGCGGCCAGCAAGCGACGCTGAGCTATGCGGTGGATGGAGCCCCGGGCGGCAAGCTGGAGCTATCCAGCCGCCACGCCTGGGTATACGGCAAGTATCCATGGTCCAACAATCCCGAGGACGGAGATCCTCACCGTTTCTATGACGAGACGCAGCTGGACTTCGGCCGCATGCTGCCGGCAGGGACCGTGCTGAGGCTGGAAAAGCAGGCTTCCGACGCAGCCGCTTATTATGTTCTCGACTCGGCGGATCTGGAGCTGGCCCCGTCGGCATACGCCATGCCGGAAGGCTTCCTTTCCGTGGCGGACTTCGGCGCGGCGCCGAACGATGGCAAGAGCGACTACACCGCGTTCCTGGATGCCGTCCAGGCTGCAAAGGCGGCGGGCAAGGGAGTCTGGGTGCCGCAGGGCATATACCGTCTTGATTCGCCGCTGGAGGTGCAGGGGATCGTCATCCGCGGCGCGGGCATGTGGCATACGGCCATTGAAGGCGCAGGCTTTATGGGCATGGGAGACGGAATCGGCGTGTACGATCTCAAGGTCGACGTCGGCGTGACGGGACGGCATGACGAGCTGCGGGAGGCGGCTTTTGACGGAACGTTCGGCAAAGGCTCCACGATTCAAGGCGTATGGGTCGAGCATGCCAAAGCCGGCATCTGGTCGGTCCGCAGCGACGACGAAGACGGCGGCATCGTGACCGACGGTCTGTACGCAGCTGGCATGCGCATCCGGGATACGTATGCGGACGGCATCAATTTCTCGACGGGAACCCGCAACTCCATGGCGGAGCAGAATGCGATCCGCAATACGGGCGACGACTCCATCGCGATCTGGTCGTCGCAGCCGGACGGCGTAAGCGCGGACGACGCGCGGGCTTCGGGCAATACGATCCGCTTCAACACCGTCCAGCTTCCTTGGCTCGCGGACAATGTCGCGATCTTCGGCGGCAGCGACAACAAGGTGCAGGACAACATCCTGTCCGACACGGTCGGCTTCGGCGCCGGCATCGCGGTGTCGACGCGCTTCAATCCCGTCGCCTTCAGCGGCAGGACGGTCGTGGAGCGCAATACGCTGATCCGTGCCGGGGGCCATGAGTTCAACTGGAATCAGGACTTCGGCGCGATCTGGCTGTTCACCGGCGACAAGCCGATCGATGCCGATATCGATATTCTCGACAATACCGTTCTGGACAGCACGTTCCAGGGGCTGTACATCAACGGAGCCTATCCGTTCAATGCGACCGGCCAGCATCGCATTCTCATTCGCAATCTGGTGCTCGATGGAGCGGGCACTTGGGGCATCCACGCGGGCGGCGGCATCAGCGGCTCCGTCCAGCTGGACCGGCTGCAGCTCCGCGGCGCAAAAGTAGGGCCGTTCTTCAACGCTTCCGGCAACGCGTTCCAGCTGGCGCTGACCGAGCAAGCGCCGCCGGCAAGCGTGCTCCCGGTCGACGGATACCAGACCGGCGAAGGCTTGACTTGGGACAGCCAGCCGGAGTCAGGAACGGGTACACCGACGCCGACTCCGACAGGCACGGCATCGCCGACACCGGCGCCGACAGGCACGGCATCGCCGACACCGGCGCCGACAGGCACAGCGTCGCCGACGCCGGTGCCGACAGGCACGGCAGCGCCGACGCCGGCACCGACAGGCACGGCAACGCCGACGCCGGCACCGACAGGCTCGCCGGCGCAGGGAGCGGGTTCATCCGCCGCCAATCAGGATGCGCTGGCGAAGGCTGCCGCCGGCAAGACGTCGCCCGTGCAGCTGGAATCGATAGCTCTCGCAGGCGGCGGAAGAGCGGCGGAGCTGCCGCTGGACGCCTTCCTGGCATATGCCAAGGCCATGCCGCTAGGAACGATTACGCTTCAAGCCGGAAACTCGTCGATTTCGATCCCGGCATCGGCAGCCGCCAAGATGGCCGCCATGCGGGGCAAGGCGGATACGGCTGGAGCCGTCATCCGAATCGAGCTGGGCACAGCCGATCAGCAAGCCTTAGCCGCGATGAAATCACGGGCTTCGGCCTTGAATGGCGCTGCCTTTGCCGGGACGGCAGCCTGGAGCCTGAGCTTGGAGCAAGGCGGGCGCTCCTTGCCGCTGACGAGCGGAATCGGCTATATCGATGTCGAATTCCTCGTGGGCAGCGACAGCAAGCCTGGCCCGAACGCAGGCTTGCTGCGGACGGGAGACGGCGCGGTTCGAGCCGTGCCGGCATCGTTCGCAAAAGGCAAGGACGGGACGATCGTCCATATCCGCACGCTGGGAGCAGGCAGCTTCGGAACAGCTGCACTTCCGTCCAAGGCCTTCCGGGACATAGCTGGCAGTTGGGCAGCAGCAGATATCGAGCGGCTGTCAGCGGCCGGAATCTTGAACGGCATCTCCGCTGAGCGGTACGCTCCGGCGCAAGCCGTATCGAGAGCTGACTTCGCGGCGCTAATCAGCCGCGCATTGGGACTGGATCTGCTGGCCAGCGGAGCAGCCGAAGGCCGGAGCTGGAATGACGGCTCACCGGGTTCCGCCTGGACAGCCGCAGCCGACGCCGTCCGTTCGGCCGGCATCATGCAGGGCGACTTGGACGGCAGCTTCCGGCCGGGAGCTTCCGTCACCCGCCAGGAAATGGCTGTCATGCTGAATCGCGCCATCCTCTTCGCCGCAAGCGGCAAGCCGCGCACTTCCGCTCCGGCTCCACAAGCCTCTGTATTCACCGATACGGCTAAGATCAGCCCGTGGGCGGAAGACGCCATAATCGCCCTGACCGCGAGAGGGATGCTGCGCGGACTGCCGGATGGAGCCTTTCATCCACAGGCGGCAGTCACCCGCGCCGAAGCGGCAGCGCTGCTGGCGAGGCTTTTGTTGGAAGCAGGCTTTCTCGGCAGCTTCGATGATATAAAGGCATTGACTTGAGAAGCTGTTCCACGCAGGCGGCGACTCCTTAATTCAAACCGCATGGAAGAGCAGGATGAAGCTGAGCCTTGGCTTCGTCCTGTTTTCTTTTCGTCTATAGCTTCTATGAATAGTGCGGAGCAAGGCGAAAGCCATCCGGACTCAGATCGTTCAGCTGGTTTTCGGAGTAAAACGGTCATCGAGCAGGGTCCTTTCTTGGTGGCGCCGCAACCACGGGAATGGCCTGCTTTTTTTCTTCTACTCATGGGACAGGCCGATTTTCGTTGCCCAGGAAGGGAATTGTTGCCCAGGAAGCGGAATGGGTTCGTCTCATGCGGAAAAAAACCAAGGCAAGCAAATAAGGGTGGATATAATAAGGCTGTATTCGAGCCTTATTTCAGAAAAAGTTGCCGATCGAAAGAAAATAAGGTTCATTGTGGAGCTTATTTCTAGAAATTCAATAAAATCAGGGCGGCAGAACGGAAATAAGGCTGCATTTGGACCTTGCGCTACCGCAGTACGGGCGGAAAAGACCAGATAAGGCTCGTTTTAGACCTTAGCCGATTCCTAGCCTTCATCTGCGGCCTCAAACCCTTCTCACCGGAAGAGGATGCCCAACGGGCTGCCCCGAGTCATGCCCACGGCTCATGAGCCTCCCTTTTTTGCGGAATGGAGCCGCTTTTACGATTGCGGCGTCGCGGCCAGCAACATTTCCCTCCCTTCCCTCCAGCTTCATATGGCAAGCTTCGCCTGAATGGCGTATACTATCGCTACCAAGGACGCAAGTCCGCGGCGTTGCAGCCCGACCACCCTTTTCCCAGAGCGTTTATGTGAGAGTGGGCGCTGATTAGGAACCGGGCTGCATCCATAACCTTTTGTTCCTCCTCGCACATAAGTGCAGGAGGACTTTTTTGTTTGCAGCTTCATTCCCTCTTGCCCGCCTGAATTCGGCGCTTAGCCGGACAAGTCATCGAAGTGTTATAAAAGGTCACTATTTTTGCCTATCCGGTAGAAATAGGAGTAGAGTGGGCGGCGGCGCGGGCGTATAATTGAAATCGCTTACTCCATTATCGCTGCAAGAGGGGTTCTTGCCATGACAGCCAACCGCAAACGACTGACGCTTGCGCTCGCCGCCGTACTCGCGCTGGCCGCGCTGACGTTCTATTCCCGTCCGTGGACGATATTTAAACCCGGCGACACCGCTCCGTCCGGAGTGGCATCGGCCGCCGCCCCCGACCGTCTGGTCATGATGTTCCCTGCGAGCGTCGTGCCGGATGATCTGCCGCAGGTTCAGAATGAGATCAATACATACCTGCAGCAAAAAATCAACGCCGCCGTCGAGATCCGGCCTGTCGACATGGGCAGCTGGTGGGACCGCACCGGCCTTGTGTACGCTTCGGGCAGCCAGGTCGATCTCATGTTCACGGCCGGGTGGATGAAGTTCGGCGACGAGGTGGCCAGAGGCCGCTTCTTGCCCCTGGACGACCTGCTGCGGCAATACGGCGGCGGAATCCGCGGGATCATCAATCCTGACATTCTCGATGCCAGCCGCATCGGGGGCAAGCTGTACGCCATTCCGACCAACAAGGAGTTCGCCGCGAGCAAAGGAATCGTCATGCGCCGGGATCTCACGGAAAAATACGGAATCAAGCTGGCGTCGATCTCCTCTCTGGCCGATCTCGGTCCCGTGCTGGAGACGATCAAGCGGCGCGAGCCTTCGGTGACGCCGCTGCAGGTGCGCTCCGACCGCAGTCCGTTCACGTTCCTCATGCAGTACGGCCTGTTCGACATGCTCGGGGACGGACCCGGCGCCCTTCAGCGCGAAGGGGGCGGGACGAAGGTCGTGAACATGGTGGCGACCGAAGCGTACCGGATCAACGCCAAGCTCATGCACCAATGGCATCTCGACGGGTACCTGAATGCCGATGCGGTGACGTCCAGGGACAGCGAATACGAAGCGGTCAAGGCGGGAGCCGCCTTCTCCTTCGCCGAGTCGATCAAGCCGGGCTTCGAGATCCAGGCGTCGCGCAACACCGGCATGCCGATGGCGGCCGTGGAACTGACCAAGCCGTACACGACGACGGCCGACGTGACGAGCGCGATGTTCGCCATTCCCCGGACTTCCCGTCATCCGGGCAAGGCGATGCAGCTGCTCGATCTGCTCTATACCGACCCTTATTTGCTGAATTTGCTCGATTGGGGCATCGAGGGCAAGCATTTCGTCGTCCGGGTGGACGGCCGGATCGGTTATCCGGAGGGGGTCGACTCCCGAACCGTCGGGTACAACCTGAACCTGCCGTGGATGTTCGGCAATCAGCTCCATTCCTATCTGTGGGACAACGAGGATCCGGAGCTCTGGACGAAATACAGGCAGTTCAACGAGGAAGCGGAGCCGTCCCGGGCGCTCGGTTTCGTCTTCAACCCGGACCGGGTGACGAGCGAGATCGCGGCTTGCAGCCGCGTCGACGAGGAGTTCGCTCCGGCCATCATCGCGGGAGAGCTGGATCCCGACCTGGTCATCCCGATGTATCTGGATAAGCTGAAGGCGGCGGGAGCGGACCGGGTCATCGCGGAGAAGCAGCGCCAGCTGGACGAGTGGCTCGCCTCGAAGCGGGCGGCGGGCAAGGAGGGAGGCCGATGAAGGGCTTCCGGCTTCCCCAGGCGACGCTGCGCACGCGCCTGATCATCGGGTTCGCGGTCGTCACGGCGCCGCTCGTCATCCTGCTGTTGTGGAACAATCTGTATTCGACCACAGTCGTGCGCTCCCAGGTGGCCCAGTCCAACCGGAGCCTGCTGACGATGTACATGAACGATATGGACAAGGTGCTGGAGGAAATCCAGAATTATCTGTTCAAAACCGCCGAGCAGAACCGCGATCTGCTGTCGCTGTCGCAGAACGATCGAGGAGGCTGGGATTACTACCGGGCCAAAACGCAGATGGCCGCCGACCTCGGGGTCAACTCGAACTATTACGAGGCGGCGGATGTGCTGTTCGCCTACAGCTCCAAGTACGACGATCTGTTCGTCTCCCAGCAGCAATCGGTCAGCTTCCAGCGGAAGCGGGAAATCCAGCGGCGGCTGCATGAAATTCTGAAGGCGGGAGCAGGGGCCGCCACTCCATTCAGCGGCTGGACGGTGACGGAGCTGAACGGCTCCTATGCCCTTGTGCGCATCGTGGACACGGGATACGGCTCCGCAGCGGGAGCGTGGGTCGATCTCGACCGGCTCATGAGGCCGCTCCATGCCCTCGGCGAGAGCGGCAAGGGAGAAGCCTTGCTGCTCGGCGGCCATTCCGGCAGCCTGCCGCTGACGACGCTCAAGGCCGGCCTTCGCGACGAGCTGCAGGCGACCGGAGCGGCCGCGGATACGGAAGCGGCCACCGGGGCGTACACGATCGCCAAGCTTCCGCAGCCTTATCTTCTCGTCGCCCAGCCTTCGCGGATGGCAGGCATGAGGCTGGTTCTGCTTGTGCCGGAGAAGTCGCTGCTCGAAGGGCTTCCGTATTTCCGCTATCTGACCTATACGGTTCCGGTGCTGGCCGCCATTCTGCTCGCCCTGTACCTATACTACCTTCAGCGGGCGGTCGTCGTGCCGATGCATCGGCTCATCAAGGGGATGCGCAAGATCCGCTCCGGCGATCTCAGCGCCCGTCTGCCGGACAGCAGGCTGCCGGAATTCGTCACGATCAACGAGACGTTCAACGGCATGGCCTCGCAGATCGAGCATCTGAAGATCGACATCTACGAGGAGCATATCCGTACCCAGAAGGCCGAGCTCAAGCATTTGCAGGCGCAGATCCAGCCTCATTTCTTCATGAACTCGCTCAATATCGTCTACCAGCTCGCCCAGATCCGCAGCTTCGACATCATCCAGAGCATCGCGCTCCACCTGGTCCGTTACTTCCGGTTCACGATCAATACGTCCGCCGCTTCCGTGACGATCCTTCAGGAGCTGGAGCATATCCGCGATTACCTGACGATCCAGAAGCATCGATTCCCGGAGACGCTGGAGTTCGACTTCAACGTGGAGGCTGGTCTGGACAATTATCTTCTGCCGCCGCTATCGATCCAGCCGATCGTCGAGAACGCGATGGTGCACGGCTTCTCCACCAGCGGCGGAGGTCCCTTCCGGATCTCGATCGCGGTGAGCCGGGACGGTACTGCGGGAGAGGGAGCGGCTGCCGGCGGGATCCGGATCGACGTGGCCGACAACGGCAAAGGGTTCGCTCCCGGAATGGCGGAGAGGCTCGCGGCTCGCGTGCAGGAGCAGGAGCCGGGAGAGCGCCATGTGGGATTATGGAATGTCGCGCGCCGCTGCCGGCTGTATTATGGAGATTCCGTCACGCTGAAGTTCGAGAACGGAGCGGGGCGGGGAGCGCTCGTCACCCTCGGCCTTCCGGGAGAGCAGGCCGCGGACAATCGCCAAGCAGGATGACGCAAGGAGGAGACGTTGCATGAAGGCGCTGATCGTGGACGATGAAATCTATGCCGTCAAAGGATTGATGGCCGGCGTATCCTGGCAGGAAGCCGGGATCGACGAGATCTATGAGGCTTACCATGCGGACATGGCCAAGGAATTGCTTCGGAAGCATGACATCGACATCATGATCTGCGATATCGAGATGCCGGAGCAGAGCGGGCTGGAGCTGATGGAGTGGGTCAAGGAAGAGGGAATGAAGCTGGAGACGGTCGTGCTCACCTGCCATTCCGAATTCCGCTATGCCCAGAAAGCCCTTCAGCTGGGAGGGAGCGATTATATCCTGAAGCCGGTCATATACCGGGAGCTGGAGCAGGTGCTGCAGGCGCTCGGCCGCAAAGTGGAGGAGCAGCGGCAGGCCGACCATGAAGGGGAGCGCTACCATCAGCTGGCGGAGCTGTGGCAGGGACAGAAGCCGCTGCTGGCCGAGCGGTACTGGAAGGATCTGCTCGACGGCCGGGAGCGTCCCGACGCCAGCTGGCTGGAGAGGGTCAGGCTCGCCGCGGATGTCGATGCGGAGATTATCGGCCGGGTCCGTCCGCTTCTGATCAGCGTGGAGAACTGGGAGAAGGAAATCGACGAGCGGGATGAGCGCGTCATGGAATTCGCCCTGCGCAAGGCGGCGGAGGAAATCTTGCTGGTATCGCTCCCGGGAGCCGTCGTCGAGGATTACCGGGGCAACAGCCTGATCCTTCTCTATGAGGGAGGCGCAGCGGCGCCGCAGCTGCAGGAGCTGTGCGACCGGTACCGGGAAGCCTGCAAAACCTATTTCTATTGCAAAATGTCCGTGTACATCGGAGACGCGGTGACGCTCAAGGAGCTCAGAGGGGAATATCTCGGCCTTCTGCATGAGGAATACCGCAATGTCAGCATTACCTGGAGCAGCATTCCCGCCGGCGCCGCCAGCCGCGGAGAACATCGCGCCCATCTCCTGCAGCCCGATTCCGCGGCTCTTCTGGAATGGGCGGATCTGCTGGAGCAAGGCGGAATCGAGTCGATGAGAGCAAGGCTCGAGGAGCTGCTCATGCCCGGCGCGGCCGTGACGGTCGAGACGCTGAGCGCGTATGCATACGCCTTGATGCAGGCCGCGTATCTGACGCTTCACCGCAAGGGCTTTCCCGCCTTCATGCTGCATCAGTACCGGGAAGACTTCGACGTCAGCGCTGCAACCCGCTCCGTGCAGCGGTTCCGGGCATGGTCGGAGGGCATTCTCGACCAGATCGGCGCCCTGCTTCAATCCCGCCGCTCGGAAAGTCCCGTCCTGAGGCAGATCAAGGCGTACATCGCCGGCCATATGGACCGCGACGTGACCCGGGAAGAGCTGGCCGAGCATGTGTTCCTCAATCCGGCCTATCTGTCGCGCTTGTTCCGCAAGGAGACGGGCAAGGTGCTGACCGACTATATCCTGCAGGAAAAAATGCGCGCCGCCGCGCAGAGGCTGACGGGGACGGACGAGAGCGTAAGCGCGATCGCCGCCGGGCTCGGCTACGGCAACTTCTCGTACTTCGCGCGGCTGTTCCGCAAGGTGTACGGCAAGAATCCGCATGAGTTCCGCAAAATCGGAACCGACAGCAGCACGACTTCCGGCGCTTGAAGTGGCTTCGCTTTCCGCTGGCCGGACATCGGCAGGAATTGCTCGAGCATGCCTTTATTGATAAGCTGGATTTAAGCATCCAGATCGAAAAGCTTGATTGGGATCTTCCGATCGAACCAGCTCGATTGGAACCTCCCGATCGAACCAGCATGGATTCCGCTGCATCAGCGGAATCCATGCTTTTTTGTAGGTCCAAAGACCTGGATTCGAACAGTCATTCAAGGAGAATTCATGCTTACCTCACTTTATATGTCATAACAAATATGAGGAAAATAAAGGGAATCAGAATGAACGGCTCTATAAAACGCTTTCATAGGACTAATTCATCATATACATATATCAAATATTCCGATAACATTTTATTTGTCATAACAAGTTATGGAAAAGGAGATGGATGCCCGCATGGAAATCCAGACGGCGCGAAAGCCCTCGGCCGAAGGTTTTTCCCGCCGGCTCGCGGAGATCGGAAAACAGCTGAAGCGCAATATCGGATTGTACCTGATCATCGCACCGGCCTTTTTTTATTTCGTCATCTGGCATTTCTGGCCGCTGTACGGAATCCAGATCGCATTCAAGGACTACATGCCCGCTCTTGGAATTACGGGAAGCCCCTGGGTAGGGGTGGAGCATTTCACCCGTTTCTTCCGCACCTTCTTCTTCTGGGACATACTCCGGAACACGCTCGGCATCAGCGTTTACGGGCTGATCGTAGGCATACCGGCTCCCATCATCCTCGCTCTCATGTTCAACGAGATCAGGCGCAAGCGGCTGCGCAGCGTCGTGCAGACGATCTCCTACGCGCCGCATTTCATCTCCGTCGTCGTGGCGGTCGGCATCCTGTTCTTCTTCATCTCCCCGACAACGGGCGTCATCAACGGAATCATCACCCGCTTCGGCGGCTCTCCGATCGATTTCATGGCGAATCCGTCCCATTTCTGGCATCTGTTCGTCTGGTCCGGCCTGTGGCAGTCCATCGGCTGGTCGTCCCTCATCTATACGGCCGCGATGGCGGGCATTCCGCCGGATCAATATGAAGCCGCATACATAGACGGAGCAAGCCGCTTCAGGCGCATCTGGCATGTGACTCTTCCCGGCATCATGCCGACGATCATGATCCTGTCCATCATGAGCATCGGAGGGGTGATGAACGTCGGCTTCGAGAAGGTGCTGCTCATGCAGACCGACATGAACCTCGCCAAATCCGAGGTCATCTCCACGTACATGTACAAGAGCGGCATCGTCGAGGCCCAGTACAGCTTTTCCGCGGCCGTAGGCCTGTTCAACAACGTCGTCAATTTCATCCTGCTGATCCTGTTCAACGCCATCGCCAAGCGGGCCGGACAGACCAGCCTCTGGTAAGGAGGAGCTGACATGGATACCATCAAGCAGACGCCTGGAGAAAAAGTCTTCGAGGCCGTCAATCTGACGCTCGTGCTGCTCATTACGATCGTGCTCTTGTATCCGCTGCTGTTCGTCATTCTCGCCTCCGTCTCGGATCCGCGAAAGATCTACGATACGTTCCTGCTGGTCTGGCCGCAGGGCTTCAACCTGGAAAGCTACAAGGCGATCTTCGAGAACGGCGACATCTGGATCGGCTACCGCAATACGATCCTCTATACGACGGTCGGCACGGCGATCAATGTGTTCATGACGATCCTGGGCGCATATCCGCTGTCGCGCCGCCGGTTCTACGGCAAGAACGTCTTCACGTTCCTGTTCACGTTCACGATGTTTTTCAGCGGCGGCCTCATCCCGACCTACCTCGTCAACCAGTCGCTCGGCATTCTGAACAGCATCTGGGTGCTCGTCCTGCCGGGAGCGATCAGCGTGTTCAATCTCATCATCATGAGGACCTACTTCCAGACCCAGATTCCGGTCGAGCTGGAGGAGTGCGCGTTCGTTGACGGCTGCAGCGACTGGCGGCTGCTGTTCAAAATCGTGCTTCCGCTGTCCATGCCGATCATCGCCGTGATGATCCTGTTCTACGGAGTCGGGCATTGGAACTCCTACTTCGATTCTCTGATCTACATGACGGACAGGGACAAATTCCCGCTGCAGCTGTTCCTGAGGGAGATCCTGATCAAAAACAGCATGCAGGACATGCTCGGGGTCGCGGTGGACGAGCAGTACAGCCAGCGGATGATGGCGCGCGAGGGAATCAAGTACTCTATCGTCGTCGCGTCCTCGCTGCCTCTGCTGATCCTTTATCCGTTATTGTCGAAATTTTTTGAAAAAGGCATTCTCGTCGGCGCGATCAAAGGCTAGACGGCAGACATGCAAGTCTGCCCTACAATGCGACAGGGGGAGTAAACCATGAATAACGCCAGGTTGAAACAAGGTTTGATCGGGGGGCTTGCCGTGCTGATGCTGGCCGGCTGCCAGTCGGGCGGCGGCTCGGCAGGGAGCGGGGAATCCGGCAGCGGGGGCAAGGACGGCAAAATCACGCTCAAGATGGCGCGGGACAGCTTCACGGACGTCCATCCGGCTTCGAAGGACCTGTGGATGTGGAAGAAGTACGAGGAGAAGACCGGCATCCATATCGAGTGGGAGGAGATACCGGGCGAGAGCTCGGCGGAGCGCAAAAACGTCATGCTCGCCTCCGGCAAGCTTCCGGACGCGTTCTACCAGACCGGCTTCAGCAGCTCCGAGCTCGTCAAGTACGGGGAACAAGGCTTGTTCCTTCCGCTGGAGGACCTCATCGAACAGCATGCTCCGAATCTGAAGCAATGGTTCGAGAAAAATCCGGAGGTCAAGAAGGCGATCACGATGCCGGACGGCCATATTTATTCCTTGCCGTATATCGATACGGCCCTTCCGTACCGCTCCATCCGGCTCTATATCAACAAGACCTGGCTGGACAACCTCGGCATGCAGGTGCCCAAGACGACGGACGAGCTGCAGGCGGCTCTAAAGGCGTTCAAGGAGAAGGACGCCAACGGCAACGGCGATCCGAACGACGAGATGGGCTGGGTCATGCCGACGGGCTTCGTCAACGGCATGTTCGAGCGGCAGCTGTACGGCAGCTTCGGCATGGGGAACGGGGGCTACAAGGGGGCGGCAAGCTGGATCTACAAGGATTCGGACGGCGCGGTCAAGCTCATCTTCAACGATCCGAAGTACAAGGAAGTGCTGCAGTACCTGAACGGACTGTTCAAGGACGGCACGCTGCCGCAGCTCAACTATTCCGGCTATGAATATGCCCAGTGGGCGGCTGACGGCTCGGCCGGCAAGGTCGGGGCCTTCTCGTGGGGAGATCCGCATTATATCGGAACGATCGGGGCCAAGGACTATGTCGGCATCAACGTGCTGGCCGGTCCGCACGGGGACAAGGTCGTGAACTGGATGGATCCGATGACGAGGCAGACGTCCTCGTTCACGATCACCAAGTCCAACAAGCATCCGGAGGAAACGATGAGGTGGGTCGATTATTTCTATGGCGAGGAAGGAAGCAACTTCGGCTACTTCGGCATCGAGGGCGAAACGTACAGCATGGTGGACGGCAAGCCGCAATACAGCGACGAGATCCGCAACTACAAGGGCGGCATCCAGCTCGGAGCGTTCCAGTACGTAGACAACGTGTATGGAGGCGGCTACCCGTATGCGGAACCAGATATGGAGCTTCGTTCCGCCGTGAAGGGCAAGACGGTGGACGAGGACTTCAAGACGAATGCGGCGGAGCTCGAGCAGTTCCTGCCAGAGGAAGTGTGGCCTGAATTTTCCCCTACTGCGGAGGAAGCCAAAAAGCAGACGGCGATCTTGACGGACATCAACAAGTACATCCAGCAGATGAGGGTGAAATTCGTCACGGGGCAGGCCGACTTCGACAGCGGCTGGGACCAGTATGTCGCCACCTTGGACAAAATGGGCGCGCAGGATTATCTGGCGATCAAGAAGGGCCAGTATGAACGCTATCAAAGCGTGAAGTAGATCAGGCAGACAAGCAGCAGAGCCGGGTCCGGACGCCGCCTCCTTCGGGGGGCGGGGCGGCGCCGGCTCGTAGCCGGTCAAGCTATTTTCATGTACAATGAAATCACGACAACGGGCTTCGCCGGCAGCGGCAAAACCCGGTGCTTTAAGGCAGGATGTGAATAATCGCAGTGAGCAAATCCCAGAAACCGCTCTATTCCGTCATCAAGGATGAGCTGCAGTCCAAAATCGATCAGGGAGACTATCAGCCGGATCAGCAGCTGCCTACCGAGAACGAGCTTTCATCCCTCTACAGCGTCAGCCGGATCACGACCCGCAGAGCCCTCGAGGAGCTCGAAAGGGAAGGCTACATCTACCGGATCCAAGGCAGCGGAAGCTTCGTGAAGAGGGCTGATGCGGCTCCGGAACGCCAGGCGCCGCATCCCCCTTCTTTTGCGGAGGTAGAACCGGGTCCGATCATTTCCATGATCCTGCCTCATCTCGATGAAGGGGCCATGGTCGGTTATATCCGCGGAGCCTCCAATTACCTCAACCGGCTCGGCTACCATCTCAGCCTGCATACGAGCAACAGCGATCCGGCGCTGGAGGAAGAGCTGCTGGAATCGATGCCGGGCCGGGGAAGCTCGGCCGTCATCCTGTATCCGCTCAACGACTCCTGCAGCTTCGAGCGGCTCAACCGGCTGTACCTGATGGATTTTCCGATCGTCACCATCGACAAGGAGATGCCCGGCATGCCGATTCCCTCCGTCGTCTCCGACAATTTCGGCGGCGTGTACGAGGCGGTATCCCGGCTGATCGATCTGGGCCATCGGCGGATCGCCTTCTTCAGCAACGCGGGAATCGAGTCGGTCTCCTCGGTGCGCAGCCGTTACTTCGGCTACTGCAAGGCTATGAAGGACCGCGGAGTTCCCATCCTTCCCGAGCTGGTCCGGCTCGGCGCGAGCAAGGAGCTGAAGGCAGCCGGAAAAACCGCTTTTTTCAGCGGGCTGCTGAACGGCTACCGGGAAAACGGCATTACGGCCGTCCAGGTGGAGAACGACCTCATCGCGGTCCAGCTTCTGCTCTATGCCCAGCAGATGGACATGCGGGTTCCCGACGATCTGTCCATCTTCGGCTTCGACAACAATCCGATCTGCGAGATGCTGCATATTCCGGTGGCGACGGTAGGACAGAATTACGACGAGATCGGCCGCATGGCTGCGGAGCTGCTCGTCCAAAGGCTGCAGCAGGGCCAGGCCGATACCGGGCAGCATGTCGTTCCCGTCAGCCTGATCGAAAGGAAATCGGTCCATCGGCTTGCATGAAAGCGGCTGCAATTCCGCTGTTCCGGCGGTTGCCAATGACTCCCGCTCCCGGCGTCTATACGCCGGGAGTTTTTTTTGCTATTGTTGGGTGGTAAATGCCTGCTTCATTATCATTCGCGGTAATTTTTACCATAACTAACTTTTTTATATTACATATGCTTGCCCTGCAACCTTTCGCGCCAGGCGCGCGTCAGTACGGGTGCAAGAGAGGGGGAACCTTCGTGGTAGAGCCTGGTCTCATACGAGCCGCTCAACAGGGCGATCGCGACGCTCTCGTGTCCCTATTGCGCGAAATAGAAAATCACGTATATCGGACGGCCTATTATATTCTGGGCAACGAGCAGGACGCGCTGGACGCTTCCCAGGAAGCGCTCATTCGCATTTATACCAAAATTACTTCCTACGAGGAAAAAGCGCAGTTCAAGACATGGGTGCAGAGAATCGTCACGAACATCTGCATCGACAAGTTCCGGCGCACCAAGCCCGTCGTGTCCATCGAAGAGCATGATATGGTCTTCCGGGAGAAGCAGGATGTTGAAGAGGAAGTATTGTCCGCCTATGCGGCCAAAGATATTCGAGAAGCAATCGACAAGCTTCCGGATCACCACAGAGCCGTTGTCGTGCTCCGTTATTTGCAGGACTTCTCGTACAACGAAATCGCGGATTCCCTCGATCTTCCGCTGAATACGGTGAAATCCTATTTATACCGGGCCAGGCAACAGCTTCAGACGCTGCTGCATGACTATCAGAAAGGTGGTGTCCGAGGATGACTTGTCAAGAGGTGGTAGAGGTTATGAATCGATATTTGGACGGCGATCTTGACGAGCATGAACGCGTGCTCTTGATGGAGCATCTCAACAACTGCCCGGACGACCAGGAGCTGTTCGATCGCCTTCAAAGGCTCTCCGAAGAGCTCGAGGAACTGCCCAAGGTCACGCCGCCCTTCAGCCTGGTGGATTCCATCCTGCCGCAGCTGGCCGAGATCGACGCGCTGCGGGATGCCAAAGCCGCCCAGGCGGCGGTCATGGACGAAGAGTGGACTCAGGCGGAGGAAGCCGCTGCCGCAGAAGGCGGCTCGCTGGGGTCGCGCCGGGCTTCGCGGAAGCGGACGGGCTGGCTTGGCCGCAGAACGGCGGCATGGGGAGGGGCGGCCGCGGTTGCGGCGGCGGCCATCATTCTCGCCGTCAGCCTGAACGGTCCTCAGCCGAACAGGCAGACGGCCATGCTGGAATCCAAGGCGCCTGCAGCTGCGGGCAACGCCTCGCAGTATTCGCCTGCAGCTGATTCGGAAGCTGCGGATACGGGGGGAGCGGCCTTGAAGTCCATGGAAGAGGGGAGCGGTTCAAGCGAGCCCGCCGCATCTCCGACGGCGGTCTCCGACGGCAGCCGCGGGACGGGAGACAGCTCGGGCGCGAAGTCGTCGACTCCTCCATCCCCGTCGGCCAAGGTCGGAGGCATCGGGGGAGCGAGCCGGTTCGACAAGGCGGCTCCGAACAATTCCGGCTCCGCGAACATGGGAGAACCATCCATGGGAATCGCCCAATTCCCGAGCCCTCCGGCATCTCCATCGCCGGGAATGGAGCAAGGAATCGCCGACCAAGGGATTGCAGCCGCTGCGGATGCTGCATCTCCGGACGGCAAGTACAGCTACGCGGTCACCGGCGAACTGCTGGAAGTATTCGAGAGCGGGGACAAGAAGCTGGCGGAGCTCAAAATAGACGGCGAGCTTCATGGCTCTCCTTCCTGGAGCTCCGACAGCACGACCCTTACGGTCGAGTTCAAAGACGGCACCGGAGCCGTCAAGAAATTCAAGATCGTAGCTGCCGAGGGCACCGTGGAGGAGCAAAAATCCTGATCGGCGTACAAGCACGAATCGCGGGGTATGCGCGTATGGTATAGCAGGGGGATGGAATGCTCGTTCCCTGGCATCGTATGACCATCCCGTAGAGGCACCATGGGCTTCTGGCGGCGATGTTTATATAGATGTACGGCAAACAGAGACAGGCAGAGGAAGGCTTCGTCGGAGACGGCGAAGCCTTCCTCTGTTTTATTGCGGAAGCAGGAGGAGGTTATTCCATTCCACCGGCGGAAATAGTGGTTGTTTGTCTGCATTGCCTTTGCTCAAGCAGGAGGTTCGGCCCTGAAATGCCGGGCGCCGCCCTTGCCTAAGCAGGAGGTTCTGTCCTATGATGGGACGACATGAGCATGGAGGAGGGACTGGCATGGAAGCCAAAGACGCTGCGAAGGATATTCGGGCCGGCAGGATTGCTCCCGTATATGCCGTCTTCGGGAAAGACCGCTACCGGATGAGCCAATTCGCGACGATGCTGACGGAGAAGCTGCTGGCGCCGGACGAGAGGGAGCTTGGCATCGTCCGGTACGACATGTCCGAGACCTCGCTGGAGGAAATCATCGGCGAAGCCGAGACGCTGCCTTTTTTTGTGCCGAAGAAGATCATTCTGGCAAGGGATTCGAGCTTTCTGTGCGCGGCGGCGAAGGAAGGGAAGGTCGAGCATAAGGCCGAGCGCTTTCTCTCGTACATGGAGCATCCGAGCGAGACGAGCATCATCGTCTTTCTGGTCCAGGCAGACAAGCTCGATGAGCGCCGCAAGGCCGTCAAGCTGCTCAAGGAGCGCAACCTGCTCGTCGCCTTCCCGGAGCTTACCGAGGGCGAGCTGGCAAGCTGGATCATCCGCAGGGCGAAGGATCAGAGCCGCAGCATAGGCGAGGAGGCGGCATCTCTGCTCGTCTCGAGAGTCGGCACCGGCATGCAGGCGCTGTCGCAGGAGGTGGACAAGCTCTGTCTGTTCGCGGGGGAGGAGGGAAGCATCTCCGTCGAAGACGTGGCCCGATTGACGGCCTCGACGGTCGAGGAGGATGTGTTCGCCTTGATCGATGCGATGGCGGAGCTGAACATGGACCGGACGCTGACGATCTATCGGGAGCTGCTGCTGCGGCGGGAGGAGCCGATCCGCATCGCCGCTCTCGTCGCCAGACAGCTGCGCATCATGCTGCAGATCAAGGAGCTGGAGCGGCATCGCTATTCGCCGCAGCAGATGGCCGGCCAGCTGGGCCTTCATCCCTACGCGGTCAAGCTGGCCGCGGAGAAGGCGCGCAAGTTCGAGACGGCCGCGCTCGGCGAGCATCTATCGGCGCTCGCCGAGCTTGATTACGCGATGAAGACAGGCCGCATCAACAAAGAGCTGGGATTGCAGCTGTTCTTTCTCTCCATGGGAGCCGGCGCGAAAAGCGGGCGGGCATGAGGAGCCATGTCGAAAGGGAAGCGATAAAGAATTGCTGCGCTCAGCAATTCTTTTTTCATTTTGCGGGTATCCTGTGGGTGTATAGATGAAGACCGTCCGGGCAAACGAAAAACAGCCCTTCTCCAGGAGGAGAGGGGCTGTCAGCTTGTCCTTAAGCTTGCGCCGAAATGGCGTTGAGCTTTTTGGCCAGGCGGGATTTTTTACGGGCAGCAGCGTTTTTATGGATCAGGCCTTTAGTAACGGCTTTGTCCAGCTTTTTCGTTGCGACGATCAGAGCAGCCTTGGCTGCTTCCGCATCGGTACCGGTAGTCGCTACGTCAGCTGCTTTGACAGCCGTGCGGAGCGCGGATTTTTGGGAAGCGTTCAGAGCGCGGCGTTTCTCGCTCGTTTTCACGCGTTTGATGGCGGATTTGATGTTTGGCACTTGTGGTTCACCTCCTACAAAAGGGGATAAGACCCCATACTGCAACACAACTTAAAATATCTTATCATGCACATTGCCAAATTGCAATACGAACGATTGGATAAAACATGCCGGCCGCATAAAACGAATCCGGGATCAGCAAGCTAATGGCAAATCGTGCAGAGGAGCGTTGGCGCATGAATCATGATTTGGATTTGGGACGTTATGCGGTTCACACCGACCTGGCGCTGGAAGCGAAGCAAATGGCCGAGGAGTCTAGCGGAGGGCCGATTCCCGGCGTCCACTCCGAGACGACGGAAGACGAGGGCATCACGATCACAAGGCTGACGGTCGAGAACGAAGCAGGCTCGCGGGCCATCGGCAAAGTCATGGGCAAATATGTCACCTTCGAAGTGCCCGAGCTGCGGACGCATGATTCGGAGCTTGGAGACCGTGTCGCGACCTCGTTCGCCCAGGAGTTCGAGCGCTTCCTGCAGGAGCTCGGCGTCGCCAAGGACGCGAACGTGCTTATCGTCGGGCTCGGCAACTGGAACGTCACTCCCGACGCTCTCGGCCCGCTCGTCGTGGAGAATACGATGGTGACGCGGCAATTTTTCGAGCTGATGCCGGATCAGGTCGCTCCGGGCTACCGCTGCGTCAGCGCTGTCGCCCCCGGCGTGCTCGGCATTACCGGCATCGAATCCAGCGAGATCATCCAGAGCATCGCGGAAAAAACGAAGCCGGGCCTCATCATCGCCATCGACGCGCTCGCCTCCCGGTCGCTCGACCGTGTGAATACGACGATCCAGATTGCAGATACGGGCATCCATCCCGGATCGGGCATCGGCAACAAGCGCAAGGGGCTCACGAAAGAAATACTCGGTGTGCCCGTCATTGCCATCGGAGTTCCGACTGTCGTTTACGCCTCGACGGTCGTGAGCAGCGCGTTCGACATGATGAAGGAGCATTTCAAGCAGCAGGCAGGCGATACCGGGCAGCTGATGGGCATGCTGGATCAGCTCGGGGAGACTGAGCGGCTCATGCTCGTCAAGGAAGTGCTCTCGCCGCTCAAGCATGACCTGCTCGTGACGCCGAAGGAAATCGACCAGTTCATCGAGGATATCGCCAATGTCATCGCCAGCGGACTCAATGCGGCGCTGCATGACGCGGTGGACAGCTCGAACGTAGCCGCTTATACGCATTGATCGATTCGCGGAATCCGCACCGGGACGCTTTCTTATGGAAGCTATCCCGGTTTTTTCATTGTTTCCGCTTGAATTCGATGTAGTCGAGGCGATTGTTGATCTGCAGCAGCAGCTGCCTGGCCATATAGTCGGAGGAGAACTTGAAGCCGGTCCCGGCCCAATACATGACGACGCCGATCGTCGCGGAGGCGAGATAGCTGTACATGAATTCCCGATCCACCTCGGGATCCTGCTCCTCCACGCTCAGCTGCAGGTCCCGCTTCATGGCGTCCTTCAGGACGCGGTTCATGTCTTCCCCCAGCCCTCTGTCGACCGCCAGCAGCGCCAGGAAGGTCTCCTTGTTCTGCTCGACATGCTGGAATAGAAGCAGGCTGGAAGGATAGATGTCTGCGGCGCCGACTCCGCTCATCCCCGGATAGGGCCCGAGAATGAGGTCGGCGAACTGCTGGAGGAAGCCCCAGCCGGATTTCCTCCAGCAGCTCTTCCTTGCCGGCGTAATGGTTGTAGAAGGTGCCGCGGTTGTAATCGGCCTCCTCGGCGATCTCGAGAATGGTCGCCGCCTCGTAGCCTTTTCTCCGGATGATCCGGATCAGGGCGGACTGAAGGGCTTCGCGGGTTCGTTTGGCTCTGCGGTCTAGCTGTTTGTCCATGCGCGGCGAGACTCCTCTCGATGGAATGTCCTTTATCCAGTATAGATAAGCGGGGACGCTCAAGGGAAATGCCGATCGGAAAGGCGACATTCCCGAGCCGGATGTGCAAGATGACGGCGTTGAACGACAGCCGGATTCCGGCTGTCCAATAGGCGACAAAGCAGGCGGCGCCTGCTTATTGCGGCATTTTCCGGCCAGGCGTATGCTTGGTCTGTAAGCGGTTAACCGATAAAAGTTCAAGCGGGTCCGCCCAGCCGGGCCTTCCCCAAAAATCTAATGGATAAGGAAGCGATCCTATATGTCCGAACAAACAAAAACAGCCGTCATCACGGGAGCCGCAGGAGGAATCGGCAAGGAGCTGACGCGCCGTCTGGCCCAGCGGAACCTCAATCTTGTCCTCGTCGATCTGAAGGAGGAAGCCCTGCAGGCCGTCATCGCCGAGCTCGGCCTCGACAGCGCCAAGACGATTGCCGTCGCGGCGGATGTCTCGAAAGAGGAGGATGTCTGGAACTACGTCGAGCGGGCGGTGGAGAAGTTCGGCACGATCGATTATTTCGCCAACAACGCCGGCATTGAAGGAGCCGTGGGCAGCATCGAGGACCAGAGCGTCGCTACGCTCGATCTCGTCTACAACGTCAACGTGCGCGGAGTGTTCCTCGGCCTGCAGCATGTGCTTCCGGTCATGAAGAAGCAGAAGTCCGGCGCGGTGCTGAACACATCCTCGCTGGCAGGCCTCATGGGCGCTCCGGGCATGTCTCCCTATATCATGTCCAAACACGCCGTCATCGGACTCACCCGCGTCGCGGCGAACGAAGCGGCCGGCTACGGCGTCCGCGTCAATGCGGTGCTGCCGGGCACGATCAATACGAACATGATGCGCCAGATCGAGACCAAATCGGGAGCTCCCGAAGGGTTCAAGAAGGCCAACGAGGACAGCACGCCGCTGGGCCGCTACGGCGAAACGCAAGAGGTAGCGGCCGTGATGAACTTCCTCTTGTCTGATGAAGCGTCGTTCGTTACCGCTTCCCTGTACACGGTCGACGGAGGCATGATGGGCCAATAACGACCCGGATAGAGGTTTCCGGTTAAAAAGCAACAGCCTGCTCCTGCCAAGGAGCGGGCTGTTTTTTTGCGCGCTTTCCCCGCTGCCGCAGGCTCATCTCTCGAATGCGGTTCTATCACTTCTATTTTCCTCATAGAGTAGAAACAGTTGAGAGACCAAAATTCTGTTTTTCGCTTTCAGAACCGCAGAACCGCGTTCGGGAGGAGAACCGATATGAAACGAATCAGGGCCGTCAATCCGGAAATAAGCAGTCTCCGCATCCGCGAGTTCCTCGCTGCGGGACGCACCTTCGTGCTGCTGTCGCTCTGCTCCATGATCATCTTCGTGCTGGCCGGGGCCGCTTCGATTGTCCGCCATCAGGACCCTTCATCGCCGGCTTCCTCCATGAAAGGATTGACATCCATGGTTTCAAGCGCCTTTCTGGCGGACATGCTGGGAATGGAGATGCCTGCGTTCCAGAGCAGCGGGCATGGCGAGAGCGTATCGACCCGGCAAGTGAGCAGCTTCGTGCTTCGAATGTTGACCGACGTGAATCCGGGCAGCCCGCGCAGCCTGCTGGCGGCCGGCATGCCCGTCATGCAGAGCGGCGGAGAGAATCTGGCCGGCAAGGCGAGCGCGGCGGGCGGTCAGACGCCGGAGCCGGAGGACGAGCCCGAGGCGGCAGCAGGCGACGACTCCGGCGAAGACGGCCATGATGCAGGCATCGAGGACGATTCGCCCGTAGGTCCGATCGGAGTGCCGCAGGATGATCCGGCGGGCAGCGGGCAGAGCGGTCCGGAGAGCAGCGGCGCCGGCAGCGGAACGCCTCCAGCAGCAGCTGGCGGCAGCAAGGCCGTGTTCATCTATCATTCGCATATCCGCGAATCCTACAATCCGGAAGTGAGCAAGCCCGGAACGAATCCGGAATCTTCCAAGGTCAACGTGGCCAATGTCGGAGAGAGGCTGGCCGAGGAGCTGGAAAAACGCGGTGTCGGAGCCGTTCACTCCAGCACGGATTATCCTTCTGTGATCCCGGGCTTCAAATATACGATGAGCTATAAGTATTCCAAGAAAAGCGTGCAGGAAGCGATGAGCGCCAATAAAGGACTGAAGTTCTTTTTCGATATCCATCGGGATTCCGCCAAGCGCAAGACGACGACGGTGAGTATCGGCGGCAAGGATTACGCGAAAGTATTTTTCATCATCGGCCGCAAAAATCCGAATTGGGAAGAAAACGAGAAATTCGCCGAGCAGATCCACAACATGCTGAACGAACGCTATCCCGGCTTGTCACGCGGCATCTGGGGCAAGACCGTGACGACCGGCAACGGGGAGTACAATCAATCGCTGGCTTCGGACAGTGTGCTCGTCGAGGTCGGCGGCATCGACAACTCGCTGGAGGAAGGCTATCGGACGGCCGACGCTCTGGCCGAAGTGATCGCGGATCTGTATTTCGAGGGCGAGAAAGCTTGATTCGATTCGATTAATCGAGAGGAGAGGTCATCATGCGCAGAAGAAGCCAGCTCAAATGGACCGTGCTGGGCGCCGCCCTGGCGGCCGTGCTGATGTTCGGAATGGAGATGACGACGGGCGGCATCAACCGGGTATACGGACCGATCGAGGGTTCCGATCCCGCGGCGGTCGGGCGTTTCGCAGAAGCCGCGAAAGCGCGCGAGCAGCTGCAGGCGGCGCAGAAATACGAAGCCGAGCTGCGCCGGCTTCAGGAGAAGTACGGCGTCCAGCCGTCCGCCTCGGCAGAGGCGCAGACGGCATTCGCCGGAGATGCGGAGTCGGCCGGCGCAGCGGGCGGAGACGTCTCGGCATGGAATGAAGACCCGGGCGGGGATGCATGGTCCAGGCTGCCGGGGGTCGCGCCGCTGGATTCCGACACCGGCGTCAATCGCCTCGCCGACGGAACGGCCGGCATGCTGCAGAGCGTTTCCAGCTCCGGCATCCGCTTGATCGTGACCCTCTTCGACTCCTTTACCAATTAAGGGCTTGCAGACGGGCCCGTTTCCTTTCCCTGCCGCTCATTGCCGCCCCGGTCCGCCTCGGGTATAATGGTACGAATGGGTTAGATAATTGAGGGGTGTGGATAGTTAAGCATGGCAGACGTACGCGACCGCCAACAGAAGATACGGAATTTTTCCATTATCGCGCATATTGACCACGGGAAGTCGACGCTGGCCGACCGTATTCTGGAATATACCGGAGCATTGACCTCCCGCGAAATGCAATCGCAGGTACTCGACCAGATGGATCTCGAGCGCGAGCGCGGCATCACCATCAAGCTGCAGGCCGTGCGCCTCGGCTACAAGGCCGATGACGGGGAAGAGTACATCCTGAACCTGATCGATACGCCCGGACACGTCGACTTCACCTATGAAGTCTCCCGCAGCCTCGCGGCCTGCGAAGGCGCGCTGCTGGTCGTGGACGCGGCCCAGGGCATCGAGGCCCAGACGCTGGCCAACGTCTATCTGGCGCTGGACAACAACCTGGAGATCCTTCCGGTCATCAACAAGATCGACCTGCCGAGCGCGGAGCCGGAGCGGGTCAAGCAGGAGGTCGAGGATGTCATCGGGCTCGACGCGAGCGACGCCGTCCTCGCTTCCGCCAAGGCGGGCATCGGCATCAAGGAGATTCTGGAGCAGGTCGTCAAGAAGGTTCCCGCTCCGACGGGAGATCCCGACCAGCCGCTCAAGGCGCTGATCTTCGACTCCCATTACGATCCGTACAAGGGCGTCATCGTCTACGTGCGCGTCGTCGACGGCAGCATCAAGGCCGGCTCCAAGATCCACTTCATGGCGACCGGCGCTGAGTTCGAGGTCATCGAGGTCGGCGCCTTCAAGCCGCGCATGAGCATCGTGGACGAGCTTGCCGTAGGAGATGTCGGCTTCATCGTCGCCGGCATCAAGAATGTCAAGGACACGCGCGTCGGCGATACGGTGACCGAAGCGAAGCGCAAGGCTCCCGAGCCGCTTCCGGGCTACCGCAAGATCAACCCGATGGTATACTGCGGCCTGTATCCGATCGACAACACGGAGTACAACGACCTGCGCGAGGCGCTCGAGAAGCTGCAGCTGAACGACGCGTCCCTCACCTTCGAGCCGGAATCGTCGACAGCGCTCGGCTTCGGCTTCCGCTGCGGATTCCTGGGCCTGCTCCATATGGACGTCATCCAGGAGCGCATCGAGCGCGAGTTCAACATCGACCTCATCACGACCGCGCCGAGCGTCATCTATTCCGTGACGCTCACGAGCGGCGAGGTGCTGAGCATCGACAATCCGTCCAACTACCCGGAGGTCGGCAAGATCGAGCATGTCGAGGAGCCGTACGTCAAGGCAGCCGTCATCGTGCCCAACGATTTTGTCGGCACCGTCATGGAGCTGTGCCAGAACAAGCGCGGCGAATTCGTGAACATGGAGTATCTGGATACGAACCGCGTCACCATTACGTACCAGATTCCGCTGTCGGAGATCGTCTACGACTTCTTCGACCAGCTGAAATCCAGCACGAAGGGGTATGCTTCCTTCGACTACGAGCTGTCCGGCTACCGCCAGTCCAAGCTGGTGAAGATGGATATCATGCTGAACGGCGAGACGGTCGACGCCTTGTCCGTCATCGTGCACCGCGACCGCGCCTATCAGCGCGGACGGGTCATCTGCGAGAAGCTCAAGGATCTGATTCCGCGCCAGATGTTCGAGGTGCCTATCCAGGCGTCGATCGGACAGAAGGTCATCGCGCGCGAGACGGTCAAGGCGATGCGCAAGAACGTTCTTGCCAAATGCTACGGCGGCGACATCAGCCGGAAGCGCAAGCTGCTCGAGAAGCAGAAGGAAGGCAAGAAGCGGATGAAGCAGGTCGGCAATGTCGAGATTCCGCAAGAGGCGTTCATGGCCGTCCTGAAAATCGACGAGGATTGATGGCTGGACATAGGCCGTATGGGCGCTTCCGCCCATTCGGCCGCCAGCTTCGCTGGAGGAGAGCCGCGGCTCTCCTCTTGCAGCGTTTAAGGGAACCCGAAGTGCAGCGGTTCCCGGTAGAGGAGGCATCGCCATGCTGAAGCACGCGCCCAAGGCGCTTTACATTCATATTCCTTTTTGCACGAACAAATGCTTTTATTGCGACTTCAACTCCTATGTGCTGCAAGGGCAGCCGGTGGACAGCTATTTGACCGCGCTGGAGAAGGAGATGGAGCTCACTCTGGCCGCGATTCCGGCCGAGCGCATCGATACGGTATTCGTGGGGGGAGGCACTCCGACGGTGCTGACTCCGCCTCAGATGGAGAGATTCCTTGCCGCCGTAAGGAAGCATTTCCCGCTGCATGAGGGAACGGAATTCACGATGGAGGCCAATCCCGGCACGACCGATCCGGACAAGCTCGCGGTCATGTTCGCGGGCGGGGTGAATCGGCTGAGCTTCGGCGTGCAGTCGTTCGACAACGGGCTTCTGGAGCGGATCGGCCGCATCCATAACGTGGACGACGTGTACCGCAGCCTGGACAATGCGCGGGCGGCGGGCTTCCGCAACTTGTCCATCGACCTGATGTTCGGCTTGCCGAAGCAGACGGTGTCAATGCTGTCCGACAGCGTCGACAAGGCTCTGGAGCTGGATCTGCCGCATTACTCGCTCTACAGCCTCAAGGTGGAGGAGAACACGCTCTTCCACCATATGTACGAGCGCAACGAGCTGCCGCTGCCGACCGAGGACGAGGATCTGGAGATGTATCTCCATCTCATCGAGCGTCTGCAGGGCGCGGGATACGAGCATTACGAGATCAGCAACTTCGCGAAGCCCGGCTTCGAGAGCCGGCACAACTCCACCTACTGGCGCAATGAGCCCTATTACGGGCTTGGAGCCGGCGCGCACGGTTATAGCCACGGGCTCAGGCATGTCAACATCAAAGGCGTGGAGCCTTACATCGATGCCGGTCTGCAGCGGCTGCCCCGCCTGTCGGAGGAGCGGGTCCCGGATACGGACGCGATGGAGGACTTCATGATGGTCGGCCTGCGGCTGCTGGACGGCGTCCGCGACCGGGATTTCGAGCACCAGTTCCCGGGGCATACGATCGAAGGCGTATTCGGAAGCCAGCTGCAGCCGCTGCTGCAGGAAGGCTTGATGCAGCATGTCGACGGCGGCGCCGAGACATTGCCGGGAGGCACGCCGCTTAGTCCGGGCACCGGCTATCGTCTGACTTCGCAAGGGGTGCTGCTCGGCAACGAGGTGTTCGGCGCGTTCGTCGGCGTGCTGGGCGAAGAGACGGCCGACGTATAAACAGCCGGTACGGGCAGCATGATTGATTATGAAGCGATAAAAGGGGAAATTTCCATTGAAACAGGAAGAATTCAAGCCGGAGCAAGAACAAGAACTGGATCCTATGGCGGAGCTCAAGCGCGCGGCTAGCCGCACTTCCGACTGGAAGGCGCGTCTTGCCGCCGTCAAGGAGCTCGGCAAGCACAAGCAGCCTCAGTCGGTTGAGATCATGACGCGCCTGCTCGCGAGCGACCCGGTCTATGCCGTCCGCGAGGCGGCCTACTCGGGGCTCAAGGGCTTCGGCGAGCCGGTTCAAGCTCCGGCACGCAGCAAGTCCGAGCCGGTCAAGGGCGTGTCCAAAATCATCGTCCGCATCCGCAAAAGCCTTCCGGAAGGCCATACCCTGGAGGATTTCAAGGAGAAGCTGCGGAAGACGAGAAGCGACGTGTATGACGTCTACGAAGGCGAAAAAGGCCCTGATTTCGATTCATGGCTGGAAAGCGTTTGGAAAGCTTCGTTCGACCGCAAATAAGCTCTGCAAGCCAAGCCGGGCCGGATCTGTCCAGGACAGATCCGGCCCGGCTTTTTTTTTGGAGCCTGGACGGTCAGCGACTGCCGGCTCTCATCCAGCGTCTTATCTGAACGGCATTCATGGCCCGGCTCTCTTCGTTCCGACCGGTGCCGCATTCGGCATGTTCCAATTCCTGTGCATGCTCTTTTATCGGGACGGGAGGCATCTGATCGAGCAGGGGCATCGCCATATCGCGATGATCAACGGCCACAACGATGCGGCGGTCAGCCTGGAGAGGCTGAGCGGCTACCGGAAGACGCTGGAGAAGCACGGGATCGCCTACAGGCCCGAGCTGGTGTTCAACGGCAGCTTCTCGGAAGAGGGCGGCTGCGAGGCGATGTTCGAGATCCTGCTTCATCATCCTGAAGTGACGGCCGTATTCTCGGCGAGCGACTTGATGGTTCTCGGAGCGCTGAGGGCGGTCGAGCGCAGCCGCGGCAAGGTTCCGGAGAGAATCTCGATCGTGGGATGCAACGACATTGCGATCGCGCCCTACAGTTCTCACAAGCTTACGACCATCCGCCAGAACAAATACGAAATGGGCTATCAGGCTGCCCAGCTGCTCGTTGACCTCATCGAAGGCAGGCCTGTGAACCACAAGATCATGCTCCATAATGAACTGATGATAATCCGGGCTGGTGTCGCCGGAAAGAGCGGAGGCGGTTGCCCGCCGG
Organism: Paenibacillus sp. D51F; assembly: GCF_053345695.1. Classification (NCBI taxonomy): domain Bacteria; kingdom Bacillati; phylum Bacillota; class Bacilli; order Caryophanales; family Paenibacillaceae; genus Paenibacillus; species Paenibacillus sp. D51F. The sequence goes on along the minus strand of NZ_JBKFAO010000001.1, from coordinate 514,621 downwards.
CTCGTCTCGACGGAGATGTTCAGCGGTTATGGCGTCCGCACGATGGCGGAAGGCGAGAAAGCCTTCAACCCGATGAGCTACCATGACGGCAGCATCTGGCCGCATGACAATTCGCTTTGCCTGATGGGTCTGGCCAGATACGGCCTCAACGAGGAAGCCGCTGTGGTGATGGATGACGATCTTCTTCGGGATGGGGCGGGAGCTGCCGGTACAGGACAAGAGCCAGGATGAAGTTGATTAAACCGATGCAACCGGTGGTGTACAGACGCATCCAGGCGAAGGCGGATAGCTTCGGCGGCCCGTTCCCGATCGGCCCCGTCTTGGGCACGTTCAGAGCCCACCAGATGTCGATTAGAATGAACAGGAAGAAGACGATAAGAATGAGGCTGAAGACGAGATAACCGGTCACGAAGAAGCGATTGTTCCTCATCAGCCGCTTCTTTTCGCTTCATTAAAAGCGTCCGAGCCTCCCCTGGGGATGCTGAGCGTGTGCCAGTCTCCGGAACGGTACGCCTTGGCGGCATATACGATCTGGCCGACATGATGGCTGAAGTGGGCGACCTGGCGCTGGATCGCTTCGACGACGGTGTGCCGCTCGCCGCGGATGAGGACGGTGCCGAGCAGATCTTCCGGCTGCAGGGAGTCGAAGGCCGTCCGGAGAGCGGCCCATCCCTCCTCCCAGCCGGAGAGGACATCCTGCCTGGTCGTCCCGGGCGGAAGCTCGAATTCCCCGTCCCGGTTGCGATCCGGCTTCTCCCCGTCGGCCGTCAGAAAGTCGGTCCATCTGGACTTCAAGTTCCCGGACAGATGGCGGACGATGACGGCGATGCTGTTGGATTCCGGCGAGGGCGCCCAGAACAGGCCCCTGTCGTCGATTTGGCCGAGCGAGCGGTCCGCCAGCTTCTTCTGGCTTTCGAAGGTCGCGAGGCAGCTTTGCAGCAGATGGCTCCCGAGCTGTTGAGAAGACATGAATTTTCCTCCTTAGGCTTGTGCTGTCCCTATCATACTCTTTGATGGAAATATCAGGCAAACCGATTTTATGATCGGCAGGCCAAGCTTTTTCTATCGGTAGACGGCAGGTAGGCGGGCGGATTTTTTTCTTGAGCATTAATTCTATTTGATGTATATTTATTCATATTGTAAAAAGGGCCGAGAGGAGGACCATGGATGCTGGTAAAGGAAGCGTTGTGCCGCAAAGCAAGCCCCCAGGACGTGGATACGCTGTATGAGCTGATCAAAAATTATGCAGAGAAGGGGATCATGCTTCCGAGGTCCAGGGAAGTGCTCCTCCGGCAGATCGATACGTTCGTCATTGCCGAGATCGATGGAGATGTCGTCGGCTGCGGCTCTCTTACGCGTCTTGGGCAGGACCTGGTCGAGATCCGCTCGCTCGGGATTACGGAAGGATACAAAGGATACGGCATCGGCAGCAAAATCGTCGATCTGCTGATCAAGAATGCCCAGGAGCAGGGCATACCCAAGATCATGGCGCTGACCTATGAAGTCCGTTTCTTCGAGCGCAACGGATTTGCCGTCGTGAACAAGGATATCTTTCCGGAGAAAGTATGGACCGATTGCGTTCATTGCTCCAAGCAGCATGCTTGCGATGAAATCGCGGTGCTGCGGAATATTTGATCACGCTGGATTCAGGGCAGGAACTGAAGGGGTCGATCGCGAAGCAGGAGAAGGAGCCGCCCGGGGGACGGGCGGTTTAACTTTTAGGCACGCTGCCTGCCTGAATTGTCCGGATATATAGAGATGGAAGGTGAGTCCTCGGGCCTTAATCCGGCCTGACATGAAAGCGATTTCTTCAACATATGCTTATCTCAAAAGGAGATGCTGCCAAATGTCGTATTTATCCGTCAGCACATGGAGCCTGCATCGGCTCCTCGGTCCTCTTCGCTGGACGATATGGGACAAGGAAGATGGCGTTCACAGGACGGCGCTGGAGCCGCAGCCGGAAGAGCTGACCTTGCTGGAGCTGCCCGCTGCAGCGGCGGCGAAAGGCTTTCAGGCGCTCGAGGTATGCCACTTCCACTTCCCTTCCAGGGAGCCGAACTATCTGATCGAGCTTAGAGCCGCATTTCGGAATGCTGGAATCGCATTCGATACGCTGTTGCTGGATTACGGAAATCTGACTTCACCGGATCTCCGCAGAGTCGAGGCGGACGAGCGATACATCTCGTCCTGGATCGATGCAGCCGCCCTTGCCGGAGCGAAGAAGGTGCGGGTCATTGCAGGAGAAGCGATGCCGACGGATGAGGATGCTCTCGCACGCTCCGCGGCGAGCCTGGACAGGCTGTCGGCCTATGCGCAGGAGTGCGGAGTGCGCATCGTGACAGAGAATTTCAAGCCTCTGACCTCCACCGGCCTCAGCTGCCTGAAGCTGTTGGGGCGGACGGAGAGGCCGCTGGCGATGATAACGGATTTCGGCAATTTCAAGGGAGCGGCCAAGTACGAAGAGCTGGCGATGACGCTGCCGAGAAGCTTGTCCGTTCATGCCAAGGCCGAGTTCGACGAGCACGGCATCCCGGATGAGCAGGAGCTTCGCCTTTGTTTGGAAGCTGTCCGCAATTCGGGTTACGATGGCTCCTACGTCATCATCTACGACGGTCCCGGGGACATGTGGGCCGGAATCGAAAGGGTGCGCCGGATCGTGGAGCCCTATGCGGCCGGCTGAAGCCGGACAGATACCAAATCACTTGACAATTGTCGAGTAGGTTTGGTATTTTTGTATTAAATGTTAGCACTCATCAAGGTGGAGTGCTAACGGTGAACCGGCAATCCGGCCGAAAATGGAAACGCACGGGAGGAGAAAGCGGATGTTGACCGAACGACAGCAGCTGATTCTTGGCGCCATCATCAATGACTATATCCGGTCTGCCGAGCCTGTAGGTTCCCGCAGCATCTCCAAGCGGGGAGACGTAGGGTTCAGCCCTGCGACCATCCGCAACGAGATGGCGGACCTGGAGGAGCTCGGCTTCCTGGAGCAGCCCCATACATCAGCCGGACGCATCCCTTCCATTCAGGGATACCGGTATTACGTCGATCACTTAATGAAGCATGACAGCGTCACGGACAGCGAGCTCAAGACGATGCGTTCGTTTTTTGCGAGCCGGATGATCGAGATGGAGCAAGTCGTCCAGCATGCCGCGATGATTATCTCGAACCTGACCAATTACACCTCGATCGTGCTCGGACCCGACTCGGTCAATCAGGCGCTCAAGCATTTCCAGCTTGTTCCCCTTGGCGGAGACAAGGCAGTCGCGATCGTCGTCACGGATACCGGCCATGTCGAGAACCGCACGGTGACGATTCCGGCCGATCTGGACATGAGCGACATGGAGAAGGCTGTCCGTTTCCTCAACGAGAGGCTGAGCGGAGTTCCTCTGTTGCGGCTCAAGTCGCGGCTGTTCTCGGAAGCCGGGGAAGAAATGGGTCGTTACGCCGAGCAGATCGAAGGCCTTCTGGGCATACTTGAACAGGCGCTGCGGCCGGAGCAGGACGGCAGGCTGTTCGTCTCCGGAACGACCAATATTCTTACGCAGCCGGAATTCAAGGATGTCGACAAGGTCAAGACACTGTTCGATCTGCTCGATGAGACGCCGACGATGATGAAGCTGTTCTCGTCCATGCCCGAAGGCATCCAGGTGCGGATCGGAACCGAGAACGACCATGAGGCGATAGCGAGCTGCAGCCTGATTACGGCGACTTATGCCCTCGATGGACATTCGCTCGGCACGATCGGCATTCTCGGCCCTACCCGGATGGACTATGGCAAGGTAATCAGCCTTCTGGGAGTGCTCAGCAGCAACATGCATTTGATGATCGGGCGTGGAGGGCCGCGCTGAAGCGGAGACATTTGATCCCGCACCGCCATGGTGCGGGTTGGCCGGGGGGGATCCCGGTACATAAGCCGCTAGCGGCGATTATTGCAGGAGGTGAGTATGCTTGGAATCCAAGAAGAATACGCTAGATGAACAGGAACAGCATCACGAAGGGGATATCATGAACCCGGATCAGCAGACGGCCGAGCAGGCATCGGCTGCAGCAGCAGGCGAGCCGGCTCCGGCAGAGGGCGCGGCGGAAGCCGAAGCTCCCGCAGGAGATTCGCGCTACGACGAGCTGTCGAAGCAGGCGGAGGAGCATCAGCAGCGCTATCTGCGCGCGCAGGCGGACTTCGATAATTTCCGCCGCCGCACGCAGAAGGAGAAGGAAGAGCTAGCCCAGTACGCTTCCTCGAAGCTTCTGACGCAGCTTCTGCCGGTCGTCGACAACTTCGAGCGCGCGCTTGCGGCCGCAGCCGGCAGCGGCGATTCCGATTCGCTTGCCAAAGGCGTGGACATGATTTTCCGCCAGCTGCAAGGCGTCCTTGAACAGGAAGGCCTCAAAGCGATGGAAGCGGTAGGCAGCCCGTTCAACCCTGAGTTCCATCAGGCGATCATGCAGGTGGAGTCGGACGAACATGAGGAAGGCATTGTCGTGGAGGAAGTCCAGAAGGGCTATATCCTCAAGGACAAGGTGCTTCGTCCGGCGATGGTCAAGGTCAGCGGTTGAGCCGGCGTCCTGACGCGTTAAGCTGCCTTTAAGATACAGAGGTTATACTTCATTTATAAAATGTGGATGAAAACGAAGGAGGATATACTCATGAGCAAAGTAATCGGCATCGACCTTGGAACAACGAACTCCTGCGTAGCGGTAATGGAAGGCGGCGAAGCCGTCGTCATTCCGAATCCGGAAGGCAACCGCACGACCCCATCGGTCGTCGGCTTCAAGAAGGACGGCGAGCGCATCGTCGGAGAAACGGCCAAGCGCCAAGCGATCACGAATCCGGACCGCACGATCATGTCGATCAAGCGCCATATGGGAACAAGCCACAAGGAAACAGTGGACGGCAAAGACTTCACGCCGCAAGAAATTTCGGCCATCATCCTGCAGAAGCTGAAATCCGATGCGGAAGCCTACCTGGGCCAAGCCGTGACGCAAGCGGTCATTACCGTACCGGCCTACTTCAACGATTCCCAGCGCCAGGCGACCAAGGACGCAGGCAAAATCGCCGGCCTCGAAGTGCTCCGCATCGTCAACGAGCCGACAGCGGCGGCGCTGGCTTACGGCCTCGAGAAAACGGAAGATCAAACGATTCTCGTCTATGATCTTGGCGGCGGCACGTTCGACGTCTCCATCCTCGAGCTCGGCGACGGCTTCTTCGAAGTCAAAGCGACAAGCGGCGACAACCACCTCGGCGGCGACGACTTCGACCAAGTCATCATCGACCATATCGTATCGGAGTTCAAGAAGGAGCACGGAACAGACCTGTCCAAAGACAAAGCTGCCGTCCAGCGCTTGAAGGATGCGGCCGAGAAAGCGAAAAAGGAGCTGTCCGGCGTCCTGACGACGACGATCAGCCTGCCGTTCATCACGATGGTAGACGGCGTTCCCCAGCATTTGGAGATGAGCCTGACCCGCGCCAAATTCGAAGAGATCGCAGCTCCGCTCGTCGAGCGCACTCTCGGACCTACGCGTCAAGCTCTGAGCGACTCCGGCCTGTCCGCGAGCGAGATCAGCAAGGTCGTCCTGGTCGGCGGCTCCACCCGCATTCCTGCCGTGCAGGAAGCGATCAAGAAGCTGATCGGCAAAGAGCCGCATAAAGGCGTCAACCCGGATGAAGTCGTCGCTCTCGGCGCTGCCGTGCAAGCAGGCGTCCTGACCGGCGACGTCAAGGATGTCGTGCTGCTCGACGTCACTCCGCTCTCCCTCGGCATCGAGACGGCTGGCGGCGTGTTCACCAAAATGATCGACCGCAACACGACGATCCCTACGAGCAAATCCCAGGTGTACTCCACCTATGCGGACAACCAGACAAGCGTCGAGATCCACGTTCTGCAAGGCGAGCGCTCCATGGCTTCGGGCAACAAGACGCTTGGACGCTTCATGCTGGGAGACATTCCTCCGGCTCCGCGCGGAATTCCGCAGATCGAAGTCACCTTCGACATCGACGCCAACGGCATCGTGAACGTCAGCGCCTTGGATAAAGGCACGGGCAAGAGCCAGAAGATCACGATCACATCCTCGAGCGGCCTGAGCGACGAGGAAGTCGAGCGCATGATGAAGGACGCCGAGCTGAACGCCGAGGAAGACCGCAAGCGCAAAGAGCTCGTCGAAGCGAAAAACAATGCCGACCAGCTGATCTACTCCGTCGACAAGACGGTTAAGGATCTGGGCGACAAAGTCGATGCGGGCGAGATCGAGAAAGCGAACAAAGCGAAGGAAGCTCTCCAAGCGGCTGTCGGCGGCGAGGATCTCGAAGCCATCCAGAAGGCGACCGAGGAGCTGACTGAAATCGTTCAGCAGCTGTCCGTGAAGCTCTATGAGCAAGCGGCTCAAGCCGAGCAGGGCGCTACTGGCGCAGACGCGGGCGGTGCTTCCGCCGGCGGCGGCAAGGACAACGTCGTGGATGCCGACTACGAAGTCGTCGACGACAAGAAGTAAGCTAGGTGCTTCCTCGACGCGAATGGCGAGGGTGGACTTGAAGGAGCCATTCGCGTTACCATAACAATAGCCATCCATCAAGCGGCTCCGCCTTTTTCCAAGCAGCGCCCTGCGGCCACCCGGCCCGGGGCTCCGGGAGGGAGAGGGCGGCAAGCCGTTTGTTGCGTGTTTGAGCAAGGGTGAAAGAAAGATTTTAGATGCGGAATATGCGGCAGTGGTCTGTTCGAATCTGGAAAAACGTCCGTGGTCGCCTTTGAAGACAAATTTCAACCCTATTAAGGGATTGTGAAAAAAAGAAATTTGTCTTCAACAGCGATTGGAAGATCGAACAGGCACTATAGCATGCTTGAGCATATCTATAAAATCTCATGGGGGTGAGAGAGGTTGGCGGACAAACGCGATTATTACGAGGTGCTTGGAGTCGATAAAGGCGCCTCGGGCGAAGACATCAAGAAGGCCTACCGCAAGATGGCCAGGCAGTACCATCCCGACGTGAACAAGGAAGCGGATGCGGAAGCCAAGTTCAAGGAAGTGAAGGAAGCCTACGATACGCTGAGCGACGACCAGAAGCGCTCGGTGTACGACCAGTACGGCCATGTCGACCCGAACCAGTTTGGAGGCGGCGGCTTCTCGGGGCAGGACTTCGGAGGCGGCGGCTTCGGCGACATCTTCGACATGTTCTTCGGCGGCGGAGGCGCCCGCCGCGATCCCAATGCGCCGCAGCGGGGCAACGACCTGCAGTACACGATGACGATCGAGTTCAAGGAAGCGGTATTCGGCAAGGAAACCGAAATCACCATTCCGCGGACCGAAAATTGCGATACATGCCACGGCTCCGGCGCCAAGCCGGGAACGAAGCCGGAAACCTGCTCCGTCTGCCGCGGCAGCGGCCAGCAGGAGGTCGTGCAGAACACGCCGTTCGGACGCATGGTCAACCGCCGCGCCTGTACGAACTGCGGCGGCTCCGGCAAGATCATCAAGGAAAAATGCGGTACCTGCCATGGCGCCGGCAAAGTCAAGAAGCAGCGTAAAATCACGGTCAAGATTCCTGCGGGCGTGGACGAAGGCGCTCAAATCCGCCTGACTGGCGAGGGCGAGGGCGGAACGAAGGGCGGCCCGAACGGCGACCTGTACATCGTGCTGCGCGTCAAGCCGCATGAATTCTTCGACCGCGAGAACGACGACATCTACTGCGAGATCCCGCTGACGTTCGCGCAAGCCGCTCTCGGCGACGAGATCGAGATTCCGACGCTGACCGAAAAGGTCAAGCTGAAGATTCCGGCCGGCACTCAGACGGGCACGTACTTCCGCCTCAAGGGCAAAGGCGTGCCGAAGCTGCGCGGCTACGGCAACGGCGACCAGCATGTCAAGGTCACGGTCGTCACCCCGACCGCCCTCAGCGACGAGCAGAAGGATCTGCTTCGCCAGCTCGGCGGCTTGGGAGGCTCCTCGGCTCCGGGCCAGGAGCAGGAGCATCACGAGAGTATTTTCGACCGGATGAAAAAGGCTTTCCGCGGCGATTAGTAAATTAAAGTTGAACGTGTCGGTCCCATCGGGATGGACACGTTTTTTTGTACCATCAACGTATTTGAATGCCTTTCAAATACCGGTAAAAAATGAAGCGGATTGAGGTCGACCCGGTGAATATCGCCATGGCAAAGGCGCAACCTAGGAGAGGCCATTCACACGAAGGACACAGGGAGGAAAACAAGATCATGGAAATTCAGGCTGCCTTTACGTCGCAGGAGGGAATCAGGGAAGCCTCCCGCAAGCTGGAAATGCTGCGAGCTGCGGAAATCCGCGCGGGAGAGGATGGAATGCTCACGGCCGTCGTGGACGATACTTATTTCGCCCAGGCGCTGGCGGTCATATCCGGAGCCGGAGGAACGGTGGAAGGATAATCCGCTGCCCGGAAGAGAATTGGAAATGCCGGTGTGCCCGAGTTTGAAATCAGCCGGTCTTAAATGAGAAACAGCCCGGAGGAGGAGGCCTCCGGGCTGTTCGGAATGAGCCTGAGGCCGCTCGGTTCGTCTATCTGTCGCCGTCTGCTGGCAATGATGACCACACCTTCGTGTCCCTTTTAAGATGAGGCTAACCGTTCAAAAAGACCGGAAGCCGTCTAAGCCCGAACATCAGGTTGCTCTCGATCCGCTCCAGCGTCACGGAGCGGTCGCGGCTGAACCGGGGATAGCGTTCCAGCAAGGTTTCCAGGACGATGCGGGATTCCAGCCGGGCGAGCTGGGCTCCAAGGCAGTAGTGGATGCCGCTGCCAAGCCCCACATGGGCATTGGGAGAGCGGCGGATGTCGAAGCGCTCCGGCTCCGGAAATGTCTTCTCGTCATGATTGGCCGAGGCAATGTAGAGGAAGACGGGATCGCCGGCTTTCATGGCCATGCCCCCGAGCTCGGTATCCCGCTTCACCGTCCGGAACATCATCTGCACCGGCGAGAAGTACCGGAACACCTCTTCGATGGCGGAAGGAATGAGCGTGCGGTCGGCGAGCAGCTCCTCGCGTACTTCGGGCAGGCTGTCGAGGCACAGGAAGATCGAGGTGATCAGGTTGGTCGTCGTCTCGTTGCCGGCGACGAGCAGCAGGATGCAGAAGCCGATCAGCTCGATCTCGCTCAGCTGCTCTCCGTCTACCTTGGCATTGACGAGATTGCTGATGAGATCGTCCCGCGGCTCCAGCCTGCGCTTGGCGGCGACAGCCGAGAAGTAAAGGCTCATCTCGCGCTGGCATTGGACGTAGCGCTCCTGGTTCGTTCCAACCAGATCCTCCGACCATTGCTTGAAGCGGCTCAGTTCGTCCTCCGGGATGCCCAGCATGCGGGCGATGACGGAGATGGGCAGCGGGCTTGCCAGATCTTCCAGGACATCGAAGCTGGCTTTGGCTGCCGCCTTGTCGAACAATTCTCCCGCGAGCTTGCGGATGGCGGGCTCCATCGATTCGATGACACGCGGCGTGAAGGCTTTGGACACGAGCATCCGAAGCTGGCGATGCTTCGGCGGATCCTGCCTGAGAATGCTGGCATCGATCGGGTCGTCCGGGTTTTGCTCCCCTTGGGAGGAGAAGCGCTCATAATCCGTAAAGGCGGCCTTGACCTCGTCGTAACCGAAAAGCCTCCAGCCGGTATAGCCCTCTCCTTCGAAACGCTCCACGGGAGACCGGCGTCTCAGCTCTCTGAACCGGTCCAAAGGGATCAGCTGCGGTTCGTTCCATTCCACTGTATTCACCTCGTTGGGGATGCATGATTGTCTGTCCGGTGCTGCAAGGCTGGATTCCGTCTTCTGGCAGTCGTCTCCGATTTCCATTTTAATCCTTATCCAAGCAGGCGGAAAGTCCAGTCTTTCCCGGGTCGGAAGTTTTGTGCCGCCTATCGCTTCTGTTGTAGAATAGACGGGATAGCAAGTTAGGAGGCTTATGCGAAGATGAAATATCATGAACTCACGATATCGACCACCGAGGAAGCGGTGGAGATGATTTCCAACTTTTTGCATGAACAGGGCGCAGGCGGAGTTTCCATCGAAGAATCCGGCTCGCTGAACAGGCGGCGCGACGAGTCGTTCGGCCAATGGTACGAGCTGCCGCTCAACGATATTCCCGAGGGAGACGCCGTCATCAAGGGCTACTTCAGCGAAGACGAGGACATGGACGCCCATGTGGCCGCCATCCGTCCCCGCATCGAGGAGCTGAAGGACTACGACATCAATCCCGGTACATATGATATCACGGTCGTCACGGTGGACGAGGATGACTGGGCGACGGCCTGGAAGCAGTATTTCAAGCCGATCCGGGTCACCGAAAGGCTGACGATCAAGCCGACCTGGGAGCCGTACGAGGGTTCCGAGGACGAGCGCATCATCGAGCTTGATCCCGGCATGGCGTTCGGCACCGGGACCCATCCGACGACCTCCCTATGCCTGCGCGCGCTTGAATCGGCGATCCGCGAGGGAGACGAAGTCATCGACGTCGGCACCGGCTCCGGCATTCTGGCCATCGGAGCTGTCCTGCTGGGCGCATCCAGCGTGCTGGCTGTCGATCTCGATCCGGTCGCTGTCTCCAGCGCCAAGGAAAATGCCCGTCTGAACGGCATGGACGACGTCATCCAGGTGCTGCAAAGCGACCTGCTCGGCGTCATCAGCCGCAGCGCGGGAGAAGGCGCCGGCTGGAACGGCACCGCCAACGCGGCCGAGGACGAGGCTAGGGAGCAGCTGGCCGAAGTGATGGAGCAGGCCGGCCCGCTGCGCGTCGAGGTGCCTTGCGATCTGATCGTCGCCAACATCCTCGCGGAGATCATCCTTCTGTTCATCGATGATGTCTACGAGGCGCTGAAGCCGGGCGGCATCTATATCGCGTCAGGCATATACGAGAACAAGGAGCAGGCCGTCGAAGCCGGGCTTCTGGCATCCGGCTTCGAGATCGTCGACCGCGTCCGCGAGGACAAATGGATCGCCTTCGTGGCCGCCAAGCCTGAAGGGGAGCGGTAAGCCATGGAGGGGTTGGACAACCTTCTCGCTTATCCTGTCGCCGAGCTTCCCTTTGTCCTGCTTGTCCTGATCATCGCCTTCACTCTCCACGAGTTCGCCCATGCCTACTCGGCGTACAAATTCGGAGACGACACCGCCTACAAGCAGGGCCGGGTTACGCTCAATCCGGCTTCCCATATCGATTTTTTCGGCATGTTCCTGATCCTGATCGCGGGCTTCGGCTGGGCCAAGCCGGTGCCGGTCATGAGCTCCCGCTTCAAGCGGCCGCGGCTGATGAGCATCGTCGTCTCCCTGGTCGGACCGCTCAGCAACCTTCTGCTGATGGCGATCGGAGTCTTCATCGTGACGGCTCTCAATTTCTCGGGCGTTCTGAATGACACGCCTCTGCGCTACATCGATGCCCTGAACGTTTTCTTCAAGTATTTCATCTATCTGAACGGCATGCTGTTCCTGTTCAACCTGATTCCGCTGCCTCCGCTGGACGGCTTCCGGATTCTGTACGAGCTGCTGCCTCGCCGCACCCGGATTCTGCTGGATCAGTATTCGCAGTGGGGAGTCCTGGTTTTCCTGCTGCTCGTGTTCATTCCGGCGCTGAGCAATGCGACCATCCGTCCCTATCTGGCTCTGGTCGGCGATCTGCACTTGTTTTTCCTTCGCCTCTTCACGCCCTTGTTCTTTGGATAAATTCAAGTCCGCGCTTCCATGGCGCGGGCTTTTTTATGCCGCTGAGCGGCTGGGATCTCTGCGGCCGAATAGATTTCCCGACTCAAAACGTGTATGATGGAGGATGACTTTTAAAAACAGGAGTTTGGCCTACTATGCAGCGTTACTTTATAACGCCGGAGCAGTTCGGCGACAACGGCGTCACCCTAAGCGGCGAGGACGCCCATCATATCGCGAGAGTCATGCGGATGAAACCGGGAGACGAGATCATCGCCAGCGACGGCGCGGAGCGTGAAGCCCGCATCGTCCTGACGGATGTCGATCCGTCTATAGTCAGAGGCGACATCGCCGAAAGGCTTCCGATGGACCGCGAGCCGCTCTGGCAGGTCACGGTCGCCCAAGGCCTTCCGAAGGGCGACAAGATGGAGCTTGTCATCCAGAAGGGGACGGAGATCGGCGCGGCCGGGTTTCTCCCGTTCCAGTGCGAGCGGATGGTCGTCCAGTACGACGCCCGCAAGGAAGCGAAGCGGCTGGAGCGCTGGGGCAAGATCGCCAAGGAAGCGGCGGAGCAAGCCCATCGCAGCCGGCTGCCGGTCGTCCATGAGGTCCATGCCTGGAAAGAGCTGCTGGCGGCTTTTTCCGACTATGACCTCGTGCTGTTCTGCTATGAAGCGGAAGGACATGAGCCGGGCGAGCTGACCGGACTTGCGGACCGCATCAGGCAAGCCCGCGAGGCGGGCCGGCTGACGGCGGACAAGGCGCATCGGCTTCTGCTGGTCGTCGGGCCCGAAGGCGGCTTCTCCCCGCGCGAAGCGGAGGCGGCGGCAGCGGCCGGCGCGATGGCGGCAGGCCTCGGACGCAGAATTTTAAGAGCGGAGACGGCACCTCTGGCAGGCTTGGCCTGCCTGATGTACGAATCCGGCGAAATGGGAGGAAGATGAAGAAGATGCCATCGGTTGCACTCTACACCTTGGGCTGCAAAGTCAACTTTTACGATACCGAAGCCATCTGGCAGCTGTTCAAGAATGAAGGGTACGAGCAGGTCGACTTCGATACGACGACGGCCGACGTATATCTCATCAATACTTGCCATGTGACGAACACGGGGGACAAGAAAAGCCGGCAGATCATCCGCCGCGCCATCCGCCGCAATCCCGAGGCGGTCATTGCCGTCACCGGCTGCTACGCGCAGACATCCCCGGCCGAGATCCTGGATATTCCGGGCGTGGATCTCGTCATCGGAACGCAGGATCGCGACAAGCTGATGGATTACATCCGCCAGGTGCAGGACGAGCGCACGCCGGTCAACGCCGTGCGCAACATCATGAAGACGCGCGAGTTCGAGGAGCTGGACGTGCCCGACTTCGCGGACCGCACCCGCGCGTTCCTGAAAATCCAGGAAGGATGCAACAACTTCTGCACCTTCTGCATCATCCCTTGGTCGCGCGGGCTGTCCCGCAGCCGCGATCCCAAGAGCGTCGTGGAGCAGGCCCGCAGCCTGGTCGCGTCCGGCTTCAAGGAGATCGTCCTGACCGGCATCCATACCGGAGGCTACGGCGACGATCTGGACAGCTACAAGCTGTCCGACCTGCTATGGGATCTCGACAAGGTGGACGGTCTCGAGCGCATCCGCATCAGCTCGATCGAGGCCAGCCAGATCGACGAGGACATGATCGAGGTGCTCAACAAATCTTCCAAGATGTGCCGTCATCTCCATGTTCCTCTGCAGGCCGGAGACGACATCGTGCTGAAGCGCATGCGCCGCAAATACACGACCGAGGAGTTCGCGGCGACGATCAAGCGCCTGCATGAAGCGATGCCGGGCGTGGCGATCACGACGGACGTCATCGTCGGGTTCCCGGGCGAGAGCGAAGAGCAGTTCGAAGCCGGCTACCGTTATATGAAAGAGCTTGGATTCTCCGAAATGCATGTGTTCCCTTATTCCAAACGGACCGGCACTCCTGCCGCGCGCATGGAGGACCAGGTCGACGAGGAAATCAAAAACGAGCGCGTACATAAGCTGATCGACTTGTCGGAATCTCTTCAGCTGGCATACGCGGAGAAGTACGTCGGCCACGTTCTGGAAGTCATTCCGGAGCGCGAGCACAAAGGCTCGGCGGGAGCGGGACTGATCATGGGATACTCGGACAACTACATCCAGGTCGTATTCGAAGGTTCCGAGGCGCTTGTCGGCAAGCTTTGCCGCGTACGGATCACGGAAGCCGGAGTCAACGAGAGCCGCGGAGTGCTTGTCAGCGTCCAGGAAGAAGCGCCGAGCCTGACGGAAAAAGCCGGAGCCTGACCAGGCTCCGGCGGCGGACTCATCGTGGAAAACGGAAATCATTATCGGGAGGATAAGGAGCGCATGAAGGAAATTTCAGCAGGCGGGGTCGTGTACAGACGGACGCCGGAAAATGGGCTGCAAATTCAACTGATCCAGGACCGTTACGGCAAAGTTTCCCTTCCCAAAGGGAAAATGGAGCCCGGAGAAACGGTGGAGCAAACCGCCCTGCGCGAAATCGTCGAAGAAACGGGGATGGAAGGCCGCATCATCGAGCCGATCGCCCAGATCAAATACCAGTACCGCCACGAAACGAAAGGCGTCGTGGACAAGGAAGTCCACTATTACCTCGTGGAAGCGACGGGCGGTACTCTTCATGCCCAGGTGGAGGAAATACGCGGCGTCGACTGGTTCGAGCCCGAGGAGGCATGGCGCAAGCAGCGCCAATCCGGCTACGACAACAACGACCGGATCGTCGCGGGCGCGCTCCGTCTGCTCGGTCTAAGCACCGAAGAAGCGGATCGCTAGACAGCTTTCAAGCGGCAAGACAGGCAGAGGCAAGAAGCCCCGTCCCTAATTTCTAGGGGCGGGGCTCTTGTTCGGAATGCGGAGCCGCGGGATGTAGCAGAGCGGCAGCACGATCAGCGAGCAGAGGACGTTGAACAGCGTCTGCGCATGGGCGAGCTGCGAAGCGGGGCCGCCGCCGAACCAGGCGGAGGCGGCGGCGAGCCAGCCCGTGAAGGGCAGGAACAGCAGTGCTCCGCCGGCATTGAGCGCGACGTGGAACCAGGCCACCTTGGCCCCTGCCGTGGTGCCGCCGATGGAGGCGAGCACGGCGGTGAGGCAGGTGCCGACGTTGGCGCCGAGCACGATGGCGACGCCCAGCTCCATGGGAAGCACGCCCGATGCGGCGAGGCTCATCGCCATCCCGATGACGGCGGCGCTGCTATGGACGGCCGCGGTCAAGGCTACCCCTGCCAGCAGTCCCCAGAGAAGGCTGTCTCCTGACCGGTCCATGAACCAGTGGAAGAACAGGCTGTTCTGGACGGCGTCGCCGATCGATTTCATGACTGCGATGCCGGAGAGAATGAGGGCGAATCCGCCCAAGACGAGCGAAGCGCTGCGCAGCGGGCGAAGCCAGCGCTGCCTGCGAAGCCCGGCCGACGAGCTCATTTCGCCGAGCAGGGCGGTCAGCAGCCATCCGGCGAGGGAGAGCAGCAGCAGCGGTCCGGCAAGCCGGTCCAGATCGAGGCCGATCAGCTCGGTCGTCAGGCAGGTGCCGATATTGGTGCCCAGCACGATCCCGATCGTACGGGGAAAGGCCATGACGCCGGCGTTGACCATGCCGATGGCGATGACGGTGACGGCCGTGCTGCTCTGCAGCACCGCGCTTGCCGCGGCGCCGGTCAGGAGGCCGTGCAGAGGCGTGCGTGTGAAGCGCTCGATCGCAGCGTTGAGCCAGCGCCCGGCTGCGCGGTGGAGCGCCGCTTCCATCAGCTTCATGCCGAGCATGAAGACGGCGAAGCCGAATGCGGCCGGAAGCACAATGGCAGTGAGCATAAAGAAGGTCTCCTTTTGTACGGCGATTCCGGGAAGCTCCTGGACCAGCGGCTGCCGTTGGCCGGGCAGATAGTCGATGAATTCTAGAAATGAAAAAGCTGGCGGACTAGATGGAATGAAGCCGGAGAAGCAGAGTACATGCCTGGAGGCCACTGGAAAAGTAGTGTAAGGCGCGAAATCGTTCTGGAGAAACGGATGTGGTCGCCTTTGTCCCCGGATTTCAACCGCTAAAAGCGGCAGAAATCAGAGAAATCTGGGGACAACAGCGATCGGAAGAATGATTTTCGTCTGCAGCCCCAAATTTTCAGTGGCCTCCATGCTTGCGAAGTGTTTTTCTCTGAAAACTTTAAACGCGCGCCTTTAAGCCCGGACTTTCCTATCTCAATCTATGATCCGCAGGGGACAAGAATGACAAGCGGCCGATCCGGGACGGTCAGCTTGAACAATGGAAGGATGATAGCGTGAGCAGAGCCAAGGCTATATTGGTCAAGAAAAAAACGAGAAGGCTGGAGCAGGGGCATCCCTGGATCTACGCCGGAGAAGTCGAGCGGATGGAGGGCGAGGCGGAGCCGGGAGCGATGGTGGACGTGCATGCTTCGAACGGCAGGTATATCGCCTCGGGATATTGGAATCCCCAGTCGCAGATCCGCGTGAGAATCGTATCCCGCCAGCCGGAGCAGGAGCTGGACCAGGCTTTCTTTGCGGAGAAGTTCAGCCGCGCCAAGGAGTACCGGGAGCGCTTCGTTGCGGATGCGGACTGCCGTCTCGTCTATGGAGAGGCCGACTATGTGCCCGGCCTGGTCGTGGACCGGTTCGCGGACGTTCTCGTCGTCCAGATCCTGACGCTCGGGCTGGATCTGAAGCGCGACGCCATCGTCGCCGCGCTCGTCGAAGTATTCAGTCCGCGAGGCATCTATGAGCGGAGCGACGTCGGCGTGCGGCGCCTCGAAGGCTTGGAGGAGCGGACGGGCGTCCTTTACGGCGATTGCCCTTCCATCGTGGAGATCACGGAGAACGGCCTTGCCATGGAAGTCGATATCGCCCAGGGCCAGAAGACGGGCTATTTCTACGATCAGCGGGAGAACCGGGCTGCCATCGAACCTCTCATGAAAGGCTGGGGCAAGCGCAGCGGCATCACTCTCGAGCCGCGTCAAGCGGATGAGCTGCCGGAGGATTGGCGCCTCGTGGCTCCGAAGTCCGATGCTTCTGTTTCCGAATCAGGGTCTGTGCTCGTTCCGGTCAACAAAAGCGGCAAAGTCGTCACCTACCCGCTCTGGGACGGGGCGACCGTGCTGGAATGTTTTGCCCATACCGGCAGCTTCACGCTGCATGCCTGCAAATACGGGGCGAAAAAAGTCACCTGCCTGGACGTCTCCGAGCATGCGATCGATACGGCCAAGCGCAACGTGGAACGGAATCATTTCTCCGACCGGGTTGAATTCGTCGTCGACGACGCCTTCCAGTATTTGCGCCAACAGGTGAAGGGGCTGGAGGAACGGACGGCGCGAGCATCCGGAGCGAAGACCGTGGACACGTCCAAGAAGCTGGGCGGGGAAGGCCGCACCTGGGACGTGGTCGTGCTCGATCCTCCGGCGTTCGCCAAGACGAAGGGCGCGGTCGAAGGCGCTTGCCGCGGCTACAAGGACATCAACCTGCACGGCATGAAGCTCGTCAACGAGGGCGGGTACCTCGTCACGGCCAGCTGCTCCTACCATATGAAGCCTGAGCTGTTCCTGGAGACGATTCTCGAAGCGGCGGCGGATGCGGGCAAGTCGCTCAAGCTGGTGGAATGGCGCGCGGCCGGCAAAGACCATCCGCAGCTGCTCGGCGTAGCGGAAGGGCATTACTTGAAGTTTGCGATCTTCGAGGTCCATAGCTTGTAGCTCTTGGGATCATCGAGGTATGCAATTTGCAGGTCTTGCTCATCGAGATCCAAAGCTTGCTTTCGGGGCATGCGATCAACGAGGTTTGAATTTTTCAGGGAGGCGGCGCCGCTGGTGCCGCTTTTTTTTGCGCAATGGATCGGGTGGTCGAATCGATCGGAGAGCGTTGACGAGCGGATGCGGCGATTGGAGCTGCTAGGAAATAAGAAAGAAGCTTGGAGCGGCTGCCTAATGAATGGAGCGTCAGGGTATCGACCGTTTTTGCGGAGTCTGTCCTGCATTGGAAAGGCGCCATTGGACCGTTTCGCATGATCGTTCGGCTCAGCTGCGGCACATGAAGCACGACTCGTGACGTCGAGATGCCAGGATCGGACTGGATGGGTACATTTGCAGCTTCCGCAGGGGTTGTCATCGAGGATGGCTAATGCTACTGTATAAGAACATATGTTCATTGATAGAGTCATAGAATCCGAAGGCGCGGGCACGGCCGGATCGCCCGACGTTCGCGACATAGAAAGGAAGCGGTAAGCTGTGAAATTCCTACATACGGCAGACTGGCATCTCGGCAAGCTCGTGCAAGGGGTCTATATGACGGAGGACCAGCGGCATGTTCTCGAGCAGCTTGTGCGCGCGGTGGAAGAGGAGCGGCCGGATGCCGTCGTCATCGCCGGCGATCTGTACGACCGCGCCGTGCCGCCTACCGAGGCGGTGGAGCTGCTCGACGAGACGCTTTACCGCATCGTCATCGAACTGGACACGCCCGTGCTCGCCATCTCCGGCAATCATGACAGTCCGGACCGGATCAGCTTCGGCACCCGCATGATGTCTCGCCGGGGCTTGCATCTGGCCGGGGCGCTGAAGGCAGACAGCGAGCCCGTCGTCCTGTCCGACGAGCATGGCGAGGTCCATTTCCATCTGGTTCCATACGCTGATCCCGCGATGGTGCGCCATGCCTTCGGCAACGAAGACATCCGCACCCACGACGACGCCATGAAGGCGATCGCGGACCGCATCGCGGCCGGAATGGACCCTTCGGCTCGCCACGTAATGGTCGGCCATGCGTTCGTCACTCCCGGCGGCGTGCCGGAGGTCAACACGAGCGAATCCGAGCGTCCGCTCTCGATCGGGGGAGCGGAGCATGTGAAGGCGGAATATTTCCGTCCTTTTCATTATACGGCGCTCGGGCATTTGCATCAGGCCCACTGGGTGGAAAGGGAGAATGTCCGCTACGCGGGTTCGCCGCTCAAATACTCGGTTTCCGAGGAGCATCACCGCAAAGGCTTTTTCCTCGTCGAGCTCGATGGAGCGGGACAGGCTTCCGCCAGCTTCCGGCCGCTGCTTGCCCGCAGGGACATGCGCCGAGTCGCCGCTCCGATCCGCGAGATCGAGCACGGACACGAGCCCAGCGAGGATTATGTGTTCGTCACGCTGCTGGACGAGAATCCGGTGCTTTTCCCGATGGAGAAGGTCCGCTCGGTATACCCGAACGCTCTCCATGTCGAGAGGAGGCCGGCCGCAGGCATGCTGCCGCCGGAGCCGGGGGCTGGACCTGAAGGGGCCAAAGCCCGCCGCGACCGCGATCCCGTCGATCTGTTCGATGCATTTTATCGCGAAGTGAAAGGCTCCGAGCTCAGCAAGGAAAAAAGAGAGCTGTTCGGAAGGGTCTATGCTGAAGTGCTTCAAGAAGAGGGGGCGGGTCGATGAGGCCGATCAGACTGGTATTGACGGCTTTCGGGCCTTACCGGAACGGGGAGGCGATTGATTTCGAGCCGCTGCACGAGCGGGGTTTGTTCGTCATCTCCGGACAGACCGGAGCGGGCAAGACGACCGTGTTCGACGCGGTCTGTTATGCGCTCTACGGCACCGCCAGCGGCGAGGACCGGGCGGAGGCGCGGATGCTGCGGAGCCATTTCGCGGGAGACGATACGCCGACGTCGGTGGAGCTCGTATTTGCCGCAAGAGGCCGGAAGTACCGGGTATTCCGGCAGATGCCTCATCGCAAGGCCGGCAACAAGAGCGAGACGGGCGGCAAGGCGGAGCTGTACGAGCTTACCGCCGAGGGCGAGGCGCCTTTGACGGACCGCTTCCATATCAAGGAGGTCGACGCCAAGCTGGAGGAGATCGTTGGCCTCAGCCGCGACCAGTTCATCCAGATCGTCATGCTGCCGCAAGGGGAGTTCCGCAAGCTGCTGACCTCCGATACCGAGAACAAGGAAGAAATTTTGCGCCGCCTGTTCCAGACGGGGCTTTACCGCAGCCTGGAGGAAAGCTTCGCGAGGCGCAGCCGCGAGCTGCGGGAAGCGGCCAAGGACAACCGGCAGCGGCTGCTGTATATGAGCGAGCAGGTGCGGGCCAGTCTCCCTGTCCGGGCAGGAAGCCGGCTGGAAGAGCTGCTTGCGCAAGAGCATGCGGCTCCTTCGCGCCTGATGGAAGGGCTCGAGGAGGAAGCCGTTTATTTCGGCAGCCTGGCAACGGGGCTGGAGCGTGACCGGCTGGATGCGGAAGCCGCTTATGAAGCGCAGCGGACGAAGCTCGCGGAGGCGTCCCGCCTGAATGCGAGGCTGGACGAGCTGGAGGCGGCCGAGGGGACGGCGGCGAAGCTGGAAGGCCGCGGCGGCGAGATGGCGGAGCTCGAGGCGAAGCTGGAGCGGGCGGAGAGAGCGGCTCGGCTGGCGCCGTACGAGGAGCAGTCGCGGCGTGCGGCTGCCGAGGCGGAGGCCGTGGAGCGGAGGCGTGCCGACGCTTCCGCCGCAGCCGCAGCCGCGGAAGCGGAGCATAGGGCCGCGGCGGAGGCGGCCGAGGCCGAGGAGGCGCGCGAGCCCGAGCGGCGCAAGGCGGCGATGGAGCTGCAGAAGCTGCGCGAGCTGCTGCCGGCGGTGCGCACGCTCGGCGAGCGGCAGGCGGAGCTGGCGAAGCAGCGCGCGGAGGAGGCAAGGCTTGGACGCGAGGCGGAGAGGCTTGCCTCCGAGCTGGAGCAGGAGCGCATCCGGCGCCGCGCGCAGGCCGACCGGATGAGCGCGCTGGAGCTTGAGACGGAGCGTCTGCCTCAGATGCAGGAGCGGCGCTCTTTCATGCAGGAAAAATACAAGCTGCTGAAGCTGATGGCCGATACCGAGCGGCTCGCAGCCGAGCTGGAGCGACAGCAGGCGGACCAGGAATCGGCCGCGAAGCGCCTGCGGCTCGATGCGGAGGAAATAGAGCAGCGCTGGATCGAAGGGCAGGCGGGCAGGCTTGCGGCGCATCTGCATGACGGGCGGCCATGCCCGGTATGCGGCAGCGCGGAGCATCCCGCGCCCGCTTCCGCCGCAGACGGCGGCGTGAGCCGCGAACAGCTGCAGGAAGCCAAGGAGCGGCTGCTCCATGTGGAGAGGGAGCTCAGCGCCGCAGCCGCGCAAGCGGCAGCAGCCCGAGGCCGCGGCCAAGAAGCTTGGCATCAGGCGGATGCGTTCGGAATCGGCCATGACCGGCTCGACCTGCAGCTGAAGGAGGCTCTGGCCGAGGGGCTTGCCCTCAAGGCGGAATGCGAGAGGCTGGCATCGCTGCAGACGCAGCGGCAAGAGCTTCGTGAAGCGCTCGCTGCCCTCGACCGTCGACTGGAAGAGCTGCAAACAGCCAGGGAAAAGCTGCTGCTGACGCTGCAGCCGCTGGCGCTGGACATAGCCGCCCGGAGCTCCCGCCTGGACGCGGAGCTCGAAGCCGTGCCGGAGCCGCTGCGCGACGCGGCGGCGCTCGAGAAGATGGCGGCCGAGCTGGAGGCGCGCTGCGCCAGGATGGACAGCTTGCTGAAGGCGGCGCGGGAGCGGCTGGCGGGAGGCTCGTCCCGGCTTGCCGAGGCGCGCGCCCGTATGGAGCAGCTGGCCGTGCAGGCAGAAGAAGCGGCCGCAGCCGGCAAAGACGCCGCGGAGAGACTGCGCCTCGAGCTGGA
This sequence comes from Paenibacillus sp. D51F, assembly GCF_053345695.1. Classification (NCBI taxonomy): domain Bacteria; kingdom Bacillati; phylum Bacillota; class Bacilli; order Caryophanales; family Paenibacillaceae; genus Paenibacillus; species Paenibacillus sp. D51F. The sequence goes on along the minus strand of NZ_JBKFAO010000001.1, from coordinate 493,332 downwards.
AGCGGCGGGCTTCGCTTCCGGAGCCGAGTACCTGGAGGCAAGGCTGGACGAGGAGATCCGCAAGCAGGGAGTCCGTGTGCTGGAAGCGTACCGGTCGGAGCTTGCCGCGCAGCGGCGGCTTGCCGCCGAGCTGCGCAAGGAGCTCGACGGATGCGTCCGCGGCGATGCGGCGGAGCTGGCCGCCGAAGCGGATCGTCTCAAGGCGGTCCGCGAGGAGGCCGACAACCGCTGGCGCCGCTGCAGGCAGCTCGCGGAGACCGCCGCCTCTCTCAAGGCGGCGGTCGGCGAGGCTTCGCTCCGATTCGAGGATTCGGAGCGGGCGCTGGAGGAAGTGGCCGATCTGCACGAGATGCTCAAAGGCGACAATACGCTGAAGATGTCCTTCGAACGGTATATCCTCATCGAGTTTCTGGAGCAGATCCTGTATGCCGCCAACGAGCGGCTGCGGGTGCTGTCGAGCGGACAGTTCATGCTGGAGCGCAGCGGGCGGCTTGAGGCGAGAGGGCGCCAGAGCGGCCTCGGCCTCGACGTCTACGACAGCTACACAGGCCAGAACCGGGATGTGAAATCCCTCTCGGGCGGCGAGAAGTTCAACGCCTCCCTGGCGCTCGCTCTCGGCATGACGGATGTCATCCAGGCTCATCAGGGAGGGGTCTCCATCGAGATGATGTTCATCGACGAAGGCTTCGGCTCGCTGGACGAGGAATCGCTCGGAAGGGCGATCGCAGCTCTGGCGGACCTGCAGCGGGCGGGCAGGATGATCGGCGTCATCTCCCACGTCCAGGAGCTCAAGGACGCATTCCCGGCCGTGCTGGAAGTAAGCAAGACGAAGGAAGGGCACAGCCGGACGAGGCTGGTGCTCAAATAGCTAAGACTACAGCGGCAATAGCTGCCGGCGCGATTACAGCCATACAAGGAGGTTAGGCCCATGGGGCTTCGCATGATCACAGGAAGAGCGGGTACCGGCAAAACCTCGGCCTGCCTGGACGAGATCCGGGCGCTGCTTGCCGAGGATCCCGGCGGTCCGCCGCTTATCCTGCTGACGCCGGAGCAAGCGACATTCCAGACGGAGTATGCTCTGCTCGGCAGCGGTTCGATTACTTCGAGCCTGCGAGCCCAGGTGCTCAGCTTCCGCAGGCTGGCGCTGCGCGTCATGCAGGAGACGGGAGGAGCGGCGATCATCCCTGTCGGAGAGAACGGCAAGAACATGCTGCTCCACAAAATCGTCCATCGATTGTCCTCCGACCTGCTGCTGTTCCGGGGCGGTGCGGACCAGCAAGGCTTCATCGGCAAGCTCGGCGAGCTGCTGACGGAGTGGAAGCGGTACGGAATCGGTCCGGCCGACATCAAGGCGAGGCTGGGGGACGAGCCGGGAAGCGGACCTGCATCGCTGCTCTCGCGCAAGCTGCATGATTTGTCCCTGATTTACGGCGCCTTGGACGGGGAGCTTGCCGGCCTGTACATGGACGACGAGGATCACCTGGTCCATCTCGCGGAAGGATTCGGAGACTGCGGCTCTCTGCTGGGAGCGCGCATCTGGGTGGACGGCTTCAACGGGTTTACGCCGAATGAGCTGTCTGCTCTCGGATCCATGCTGAAGCATGCGGAGCAGGTGACGGTGACTCTTTGCCTGGACAAGCCCTATGACGACGGCGTCCGACCGCATGAGCTCGATCTCTTCCATCCGGCTGCGGATACGTATATCCGGCTTCGCGCCTTGAGCGAGGAGCTGTCGGTTCCGGTTGATCCGGCAGTCGCATTGCCTGCCGATGCGCCGCCGCGATATGCGCGGGGAGGCATGCTGGCTCATCTGGAGAAGAGCTTCGGCTGGTGGAGCCCGATGCCGAATCCGGCCTCGGCCGAGCCGGCGGAAGGCGTCCTCCTGACGGCCGCCGCGAACCGCAGGGCGGAAGTCGAAGCGGCCGCCAGGCAGATGCTCCGGCTGACGCGGGAGAAGGGCGCGCGCTGGCGTGAAATGGCTGTCATCGTGCGGCAAAGCGCGGAATACAACGATGCCATCCATAACGTATTTACGGATTACGGCATTCCATTCTTCATGGACCAGAGCAAGGACGTCCTGCATCATCCATTGTCCGAATTCATTCGCTCCGCTCTGGAGACGGTCCTATACGGCTGGAAGCATGAAGCGGTCTTCCGCTGCGTCAAGACGGAGATGCTTTTTCCCGAGGACGGCAGGATGGACCGCGAGCGCTACGACCGGCTGGAAAACTACGTTCTTGCCGCAGGCATCGAGGGACGGCAGTGGAAAAGCCCCAAGAGCTGGAAACCGCTCCTGCGCGGCGGAGTGGAGGACGAGCCGGCGGAGGCGGATGCCCGCAGGCTGGCGGAGTTCGAGGATCTGCTGAAGGCGCGCAAGGAGCTTGTCTCTCCGCTGGCGAGGCTCGAGAGGGCCATCGCCAAGGCCGGGACGATCCGGGGCATGTGCGAGGCCCTGTTCGATTTCCTGGACCGTTCTGGAGCCGCATCCAGGCTGGAGCGGCGCAGCGAGAGCGATCTGGCCCAAGGAAGGCCGGGCCACGCCCGCATCCACCGTCAGCTGTGGGACGGCGTCATGAGCTTGCTGGACCAGCTGGTGGAGATGGCTGGAGAAGAGGAAGTGCCGGCGGACTTGTTCGCCGGCATGGTCGAGACGGGGCTGGAGAGCCTCAAGCTGTCCGCCGTGCCGCCTTCCCTTGACCAGGTCGTCGTCGGCACGATGGACCGGACGCGGACGGGAGATGTCCGCTTCAGCTTCGTGCTCGGCGCCAGCGACGGCGTGCTGCCGATGCGCATGCAGGAAGACGGCGTGCTGACCGAAAGGGAGCGGGAATCGCTCGGCGGCCTGGGGCTCGAGATGGCTCCCGGCATGAGAAGGAAGCTGCTCGATGAACGATATTTGATCTACAGGGCGTTCCTGTCTCCTTCGGAAGGGCTTTGGGTCAGCTGGCCGCTCGCCGACGAGGAAGGCAAAGGCCTCTATCCTTCCGAATATGTCCGGCATTTAAGAAAGCTGTATCCTTGGCTGGAATCCCGTCCTGCGTCGGCCTATCCGGAGAAGGACGAGGGAGAGCGGGAGCTGCTCGAATATATGGAGCTGCCGCAGCGCACGCTCTCCTACCTGATGCCGAGAATCCGTTCCTGGATGCAAGGCGGAGAGCTGCCCGGCTTGTGGCGGGATGCGTACAATTGGTTCGCTGTCCGGCCGCAGTGGCAGTCCCGGCTGCAGGCGATGCTGGATTCCTTGCAATACGCCAATCAGGAGGCGGCGCTGACCAAGCGGACCGCGGACAGGCTGTATGGAAGCCGGCTGACGGCGAGCGTAACTCGGATGGAGCGGTTCGTCTCCTGCCCGTTCCAGCATTTCGCCATCCACGGCCTCGGGCTCAAGGAGCGCAAGCTGTACAAGCTTCAGGCGCCCGATATGGGCCAGCTGTTCCATGCGGCGCTCAGCCGAGTCGCCACGGAGCTGGGCGAAGGCTGGGGCAGAGCGGGGAGCGAGGAGATCAAGGCGATATCCGGCCGGGTCGTCGAGGAGCTGTCGCCCCGCCTGCAATCGGAGATTCTGCTCAGCAGCGGACGCTACCGGTACATCGCCGGCAAGCTGAAGGACATCGTCAGCCGAGCCGCCGTCGTGCTGGGAGAGCATGCGCGCAGGGCGGAGTTCCAGCCTGTCGGGCTGGAAGTGGACTTCGGTCCGGACGGCACGCTGCCGCCTCTCGATATCGAGCTGCCGGACGGCGGCAGCATCCGGATCATCGGCAGGATCGACCGGGTTGACGCCGCCAAATCCGAAAAAGGCTTGCTGCTGCGCGTGCTGGACTACAAATCCAGCGCGACTCAGCTTCGCCTCGAGGAAGTTTCGCACGGCCTTTCGCTGCAGATGCTTACCTATTTGGATGTGCTGCTCACGCATGCCGAGAAATGGCTGGGGTCCACTGCCCAGCCTGCAGGCGTTCTTTATTTCCACGTTCATAATCCCGTGCTCAGCGTTCCGTCTGGGCTCGAGCCGGACGAAGCGGCGGCGATGCTGCTCAAGCGCTTCAAGATGCGCGGTCTGCTGCTCGACGACGCGGACACGGTTCGCATGATGGACGGGGCGATGGAAGGACGCTCCGACCTGCTTCCTGCCGGCTTCAAGAAAGACGGGACCTTCCTCAGCGATTCGGCGCTGGCGTCGGGAAGGCAGTGGGAGCTGCTGCGCTCTTCGGTTCGGCGCACGATCGCGACGATCGGACAGTCGGTCAAGGACGGCGAGATCGCCATCCGCCCTTATCGCCTCGGTTCCAAGACGCCTTGCCAATTCTGCTCGTACCGGCCTGTATGCCAGTTCGATCCGCTCAACGAGTCCAACGAGTATCTGAAGCTCGGTACTCCGGGCAAGGAAGAGGTGTGGCGGTCACTGGAGGAGCTGGCGGAAGCCCAGGCAGAGCCGGCTTGCGCTGCGGATATGAATCCGGCATCTCGGGATATGGATCCCGCATCCGGGGATATGATCCCTTTGAAAGGAACGGCGGATCGGGATGAAGATGGAGAAGGAAGGAGGAGTTGAAGATGGCGATGGAAGGCTTGATTCCCAAACCGGAAGGATCGACCTGGACCGATGACCAGTGGCGGGCCATTACGGCGCGCGGCGAGGATGTGCTCGTCGCGGCCGCCGCCGGCTCCGGCAAGACGGCCGTGCTCGTGGAGCGGATCATCCGCATCATATCGGAGGATACCGACGTGGACCGGCTGCTCGTCGCCACCTTCACGAAGGCGGCAGCGGCGGAGATGAAGGAGCGGATCCGGACGGCTCTGGAGGCTGCCCTTGAGCGCGACCCGGCCTCGGAGCATCTGCGGCGGCAGCTGGCGCTGCTCGGCAGAGCTTCGATCACGACTCTGCACTCCTTCTGCCTTGATGTCATCCGCCGCTATTATCCTCTTATCGGCCTCGATCCCGGATTCCGGGTCGCCAACGAGACCGAGGCCGAGCTGCTGCGGCTGGAAGTGCTGGACGAGCTGTTCGAGGAGCGCTATTCCGGAGACGCCGGCGGCGACGGGGATTTCCTCCGCCTGGCGGACCGCTACGGCGGCGAGAAAGGCGACGAGCCCTTGTACCGGCTTGTCCAGCAGCTCTACGATTTCTCGCGCTCGCAGCCTTGGCCGGATGATTGGCTTCGTGCGATGGCGGCCGCTTTTGCAGCCGGCGGACCGGAAGAGCTGCAGGGCAGCCCTTGGGTCGCGGCGCTGGAGGCGGATATTGCGCTCGCGCTTGGCGGCGCCAGGCTCGCGCTTCAGGAAGCGCTCCGGATGGCGCTCTTGCCAGACGGACCTTCCGTTTATGCCGACACGCTCCGGGAGGATCTGAGTCTGGTCGCCGGTCTGTCGGAAGCGGTTGCCGCCCGTCCTTGGGACGAGTGGCGGGACGCCTGGCAGCTGGCGGGGGGCTTCGGAAGGCTGAAGTCCGTGCGAGGCGGCGATGCCGACAAGAGCCTTCAAGAGCGCGTCAAGGATCTTCGGGACGAAGCGCGCTCGCTCGTGGACGAGCTCGGCAAGGAGCTGTTCAGCCGCTCGGCCAAGCAGTATGCGGCGGAGCTGGAGCAGCTGGCGCCGCTCATGCGCGCCCTGGCGGAGCTCGTCATCGAGTTCGACGGGCGCTATCAGCTGGCCAAGCGGAAGAAGGGGCTTCTCGACTTCGGGGATCTTGAGCATTACTGCCTGCAGATTCTGCGGGCGGACGATTCCAGGCCGGGCAGCAATCTGCCTTCCGCCGCAGCGCTCGATTACCGCAAGCAATTCCGCGAGGTGCTGCTGGACGAATATCAGGATACGAACCGGGTCCAGGAATCCATCGTCGAGCTGCTGACCGGAGTCGCCGGAGAAGGCGGCACCCGCTTCATGGTCGGGGACGTCAAGCAGAGCATTTACCGGTTCCGCCTGGCCGAGCCGGATCTGTTCCTGGAGAAATACCGTCTGTTCCAGTCTGCGCAGCGAAGGGAAGCAGTCGGCGAAGCAGCAGGCATCGATGCGGGAGCTTCCGGACGCCGGATCGATCTGGCCCGGAATTTCCGCAGCCGGCTGCAGGTCGTGGACGGGGTGAATGCGGTTTTCAAAGCTCTGATGAGGGAATCCGTGGCGGAGATGGAATACGATGAAGCCGCCGAGCTGGTGCTTGGGGCTTCGTATCCCGACCCGGATCCTCCGCGCGCCAACCGGATCGAATTCGCTCTGATCGACCGGGAAGGCACCGGCGGGCGCAGCGTCCGCGAAGCCCCGGCCGAGCAGGCGGAAGGATCGCCGGAAGCGGAGCAGCGGGAAGAAGCCGCCGATCTGCAGACCGCCCAGCTGGAAGCCCGCTATATCGCCGGACGCATCCGGCTGCTGCGGGAAGAAGGCTTCGCCGTTCATGACCGCAAGGGCAAGCGGGGACTTGCCTGGAGGGACATCGTCATCTTGCTGAGGGCGACGAGATCCTGGGCTCCGATCCTGATGGAGGAGCTGCAGGCTGCCGGAATTCCGGCTTACGCCGAGCTTGGCAGCGGATATTTCGACGCCGTCGAGGTGGAGGTCATGCTCTCGGCGCTGCGGGTCGTGGACAATCCTTATCAGGATATTCCGCTCGCTGGCCTTCTCCGTTCCCCGATGTTCGGCTTGAACGCCGAGGAGCTTGCCGGAATCCGAATTGGCGGCGGAAAAGGCTATTTCTACGAGGCGGTTGTCAAGGCGGCCGACGACCTGCTCACGGAAGAGGGGCTGCGGCGCAAGCTGTCGCTCTTCCTCGGCAAGCTGGACGAATGGCGGGACGCTGCCCGCCAGGGCAGCCTGGCCGACCTCATCTGGCGCATCTACGGCGAGACCGGTTATTATGATTGGGCGGGCGGCCTTGCCGGGGGCATGCAGCGTCAAGCGAATTTGAGGTCGCTGCATGACCGGGCGCGCCAGTTCGAGGCCGGCACAGCTCGCGGGCTGTTCCGCTTCCTCCGCTTCATGGACCGGATGCGGGAGAACGGCGGGGATCTCGGCACGGCCGGCGCTCTCGGAGAGGGCGAGGACGTGGTGCGGATCATGTCCATCCATAAAAGCAAGGGGCTGGAGTTTCCGGTCGTATTCGTCGCTGGATTGGGCAAGAAATTCAACCAGCAGGATATGAGCGCGCCGTTCCTCATGCATAAGGAGCTAGGCTTCGGTCCCAAGTTCATCGATCCGGACCTGAGGCTCTCCTATCCGACTCTTCCATGCCTGGCGATCCGCCGCCGGATGAGAATGGAGATGCAGGCGGAGGAGCTGCGGGTCCTTTACGTGGCGCTCACCCGTCCGAAGGAGAAGATGATCCTCGTCGGCACGACGGACGACGCTGCGAGGACAACCGAACGCTGGGCGTCGGCGCTGGACGAGTCCGGCCGGCTGTCGGATTATCGGATCGCCTCCGCGCGCCGTTTTCTGGACTGGCTCGGACCTTTGGCCGGAGCAGGCATGATGGATATCGCCGCCATGCAGCCTTCCGAGGCGGAACGAACTCCCGAGGCGGAACAAACGGAGCCGGAGGGAACAGAGCGGGAACTTCGAGTCCGCTCGGACGGCGAATCCCCGCCATCTTCTGGGGGAGCAGCCTGCGGATCGACGGTTGTCGGGCCGCAGGCCGGCGGCTTGGAGTCGGCTGTGGAATCAGCGGTTGCAGACCAAGCGGCCGCTGGTTCGGATGCAGCCGCCGAAGCTGCCGCTCCTGCCGGCAAGCCGCGTCCAGGCCGGAGCGGTTTCGAGGAATGGGAAGCCGGAGTCGTGCCTTATTACACCCTCGGCTCCGAGGCGGCCGCAGCCGCCGATGCCGGTCCAGTCGGACCGGACCCGGACGAGCTGCAGGCGGTCCTCGGCATGATTCCGATCGGGGCCGGCGGCTGGGAAGCCGAAGTGGAGCGGCGGCTTTCGTGGGAATACCCTTACGGAGAGGCATCGCGCATAGCGGCCAAAACCTCCGTTACGGAAATGAAGCGCATGCGGGGAGAAGCATACCGGACGGAAGACTCCGCTTCTTACGAAGAAGGTCCTTTCGTCGATAAGAATGGCGGCGGACTTCCGGCTGTGCCGGAGGCGCCCGGCTTCAATGACGGCAGCCGCAGCGCGCAGCAGCGGACAGAAGGTTCCTCCTTCCGTCTCCGCAGGCCTCAGTTCATGGAACGCAAAAAACTGACGGCAGCCGAGAAGGGAACTGTGCTTCATACGGTCATGCAGCATTTGCCGCTGGCCGGCAGCATCGATCAAGCAGCGGCAGAGGATACGGTAGCCGGGCTTGTCCGGAAGCGGATCCTGACCGAGGAGCAGGCGTCTGCCGCCGATACAGCTTCGGTCGTCGCTTTCTTCGAGGGAAGCCTCGGCCAGAGGCTGCTCCGCTCCTCCAAAGTCCGGCGCGAAGTGCCGTTCAGCAGCACGCTTCCCGCAGCGCGGGTCTATCCCGGCACGGGCGCCTCGGAAGCCGACGAGCCCGTGCTGATCCAAGGCGTCGTCGATTGCCTGTTCGAGGAAGGGGAGAGGCTCATCCTCGTCGATTACAAAACGGACCGTCTAGTCGGCGGCGCATCGGAAGCGGCCGAGAAGCACCGGTTCCAGCTGGAGCTGTACGCCTCCGCGATCGAAGCGGCGCTCGGCAGGCCTGTCGATGAGCTTCACATTTATTTCCTGAACAGCCGCGAGGCCGTTCAGCTGACTCCTGACGAAAAGGAATGATCTTGTTGGAAGCATCATCACCACCGGAAACGGCCAAGCGCTCCTATGCGCTCGCCGTGCTGCTCGTGCTGCTCACGGCCAGCCTCATCGGCAACGTGTTCTTGTTCTCCCTGCATCTTCAAGACAAGCAGCAGGAACGCGTGGACCAAGGAAAGACGATCCTGCAAAGCATGGGCGGGACGAGCCGGGCTTTGTCGAATCTCGCGGCTCTGCTGCCTGCGTTGGAAGAAAAAAGCGGGGCGGACAAAGACCAGGCCATCTATGATGCGGGAGCCTTTTTCCTGGGCCAGTCCGGTTCGTTCCTGACATTGATGGACAAAGGCAAGGAATTCAGCGCGGATGCTGCCAAGTGGCCGGCGGATTACAAGCAGTCGGCCATTGCGTTCGTGGATAAGGCCGGAAAGGTTGCCGTCTCCGGTACCAAGGAGGATATAGCTCGTCTTGCGCAGACGGCCAAGGAGCTGGCTCAGCTGCTCGGGGGCGTCGACTTTTCGATCGACAGCAAGGAACGCGCGCTGACGATTCAAGCCGAGAAAGGCTGGCCTGACATCTGCCTGCAAATGCTGATGGTCATGGAAGCATACTTGAAAAGCTGATGACTAAGCTCGGCTTCTTCGCGAAAGGGCGGCCCGTAGGCTGCTTTTTCTGCTTTATGCCCCTCGCGCCAGGCGCGCGGCATGTCGGCGGCCGCCGTTTTTTTCCGGCGATTCTCTTCATTTATCGGGACAAATAACCATCTGCCCGTGGGCTGCATAGGATAAAGCAGAACCTATGAGGAGTTGGTCTTCTTTGGAACCTGTCAATCCTGTTGCGACGACGCTGCCTGCCGCGCATCATAAAACTTCTACGGCGCCGGCCGCAAAGCCGTCTACGATGCCCGTCATGCCGGAGCCGTCGATTCCAGCGCCGATGCCGGCGGCTCCGCCGGTCATGAATACGACGATCAACGTGCTGGTCATGGAAAAGCCGGAGATGAAGCATTTCTGCGACAACCACAAATACCGGTACGTTCTTGCCCACACGAAAGACGGCTGGTGCTGCGACGGCTTCATCGAGCATTATGACGACGAGTATGTCTGCCTTGCCATCCCATGCGACATGGGCGAAGTCCATCCGCGCGCATTCGGACCGGGCTTCGGGCCGGGCTTCGGACCTTATCCGCCGCTGTATCCATATCCATACTACCCGCGCCGCCGCTTCGCGCGCGCCGTATTCCCGCTGGCTGCCCTTGCCGGCATTACGCTGCTGCCCTTCCTGTAGTCTCCGGCATTCCGTTCGCAACGGCCGCGAAGCCGCCCCAAGCCGGCTTCGCGCTTCTTCTCCGGCATGGAAGGACGAGCCTTGGGAGGCCCGATGGGGCCGGCATGGATTGCGGAGGAGAAAGGCCGCATGCCGTTCCCGAAAAAGCTTCTCAACTTCATTAGACGGCAAGCCTCTTTTGCGCTACAATAGGGGGATCAAGGTCTGGAGACGAAGGAGCTGTCGGGAGCTGTGAGCGATTGTATATTTTGCAAGATCGTTGAAGGAACCATTCCCTCCACCAAAGTCTATGAAAGCGCCAATGTTCTTGCTTTCCGCGATATCATGCCTGCGGCGCCCGTACATATTCTGGTCATCCCCAAACGCCATATACCGACGATGAACGACGTGCTCCCCGAGGACGGAGGGCTCATCGCCGAATTGGTCCAGACGGCCGCGTCGCTTGCAAAGGAAGAGGGCATCGACGAGTCGGGCTACCGTCTGATCAACAACTGCAACGCCGACGGAGGGCAGACGGCTTACCATCTGCATTTCCATCTGCTTGGCGGCCGCAAATTAGGCGCTTTGGTGGAAGGACACTCGAGTTGACACCGGCTTTCTCTTTGAATTATAATGAAGATTGATAAGCCGTGTTCATGCTCTGGACCGTCTGTTTCGGAGGGAGGGATAACAAGTGTCTGAAACGAAAGTTCGCAAAAATGAGACCATCGATGCTGCACTCCGCCGCTTCAAGCGTTCCATTGCTAAGGACGGTGTCCTTGCAGAGGTCAAGAAGCGCAAGCATTACGAGAAGCCGAGCGTTAAGCGCAAGAAAAAATCCGAGGCTGCGCGTAAGAGAAAGTTTTAGGAGGATCCTTCCGATATGAACCTGAGCGAACGATTGAACGACGATATGAAGCAAGCCATGAAGAATCAGGACAAGTTCAGACTCACTACGATTCGAATGGTGCGCGCCGCAGTGAAGAACCTGGAGATCGACCTCAAGCGTCCGCTTGAAGACGAAGAGGTTCTTGACATTGTGAGTCGTGAGATCAAACAGCGTAAAGATTCCCTCCAAGAATTTCAAAAAGCGGGCCGCGAAGATCTTGCAAAAGATGTCGCAGCAGAAATTGATATTATTAGTGTTTACCTTCCCACGCAGCTGACCGAAGAAGAAATCAAAGCAATAGTAGAGCAGACCATCCAGGAAACCGGTGCTTCTTCCAAGGCCGAGATGGGTAAAGTCATGAGCGCCCTTATGCCTAAGGTCAAGGGACGCGCTGACGGTAAGCTAGTAAACCAAACGGTACTGCAATTTCTGCCCTAACTCGGACCACTCAGACACTCCCCTCCGGGGAGTGTTTTTTGGTTTCAACGGGGAAATGCTTGTCATGCGGGACTCATACACGCCATACAGCTACTTATAGCGGTATTTGCGCCGAATTTAAGCGAAACCAACCGCATTCGGCCAACGTATGTAAAAGGTATACGAATAAAAGGTTACCAATTGAAACAAGGGGGTGTTTCAGTGGGAATAGGAAAAAAAGCAGGGCAGGCGATCGAATCAAGATTTCGATACGAAAAGGCAAAGGAGTCCGGCCATTCTCATTTCTCCGGGTTCAAGAAAATGATGGCTCTAACTGCGGCAGGGCTGCTCTTGCTGCCGTCCCAAGGGTTTGCGTCGGAATCCGGCATGCTCCTTGGTGCCCAGGCGGAGCCGGCAGGCAGCTGGCTGTCGAGTCCAGCGGTGGCGGCGATCCTGCTCTTCATCGGATTTGCCGGGACGATGCTGGCGCTGCTGCTGTCGGGCTTCGCTGCTCCGGGCCTGATCGGCATCGCGGCATTCGGACTCTTTTTCCTTGGTGCCCATCAGGCGGGATACAGCGACGGTTATGACGTCTTCTTCTTTATTCTAGGCGTTTTGCTGCTGGCGCTCGAGCTGTTCGTGCCGAGCTTCGGCATTTTGGGCATACTGGGAGCATTGGCTTTGTTCCGAGCGGTTCTGATGAGCTTCGAGGACAGCTTCACCGCGGTCGTCTGCATGCTTACCGCGCTTGCCCTCGCGGTCATTGTTGTAACCGCTGTAGCGCGGCGTTTCAGGGACCGGGGCATATGGAACCGGTTTGTTCTGCGGGACAGACTTACATCCGAGGAAGGGTTTCTGCCCGCCGCCTCCAAGGAGCAGCTGCTGGGACAGCGCGGCATTACCATTACTCCGCTTCGTCCTGCAGGAATCGTAGAGATTGGCGGGGAAAGAATCGACGTCGTGACTTCCGGCGAGTTCATCGCCCAGCACGCCTCGGTTCGGGTATCGCGCGTCGAAGGCACCCGCGTCATCGTCAAGGAATCAACGAATAACGACCAATAAAGGAGTCGATGGAATGGACTATAGTTCCGTAGGGTATGTAATTGCCGCAATTTTGGTTATCGTCGTCATCGCATTGTTTCTGAGTTTCTTTCCCGTCATGCTGTGGATCTCGGCGCTCGCTTCGGGCGTGCGGATCTCGATCCTCACGCTGTTCGCGATGCGCTTGCGCCGCGTAACGCCAAGCCGGATCGTCAATCCGATGATCAAGGCGACGAAGGCCGGTCTCGGCCTGTCGATCAATCAGCTCGAGAGCCATTACTTGGCCGGGGGCAACGTCGACCGTGTCGTCAATGCCCTCATTGCCGCGCAGCGCGCCAATATCGAGCTCGAATTCGCCCGCGCCGCCGCCATCGATCTGGCCGGCCGCGATGTGCTGCTCGCCGTGCAGATGAGCGTCAACCCGAAAGTCATTGAAACGCCTACCGTCGCTGCTGTCGCCAAGGACGGCATCGAAGTGAAAGTCAAAGCCCGCGTAACGGTGCGCGCCAACATCGAGCGCCTCGTCGGCGGCGCCGGCGAAGAGACGATCATCGCCCGTGTCGGCGAGGGCATCGTTACGACCGTAGGCTCCTCGAATTCCCATAAGGACGTTCTGGAGAATCCGGATCTAATTTCCCGCACCGTGCTCGGCAAAGGCCTTGACGCCGGAACGGCTTTCGAAATTCTGTCGATCGATATCGCGGACGTCGACGTAGGCAAGAACATCGGGGCGAACCTGCAGACCGAGCAAGCGGAAGCCGACAAGCGCATCGCCCAGGCGAAGGCGGAGGAACGACGCGCGATGGCGGTTGCCCAGGAGCAGGAAATGAGGGCGAAGGTCGTCGAGATGAGAGCCCGCGTCGTGGAATCCGAATCGCAGGTTCCGCTCGCCATGGCCGATGCCCTCAAGTCAGGCAAAATCGGCGTGATGGATTACATGAACCTCAAAAATATCGAAGCGGATACCCAAATGAGAGGCAGCATCGCAAAACCGGAAGGCGGAGCGGACGACGGCAAGCAGGACCGCTGATCCCATGCCTGCTTTTCTTCCAGAGGAGGTGGGTACCTGCCCGTGGACAACAATCCAATCGAAGCTTTGATCCGCTTTATCGTAGAGCACATTTATCTCGTCTTTATTGTCGGCGGCGTCATCTGGTCGATTTTCAGCAAAATGGCGAAGCCAGGCGCCGGGCCTGGTCCCGGACCGCAGCGGCGGCCGTCGGGAATGCCTGATTTCGGAGGGGGCGGCATGCCGCAGCGCACATCGGGTCCCCTGCAGCGCACCGAGGTCCCGGCACAGCGTCCGGAACCCCCCGTTCCGGGGCCGGCCCGTCCGCCTTCAGTTTCCGCTCGTCCATCGTCCGCCGGCCCGCTCGGACGTGCCGCAGATCGCCGTACGGGCTCCATGGAGCCTTCCGAGGAAGGCCTGAGCGGCGGCGAAGGGAGATCGTCCGAATGGGCGGAGCCCTGGACAGATGCTCCCGCTTTTCCCGAAGCATTGCCTTCCGTACGCAGAGGCGAGCTCGACGACCGGAGCATGGACGGCTCCAGGCGTCAGCCGCTGCGCCAGCAGCAGGCTTCGCCTCACGAAGCTGAGGCCGCGCGCGCTTCCGGCCTGACAGGGGAAGAGATAAGACAGGCGGTGCTGTGGGCCGAAATCATCGGACCGCCGCGCTCCCGCAAGCCTTACCGCCGCTAAGCCGTTCAGCTTGATGTCCTGCCTAAGGCCGCAGCATGGAGAACATCCATGCTGCGGCCTTTTTGCCATGGACAAGGGATGAACGTCATCGCACCGTTGCGGAGCAAAGCTCGCGAGATGCGCCGCCCCGGCCTTCGAACTGATCCGGCAACATGTCTCCAAGCCGCTCTCGTCCGTTCATAATCGGGCCGCTCCCTGCATACTTTTTAAGAAGAAAAGACAGCGGATGGATGCAGGCATTCTGTTCTACTCTTCGCAAAGCAGCGGCCTTCCGCCCTTATTGCCGGCGGCGAAGCCGATGTCCTTGCAGAGAAAAGCTGTACGGAGGGAGAATGGACACCTCAATGGGCAAGCTGAGCCGAAGAATGCGCAAATGGACGGCCGATATCCTCGATCTGCCCCAGGATGTGGCCTATGATCTTCCCCGGATGATCATGATCGGGGACCGTCAGCTTTATATTGAAAACCACCGCGGCGTGATTCATTTCTCGTCGGAGCAGCTTAGGCTCAAGCTCAGCAAGGGAGAGCTCGAAGTCAACGGGATGGACCTCATCATCCGTACGATCTGGACGGAAGAGGTGTTCATCGAGGGCAGAATCACTTCCGTAAACCTGAAGGACGGGGAGGGAAAACGATGAATGAGGGATGGTTGCCGCGGCTGCGGGGAATCGTCACGGTGCGGCTGCGCGGTGGCGCCCAGGAAGAGCTCGTCAACGACTGCTTGAAGGACGGGCTGGCGCTGTGGTCGATCCGGCGGACAAGCCCGGAGGAAATGGAGTTTGCCGTGCAGGTGCCGGACTTCTTCCGGCTGAAGCCGTATTTGAAGCGGACGGGCTGCCGGATTCATGTGACGCGGCGGCGGGGGCTGCCGTTCTGGCTTCGCAAAGCGGCGAAGCGCAAGTTTTTTGCGGCCGGCATCGTCCTCTTTTTCGCGACGATGTTCCTGCTCTCTTCTCTGGTATGGACGATCGAGGTGCGGGGGACGGAGCGGATCAAGCAAGAGGATCTGCTTGCCGCGGCGAAGGCGGAAGGGGTGTATCCGTTCCAATGGTCCTGGAAGCTTCCCGAGCCCAGCCTGCTGGCGGCCAAGCTGTCGGCGCGCTTGCCGGATGCGGCATGGATCGGCGTGGAGAAAAAAGGGACAAGAATCATTTTCCAGGTGGTGGAGTCCAAGCGTCCCGATGCCGCCAAGCTGAACAGCCCGCGCCATATCATCGCATCCTCGGATGCGGTCGTGACCCGCATCATCGCCGATAAGGGAAGGCCGGTCGTCCGAGTCAATACCAAGGTGAAGAAGGGCCAGACCTTGATTTCCGGTACGATCGGAGAACCGCCCAATACGGCTACCGTCGTTGCCGATGGAGAGGTGCGCGGCCTCGTCTGGCATGAATATGCGATCGTTTCTCCGCTAAGCATCCAGACCCATGTCTATACCGGGGAGAGCAAGACAAAATGGTCGGTTGTCCTGTTCGGCAGGGCGCTGCAGGTGAGCGGGTTCGGAGCCAACCCCTTTGCCCAGTCGCAGACGCAGGAGAAGCAGGAGAATCTGGGCTGGCGGGGACTGAGGCTGCCGGCAGGACGGCTCAAGGAGACGGTCATGGAAACCCGGGTGGAAGAGAAGACGCTTACCCGGGAGGAGGCCGTGCAGGCGGGCATAGAGAGAGCAAAAGCGGATCTGATGTCGAAGGCGGGGGCGGATGCTGTCGTGAAGGAGCAAAAAATTTTGCATGAGAAGACGGACAATGGTAAAGTTTATATGAAAGTTCTGTTGGAAGTGGACCAATCGATCGTGAAGGAAATGCCACTAGTTCAGATGCAAGGAGAATGAGGAACGCTTGCCAACTGAGACGAAAACCGCCAAGATCGTGTTAGACAACGCTGCGGAAGGGCTTGCTTTGTTCGGTCCCCGCGATCACTATTTGAGAATGATTGAAGCTCTGACGTCCTCGCAGATCCGGTCCCGCGATGCCGAAGTCGTCATCAGCGGGCCGGCCGAAGAGGTCGATTCCCTGGAGCAGCTCTATTCCGTCCTGCTTCAGCTCTTCCGAGGGGGCTACACCCCGAGCGAGAGAGATATCATGTACGCTTTCGAATTGTCCCGCACGCTTGAAGCCGACCAGCTGCTTGACTTGTTCAAGACGGAGCTGACGACGACTTTCCGCGGCAAGCCGATTCGGGTCAAGACTTTGGGCCAGCGCCATTACGTCAAGATGATCAAGGCCAGGGACGTCGTGTTCGGCATCGGACCGGCCGGCACGGGCAAAACCTACCTGGCTGTCGTCATGGCTGTCGCTGCGCTGAAGGAAGGCGCGGTCAAAAGAATTCTGCTTACCCGTCCTGCCGTCGAGGCGGGCGAGAATCTCGGCTTCCTTCCCGGCGACCTGCAGGAGAAGGTGGACCCGTACTTGCGCCCGCTCTACGACGCGCTGCATGACGTCATGGGGCCGGAGGCGACCGCCAAGGCGTTCGAGCGGGGAATCATCGAGATCGCGCCGCTCGCGTACATGCGCGGACGGACTTTGGACGACTCCTACATCATTCTGGACGAGGCCCAGAATACGACTCCCGAGCAGATGAAAATGTTTCTGACGAGGCTTGGCTTCGGATCCAAGATGATCGTAACGGGCGACGTCACCCAGATCGACCTTCCGAGAGGCAAGAAATCCGGTCTCAAGGAAGCGCAGCGCATCCTTACGGACATTCCGGAGATCGGCTTCATCCAATTCGTGGAGCAGGATGTCGTCCGGCATTCCCTTGTGCAGAAAATCATCATGGCCTACAATGAGGATGCTGAAATCCAAGCATAGAGAGGACTGTTGGCGGCATGGACCGGAAAAGGGAAGACAGCCGGAATCCGGCTGAGCAGCCTTCATGGATCTATAAATGGAAGCAGAGCCCAGTAATTCGAACGGGGCTCTGCATTTTGTTCGTGCTGCTGTTCTACTTCAACTTGTCCCCGCATCTTGTTCCGGAGACGTACAACATCACCCTGGATCAAGCGAGCGACCGCGACATCGTCGCTTCCAAAACCGTGGAGGACAAGATCGCCACGAAGCGGGCGCAGGAGCAGGCCGCCGAGTCGGTGGAGCCGATCTCCAGCTCTCTGCCGCTCAAGCCGGATTCCATTCTCAACCGGGTGTTCAACCGGATCGAGCTGCTGAATCAGGATGAGGGCGTCACCGAAAGCAACAAGATCGACATCTACCGGAGCGAAATTCCGAGCTACTACAGCGAATACTTGGACGAGTTCAGCCGCCTGAACCAAGGCAAGCCGGGAATCAGCGATACGCTGCTGGAGGAGATGGCCAAAGCCGCCAAGGCGCAAGCCTACGCCGTCCCTGCCGAAGTGTTCTACAAGCTTCCGAGCCTGACCTCGGCCCAGATCGCGGAGATGAGGCAGGTCGGAGTGACCGTCGTCCGCAAGCTGTCGGCCGATCCGATCCGGGAAGCCGAGACGGCGCGCGCCAAGGTGGCCGAGCTCGTGAACGCCAGCTCGCTCACGCAGCGCACGACCCGCGAGATCGTGCAGGAGCTCGCCCGCATGTCGCTCATGCCGAACAAGTTCCCGGACAACGCGGCGACCGAGGAAGCCAGGAATCTCGCGAGAGAGAACACGACCCCCGTCATGATCAAGGAAGGCGGCATCATCGTCAAGAAAGGCGAGGTCGTCGGCAAGGAGAAATACGACATGCTGGCGGGAGCGGGCATGCTCGGCGGGCAGCGCACCTACTGGCCGCAGCTTGGGCTTTTGCTGGCGAGCGTCCTGTTCGTGCTCATGATCATGGTCTACTTGCAGCAGTCCGGAAGCATCAGCGGCGTGAAGCCCCGCTACAACAACATGCATCTATTCATGCTGTGGCTGATCAATCTGCTCAATCTGGCCTTGATGCAGGCAGCGGGGCTTACGCAGTCGGCTTCAATGCCTTACGCGGCCTACATCGCTCCGGCAGCCGTCGGCACGATGCTCATCACGCTGCTGCTCGACAAGCAGCTGGCGATCGTCAGCTCATTCCTGTTCGCCATCATGGGCAGCGTCATCTTCAACGCCGACCAGAACACGCTGTTCGACTTCCGGTACGGCTTCGTCATCAGCGTCGTCTCGTTCAGCGCGATCTTCAGCGTTCACCGCGCGAGCCAGCGCTCGACGATTCTGAAGGCGGGCATCATGGCGAGCCTGTTCGGGACGGTGTCGGTACTGGCGATCCTCCTGCTGGGCGATCTGCCGGAGCGCAAGGACATCCTGTACTCGCTCGGCTTTGCCTTCGGCAGCGGACTCGTCACCGCCGTGCTCGTCATCGGGCTGATGCCGTTCTTCGAGCTTACGTTCGGCATCCTGTCCGCGCTGAAGCTCGTGGAGCTCTCGAATCCGAACCATCCTCTGCTCCGCAAGCTGCTGACGGAGACTCCGGGTACGTACCATCACAGCGTAATGGTCGGCAACCTGTCGGAGGCGGCGGCGGAGGCGATCGGGGCAGACGGGCTGTTATGCCGGGTAGGGTCGTTCTATCACGACATCGGCAAGACCAAGCGGCCCAACTACTTCATCGAAAATCAGACGAACATCGACAATCCGCATGATTCCATCGATCCAAAGCTGAGCAAGTCGATCATTACGGCGCATGCCAGAGACGGAGTGGAAATGCTGAAGGCTCATAACATGCCGAAGCCGATCCGCGATATCGCGGAGCAGCATCACGGCACGACGTCGCTGAAGTTCTTTTATTTCAAGGCGGTCAAGGAAGCGGAGGCGGAAGGAAAGGAAATCGCCTTCACGGAGGATGATTTCCGGTATCCGGGGCCGAAGGCGCAGTCCAAGGAGGCCGCGATCGTCGGCATCGCCGACTGCGTGGAAGCCGCCGTACGGAGCCTGCGCAACCCGACGATGGAGAACATCGAGTCGATGATCCACAAAATCATCAAGAGCCGGCTGGACGACAATCAATTCAATGAATGCGACCTGACGCTCAAGGAGCTGGACCGGATCGCCCAGACGCTCAAGGAAGCTGTCATCGGCATCTTCCACTCGCGGATAGAATACCCGGAAGACGTGAAACCAAAGGAGAAGCTGGCATGAGTCTGAAATTGGAATGGAGCAGCGAGCAGGAAGCGTTCGATATCCCCGCGGAGTGGGGACAGAGGCTGGAGCAGCTGCTGCAGCTTGCAGGAGAAGCCGAGGGAATGACGGAGGGCGAGGTTGTCGTCACGTTCGTGGACAACGCCCGCATTCATGAGCTCAACAAGGAATACCGCGGCATCGACCGTCCGACGGACGTTCTCAGCTTCGCCATGCAGGAGGATGGGGAGGACGAGCCGGAAATCGTATTCGAGGTCGAGGACGAGAGCGAGCCGCTGCCTTACCCGGACTCGCTTGGCGATATCGTGATATCCGTCGAGACGGCTCGGAGCCAGGCGGAGGAATACGGACATTCCCTGGAGAGGGAGATCGGCTTTCTGTTCGTGCATGGCTTTCTTCACCTGATCGGATACGACCATCAGGACGAGGAAGCGGAGGCGGTCATGACGGCCAAGCAGGAAGCCGTCCTGCAGAAGGCCGGCCTCCCCCGGACGTAGAAGGACATGAGACGCTTTCTTGCCAGCCTGGGGCTCGCGGGATCGGGCATCGGCCATGCGGTTCGCACCGAACGTCACATGAGAGCGCATCTCTTCATGTTCGTGCTGGCGATGGCCTTGGCTTCCTGCCTTGGACTCAAGCGGACGGAGTGGGCGCTGCTGCTGCTGGTATCCGCCCTCGTGCTGGCAGCGGAGCTGATCAATACCGCCATCGAGAGGGCGGTCGACCTGGCTTGCGGCGGCGAGCTTCATCCGCTGGCCAAGCTGGCGAAGGATACGGCATCCGGCGCGGTGCTGGTCTGCGCGGCAGCGGCAGCGGCGGTCGGCATCATCATCATGGGGCCGCCGCTGTGGCGGCTGCTCGTGACATAAGAAGAACCGGGGTTATATTCCCCCATAAGGAGATTAGGAAGCTAGATGAAGGCAGATCCGGTAATTGAGCAACTGAGTGAGCAGCTGTATGAATCGGCGCGCGAAGCGATGAGCAGGGCATACGTACCTTATTCCCATTTTCAGGTCGGAGCCGCGTTGCTCGATGAGCATGGCCATATTCATCTTGGCTGCAACATTGAAAATGGCGCCTACAGCCCCGGCAACTGCGCGGAGCGCACCGCGTTGTTCCGCGCCGTCGCCGACGGCTGCGCGCCGAAAAGCTTCAAGGCGATTCTTGTCATCGGCGATACGCCGGGGCCGATCTCGCCATGCGGCGTATGCCGCCAAGTGCTGTCGGAGCTGTGCGCTCCGGACATGCCGGTCATCATGACCAATCTGTCCGGCTCCAGAAGCGTCATGACGGTTGCCGAGCTTCTGCCCGGCGCTTTCTCTCTGGAAGAGAGCCGGAACAAGAAGGAGGACAACTAAGATGGCAGGTGGAGCAGCAGGCAAAGGTCCCGATAGCACCGGCAAGGGAAATAAAGGATTCCGCTCGGGATTCGTCGCGATCGTAGGCCGTCCGAATGTCGGCAAATCGACTCTCATGAACCATATGATCGGACAAAAAATCGCGATCATGTCCGACAAGCCTCAGACGACGCGCAACAAGATCCATGGCGTGCTGACTCGCGAAGGCTCGCAGATCGTATTCCTGGACACTCCAGGCATCCATAAGCCTCAATCCAAGCTGGGCGACTATATGATCAAGGCAGCCGAAGGAGCGCTGTCCGAGGTCGAGGCGGTCCTGTTCCTGATCGACGTCTCCGAAGGAATCGGCGGCGGCGACCGTTTCATCATCGAACGGCTGAAATCGGTCAAAACGCCGGTATTTCTGATCTTGAACAAAATCGACAAGGTCGAGCCGGAGAAGCTGCTCGAGACGATCGTCCAGTACAAGGACCTGTACGATTTTGCCGAGATCGTTCCGATCTCCGCGCTTCAAGGCAGCAACGTCGACCGGCTTCTGGAGCAGCTGGAGCGCTACTTGCCGGAGGGACCGCAATATTATCCCGCCGATCAGGTCACCGACCACCCGGAACAGTTCGTCTGCGCCGAAATGGTGCGCGAGAAGATTCTCCAGATGACGCGCGAAGAAGTGCCGCATTCCATCGCCGTCACGATCGAGGACATGAAAGTCCAGGAAAACGGCGTCGTTCAGATCGGAGCCGTCATCTTCGTCGAGCGGGATTCGCAGAAAGGCATCATTATCGGCAAGCAAGGCGCGATGCTCAAGGAAGTCGGCAAGCGCGCGCGCCGGGATATCGAAGCGCTGCTGGGCTCCAAGGTATTCCTGGAGCTGTGGGTCAAGGTCAAGAAGGACTGGCGCAACCAGGACCGCGTGCTCAAGGACCTCGGCTATCGCAGCGAATGAATTCCTGCATGGAATTGTCAGCATAGCCGACGCTCCTTTATCGCATTCTAAAGAGGACGACGCCTGCGGGGGCGTTTTCCACTTCGAGAGGCGAAAGGGTGTTGCTTCATGCGGGATTTTTCGTGGACCTATTTTGCGCGGACCGGTGATGTAGAGTCATTTCTGCTTTACAAGGAAGTGGATCAGCTTCGCGAGGCATCCGGCACAGCCGGAATGGCCGCCGCGGCGGAAGCTGCCGAAGAAACGGGAGAGGCGGAGCAGGCTGCCATCTTCTGACTTCCGGCAGCATGAGCAGGTCCGGAGCGAGCGCTCCGGACCTTTTGCATGCGGAGAGTCCGAGGATTCCCTCCGATGGGCGAAAGGGGATGGTGTCCATGCTGTACCGAGTCGAAGGGATTGTGATCCGCAGCACGGATTACGGGGAAGGCAACAAAATCGTGACGCTGCTGACGGATACGGTCGGCAAGGTCGGAGTCATGGCGAGGGGAGCGAAAAAGGTCAGAAGCCGGCATACGTCGCTCGTGCAGCCGTTTACATATGGGGAATTCGTTTTTTTTCGCAATGCAGGATTGGGAACGTTGAATGCCGGAGAGATCATGGAATCGAACCATCGGCTTCGCGAGGATCTGGATTTGTCGGCTTATGCCGCCTATGCGGCCGAGCTGTGCGACAGAGCCTTCCAGGACGAAGAGGCGGGAGCCTATCTGTTCCATCAGCTCAAGGCCTGTTACGAAGGGCTTCGGGAAGGAAAGGATCCTGCGGTCGTCATTCATCTGTTTGAAATGAAGATTCTCGAAGCCGCCGGATACGGCCCGCAGCTGTTCGAGTGCATTAATTGCGGATCGGATCAGGGTCCTTTCCGGCTGAGCGCGGAAGGAGGCGGAATCCTTTGCCGCCGCTGCCACGGCAGGGACCCGCGCGCGATTCCGCTCGAGGAAGGGACGCTGCGGCTGCTCCGGGTATTGTCGGCTCTCGACATGCGCAGGCTGGGCAATATCCAGGTTCGTCCCGAGACGAGCAAGCAGCTGAAGACGGCGCTGCGCGTTCTGATGGACACTCATCTCGATCTTCGGCTGAAATCGCGCTCCTTCCTGGATTCGCTGGAGCGGTTCGCTCCGGATCCGGCGGCGCAGGCCGTTCCGCGCCGGCGGCTGCCGGCGGCCGAGTCTGCCGAGGATAGTCTCTCGGAGGCAGCGCCGTCCGGCCGCGAGGAAGCGGCGGACCCGGAGGACGCCTGATCGCGGATCGAGGATCGTTCCCGCGCGGCTTGCCGCAAAACGGCGATTTGCTCTCTCCTGCCCTCCATCCATGCTGCTTGAACCTTTTCCCGATAGGGTAAGCATCTTTACCCGAGGCCGTGGATGGCCGGATACGGGACCAACGACGTTCAAAGGAGAGTGGCCGGCATGGCAGATAAAATCAATGCAGGAAATCCCGATGAGCGGGACAAGCAAAACCCGGAGAACAATTCTAAGGAGCAGACACGAAAAATCGAGCAGGGGCAGAACATAGATCCTCAAGCGGAAGGCAGCAGCAAGCCTGCTCCGGCAGAAAAGCAGTCCTGAACTTGTCGGGAACATGGATTCCTTCATGAGGCTGAGCCCGGGAGTTGACAAACCCGTTCCTGAATAATACAATGAGTCAATATGTATAACGGACTATGATGGAGAAGGTAGTCTGCGGCAGATCCGATCAGCGAGCCGGGGGCAGTGCAAGCCCGGCCGGACGATGCAGATGACAGGCGCTCCGGAGTGCGTGTTGTTCAGGAAAGAGGGCTTTCGAACGGCGGTCAGCCGGAAGAAGCCAAGTAGGGTGGAACCGCGGGAGCAGACTCTCGTCCCTACGTCTGTGCGTCAGACGTAGGAGGCGAGGGTTTTTTGCGTGCAAATACAGCCCCTCTCCCTTCCATCTGACGGCATCCCCGGATCCTTTTATCCGGGATTCCATCCCACTTGAAGGAGAGTGCATATGATGAATTTTCAAGGCATGATTCTTACGCTGCAGCAATTCTGGGCGGAACAGAACTGCATTCTGGTCCAGCCATACGACGTGGAGAAGGGCGCCGGAACGATGAATCCGATGACTTTCCTGCGCTCCATCGGCCCGGAGCCGTGGAACGTAGCCTACGTGGAGCCATCCCGGCGTCCTGCTGACGGCCGTTACGGCGAAAATCCGAATCGGCTGTATCAGCATCATCAGTTCCAGGTCATTCTCAAGCCGTCGCCGGACAATATCCAGGAGCTTTATCTGGAGAGCCTCAAGCGTCTGGGCATCGATCCGCTGCATCACGACATCCGCTTTGTCGAGGACAACTGGGAAAACCCGTCTCTGGGCTGCGCGGGCCTTGGCTGGGAAGTATGGCTGAACGGCATGGAGATTACGCAGTTCACCTATTTCCAGCAGGTCGGCGGCATCGAGACAAGCCCGGTATCCGGCGAGATCACGTACGGGCTGGAACGACTGGCGTCCTATATCCAGGAGAAGGAAAATGTTTTCGACCTCGAATGGGTAGAAGGAGTCTCCTATGGCGATGTCTTCCTGCAGCCTGAATACGAGCATTCCAAATATACGTTCGAAGTCAGCGATTCGGCGATGCTGTTCCAGCTGTTCTCCATGTACGAAGGCGAAGCCCGCCGCGCCATGGAGCAGAACCTCGTGTTCCCGGCTTACGATTATGTGCTGAAATGCTCCCATGCGTTCAACCTGCTGGATGCGAGAGGCGCGATCAGCGTTACGGAACGGACGGGCTATATTACGCGTGTCCGCAACCTCGCCCGCACCTGCGCGGCCACTTACCTGGAGGAGCGGGAACGCCTCGGCTTCCCTTTGCTGAAGAAAGGAGCTGAGCAGAATGGCTAAGGATCTGCTGTTCGAGATCGGTCTTGAGGAAGTGCCTGCCCGCTTCGTGCGCGCAGCCGTGAACCAGCTGAAGGACCGGACGGCCAAATGGCTGGACGATTCCCGAATCGGCCATGGAGACATCCGCGCCTACGCGACTCCGCGGCGTCTAGCCGTGCTTGTGGAAGGCGTGGAGGAAAAGCAGGCCGACGTGCATGAGGACGTGAAAGGGCCTTCCCGCAAAATCGCCCAGGATGCCGAGGGCAACTGGAGCAAGGCGGCCGTCGGCTTCGCCCGCAGCCAGGGCGTGGAGCCCGAGGCTCTGTTCTTCAAGGAGCTTGCCGGAGTGGAATACGTGTATGCCAGCAAAAGCAGCATCGGCACCGACACCGCTTCGGTGCTGCCGGAAGGTCTCGCCGGTATTTTGGCCGCGATGACCTTCCCCAAGAACATGCGCTGGGGCAGCTGCGACCTGAAGTTCGTGCGTCCGATCAAATGGCTGATCGCGCTGCTGGGAACCGATGTGATCCCTCTGGAAATCGCCGGCGTCCGCAGCGGCAACGTGACGCGCGGACATCGCTTCCTCGGAGGCGAGACGGCAGTGGAAGAGCCATCCCGCTATATCGACGCTCTCCGCTCCCAGCATGTCATCGCCGACATCGTGGAGCGCGAGAAGCTGATCGTGGAGCAGATCGAGGCGCTTGCCGCGGAGAAAGGCTGGACGATCTCCATCAAGGACGATCTGCTGGAGGAAGTGCTGTTCCTCGTCGAAACGCCGACCGTGCTGTTCGGAACGTTCGACTCCGCCTTCCTGGAAATTCCGCAGGAGGTTCTGATCACTTCGATGCGGGAGCATCAGCGGTACTTCCCGGTGCTGGACGGCAGCGGCAAGCTGCTGCCGTACTTCGTGACGGTGCGCAACGGGGATTCCGTCTCGCTCGTGAATGTCGCCAAAGGCAACGAGAAGGTGCTCCGCGCCCGCTTGTCCGACGCGAAGTTCTTCTATGACGAAGACCAGAAGCTTCCGATCGCCGAAGCTCTCGGCAAGCTGGAGAATGTCGTCTATCATGAGGAGCTCGGCACGGTGGCGGACAAGGTCCGCCGGATCGTCAAGCTGTCCGGAAGCATCGCCGAAGCTCTGAAGGCGGATCCGCAGGCCGCCGGCGATGCCGTACGCGCGGCCGAGATCTGCAAGTTCGATCTCGTGACGCAGATGGTGTATGAATTCCCCGAGCTGCAGGGCATCATGGGCGAAGACTACGCCCGCAAAGCCGGCGAGCGCGAAGAAGTGGCCCGGGCTGTCAACGAGCATTATCAGCCCCGCTTCTCCGGCGACCAGGCTCCGGCTTCCCTGGCGGGAGCGATCGTCAGCCTGGCGGACAAGATCGACACGATCGTCGGCTGCTTCTCGATCGGAATCATTCCGACAGGATCCCAGGATCCTTACGCCCTGCGCCGCCAGGCGGCCGGCATCGTCCAGATCGTCCTGAGCCATCGGATGGCGGTCGGCCTCGGCGAGCTGTTCGGCTTCGCCCTTGATGTTCATGCCGAACGGGGCTTGAAACGGAACGGGGACGAGATCCGTAAAGAGCTTTACGATTTCTTCGCCTTGCGCCTAAAGAACGTGCTTACGGAACAAGGCAATCGCTACGATGTGATCGATGCGGCGCTGGCTGCCGGATTTGACGATCTCAATATGGCCGTCAGCCGCGCGGGAGCGCTGATCGCGCTGGCGACCGGACCGGACAAGGACGAATTCAAGAGCGTCGTGGACGCCTTGACGCGTACCGCCAATCTTGCTGCCAAAGCGGAGGAGGGAGCAGCGGTCGACGCTTCCTTGCTGGAAGCGGAAGCCGAGCGCAGCCTGTTCGAGCATGCCAACGGCGTTCACGCCCGGTTCGCGGCTTCCATGGAAGCTGGCGACGCCCATGGCGCTCTGGCCCGTCTGTCGGAACTGCGCGGCCCGATTACGGCGTTCTTCGACAGCGTCATGGTCATGGCCGAGGACGCAGCCGTCCGCCGCAACCGCTTGGCGCTCCTGTCGCAGATCGCCCGCGATGCGGCGGCCTACGCAGACTTCTCCAAGCTGGTCTGGTCCTGACATTTTCTCGGCCCGCCTTAAGGCGTACCCCTTAAGGCGGATTATATTTGGATAGGGGGTATGATCGGCATGAATCAGCCGGCTCAGATTCGCGATGTGATCGTATATGTCGTATCCGATTCCGCCGGGGATACGGGCGAGCTCGTCGTCCGTGCCGCAGCGGCCCAGTTCCATCCTATCGTGCCCCAGATCCGGCGGGCTCCGTTCGTGGCGGACGAGCAGTCGCTGGCCAAGGTGGTCGAGCTTGCCAGGGGCAACGGAGCGATCATTCTGTATACGCTCGTCCTTCCCCATTTGCGGGAAGCGATGACCCGTCTGGGAGCTACAAGCGGAGTCGAGACGATCGATCTGCTCGGCCCGCTGGTCGCCAGCCTCGAGAAGAAGACTGGAATGCCGTCCAGGCAGGAGCCCGGCCTCAACCATGTGCTTGACGAGGATTACTTCCGCAAGGTCGAAGCGGTTGAATTCGCGGTCAAATATGATGACGCGAGGGATACAACCGGCGTCAAAAAAGCCGATATTGTTCTTGTAGGCGTATCGCGGACGTCGAAAACTCCGTTGTCCATGTATCTCGCCCACAAGAAATACAAAGTCGCCAACGTCCCGCTGGTGCCGGAACTGAAGCCGCCGGACGAGCTGTTCACGGTTCCCAAGGAGCGGATTGTCGGCCTTACGATCGACGTCCATTATCTCAACGTCATCCGCAAGGAGCGGCTCAAGGCGCTCGGCCTGCCCGACAGCGCCTCCTATGCGACGGCGCAGCGCATCGAGCGGGAGCTTCTCTACGCCAAGGAGATCATGGACCGGATCGGCTGTTTTGTCATCGACGTGTCGCACAGGGCGGTCGAAGAAACGGCAAGCCTCATCATGGAGCATATCCGGAGCAGCTGAAGCCTCATCAAGGAGCATATCCAGGGAAGCATAAGTTGCGATGGCATGACGGGTTGACGGGAGGATCCTATTGAGCGAGCCGTTTGTGATCGTTGTCGACGCCGATGCTTGTCCGGTCAAGCGGGAAATAATCGATACGGCAGCCGCCGCATCCGTGCCGGTGGTGCTTGTCTCGTCCTATGACCATCGCTTGGAAAGGGAGCCCGGCACGGAAGTGGTCCATGTGGACCGGAGCAGCCAGTCCGCCGATCTTTATATCCTGAACCGGATCCGCCGCGGAGATATCGTCATTACCGGAGACTTTGGACTCGCTGCCATCGCGCTGGCCAAGGGAGCCGAAGTGATCGGATTTCGCGGCCAGAGCTACACGGACGGGAACATCGACTTCCTGATGGCCCGCCGGCATGAGCAAAGCGTGATCCGCCGCAGCGGCGGAAGGACCAAAGGGCCTAAGGCCATGACGTCGGAAGACCGAATTTGCTTTCAACAAAAGCTGACAAAAGTTTTGGAGCACAGGCAGGAAAACGATAGGGTCTAGCGAATAGTATTACGTGTTATTAAGACGAAGGTGATGAACGAGTGGCATATGGCAAGATACCGGACAGCGTCATCGATGAAGTGCGCCGGCATCATGAAATTGTGGACACGGTAGGGAAGTACGTTCATCTAACCAAGAACGGCAAATACATGAAGGGGCTGTGCCCGTTCCATTCCGAACGGACTCCCTCCTTCACGGTCACGCCGGAGCTGCAGATTTTTCACTGCTACGGCTGCGGCAAAGGCGGCAACGTCATCCGGTTCATTGAAGAGATCGAGGGCTACACTTTCCCTGAAGCCGTCCGCCATTTGGCGAAAGAGGCGGGGATGCCCATTACATGGGACGCGTCCGACGATAGCTCTTCGCCTCGTGACCCCGAGCTCGAGCGCCATTATGAGGCGCATGAGCTTGCCGCCAAGTTTTACCATTATCTGCTCAACAATTCCGCCCAGGGCCAGGAAGCTCGCGCTTATCTGCTTTCAAGGGGGCTGAACAGCAAGCTGATCGACGAATTCTCCATCGGTTTTGCGCCTGAAAGTTGGGACACGCTCTCCAGATTTCTGACATCGAGGGGCTACGAGCCCGAGCTGCTGGAACGAGCGGGACTGCTTTCGGCCAAATCTGACGGAAGCGGCCACGTCGACCGTTTCCGAGGACGGGTCATGTTCCCGATCCGCAATCGGGACGGCAAAGTATGCGGCTTCGGCGGACGAATCATGGACAACTCCCAGCCCAAATACTTGAACTCTCCCGAGACGAGGCTGTTCGGCAAAAGCAAGCTGCTGTACAACCTGCATGCTGCGCGGCCGGTCATGCGCAAAAAGCGTTCCGGAGTGCTGTTCGAGGGGTATATGGACGTCATCAAGGCATGGAGCGCCGGAGTCAAAAACGGCGTGGCTACGATGGGAACCGCTCTGACCGACGAGCAGGCGACAAGGCTTTCAAGGGATTTGGAAGAGATCATTCTCTGTTATGACGGAGACGACGCCGGCCAAGCCGCCGTCATGAAGAACATCCCGATCCTGGAGAAGGCCGGGCTTCGCGTGCTCGTCGCCATGCTGCCCAAGGGCATGGATCCGGACGAATGCATCACTCGTTTCGGTGCGGAGACATTCATGCGGGAGACGATGGACAATCCCGTGTCGGTCACGAAATTTAAACTACTATATTCACGCAGGAGTCATACACTCATAGGAGAAGAGGGCCGCAAAAATTATGTCATGGAAGCCGTTGGCATTGTAGCGGAACTGGATTCCCGAACGGAACAGGAAGTGTATCTGAAGGAATTGTCGCGAGAATTCGAAATTTCCCTGGAATCGTTGAAGCAGGATTGCCACAGGCTGTTCAGCGAACGCCAGAAATCCAGGCCGGACAGGGATAAGAACGACAATTCGTGGAATAATGGTAGGAATGAAACGAGGCGTGCGCCTGCCGCGCCTGCTCTGCTGCCCGCTTACCAACGCGCGGAACGCAGGCTGCTCGGCGTGATGATACGGGATGCTGAAGTCGCACGGAGCATTTACGATCGGCTCGGAGATGCATTCAACGTAGAGGATCACGCGGCGCTTGCTGCTTATTTATACGCCTATTACGCACAAGGGCATGAGCCGGATGCAAGCCGGTTCATCGCTTCGCTGCAGGATGACCGCCTGGAGAGGGCAGCGGCTTCCATTCTGATGCACGAGGATTCATCTCCTTTTGACGAGCATCTGCTTTCGGCCTACATTCATGAGATTCTGAAGGTGCCGCAGCTGAGGGAAATCGAGCTCAGGAGAGAAGAAGCCCTGCGGGCGGAGCGGAGCGGCGACGTGCTGAAGGCGGCCAAGATCCAAAGTGAGATTATCGCCCTAGAAAGACAGCTAATGAAACGGCAGGATGGACATTTCTAGGGAGGAGGGAGTCGGGAATATGGCGAATGACCAACATACTGAGCTGGACAACGAACAAAAAATGGAGCTGGTGAAAGATCAGCTCATTGAACAGGGCAAAAAGCGTTCTTCCCTGTCCTATAAAGAAATTATCGACAAGCTTGCTCCGTTCGACCAGGAGCCGGAGCAGATCGACGAATTTTTCGAGCAGCTGGACGATCTCGGCATCGAAGTGACCAACGAGACCGAGGACGGCCGCACCCCAATGGGCAGCGAAGATCAGGAACGCGAAAGCGACGATTTCAACTTCGACGACGATCTTTCGCTGCCGCCGGGCATCAAGATCAACGATCCTGTGCGCATGTATCTCAAGGAGATCGGCCGCGTCCCGCTTCTGCTGGCCGATGACGAGATCGAGCTGGCCAAGCGTATCGAGAAAGGCGATGAAGAAGCGAAGCGCCGTCTTGCGGAAGCCAATCTTCGCCTCGTCGTCAGCATCGCGAAGCGTTATGTCGGCCGCGGCATGCTGTTCCTGGATCTTATCCAGGAGGGCAACATGGGCCTCATCAAGGCTGTCGAGAAATTCGATCACCAAAAAGGCTTCAAGTTCAGCACGTACGCGACATGGTGGATTCGTCAGGCGATTACCCGCGCCATCGCCGACCAAGCCCGGACCATCCGTATTCCTGTCCACATGGTGGAGACGATCAACAAGCTGATCCGCGTCTCGCGTCAGCTGCTGCAGGAACTGGGACGCGAACCTACGCCGGAGGAAATTGCCGCCGAGATGGATCTCAGCACGGACAAGGTCCGCGAGATCATGAAGATTGCTCAGGAGCCTGTATCGCTGGAAACGCCGATCGGGGAAGAGGATGACTCGCATCTGGGGGATTTCATCGAGGATCAGGAAGCCCTCGCGCCGGCCGATGCCGCTGCTTACGAGCTGCTGAAGGAGCAGCTTGAGGATGTGCTGGATACGCTGACGGAGCGGGAGGAGAATGTCCTCCGCCTGCGCTTCGGCCTCGATGACGGCAGGACAAGGACGCTCGAGGAAGTGGGCAAGGTATTCGGAGTCACGCGCGAGAGGATCCGCCAGATCGAAGCCAAGGCACTTCGCAAGCTTCGCCATCCTAGCCGCAGCAAGCGGCTCAAGGATTTTCTGGAGTAGGCCGTCAAGGAATGACCTTCTGCCCTCGGCAGGGGGTCTTTTTTTGGTCATGGAGTCTGTTCAGGGTGCAAATTCCTGTGGGACCATGGTCATCGGGGACCGAAGTCCCTTCAACATCCGAAGCTTGTTGTCGATGACTACGGTATACCGTTCCGGCTGCGGCACACTTGCCTCGCCGGCCTGAGCCTTTGCGTGAAAAGGAGCCGAATATGGAAGCTGACCGACGCCGCATCATCGTGCAGGAAATCCAGCAGTGGAGAAAAGGGAAGCTGCTTCCCGACCATTATTGCGACTTCCTGCTCAATCTGTATGTCACCGGGAAGGAAGCGCAACCCGATTTTTCGAATGAACCGGCAGCTGGCCGTGCCGGAAGTTTTTCGGCCTGGAAATGGATATCTATTTTTGTTATCTTTTCCTTTTTCTGTTTGATTGTTCTTCATTTTAGCTCTTTTCATCCGGCATTGCAAATAGCTCTCTGCCTGTTGATGACGGGGGGCATGCTTACGGCGGGGACGATCCTGAGACCGCGCAACGAAACGGTCGGGCTGAGCTGGATCGGGCTCGCCATGCTGTCATTGGCCGGCTCGTCGCTGTATCTGCTGCACCTGCACGAGCTGGATGCGTGGGGGTGGAAAGCTCTCGTGCTCGGACTTTGCGCTGCGTTCTGGATCGCCTACGGCATTGCCGCGCGCATTCCGCTGCTGCATTTCAGCGGCTGGGCTTGCCTTGCCATCGTCTACTCCTTGCTGCTCCGTAACCATTCGCACTCTTATTCGCTGCTTCAAGCCCAGCTGTACTGGCTGCCGCTTGCCGGCCTGTTCTCCTGGTCGGGATGGTTCGCTCAGCGGTGGAGCAAGCGCGATTGCGCGGTGCTGCTCGGCTTCTCGACGCTTCTTGTCCTTATGCCGGAAATCGCTTTCCTTGCGAATTCCGGTTCGGGAGTTTGGCTCCAGACGCTGTTTGTTGGTAAACTGGTCATAGGCGGAGGGGCTCTTTTCCTTCTGCGAAAACATTGGATAGCGTGGGTTGCCTGATATGTTGATTTCCAAACGACTTTCCGCCATAGCGGGGTTTGTGTCCAAAGGATCGCGAATCGCGGATATCGGATCGGATCATGCGCTGCTGCCCGTTTATCTCGTGCAGAGCGGCACCAGTCCGTCCGGCATTGCCGGAGAGCTTAACGAAGGACCTCTGGAAGCAGCTCGCCGAGGGATCGCAGCCGCCGGCTTGACATCATCGATTCAGGCCCGCCGGGGCAATGGCCTGGAGGTGCTCCAGCCTGGAGAAGCCGACACGGTCACGGTTGCCGGCATGGGCGGAGGCTTGATCCGGACGATTCTCGACGAGGGGGCTGCTGCCGGCAAGCTGGAGGGCGTCCGCGAGCTCGTGCTGCAGCCGAATGTAGGCGAGGAGCTTGTTCGGCAATGGCTGCGGGAGCAGGGCTGGTATTTGCAGGACGAGATGGTTTTGGAGGAAGACGGCAAGTTCTATGAAGTTCTCCATGCGGTCCGGGACCCCGAGCATGCCAGGCTGAATGACCAGCTGTATCGTTCGGGTACGACGCTTGAAGGGCTATCGATCGAAGAGGAGTCGGATTTGCGGCTGAAAATGGGCCCTTGGCTTCTTCGCGGCAGAAACGAAACCGAAGCCTTCGCCCTCAAATGGCGCTCCGAGCTGAAGAAATTGGAACGGATCGTCGGAGAACTGCAAAAATCCGGAACGGATGAAGCGGCAGCCCGTGCCGAAAGCTTCAGGCGCGAGTGCCGGATGATCGAGGAGGTGCTGTCATGTTCGCGAACGGACATATCGTCACGGGATTGATGGAGCAGCTGGCTCCCAAGAAATATGCGGTGGAAAATGACCGGGTCGGACTGCAGCTAGGCACGCTGCAGAAGGAGATCCGGAAAGTGCTTGTCGCGCTTGACGTCACGGAAGCCGTGGTGGAGGAAGCGATCGCCACGGGTGCCGATCTGATCATCGCCCATCACGCGATCATTTTCAGGCCGCTGGCCAAGATCGACACTTCGTCTCCGGCAGGCTCGCTCTATGAGCGTCTGATCAAGCATGATATCGCCGTATACATTTCCCATACGAATCTCGACACGGCCGACGGCGGCATGAACGACTGGATGGCGGATGCGGTCGGCATCAAGCCGGAAGGAAGGGTCAGCCTCGAGAAGGTGCATGAGGACAAGCTGTTCAAGCTGTCGGTATACGTCCCGGGTTCCCATCACGAGGCTGTGCGCGGAGCGTTGTGGGAAGCAGGCGCGGGCTCGATCGGCGCGTACGACCAGTGCAGCTTCAGCGTGGAGGGAAGGGGAACCTTCCGTCCCGGGGCGGGCACGGATCCCTTCATCGGTTCCACAGGCCGCCTTGAAACGGTCGACGAGATCAGGCTGGAGACCATCGTGCCGGAAAGCCTGCTGAAGCGTTCTGTCAAAGCGATGCAGAGCGCTCATCCGTACGAAGAAGTCGCCTTTGACATCACGCTGCTCCAGCAGGAAGGCGTTGTCCGCGGGCTCGGCCGTTCCGGCAAGCTGGAAGAGCCCATCACACTCGCAGGCATGGCCGAAAGAGTCAAAGCGGCCTTCGACGTTCCGTTCGTGCGGGTCACCGGCGATTTCTCCGAGACGATCCGCAAGGCAGCCGTTCTGGGCGGCTCCGGAGCCAAATACTGGCGGGCCGCGCAGTTCGCCGGCGCGCAGGTGCTCATTACCGGAGATATCGACTACCACTCGGCCCATGATGCGCTGGCGGCGGGCATGACGCTGATCGATCCGGGCCATAATGCCGAAAAGATCATGAAGGCCAAAACTGCCGACTGGCTGCGAGAGCGGCTGGCCGCATCCAAGTACAGCACGGAAGTGGCGGCCTCAGCCATAAATACCGAGCCTTTCCGGCTTGCTTGATGAGGCTGCAGCAGGTATACTAGCTAAGGGTTTGGAAAGTCTGACAGACAATCGCTGGCGGCTTGTGCCGCGAGAGGAAAGTCCGGGCTCCGCAGGGCAGGATGCTGGATAACGTCCAGTCGGCGCGAGCCGAAGGATAGTGCCACAGAAATGGACCGCCGATGGCCCGCCGCTTGCGGCGCGGATCAGGCAAGGGTGGAACCGTGGTGTAAGAGACCACGAGCGGCGTTGGCGACAACGCGGCTGGTAAACCCCATCCGGAGCAAGACCTAAGAGAACGCGGCAGCCTCGTGCTGCAACCCTTGCCCGGGGAGCGTTCGGGTTGGTCGCTTGAGCCTGCCAGCAATGGCAGGCCTAGATAGATGATTGTCGCTTGCAGTGGGAGGGTCGTTCCCGTCTGGACCACGAAGAGCACAGAACCCGGCTTACGGCAGGCTTTCCGCAACGAATTCCCATTCCATTAAAAACTAATCCCAGCATAAACGGCCTTCGCCTGCGAACGGCCGGTACATGAAGGCAAGCACAAAGAAGGAGCTCCCTGCCGGGAGCTCCTTCTTGCGTTTCTATCTGGCGTCGTTTTTGAATATGTCCGTAATTCGCTGCAGCCGGCCTTTTACCTGTTCAGGGAATGACTGCAGCGGCTGAGCGGTCTGGCCCGCTTCCCGCAACGCCTTGTCGATGTCGATCTGGCCGTAGCCGAAAAAAGGATCCTTGCCCTGGGCGCCGAGATCAATCGCGGTACGGCGCATGATATCCATCACCTGGACGTTGGTCAGGTCGGGATTGCGCGAGCGGATCAGGGCTGCCAGAGCAGTCACATGCGGGCTCGCCATCGATGTCCCCGACAAGGCGGCATACTGGCTGCCGGGGTATGTGCTCGCGATGCTGTCTCCCGGAGCTGCCGCATCGATGTAGTCTCCATAATTGGAGAACGACGACTTCTGGCCCTTGGAGTCGGTCGAGGCGACTGCGAATACTTCCGGGTAGGCGGCCGGATAACCTGGCCGGTCCGTATTGTCGTTGCCGCTGGCTGCGATGAGAACGACGTCCCGGTCATAGGCATATTTGATCGCGTCATGCAGGAACTCGGCGGATGCATAGTTGCCCAGGCTCATATTGATGACCTTGGCGCCATGGTCCGTCGCCCAGATGAGGCCTTGGGCAACGGAATACGTGGAGCCCGCTCCGCTGCTGTCCAGCACCTTGACCGGCATGATCTTGTTGTACCACGTCAGACCGGCTACGCCTTCACCGTTGTTGACGGTGGCGGCGATGATGCCGGTGACATGGGTGCCATGGCCGACATCGTCGTCGGGCTTCGATCCGCTGGTCACGATGTTGGTACCCGGCTCCAGCTTGCCGGTCAAGTCGGGATGGTCGGCTTGTACACCGGTATCCAGCACGGCGACTTTCACTGCATCGCTGCCTTTGGACAGGTTCCAGCCGAGCTCGGCTTCAATGGACGGGAGATTCCATTGATAGTCGGAGTACAGCCTGTCGTTGGGAATGATCGGCTGGGCCGCCGTCTCGTCGACCAAAGCCCTCGCGCCGCTGCCGGCTTGATTTCCCAGGGGACGGTCGTTGGTTATATACAGGTAATGGGGCTCCACGTAGACGGGATTCCATTTCTTGCGGAAATAGCCCATCATCTTCATGGCGTCCATGCTGCGGGATCGGAAAATATACGTGCTGTTCATCTGGTTTTCGGACACAGCGCCGATATCGCGCCGGATGCGCGCCAGCTCTCGAGGTCCGGGATTGCCGCGGAACCGGACGACGACTTCCTGCACATGATAATGGCTGGACACGCCATTATCCTCGCCCGTGCGGACGGTCATTTCACGACCGGTTCCCGCATGGACCGATTCAACCCTGTAATGGCCTTCGGCAGGATACGGCACGAGCCGAAGATTGCGCATTTGATGCCTCTGCACTTGGCCGACGATATCCTGCCGGATGATTCCTAGCACTCCTTCTCCGCCGCCGTATGCCGGAATGCCAAGAACCATGTAGCGCTCCCCTTCCGCTTCGACGACAGGGGACTGGTACCGGCTTCCGGCTTCGACTCCTCTTTTTGCCGCCTGGATCGGAGTTTGCAGCTTGGCTTCGGCGACCTTGGGCATGCTGCCTGCGGAGATGGATGCTTTGCCTTTCTGCAGCCACTCCAACCGCAGCATCTGTGGATGCATGGCGATCAGCTTTTTCATGCCGCGCTCTTTATCGGCGGACGGACGGTCCGCAAGCGAGAACAGCTTGCCGATGTCCTTGGAGCATTGAGAGGCGCACAGCTGCGAGGTGGCGTCCATATCGTGCTTGACATCCGCCTCCTTGAGAAGATGTTCTTCCCGGGCCGAAAGGGCTCTTGTTTTGGCTTGCTGCTGCTCATGATGCTTGCCGCCGGGAGATACGAACAACGGGCTGATCGGAATCAAAATAGCCAGGAAAGCGAGCGCCGCGAAGGCGCCGATCCATTTTTTTCGCATAGCTTCAGAAAACCTCCCGCAAGCATAAGTAACTGGTCCAGCGTACTCCTTTAGAGTTGGGAAGGAAGCCCGGAATTATGCGCTTCGGCTACCGCTGCGGATGCAGGACGATGCAGGAACATGTCCCAAAAACCTACAAATCGCCGCTGTTCTGTGATAGGATAAACGTGACCATCAAAGTCTTGCTGGATCGATGAAAGGGGAACATCACAATGCCATCTGCCAACGTCAAAGCGTTAAGCGAATCCACGCGCGGCAAGCTCAAAGAAGCCGTATCCTTGCTGGAGCCATTCCTGAACCAGCATGCACTCCCGCAGCTGGAGGCGCCGGATGCAGGCGGCGAGGAGCAGACCTTCTACAAAGGGCTGCTGTCGGATCTGCGCCATCTTCTGGTCTATTCCGAAGTGGCTTACGAGAAGCTTGGCGTCACGCTGCGCCGCCCGACCTTTGACAATGACTATGCGGAGAGATTGCTGTATGAGGTTTACCATCATAGCGTGAACGCGTTCTTCTATCCGAAGAACGAAGGTTATTCCGAGGATGGAAGATATGCCTATACGGGGCAGGATGCGATCCGCTTCCGCCACAAGCCCGTGCGCGCGGCGCGCGACATCGTGCTCGGCGTATCCAAGATTTACGAAGAGCTGCGCGACGACCTTGCCTATTACGAAAATGACTACATGACCCAGCGCAGGATGCAAGGTCAGAAATAGGAAAGCATACGTCGAGCCCGCCGCGGGAATTCTTTGTAGCGGAGGTGATCGACTATGCCAAAAGGCGTAGCTTGCAGCGTATCGAACTGTGCGTTTTGGGGACAAGGCAACCAGTGTGGCGCCGATGCCATCAACATCGAGATCGACCAGCATGCCCATGCGGATTTGTCCGCCGAATTCGCCGATGAGGATCTTGGCGTCAACCACCAGGATTCAGCCAAGGAATCCTCCGTCACCTGCTGTCATACGTTCAAGCCGAAGGAAGGCTGACGGCTATGTCCGATCCATCGAGGCGCCGTCACGGAATACGGAAGAAGCGGCATGAGGATTGGATCGCCCGCTCGCGAGAGCAGTTCGGCGATGTGGAGACGGCTGCCGAGATCGCGCCGGCCCCGCATTCCGAATCCAGCAGCCAAAGGCGCATCGAATCGCTGAAGCATGAAGTTGTTTCGGCTGGCCGCTCGCTCGGCTGGACCGCCCTCGTATTCGCCGTGCTTTCCTGGCTGATCTGGCCGGCATTCATGGGAATCACGGCTGCCGTATTCGGTTATTTCGCCTTTTTCCAAGGCAGCCGCATGCTTGGCGGCATCGCTATGGCGATGGGCGGGTTGGCCGCCGCCGTTTATTTGATTTTACTGCCCTTATATTTGATGCTGAGTTGACCGCAGCCCGTCCTTTTCCAAGGACGGGTTTTTTCGACTCGACAGCGCCTGAGACGTGACCGTCGGCGCCGAGCAGCTTAATCTGTTTATCAGGCATTCATTTTGACTGGCGATAAACCGATATACATACCATGACATTGGCAAGAGAGGAATGACATTATGTCCATCGATCCCCGCATCCTCACGACTCTTCTCAAACTGCAGCTGTCGCCGAGCCTGAGCCAGCTCACCGGTTCTTCCGCTTCTACCGCCTCCGGAACTTCGGCAGCCGGACAAACCTCGTTCGACCAGCTGCTGTCCCAGCTTGCGGCATCGGGCCAGAGCGCATGGGCTGGCGAGGAAGAAGACGATTCCTACGGCTATGGCATTCCGGCTTCGCTGCAGCCGCTGCAGACGGGCTTGCCTGGAGGATTGGACTACATGAGCACTGCTGTTTCAGGAGCAACGGCGGACGGCTCCGCAGCACCTTATGACAGCATGATCCAATCTGCCGCCGCCCGCTACGGAGTATCCGAATCGTTGATCAAAGCGGTGATCGGAGCGGAATCCTCCTTCAACCCGAGCGCCGAATCGTCCGCCGGGGCCAAAGGGCTCATGCAGCTGATGGACGGGACGGCAAGCGGACTTGGCGTGACCGATTCGTTCGACCCTGCCCAAAATATCGACGGCGGCACGAAATACCTGTCGTATCTGCTGCGCAAATACGACGGCAGCGCGGCAACCGCGCTCGCAGCCTACAACGCAGGACCCGGAAAGCTTGACCGCCTCGGCATTTCGGATGAATCGTCCTTGAGCGCCCTGTTCTCCAACTTGCCGGCCGAAACCCAGCGTTATGTGGCCAAAGTACTGGATAAGGAAAGCTCCCTCCGCTTGTAACGCTACCTATTTTGCGATACGATAGTGGGTGCCTGTTCAACATCGGACATGTACCATGACCGCTGCTCCGAAGCTGTCCCGATCCGAATCGGGACAGCCGGCCAGGCGGTTTTTTTATTTTTTTTGCCAAAAGGAGTCTTGGACTAAATGAACCCGGAAAAGACTTGGCTTTACTTCGACCATTGCGCTTCGACACCCCCTCATCCGGATGTCGTCCGGACGCTGGCAGAGGTCATGCAGCGCCATTACGGCAATCCATCCTCGCTGCATCGCGCAGGCGTGGATGCGGACCGCCTGATCCGTCAGGCGAGAGAGCTGCTCGGCAAGCTGTTCGAGGTGGAAGCGGACGACTGGATCTTCACTTCCGGAGGCACGGAGAGCAACCAGCTGGCCATCAAGGGAGCGGCGAGAGCGAACCGGTCCAAAGGCAGCCATCTGATCACCTCCGTCACGGAGCATGCTTCGGTGCTGGAGGCGTTCCGCCAGCTGGAGCGCGAAGGCTTCGAGGTCACTTATCTGCCCGTGGATTCCATAGGCCGGATCGGCATCGAGCAGCTCCGCGATGCGATGAAGCCGGGCACGATTCTGGTCAGCCTGATGCAGGTCAACAACGAGACGGGAGCCGTGCAGCCGATCGCGGAAGCGGGGAGCTTGCTGCGGGGTTATCCCGATACCCTTTTCCATGTCGACGGCGTCCAGAGCATCGGCAAGCTGTCCGTACGATTGAGAGAATGGGGAATCGATCTGTTCAGCGGTTCGGCCCATAAGCTTCGCGGTCCGAAGGGCGCCGGATTCCTATACGTCCGCGGAGGCGTGAGGCTGGAGCCGCTGCTTGGAGGGGGGGAGCAGGAGAGCGGCTTCCGGCCGGGAACGCAGAACGTGCCGGGCATCGTTGCTTCCGCCAAGGCGGTCCGGCTGTCCATGGAATCCAGGGAAGAGCGCGCGCGCAAGCTGGGCGGGCTGAGAAGCCGTTTATTGGAACGTCTCGCTCTGCTGCCGGAGCTTGAGGTGAACGGGGATTCCGCACCGGATTCGCCCTATCAGGCGCCCCATGTGCTCAACTTCTCTTATGTCGGCATGAAGCCTGAAGTGCTCGTCCATGCGCTGGAGGAGGCGGGGATGCTCGTCTCGACCAAATCAGCCTGCTCCTCCAAGGACGACAAGCCGAGCGGCGTGCTGCTGGCGATGGGCTATCCGAGGCAAAGGGCGGCATCTGGAATCAGAGTGAGCTTCGGGGACGAGCATGGGCCGGAGGATATCGACCGGCTGGCAGATGCCCTGGCTGAAGCCGTCCGCCGCCTGAAGCCCCTTGAAAGGAATGGGAGATAAATGATCTATGACTTCATAACCGTCCGGTTCGGCGAAATTACGCTGAAGGGCCGCAATCGGGGAAGGTTCGAGCAGCAGCTGCTGCGGCATGTTCAAGGAGCGCTTCGGCACATGCCCGGACTTGAGTTCAACAAAACGTACGGACGAATCTATATCAAGCTGAACGGGGCTTCGTACGAAGAAGCCGCAGCCGGTCTGAGCAAGGTGTTCGGCATCCATTCCTTCAGTCCGGTGAAGAGGACGGAATCGGATGCCGACGCGATTCGGGAGACGGCGCTGGATGTATGGAAATCGCTGCCGAAGGAGCCTGCGACCTTCAAGGTGTCCACCAAAAGAGGGTGGAAAGGCTTTCCGCATCCATCCTATGACATGAACCATATCGTAGGCTCAGCCATTTTGCGCGCTTACCCCGGCCTTGCCGTGGACGTGCATCGTCCCGAGACGGAGCTGCGAGTCGACATCCAGCCGGAAGGAACTTACCTTTATTGCGCGAGCGAACCTGGCGCAGGAGGATTTCCGTACGGGTCGAACGGGAAAGCGATGCTGCTGCTGTCGGGGGGCATAGACAGCCCGGTCGCCGCTTGGTCCGCCATGCGCAAAGGGCTGGAGCTGGAGGCGGTGCACTTCCACAGCTATCCGTTCACGAGCGAGCAGTCGACCGACAAGGTCATCGAGCTGGCGCGCCGACTGTCGGTGTACGCCGGCAAGCCGCTGAAGCTCCATCTCGTTTCGTTCACGGATATCCAGACCCGGTTCACGCAGACGGGCCAGGAGCATTTGACCATTACGCTCATGAGGCGCTCGATGCTCGCCATCGCGGAGCTGCTGGCAGAGAAGCATGGAGCGGGAGCCGTCGTTACCGGCGACAGTCTCGGGCAGGTGGCGAGCCAGACGCTCGGAAGCATGAACGTCATCGGCCGCTCGCTATCGCTGCCGCTGCTGAGGCCGCTCGTCATGATGGACAAGCAGGAGATCATCGACAAGGCCGTACAGATCGGCACTTATGAGACCTCCATCCTGCCGTTCGAGGACTGCTGCACGCTGTTCGTACCAAAATCCCCGAGCACGAATCCCAATCTGCGCGTGGTGGAGCGCACCGAGCAGTCGATCGACGGTCTGAGGGACATGGTGCGGCTCGCTGCGGAGAACACGGAGACGATCGTCCTGAACCGCGGCGAAATCATCAAGCGTAAATCTGCGGTCGTGCAGGAATCCGAGGAACGGGATTGGTTCTAGGATCGGCCTCAATAAAAAAAAGCCCGCCGGGATATCCCCGGCAGGCTCCGGGAGACTCTAATGGGTCTCCCTTTCTTTTTGCTGCGAATTCACTTTGTTCTTCCGCATCCAGTTGGTCAGCATGCCTGCTCCAAGGATGAGCGCGATGACCAGGAGGATGAACACCCATTCCGGCATCGGACGGCCGTCGAACAGGTGGGCGACCTTCGGCTCTCCGGCAATCATATGCGCGGCCGTATAACCGAGAACGGCTGCGCCGACGTACAGAATCCAGGGGAGCTTCTCGATCAGCTTGATGAACACCGTGCTGCCCCATACGACAATCGGGATGCTGATAAGAAGGCCGATGATGACGAGCCAGATGTTGCCATGCGAAGCGCCTGCAACGGCGAGCACGTTGTCGATGCCCATGGCCGCGTCCGCGATGACGATCGTTCCGATCGCGGCGCCGAGCGTGCCGCCCGCCTTGATATTGTCATGGCTGCTGTCCTCTTGCACCAGCAGCTTATAAGCAATCCAGATCAGCAGGAGACCGCCCGCAAGATGGAGCCACGGAACATCAAGGAGATAAACGACGAGCACCGTCGCGACCATGCGGATGGCGATCGCGCCGAACGTTCCCCAGATGACCGCTTTTTTCTGCTGTTCCTTGGGCAGGTTGCGGGCTGCGAGGGCGATGACGATCGCGTTGTCTCCGGCAAGCATAAGATCGATGAAAATGATGGTCAGCAGAGGCCCTAACCATTCCATACAAGCTCCTCCTTCAAGTTCTCTTCGTTAAACCTCATAAAGTACCTACCCTTATACGGGGACGTTCGGACAATGGATTCATTTTTTTTTAGCAACCGGCTGGCACGCAAGCGGGATGAAGGACGGCTGCCTGCATATTTCCGCAAGCTTGGACATACCTCTGAAATAGAAAGGGGATGTACGGGTGGACAATCTATGGATCTTTCTGCAAATCATCATGATCAACATTCTGCTCAGCGGGGACAATGCCGTCGTCATTGCGATGGCCAGCCGCCAGCTGCCCTCGCAGCAGCGCAAGCGCGCCGTCAGGTGGGGATCCTTCGCCGCGGTCGGGCTGAGATGCCTGCTGACGCTCGCCGCCATCTCTCTGCTGCAGCTCCCTTACCTGCAGGCCGCAGGCTCCGTGCTGCTGGTATGGATCGCCGTCAAGCTGCTGCATGACGCCGAAGCGGGAAGGCGTCCCGGCACTTCCGGAGCGAGGCAGGCTGTCGCCGCGACCTTGGCCAGCGCCGTATGGACGATCGTCACGGCTGACTTCATCATGAGCCTCGACAATGTGCTTGCCGTTGCCGCCGTGGCGGACGGCGAACCCGTACTTATGATGCTCGGAATCGTCCTCAGCATACCGATGATCATCTGGGGCAGCCATGCGCTGGGCAAACTTCTGGCCCGCTACCCGTCGCTTGTCTACGCCGGCTCCGGCCTGCTCGGATACGCAGCAGGCGAAATGCTTGTTTCCGACCCTGGCCTGCACGCCGTGTTCGAACGGATTCCGCTCGCCCATGCGGCTATACCGGTGCTGTTCATTCCGCTCGTCATCGTGCTCGGCATCGCTACGATGAAAAAAACCCGGCCATGACTTTCCGCCGCCTGCGGCGAAGCCCGCTTCGGGTTTATTTCATTTCCCTGTTTGTTCCTGCTGGTATTTTGATTGCACTTCCTATAGAATAAGAAAGATATGAGCTGTCGTCTTCTGCCGTTGCTTCGGCAGGTGTTATGGGAAACGGGGGGATAGAAATTGATTCGCAATCAATATTCCGCCGGAATTGTTATCCTGCTGGCAGGGATTTTCATTCTTCTGGGCAGATTGGGAGTTTTCAGCTTTATCGGTTCGGTTTTTTGGCCGCTCTTCGTGCTGATTCCGGGCGTTCTGCTGCATGTGCTCTACTTTGGCCGACTGATTCCTGCGGCAGCGCTGGTTCCGGGCGGTATGTTGTCCGTATATGCACTG
Source organism: Paenibacillus sp. D51F (assembly GCF_053345695.1). Classification (NCBI taxonomy): domain Bacteria; kingdom Bacillati; phylum Bacillota; class Bacilli; order Caryophanales; family Paenibacillaceae; genus Paenibacillus; species Paenibacillus sp. D51F. The sequence continues at coordinate 450,379 of NZ_JBKFAO010000001.1, read as the reverse complement.
GTGTTCCTGTTTAGCAACTGGTTCGGATGGGGGTACATGAAATTTCTGTGGCCTTTCTTCATTCTTGGACTGGCCGTCGGACTGTATGAATACTACATGTTCGACTCCTCCCACCCAAAAAGCGCCTATTCGATCGCCTTGATCCTGGGCATCGTATGGGCGGCCTGCATGGCTTTCGTACTGCTTTGGAGCTGGGGTATTTACCTCATCGCCATCGTGCTTGTCGCTGTCGGCGGCTGGATGATGATGAGCAAGCGTGTCCGCTGGTAAGCTGGATGTCGTCTATTTTTGAACACAAAGAGATGGAGTGGATTAGAAGTTATGCAAGCAAGAGAGAACATTCGCAATATCGCCATTATCGCGCACGTCGACCACGGCAAAACGACGCTTGTCGACAAGCTGCTGCAACAGTCCGGAACGTTCCGCGACCACGAAGTCGTCCATGAAAGGGCGATGGACTCCAACGATCTGGAGCGTGAGCGCGGCATTACGATTCTGGCGAAAAACACCGCGATCAACTATAAGAACTACCTGATCAACATCGTCGACACTCCCGGGCACGCCGACTTCGGCGGCGAAGTGGAGCGCATCATGAAGATGGTCGACGGCGTTCTGCTCGTCGTGGACGCTTTCGAAGGCTGCATGCCGCAGACAAAGTTCGTTCTGCGCAAAGCCCTCGAGCATAACCTGACCCCGATCGTCGTCCTGAACAAGATCGACCGTCCGAACGCGACTCCCGAGGCTGTCGTGGACGAGGTTCTCGACCTCTTCATCGAGCTTGGCGCCAATGACCAGCAGCTTGAATTCCCGGTCGTGTACGCTTCCGCTCTCATGGGCACGTCCAGCATGAGCCTGGAGAAGCAGGACGAGAACATGGAAGCCATGTACGAAACGATCGTCCAGCATATCCCGCATCCGACCGAGAGCGTCACGGATCCGCTGCAATTCCTCGTTACGCTGCTTGACTATAACGAATACATGGGCCGCATCGCGATCGGCCGCGTCAACCGCGGCGTCATCCGCCAAGGCCAGACGGTAGCCGTCATGACTCGCGAGGGCGGAATCAAGCAAGCCCGGATCGAGAAGCTGTTCGGCTTCCAGGGACTGAAGCGCGTCGAGGTCGAAGAAGCGGCCGGCGGCGACATCGTCGCCATCGCAGGCATCAAGGACATCAACATCGGCGAGACGATCGCGGATCCAGCGAAGCCTGAAGCCCTGCCGGTGCTGGAGATCGACGAGCCGACGCTGCAGATGACGTTCCTCGTCAACAACAGCCCGTTCGCCGGACGCGAAGGCAAGTGGGTCACTTCCCGCAAGCTTCGCGAGCGCCTCTACAAAGAGCTCGAGACCGACGTCGCGCTGCGCGTCGAAGATACGGACAGCCCGGACGTATTCATCGTATCGGGTCGGGGCGAGCTTCACCTCGGCATCCTGATCGAGAACATGCGCCGCGAAGGATACGAGCTGCAGGTATCCAAGCCTGAGGTCATCGTCAAGGAAATCGACGGCGTGAAATCCGAGCCGTACGAGCGCCTGCTCATCGACGTTCCGGAAGAAAGCATGGGAGCCGTCATGGAGAGCCTTGGAACGCGCAAAGCGGAAATGGTCAACATGGTCAACAACGGCAACGGCCAGGTCCGCCTGGAATTCATCATTCCGGCACGCGGCCTGATCGGCTACCGGACCCACTTCCTGACGCTGACGCGCGGTTACGGCATCATGAACCATGCGTTCGACAGCTACGGTCCGATCGCCGGCTCCGGAGTCGGCGGACGCCACCAAGGCGTTCTGGTCGCAACCGAGAACGGCGTATCGACCTTCTACGGCATGATGGGCGTAGAAGACCGCGGCATCCTGTTCCTGGAGCCGGGCACCGAGATCTACGAAGGCATGATCGTCGGCGAGCATAACCGCGATCAGGACATCGTCGTCAACATCTGCAAGGAAAAACAGCTGACGAACATCCGCTCCGCGACGAAGGACGATACGGTCCGGCTCAAAACGCCGCGCACGTACAGCCTCGAAGCTGCGCTGGAGTATCTCAATGACGACGAATATTGCGAAATCACGCCTAAATCCATTCGGATGCGCAAGAAGCTCCTGAACAAGAGCGAGCGCGAGCGTGCCGAGAAGCAGCGCAAAACTTCAGCAAGCGTATAATCGATTCAAGCGGCTTGCCTGAATCATGAACGTAACAGCGGCGATTGGGGCCGGCCATCCGGCCGGCATCCAAATTCGCCGCTTGTTCGTCTATATGATATCGGGCCTGCCGGCACTGATATCCACTCAAGGAGGAGAACTGGGATGCAGCAATGGCTCAGCGAGCATGCGCTCGTATCGTATATCCTGATTCTGGCAGGGGTTATCTATATCTTCAACAAGGTATTCCGTCCGCAGCAGCGCTTGCCGATTCTCAAGGAAATTCTGGTCTACGTCATCATGGCCATCGGTTCAGCCATTCTGGTCGTCTTCCAGATCGACAAGCTTCCGATCATTCAATGCATGGCGGTTGCCGTCCTGTTGATGTTCATGCTGAGGATCCGGCAGTTCAACGACCGCCGGCAAGCCAAACGCCAGAATGCGCCTGGAGCTGGAGAAAGCTAGGCAGGGCCCGAAATACGATTGGTGCACTTGGCCTCCGCCCTTGCCGGCGGCGGACACAGCACTGTGAAGAAAGGAATCCGAGGCATGACGGCGGTTCTTTTCGGACAGATGAAGGAGAATTTATGACTACTGGCAACGGATCCCCCCCGCGCCGGCCGGGCAGCAGCCCGCCGGCTGGACGAGGCGCCCGCAATGGCGCCGTCAAGAAACACAAGCCCCGTTTTTGGATGCGAAGATTCATGCTGTTCGCCTCGCTGCTTATTTTCATTGCGGTCGGTTACGGCGTCTATCTGTTCATGGACGCGAACAAGGCCATCAAGGAGATGAGCTATGGAACGAGCTCCGAAGTCGGCTCTATCGGCAGCAGCCCGTTCGGCATGCTGATCATGGGAGTGGATACGCGAGGAGAAGGCGGCTTGCTGAATACCGATGTCCTTATGGCGGCCGCGTTCAATCCGAAGACCAAAAGTGCGGTTGTCGTCTCCATTCCGCGCGATTCCAGAATAGAGGTCAAAGGCTACAAGACCCGCAAGGTCAACAGCTATTATTCGGCGTTTCTGCGCAATGCCAAGAGTGAAGGAAAGGGCGTGTCCCAGGAGAACGCGGAGCATGCCGCAGCCAAGGGAATGAAGGATGCCATCGGTCGTTTTCTCGGCATTCCGATCGCCTATTCGGCGAACGTCAACTTCCAAGGCTTCGCCGACGTGGTGGATGCGCTCGGAGGCGTGAACGTCAATGTGGACATGGATATGGATTATGACGATCATGCCGGCCAGCCCGGCGGCACGAGCATCCATCTGCGCAAGGGCGAGCAGAAGCTCGGCGGCGAGGACGCGCTGGGATTTGTCCGCTACCGCAAATCCAACGACGGCAAGAACATGTCGAGCGACTTCGAGCGCAACGAGCGCCAGGAGCAGGTCGTCGGGGCGATTACGGACCGGATGATGTCGGTGCCGGGACTGCTGCGCCTGGGCAATGTATTTGGAGCTGTCGGAGGCAATGTGAAGACGGATATGCCGGCATCGGATATTCGGGAAATGTTGAGGGTATACTTCGGCATCTCCAAGGAGGATATCACCTTCATTCCTTTGACCGGGGATTGGAGAAGCCCCTATGTGTATCTGGACGAGGCTGTCGTTGCGAAGGCAAGCAAGGCCCTCCAGTCCAAACTGGATGAATGACCATCGTGGACAGTGCATACGTATGTTATACTACAACTACGAAGCCGACATCATGATCCGATTATAATTCCGGGAGGCAGGGCGAATGGCGGAGCTCCGTGCGCATGGCGGCATCACGATTTCCGAAGGCCTTGCATCGACATCCGGCACGCGCCTTCACGGCAGAGGCCCGTCCTCTGTGGCTTGGCCATTGGAAGCAGCTGCCCCTCCCAAACCAAAAAGCCTAGTGACCTGTCACTAGGCTTTTTGCGCTATGGCGCAGGTCAGCGATGTGCAGCCGGCTCGCCGGCTTTGTGCATGCCGTCCATCGGAGCAGGCGATGCGGCATTCCGGTTTTCCGGAGCCGTATTGCGAGGCAGCTGCGGCACGATGCGGCCGACGATGTCGGCCATTTCCTCCGCGAAGCCTCGGATCGGGCGTCCGCGGCGGATGTCGGCGCCCAGCTCCGACAGCCGCTGGTTGACGTCCATGTCTGCCGTCACGATGGCTCGGACGCCGAGCGGGTCATTGCGAAGCGCTTGAGCGACGGCATACTTGATCGTTCCGACACGGGAGCGGTCGAAGTTGCCGTCGACATCGATGCCGACTACGGCTGTATTCCCGGCCACGACGGCATGGGCTTTGCGCACGCCCTCCACCCGGGAGGCGAGTTCTTCCAGACGTTTGGCGGCCTGGGCCGACCCGACCGTTTTTTCCGGCTCGGGATCGGTTTGCTTCGTACGAATACGCTGGTCTTCAGCAGGGGAAGGAGAATCGCCCTTATGGACGACCGTGCCGCAGCCGGTCGCCGTCAGGCATAGAATCAAAGCTGCCGACAGCCATTTTTTCATGTTAGGGACACCTGACCTTTCCGTCGATGCTTGATCGTAGAACCGAACCTAGTTTGTCCCTGTTCCGGTCGGGCTATGTAACCATCGCATGTGGACCGGAATTATAAGGCCAGGAGGGGTTGCTTCGTGACCAAAATCTTCGTACTGGATACAAATGTGCTGCTTCATGATCCGCAGGCTCTCTACGCTTTCGACGACAACGAAGTCATCATCCCGGCCGTCGTGCTGGAGGAGATCGATTCCAAAAAACGGCTGGCCGACGAGCTGGGGCGCAATGCGCGCCATGTGTCGCGGCTGCTTGACGGAATGAGGGAAGAGGGCAGGCTGCATGAAGGCATCTCGCTCCCGAGGGGTGGGTTGCTCAAGGTAGAGCTGAACCACCGAAGCTATGTACGGGTTCAGGAAATGTTCGGGGAGATGTCCAATGACAACCGCATTCTCGCTGTCGCCCTGAATTACCATATGGAGGAAGAAAAGGATGGAACGGGCCGCGATGTCGTGCTCGTCAGCAAGGATGTGCTGGTGCGGATCAAGGCCGATGTGCTCGGCCTGCAAGCCGAGGATTATTTGTCCGATCGAGCCGTGGAGCCGTCGGATGTGTACACGGGGACGGCGACCTTGTTCGTCCATCCGTCCATCATCGACGAATTCTATTCCTACCGGTTCTTGAGCATCAAGAGCCTGCAGCTGTCCTCCAGGCTGCATCCCAACGAATTCATCGTTCTGAGGGATGAGCTCGGCACTTCCAAGAGCGCCCTGCTGAAGGTAAGCCAGGATGGGGCGAGGCTGGAGCCGCTGTACCTGAGCAATGATCCCGTCTGGGGCATCACCGTCCGCAACGCCCAGCAGCGGATGGCGCTGGAGCTGCTCCTGAACGACGATATTCCGCTCGTGACGCTGACCGGCAAGGCGGGCACAGGCAAGACGCTGCTTGCCCTCGCGGCCGGCCTGCTCAAGATCGAGGATGAGCATAAATACAAGAAGCTGCTGATCGCGCGTCCCGTCGTCCCGATGGGCAAGGACATCGGTTACCTCCCGGGAGAGAAGGACGAGAAGCTGCGCCCATGGATGCAGCCGATCTACGACAACCTGGAATTCCTCTTCGATACCAAGAAGTCCGGCGATATCGACAAGATTCTGATGGGACTCGGCAGCATTCAGGTCGAGGCGCTGACCTATATCCGCGGGCGTTCCATCCCAGGCCAGTTCATTATCATCGACGAGGCGCAGAATCTCAGCCGGCATGAGGTGAAGACGATTGTCTCCCGTGTCGGCGAAGGAAGCAAAATCGTGCTGATGGGCGATCCCGAGCAGATCGACCATCCGTATCTGGATTCCATGAGCAACGGGCTGACTCATATCGTCGAAAGCTTCAAGCAGGAAGCGCTGAGCGGGCATATCAACCTGGAAAAGGGAGAGCGCTCCAAGCTGGCTCAGCTTGCGGCTGACCTGCTTTAGAGGATGAGGGAAAAGGCCGCCTGCATGCAGGCGGCCTTTCTTGTTGCCCGACGTCTGGAATTCGGCCAAAACAGGAAAAAGGAGGAAGAAGCTGAGCCGCTCTGTCGTCGGCTTCCGCTTTGTTGCACGGGGCTTGGCCTTCTGCATGCTATTCCTGGCTGTCTGAAAACAGCATTATTTTGCAGTCCTAGTCTATCGGCCCCAACCTATGCGCAAGGGAATTGCTGCAAGGAGCATACGGCCTATTTTTTGCCCGGCCGGGCAGACAGATACCGGAAACTTTGATAGGATGAAGGGAAACATGTCCGAAAGGAGGGCGGCGTGGATGGCACGAAAAAAATACCTGCTGCTGCCGGGAGCCGCTCTCGCCGCCGCTCTTCTGCTCGTCCAGCAAGAGCATCCGGCCGAGGATCCTCCGGGCAGCGCTCAGCCTGCCGCAGTCTGGGACGAGCCGCTTGCCGGCGGCGGTGAAAAAGCCGAACAGCGCGAACGGTTGACTGTAAGCGTTTCCTTGGATGAACAGGAATACGCCGCGCTGTCGGAAATAAGCCGCCTCTGGTCGCAGAGGCATCCCGGATGGGATATCCAGCTGGTGAATTCTCTGCCGGCAGAGACTGGAACAGGACAGTGGAGGCGCCGGGCGCTGCTTGGAGAGGCAGGGGACATCGTGCTCCTGCCGAGCTCGGAGATCATTCCTCTCGCCGCGGCCGGAGTCCTCCTGCCGCTGGACAAGCTGATGGCGGGCAGCGCCGGCTTCGGAGGGAGCGGGGCTTTCTGGGAGCCGCTTTACTGGAATGGATACTTATGGGGAGCGCCCAGAGATGCGGACCCGGATGTGCTGGTGTGGAAGGACAGCAAGCTGATGGAGGCAGGGCTGCTGCGGCCGCCGACGGCATGGGAAGAGATGGAGCTGGTTAGTGCCGGCCATCCGGGCGTCCCCACCGTCCTGATCGGAAGAAGCGATGCCGGAGCAGCCGCAGCATGGGTCGCCGGATGGAAGCCGGAAGCCGGAGCCGAGCAGCTGCCGGAGCGCCTCAAGCAGGCGCTGTCGGGCAGAGGAGATGGCAGCAGGATGCAGGCATACTCCTCCTATGAGGAAGCGGAGGCGGCAATGGCAGCGGGCAAGGCATTTTCGGCCATCATTCCGTGGTCGGAATACAGGCGATGGAATCCCGGAGAAGGCTATACGCCCGATTACCGCCTGGCGCTCGATACCGCCTCCCTGCGAATGCGGAGTTATGGAATCATGGCCACGAGCGCAAGCCCCGACGCCGCAGCGGCCTGGATCGCGGGCGTGACGGAGACGGCTGCCCGGAAGGCAGCTGCAGATGCGGCGTTCAGGCTGCTGCCGAAGCCGAGCCTCTACATCGGAGACTCATCCGGAGATGGCGGCTTCCCGGCAGACTGGAAGCCGCAGCTGTTCCAGGGCAAGGAGGGTCGGCTTCGGCTCCATGGAGCCGACTTGCTGGCTCCGCTCTGGAAATCCTATTGGAAGGACGGGGGCGGAATGTCGCCGGAGCAGCTGGCGTCTGCCTGGCTTCAAGCCATCGAAAAGCGGCCCTCCGGAAAATGAGGGCCGCCATTCGGCGCTGCTTTGATTCACAGGGAGAAGCCGAACCGGATGACAAGCTCATGCTCCTCGACCTGGACGGAGGTCACTTTGAGAAAGGAAATGAACTTGCCGGGATAAAAGCCGACGTCGAAAGTCCGCAATAAATCATCCATCGTCTCCTTGGGCAGCTTGTAGCCGTTGAAGACGAGCTCATCCATCCGGAACTTGATTCCGTTTTTGGGCGTATCGACGACTTCATAGATGCCGGAAGCCTCCACGCTCATGGCCCCGTCGCTTCCGCCCGCCTGGACCTTGCCGTCCCCGAACCGGAACTGGAAGCCCTTGAGGCTGTCATCCTGCTCGGCGAGGAAGGAATTCAGCGCATCATCCGGCAGCCGGAGCGTGTAGCCGCCGCTTTCCAGCTTGACATAATCGGGATGGCTCTCGAGCCAAGCGGGCAGCTTGTTCATCGCCTTGGACATCAAGCGGAAGTAGGACTGGACTTCCGCCCTTCCGCTGTTCTGCCATATTTCGCCCAGCTGGGCGATCTGCCGTTTTACGGCTTCCGGATCGCTGCTGCCCCCGATGCCTTCCTGGAGCTGGCGATCCAGCTCCTCGGCGCGGGCCTTTTGCTGCAGCAGGCTCTGCTCGGCTGCGTCAAGCGCTGCTTGTTGCCGCTGAAGCTCCGCCTGGCTTGATTTCAGCTCCTCGGATTTGACGCGGTAGTCCGCGATCGCCTTCCTGTCCCCGTCCATCAGCAGATCCATCATGTCCACGATGCGGAACAAATCCCCGAGATTCCGGACCTGAAACAAAGCGTTCCATATCATGTCCTTGCGGCCGGTGTAATAGCGGCTGAGCGCTTCTCCCGCTCTTTGCTTGCGGCCGCGAAGCTGCTCCTCCTGCTGCTTCAGCTGAAGGGTAGAAGCGTCGAGCTGCTTTTGCAGCGCGTCCTTGCGGCCGGCGATCCGCTCCAGCTCCCGGTCCAGCTCAAGGACGGCGAGGCTTTTCTCCATCAGCTGGCGGTCATCGTCCGATGAAGGTACGGGTACGGCTTGCGCATAGATCTCGTCCGCGCCGATCGGTCCGGAGAAGGGGAATGTTTCAGCCAGCGGGCCGAGGAGGAGGACCGCCAGCAGGGAGAGAAGGATCCGGCCAGGGAGTCTTGTTTTCATGGCGTCTTCGGAAGATCCCCTCCTTCTTGTCCATCGGCTTCCTTCTTACCTTATGCCGTCTCGAGCCCTCAGATGCAAAGAACCGCCCGGACAGAAGTCCGGGCGGTTCTTGTGCGTGAAGGCCTTGGGGCTGAATCAGAACGGCAATCCCATCTTGAAGACGGTCCAATAGCTGAAGCCCAGGAAGGTGAGAATCATATAGGCCCAGAACATCAGTATGTAGGTGCGCTCCGTAAAGTTCAGGTAGCCCAAGAAGAAGAAGGCGATGGCTTGGAAGAAGAACAGAAGCGAAAACTCCGTCATATCTCCAGCGAAGGCCATGAGGGCGATCACAAGACACCAAAAGCCAAGTACGCGAAACATGCGCGCCATGAGGTAATCCCCCTCTCCATCTCGTGTTGCATGCTAAAGAACATTATAGCGTTTCAGGCAATCACTGTAAACCGCTTTCGCAGGTTCCTCGAAGCCTTTTTTGCTTGTCCGCCGCCTGCCGCTTCTAGGATTGCCTCCAGAAAGGACGAATATGTATGAGCCTCTGCAAAATTGGAAATACAATTTAGTAACGATAGATTCTATGAACTCTACCAAGGGCATAGGGATAAAGAAAGTGCGTTTACGTTAGGAGGTTGTAGCGAGCATGACAGCAGTCAGGCAAGACGCATGGAGCCCGGACGACGATTTGATTCTCGCCGAGGTGACACTAAGACATATCCGCGATGGCGGTACCCAGCTTGGAGCATTCGAAGAGGTGGGGGAGAAGATTGCCCGAACGCCCGCGGCCTGCGGGTTCAGATGGAACAGCTGCGTACGCAAGCGGTACGAGGAAGCGATTCAGCTCGCCAAGCAGCAGCGGCAGAAACGGAATTATTTGAAGAAACAGGCGCCGGCTGCCTCCCATGTTTCCGCCTTGGCGGAACCGGCCGCCGAGCCTGCAGCCTTGCTCGATTCGGCATACGGCGACGATGCGATCGCGATCGAAGCCGTCATCCGGTATTTGAAGCAATGGAAAACAACCTTCTCCGATCTGCAGCGGCATGTCAAGCGCCTGGAGAGAGAGCTGTCCAGCCGCAACGAGGAGCTGAGCAGCCTCAGGGAGATCAATGACCGCCTGTCCCGGGAAGCGAATCATGTCCAGCTGGACTATCAGTCCGTCAACGACGACTACAAGACTTTGCTTCAGATCATGGACCGCGCGAGGCGCCTCACGGTGCTGAACGAGGACGACGAGCTGAAGCCGCGATTCAAGATGGATGCCAACGGCAACCTGGAGCGCATCGAATGATGCCAAGCGAACGGTTTTTCCGGATCAACCGGAAGGGCCGTTTTTTTGTTTGCCGGGATGCTTTGGTCCATCCGGTTTTGGTACAATCGCCGAAGGAGGAATGAAGTCATGAACATAACGGTCATAGGAGCAGGCTCGATCGGACTTCTCTATGCGGCGCGCTTGTCGCTGGCGGGAGAGGATGTGCGCGCGCTCGTCCGCACGAGGCGGCATGCCGAGGCGCTGCGGGAGTCCGGGATCTTGCTCAAGACGAATGAAGGGGAGTTCGTCGTTCCCATCGAAGCGGCAGCGCTGGAGGATGCCGGCAACGGCCGCGGCAATGCCATGGAGCCCGGCTGGTTCATCCTCAGCGTCAAGCAGACGGCGCTCGACGCGCCGTTTCTTCGCCGGCTGGCCCTGCTGGCTGGCCCGCAGGACGGCATGCTGTGCCTTCAGAACGGAATCGGGCATATGGAGCGCCTGAGTCAGGCTCTTCCGGATGTCGCGCTCTATGCGGGCGTGACGAGCGAAGGGGCGATGAGGGAAGACGCCCGGACGGTAATCCATACCGGTCTCGGGGAGCTCCATTACGGCGCGGCGAACGAAGCGGCCGCTGACAGCCGCGCGGAGAAGCTGCGCGGGAAGTGGCAGCAAGCCGCGGACAAGGCAGGAATCGCCGCATTTTTGTCGAACGATATGGAAAACCGCATTTACCGCAAGCTGCTGCTCAATGCTGTGATCAATCCGCTTACCGCGCTGTACGGGGTCCGCAACGGAGAGCTTCCGTCCCATCCGCAGGCCGGCAAGCTGATGGCAGCGCTGCATGAGGAGACTGCGGCCATCCTTGCCCGCGCCGGATTGGAGCTCGACGGCAGCGAGCCGGCACGCCTGCTGGAAGTATGCCGGCTGACGGCCGGCAACATCTCCTCCATGCTGGCGGATGTGCGGGCAGGCCGCAGGAGCGAGGTCGACAGCATCAACGGTGCGGTCGCTTCTATGGCCGGAACGCTCGGTCTGGACGCTCCGCTCAACCAAGCCGCCGCAGCCATGGTAAAAGCGCTGGAACCGTAGGAAAGGGCGATGTCCGTGTTCGTTTGGGAAAGCTTGAAAACAGCTTACGCACTGCTCGCGATGATACCTTTTATACCCTTTGCGCTCATTTTTTTCACTGCCCGAGCTGTTACCGGAGACCGGAAGCGATCGCTGCGGCTGGCGATGGATATCACGACCGCTCTGTTGATCGGATGCGTCGCGGTGCTGTTCAACCGGATCTTCTCCAATTCGTTCGGCTTGTACGGCATTCTGCTCGTCATGCTCATCGGCGGCGGCCTGCTCGGCAACCTTCAGTTCCGCAAGCGCGGCCAGGTCGATATCCGCAAAATTTTCCGCGCGATTTGGCGGCTCGGTTTTTTCGCCATGGGAATCATGTACATCGTTCTCATGGCGGCCGGGATCGCCCAGCATATGTTCCGGGTGTAGCAGGATCTGTACTAATTTCGGTTACGGTTTTGACGGGTCTCCGCTCAAGGTGTACAATCGTAGCGAAAGCTTCGCATTTACAGCTGGGGGGTTGCAGGTTACCCGATGAATATGGAGACGATTTGCCTGCCTTTTGGCCAGCCGCTTGCCGATGATTACATCGGCCGCAAGCGCGAGGCGCTTGAGCCGCTGCTCGGCTATCATGCCGCTGATAAGGAACATTGGAAAGCTCGGCTGCGCCGGCTCAGAAATCATGAAGGCTTGCGTGCCGACAGCCGAAGCGTGGCTGCTGCAGTGAAGAACTATCAAGAGCCGTTCGGACTATCCGAACAGGTCCGCTCCAATCTGGAATTCCTGGAGAAAGGGTCGCCCGTCGTCGTCGGCGGCCAGCAGGCCGTATTATGGACCGGTCCCTTGATGATCATACATAAGGCGGTGACGATCCTGCAGACCGCCGAATGGGCATCGCGCCTGCTCGGCGAGGCCGTCGTGCCGGTGTTTTGGATCGCAGGCGAGGACCACGACTGGGACGAGGCCAGCCAGACTTTCGTGCCTGAGGCCGGAGGAACGGCGACCCGGAAGCTGTCCGCGCCAAGACCGGGTAGCGGCCGCTCTTCCGTCAGCCGGACGCAGCTGGATCCACGGACGCTGGAGGAGGCTCTGGCGCAGCTCGAAGCGGCTCTGCCCGACAGCCCGCATAAGCTTGCGCTATGCGCCGAGCTGCGGCATGGCTCGCAGAGCTGCAGGACGCTGACGGAAATGTTCGCCTTGATGCTGAACGCCTTGTTCGGAGAGAAGGGCCTGCTCCTCGTCGATGCCGACGATCCGGGACTGCGCAAGCTGGAGGGGCCGATGTTCTCCGAGCTCGTATCGCGCAACGCTCAGCTCGAGCAGGCATTCCTTGCGGGCACCGCCAGTGTGGAAGAGCTTGGATACAAGCCGCAGGCCGACCTTGCGGAAGGAGGCGCCAACCTTTTCCTCTTCCATGAATATGGAGAAACGGGGAGCGAAGAGCGGGTGCTCCTCCACCGTAGAGGCGACCGTTTCGAGGATCGCAAGGGACTCGTATCGCTCAGTTCCCGCGAACTGGCGTCTATCGCCGAGCAGCAGCCTGAGCGGCTGAGCAACAATGTGTTCACGAGACCTCTCATGCAGGAGTTTCTGTTCCCTGTCCTGTCGACGGTTCTGGGACCCGGAGAGATCGCCTATTGGGCTCAGACCGGGAGCGCATTCCGCGAACTTGGGATGGAAATGCCGATCCTGACGCCGCGTCTCTCCTTCACGCTGCTGGAACCGGCGGCGGCCAAAACGATGGAGACGTACGGAATCTCCTTTGAAGACGCTCTCGGCGGAATAGAAGCCAAGAAGCAGCAGTGGCTCGCCGGCAGCGGCCATTACGGCATCAGCGAGCGATTCCGGGAAGCGCTGCTCCGCATGCAGGACGCCTACAGCCCTGCGCTGGCGATGGCCGCATCCGTGGAGAAGGGTTTGGCCGATCTTGGCGAGAACAACTGGAGCCGGATCGCACGTGAAATCCAGTACATGGAAGACAAGACCAAAAAAGCGCTGGAGAGCAGGGAGCATACCGCTCTGGACCGGATGGATGCGCTCGGAACGGCAGTATGTCCGGAAGGGCGTCCGCAGGAGCGGGTTCTGGCATCCGTATATTATCTGAACGTATACGGCCGCAGATGGCTGGACGTTTTGCTCGCGGCTCCTTTCGAGCCTTGCGCGGGACATAGGCTGGTACGCTTGTAAGCAGCGGCGGCCTGGCGCCGCCCGACATCAGAATGGAATCATGGAAGGTGTGAATGCAGCTATGACAATCAACGCCAAAGAAGTCAGCATCGTGGCCGACAGATCGCTGGCGGCGGAAGGCCGGCTCAAAATCGACTGGGTTCAGGCCCATATGCCGGTATTGAACGAAATCCGCGCCCAGTTCGAGAAGGAACAGCCGTTCAAAGGGCTGAAGGTATCGATCTGCCTCCATCTGGAAGCCAAGACGGCTTATCTGGCGGAAGTGGTCCAGGCCGGCGGAGCCGAGGTGACCATAACGGGCAGCAATCCGCTGTCCACCCAGGATGATGTCTGCGCGGCGCTCGTGGAAGCGGGCATCACCGTGTTCGCCAAATACAATCCGGGTCCTCAGGAGTTCAAGGACTTGATGGTCCGGGCGCTCGAGAGCAAGCCTGACCTCATCATCGACGACGGCGGCGACTTCGCCACCATCCTGCATTCCGAGCGTCCCGATCTGATGGAGAACATCCGCGGCGGCGCGGAAGAGACGACGACGGGCATCATCAAGCTGAAGGCGCTGCAGAAGGAAGGCACGCTGAAGTTCCCGATGATAGCGGTCAACGACGCCTACTGCAAGCATCTGTTCGACAATCGCTACGGAACCGGCCAATCCGCCTGGGACGGCCTGATCCGCACGACCAATCTGGTCGTATCGGGCAAGACGGTCGTCGTCGTCGGCTATGGCTGGTGCGGCAAGGGCGTGGCGATGCGGGCCAAGGGACTGGGCGCCAACGTCATCGTAACCGAGGTCGACGCGATCAAGGCGGTCGAAGCCTACATGGACGGATTCCAGGTCATGCCGATGATCGAGGCCGCCAAGCTGGGAGAAATGTTCATTACCGTAACCGGCAACAAGGCCGTCATCAACGGCGAACACTACCCGGTCATGAAAAACGGCGCCATCCTTGCGAACGCGGGCCATTTCGACGTCGAGTTCAGCAAGCCCGATCTGGCTGCCCTCGCTTCCGAGATCCGCACTGTCCGCAAGAACATCGAGGAGTACAAGCTTGAAGACGGACGCAGCATCTACGTCCTCGCAGAAGGCCGCCTCGTCAACCTCGCCGCGGGCGACGGCCATCCGGCCGAGATCATGGACATGACCTTCGCGCTGCAGGCGGTCTCTCTCAAATACGTCAACGATTCCTACAAGGAGCTTGGGGCCAAGGTCATCAACGTTCCTTACGAGCTGGATGAAAGAGTTGCAAGAACGAAGCTGAGCGCGCTCGGCATCGGGATCGACTCGCTCTCCGAAGAGCAGATCAAATATTTGGACAGCTGGTCTTCCTGACCGCTGCCTGAGCCGTCCCTGCGGGGGGCGGCTTTTTTTAGTGTGGATTTTTTTCTTTCCTGTTCTTTCCCCTGTAAACAGGATGCTGATAATCGCGTAACGAGAACAAGATACACGAGATCATGAGGCGAAAAGTTTCAACAATGAGAAAATTTTTAGGTGAAAAAGTTTGGCCAAATCTTCGTTTTGAAAGAGGAAATAGAGTTCAGACGGCGAATACCAATTTGCTAGTGGGGAGAAGTGGGGCAAAGTGGTGGAATAGGGGGAGGGAGTGGGGCGCCGATGTTTCTGGGAGAACACCAGCACAGCTTGGACGACAAAGGCCGGCTCACGATTCCATCCAAATTCCGCGATGCTCTCGGCTCTACCTTTATCGCCACCCGAGGCCTGGACAACTGCTTATTCGTATATCCCCAAGCCGAATGGAGCGAGCTCGAGCAGAAGATCCGCCGCTTGCCGCTGATGAAGGCGGATGCGCGGGCGTTCAGCAGGTTCTTCTTTTCCGGGGCCGTCGAATTGGAGCTCGACAAACAGGGAAGGGTAAATTTGCCTAGCCATCTGACGGAGTATGCCAAGCTGCAGAAGGATTGCATGGTGCTCGGCGTATCCAGCCGGGTGGAAATTTGGAGCAAGCCGGTGTGGGAAGGCTACTATCAGCAGTCCGAGGATACGTTCAACGAAATCGCAGAAAAATTGACCGATTTCGACATTAATTTCTGATTCACGACATTATTTTCGGATTAAGTATCGTTGTGCATCCTAGTCAGTCATCAAGAATCATCAGGAGGACACCCCTTTGTTTCATCACATTACCGTACTCAAGGAAGAGGCCGTAGAGGGCCTGAATATCCGTCCTGACGGCATTTACGTCGACTGCACGCTCGGGGGCGCGGGGCATAGCGAACTGATCGCTTCCCGGCTCTCCGGCAAAGGCAGGCTGATCGCCTTCGACCAGGACGACTGGGCTCATGACAACGCGAAGATCAGGCTGGCTCCTTACATGGACCGAGTGACGCTTGTCCGGAGCAATTTCCGTTATTTGCAGGAACAGCTGACCATGCTTGCGGATATCCCGAAGAACGAGAAAGGCGTGCCGCAAGTAGACGGGATCCTGTTCGATCTTGGCGTATCCAGCCCGCAGCTCGACGAGGCCGAGCGCGGCTTCAGCTACAATCATGATGCTCCTCTGGACATGAGAATGGACCGCGAGGCAGAGCTCACGGCGCATGAAATCCTGAACCACTGGGAAGAAAGCGAGCTGGCGCGGATTTTCTACCGCTATGGGGAAGAGAAATTCTCCAGGCAGATCGCCCGCGCGATCATCAAGCAGCGGCAGTCCGAGGAGATCAAAACGACGGGGGAGCTGGTCGAGCTCATCAAGTCGGGCATACCTGCAGCGGCCCGGCGCACGGGAGGCCATCCGGCCAAGCGTACGTTCCAGGCGCTCCGGATCGCCGTCAACGACGAGCTCGGAGCGGAGGAGGAAGCGCTCGAACAGGCCGTTGCCTGCCTTGCTCCCAAGGGACGTGTATCCGTCATCACGTTCCACTCGCTCGAAGACCGGATCTGCAAGCAGCTTTTCGCCGGTTATCTGGAGAAATGCACTTGTCCGCCGGATTTTCCGAAATGCGTATGCGGAGGCACCGGCACGCTCAAGCTCATTACCCGCAAGCCGGTCCTGCCGGGCGAGGAAGAGCTTGAGGCGAACCCTAGATCCCGGTCGGCGAAGCTCAGAGTCGCAGAGAAGCTGTAAGCCGGAGATGCTGCTTCCGGCAAGCCGCTCCCGGATCTCTGGAATTTCGCACATAAAATTCCAGGTGGTTTCATTTTCACCATGACGCAATGAAATTGAATCAACTTGCAGGAGGGGAATCAGCTTTGGCTTACACGAGCGGCAACCTGGCGCTGCAGCCCAAACGAAAGCCGGAACAGCAGCCGGTAAAAGAGACAAAAACAGTCGTGAAGGTCAGGAGGATGATTCCTCCGGCTGAAATGCTTCGCTACCTGTTCTCGGTAGCTGTTATCGTCGGCCTTGTCGTCCTAATCATTTTCCGTTATTCGCAGGACTACCGCATGCAGCTTCAGATCAAGACGATGGACGCCACTTATGCGGAGTCGGTCGTGGATATGAAAGTGCTGCAAGCGGAGCTTGCCAAGCTGAACGATCCGGACCGGATCCGCGCCATGGCGATCGCGCAGGGCATGATCGAGCCGGAGCAAGCCGGCACTGAGGAAGCAGCCTCCGCTACGACGGGAAGGTAGCAGCCATGGATACCGTCAAGCGAATCAAACTGCGCACGCTGTTCGTCGGAGGGCTTATCACCCTCCTTTTTCTTGTTTTATTTACCCGCATCTTCTGGGTTCAGGTCGTCAAGGCCGACTTCTGGCTCGGCGAGGCGAAGAAGATCTGGGCGGCATCCGATACGATTCCGGCTGAACGCGGGACGATCATGGACCGCAACGGCAACCTTCTGGCGATGAACATTCCCGCCTATACCGTCGTCGTCAATCCCAAGGTCATTCAGGAGCTGGGCATCGAGGATCAGGTGGCGGACGGGCTCTCGAAAATACTGGGCAAGCCCAAGGCCGACATTGTCAAGCAGGTGAGCTTCCGCAATGCCAAAGGGGAATATTCCCAGTACCGCGAGCTGAGGCCGGAAGGGCTCAACATCGAGAAGAAGAAGTCCGACGAGGTGGCCAACCTCAGCGTGCAGATCAAGAAGGACCTGGAAGAAAAGCGGGGCAAGAAGATCAGCGGCAGCGACATGGGCATTACGCTGATCAAAGGCTCCAAGCGGCTCTACCCGAACAATACGCTTGCGGCGCATCTGCTCGGCTTCGTCAACAAGCAGGGCGATCCGGTCATCGGCCTCGAGGCGGATTTCAACGACGTCCTCAAGGGAACCGACGGCAAGATCGTGTACGAGAAGGACGGCAACCGGGTTCAGGTGGACAACGGGACGGCCAAGCTCGTACCTGCCGTGAACGGCAAGAACATCAAGCTGACGATCGACAACGAGATTCAGCATTATGTCCAGGACGCGATCCAGGAAGCCTATGACCTGTACAAGCCGCAGAGCATCACGGCGATAGTGGCCGATCCGAATTCGATGGAGGTTCTGGGGATGGCGAATCTGCCGACCTTCGATCCCAATTCGTATTCGTCGTCGAACCCGATCAATTTCAACAATCTCGCTGTCGGCGGAACCTACGAGCCGGGCTCGACGTTCAAGATCGTGACGCTGGCCGGAGCCGTACAGGAGAAGATGTTCAATCCGAACGAGGAGTATATGTCCGGCCGGATCTCGGTGCCGGGTCAGGATGTGTACGACATCAAGCGCTCGGGATGGGGGCCGATCACCTATCTGGAAGGGCTGAAGCGCTCGAGCAACGTCGCTTTCGTCCATCTCGGAATGGAACGGCTCGGCAAGGTGAAGCTGACGGATTATATCAGCAACTTCGGCTTCGGCACCAAAACCGGCATTGAGATCAAGCAGGAGGTGCGCGGCAGCCTCAACATCCAGGGCATGTCCGACGTCGCCCGCGCTTCCTTCGGGCAAGGTCCGGTATCGGTGACGCCGATCCAGCAGGTGGCGGCCGTCGCCGCCGTCGCCAACGGCGGCAAGCTGCTGAAGCCGCATATCGTCAAGGAAATCGACGATCCGGCCGCGGACAAGAAGACGGAAACGCAGAAGGAGCAGGTCCGCCAGGTCGTCACGGCGGAAACCTCGAAGCTTACGAGCGGCTTCCTGGAGCAGGTCGTGTCCGACAGCAAGATCGGCACCGGCCGCAATGCCGCCATTCCCGGCTACAGGGTAGCCGGCAAGACCGGCACCGCCCAGAAAATCGTCAACGGGACCTATTCCAAGGACAAATACGTCGTTTCGTTCATCGGATATGCTCCGGTGAGCAATCCGCGCTTCGTCGTGTACGTCATCGTGGATTCGCCCAGCGTCCCGGACCCCGGCGGCGGCAAGATCGCCGCTCCGGTATTCAAGAAGATCGTCACGCAGAGCCTTCGCTATTTGGGCGTCAAGCCTGACGCGAGCGTGCCGCCGTCTCAGGACAAGAAGCAGCCGCTGACGGTGCCGGATCTTACAGGGCTGACGCTTGCAAAAGCGCAGCAGGAGCTGAAGGCGAGAGGATTGGCTTCGAAGGCCGTCGGCAAAGGCGCCAGCGTGCTGAAGCAGATGCCCGCCGCCGGGACGATCGTCTCGGACAGCCAGAGCGTCTATCTGGTGACGGAGGAGGAGAACAAGCTGCAGCTGCCTTCCCTGGCAGGCTCGTCGCTGCGCGAGGCGCTGCAGCTGTGCAGCTCCGTCGGCCGCAAATGCGTGACGGAAGGCGAAGGCTTCGTCATCTCCCAGATGGAGGCCAAGCTGAACGGGGAGCCTGTCGTCAAGCTGATCCTGAAGCCTCCGGCGGGCGAAGAGGCAACAGATACCTCCGCTGCGGGTTCAGCCGCGGCTGGCGGAAGCTCCTCTGGCGATGCGAAGCAGGGCGGCGGAGCGGATGCAACCGGCGGCAAGCCGGATGACTCCAGCGGTAGCGAAGGAAGCTCTCCTCCAGCCGGCGGCGGTTGAGCGGACTGACGGGCCGGCATCGCTGACGCTGCTTGCGTGTCCGGCTGGCGGCTGGTTCCCGAGGCTGGCGGAAGCCGGCCGCAAAGGGCTTGGCATACGTCGCTGCTTTCCCGAATACGTTAACTTGTACGGACAGACTGTACCTGTCCCATGTTAACGGACGAGAGGGGAACGTGCGGATGAAAGTTTCCAATGTCACCTTGAGGCGCCGCCTCTTTCTAGCACTTGTCATCGTTCTGGTCGGTTTTGTCGCGCTTATCGTCCGGCTCGGCTATGTCCAGCTGGTCCGCGGCGGAGAGCTGTCGGCCAAGGCGGAGGACAACTGGAGGCGCGAAGTCGCATTCGCCCCCAACCGCGGGGATATTACGGACCGCAACGGCACGAAGCTGGCCTACAACGTCAGCTCGCCGACGATTGTCGCTATTCCGGTGCAGGTCAAGGACAAGGAAGGCACGGCAAAAACGCTCGCCCCCGTCCTCGGCATCTCGGAGACGAAGCTGCTCGGCTTGCTCAAGAAGAAGGCCATGAGCGTCATCATCAAGCCCGAGGGCCGCAAGATTTCCCTGGACAAGGCGCTGGAGATCAAGAAGCTCGGCTTGCCGGGCATCGTCGTCGCCGAGGACAACAAGCGCTATTATCCGTTCGGCGAGCTTGCGGCGAGCGTGCTCGGCATCACGGGGGTCGACGGCGGGCTTACCGGCATCGAGAAGAAATACGACGACAAGCTCAAGGGAGTCAAGGGCAGCATCTCCTATCTGTCAGACGCCAAAGGAGAGATGATGCCGGGCTCGTCGGACCGCTACCAGGCGCCGACGGACGGGCTGAATCTGGAGCTGACGATCGACAAGCAGATCCAGACGATCATGGAGCGGGAGCTCGACCAGGCCATGACCAAGTACAAGGCCAACGACGCCATCGCCATCGCGATGGATCCCAATACCGGAGAAGTGCTCGGAATGGCGAGCCGCCCGACCTTCGAGCCGGGCAATTACAATGCGTATCCGGCCGAAGTGTATAATCGGATCCTGCCGATATGGATGACCTACGAGCCTGGATCGACATTCAAGATCATCACCCTGTCCGCCGCTCTGGAGGAAGGCAAGGTCAATCTCAAGAACGAGCATTTCTTCGATCCGGGAGCGGTGGAGATCGGCGGCGCCAGGCTGCGCTGCTGGAAAAAAGGGGGACATGGAAGCCAGACTTTCCTTGAAGTGGTGCAGAATTCATGCAACCCGGGCTTCGTGGCGCTCGGCAATCGGCTTGGCAAAGAGACGCTGTTCAAGTATATTAAGGACTTCGGCTTCGGCGAGAAGACGGGCATCGATCTCGGAGGCGAGGAGAACGGCATCCTGTTCAAGCTGAGCCGGGTCGGGCCTGTAGAGCTCGCGACGACCGCATTCGGCCAAGGAGTATCGGTGACGCCGATCCAGCAGATCGCTGCGGTGTCCGCTGCCGTGAACGGCGGCACGCTGTATGAGCCTCATCTGGCCAAGGCATGGACCAATCCGGAGACCGGCAAGGTCGTGCAGGAAATCCAGCCTCAGCCGGTGCGCAAAGTCATCTCCGAGAAGACGAGCGCGCAGGTCCGCGAAGCGCTGGAGAGCGTCGTGGCGCTCGGCACGGGCGGCAACGCCTTCATCGACGGCTATCGCGTCGGCGGCAAGACGGGCACGGCCCAGAAGGTCATCAACGGCCGCTATTCTCCCAATGAGCATATCGTCTCGTTCATAGGCGTCGCTCCGGCCGACAATCCGAAGATCGTCGTGTACGTTGCGGTCGACAATCCGCAGGGCATCCAGTTCGGCGGCGTCGTAGCCGCGCCGATCGTGAGGAACATTCTGGAAGACTCCCTTCAATATATGGGTGTTCCCAAAAGCTCCGCCCAGATCGGCAAAAAGTACAAATACGGCGAGACTACGATCGTGACGGTCCCGAACATCGTCGGCAAAACCGTCTCCGACATCTACGAGGACATGAACATGAACTTCAACCTGAGCTCGGCCGGCAGCGGCAATACGGTCATCCGGCAGGCTCCGGCGGCCGGCGCCCGCGTCGACAAGGGCTCTACGATCCGGATCTATCTCGGCAGCGACGCCGACCTTCCCAGCGACGCGGATCCTCACGCCGATCATTGAGTCCCGTCAGACGATGCGAATGGTCGTGCAGAAGCGCGGGCGCTCGGCTTTGAAGCCCGGATTCCCCGTAACGAAACGAAGGCGCAAGGGAATCCGGGGTTCAGCAGCGGCCGTCACGATCAGCCCGCTCCGAAGGTTCAAGTGGACAACCGTTATGAAGCAAATAGAGAGGAGAAAGACTATGCGTTTGGAACAACTGGCATCGCAACTCATCACATCACGGCTCATCGGAGACGGCAGCGTCCCGATCTCGGGAATCGAGCATGATTCCAGGGAGGTCAAGCCCGGCAGCCTGTTCCTCTGTCTGCCCGGACATACCCAGGACGGACATGACTTCGCCGCTCAGGCGGTAGAGAAGGGAGCAGCCGCGCTTGTCGTGGAGAGGCGGCTCGATCTCGCCGTGCCTCAGCTGCTCGTGAACGACAGCCGGCTCGCCATGGCCGTTCTAGCGGATTATTTCTACGGACATGCCAGCCGCAAGCTGAAGGTCATCGGCGTCACGGGAACCAACGGCAAAACGACGACCACTTACCTGATCGAAAGCATCCTCGCCGACAGCGGCCAACGTCCCGGCGTCATCGGCACGATTGAAATGCGCTACGGAGGCCGTTCCTACCCGATGAGCCGGACGACGCCGGAGGCGCTCAACCTGCATCGCGACCTGGCCGCCATGCTGGAGGCCGGCTCGACGCATGCGGTGATGGAGGTTTCCTCCCATGCGCTCGAGCAAGGCAGGGTGAAGGGAGTCCGGTACCGCACCGCCATATTCACCAACCTGACGCAGGACCATCTGGACTATCACGGCACGATGGACGTGTACCGTGAAGCCAAGGGCCTGCTGTTCTCGCGTCTGGGCAATGAATACGGCTCCGGCGAGGAGAGCTACGCCGTGCTCAATGCCGACGATCCGGCTGCGGAGCGCTTCCGCGCGCTCACTTCCGCAGAAGTCGTCACCTACGGAGTCGAATCGAAAGCCGATGTGCGCGCTTCGGACATCTCCATTGAGGCGGGAGGCACATCCTTCCATGTCGATACTTTCGCGGGCAGCGCCGACATCACGCTGCAGATGGTCGGCAAGTTCAACGTCTACAACGCGCTGGCAGCCCTTGCGGCCGGCCTGATCGAAGGCATCCCCCTGGAGGAGATCAAGGCCAGCCTTGAGCGCGTATCCGGCGTTCCGGGCCGAGTGGAGTCGGTCAACGAAGGCCAGGACTTCGCCGTCGTCGTCGATTACGCCCATACGCCGGACGGGCTGGAGAACGTGCTGAAGGCCGTCAAGGAATTCGCCGGGCGCAAAATCATCTGCGTATTCGGCTGCGGGGGAGACCGCGACCGGACGAAACGTCCGATCATGGGAGAGATCGCTTCCCGCTATGCGGACTACACCATCGTCACTTCCGACAATCCGCGGACTGAAAACCCGGATACGATCCTGCTCGACATCGAGGTCGGGCTGCAGAAGGCGAGCGTCCCGCCAGACCGCTACGAGCTCCAGACGGACCGCCGGACCGCTATCGAAAAAGCGGTTGAAATGGCAAGCCCGGGAGATGTAGTATTGATTGCGGGCAAAGGCCATGAAACGTATCAGATCGTCGGGACCGTCTCGCATGACTTCGACGATCGCCTGGTCGCCCGAGATGCGATAAGGGGACTACGAAAATGATTACTCGGATGCTTAGCGAAATCGCAGCCATGAGCTCGGGCAGGCTCGGGCCTGGTTACATAGCTGCCGGCAATACGGCCGCCGCGCCGGGGGAATGGAGCGACCTGTCCATACGGGGCGTATACAGGGATTCCCGCGAGGCAGGCGAAGGCCGCTTGTTCGTCCCTTTGACCGGGGATAATTTCGACGGACATCACTATGCCGAAGCTGCGCTCGCCAACGGGGCTTTGGCTTCGTTCTGGCAAGAGGGCAGGGACATCCCGGCCGCGCTTGCCGGCAAGCCGCTCGTGCTGGTCGACGATCCGCTGGCCGCGCTGCAGCGCCTAGCCGCAGCTTACCGCAGCCAGCTCAAGACGGTCATTGTCGGCATTACCGGCAGCAACGGCAAAACGACGACCAAGGATATGGTAGCCGCTGCCTTGGGCTCTACGCTGCGGGTGCACAAAACGGCCGGCAATCTGAACAATCACATCGGATTGCCTCTTACCGTGCTGTCGCTCGCTGAAGACACGGAGGCGGCCGTGCTGGAAATGGGCATGAGCGGACTGCGCGAGATCGCCCTGCTGACGGGAATAGCACGTCCGGACATCGCGATCATTACGAATATCGGCGACGCCCACTTGCTGCAGCTCGGCTCGAGAGAGGCGATCGCCGAAGCCAAGCTTGAGATCGCCGAGGGCCTGAAGCCGGGCGGACTGCTGATCGTCAGCGCGGATGAGCCTCTGATCCGGGAACAGCTGAAGAAGACGGCTTTGCCGGAACATGCGGTCGTGCGGACGTTCGGCTCCTCTTCCAAGGCGGATTGGAGAGCGGCCGACATCAAGGTCGGCGCCGTATCGACTTCGTTCTCGGTGCAGAGCGGAGCCGCGGCGGCGTACTCGCCGGGCGGCAAGGCTGCCGCGCCGTCGTACCATGCGCTGCGCGTCGAGATTCCGGTTCCCGGCGTGCACAATGTCCATAACGCGCTGGCGGCCATCGCCGCAGCGGCGGCTTGCGGCATCCCGCCTGAAGCGGCTGCCGCAGGCCTTGCGTCGATGCAGCTGACGGGCATGCGCATCCAGCCGATGAAGGCGTCCAACGGGGCGCTCATCCTCAACGACGCCTACAACGCCAACCCGACCGCCGTCAGGGCGGCCGTCGATCTCGTAGCCGGGCTGTCCGGCTACCGCCGCAAATGGATCGTGCTGTCGGACATGCGAGAGCTCGGCGCGGCCGAAGAAGCCCTGCATCGCGAGACAGGCGCTTACATTACGCCGGACAAGGCGGACGCGGTTCTCACCTGCGGAGCCCTGTCCATCAATACTTCCGAAGGAGCGGCAGCTTCCTTCGGCTCGTCGGCCGCGGCTGCGGTGCGGCATTTCGACGACCAGGATTCCCTCATCGGCGCCCTTGCGGCCGAGCTTGATCCCCGCGATCTCGTGCTGGTGAAGGGATCCCGGACGATGCATATGGAAAGGGTCGTAGAAGCGCTTCAGCGCTGACCTTGAGGGGGTGAAAGCATGGACATGCTGGTCATACTGATGACACTTGGCGTATCGTTTCTTCTAGCAGTTATACTCGGACCTCTGTTCATCCCCCTGCTGAGGCGGCTTAAGTTCGGACAGCAGGTGCGCACGGAAGGGCCTCAGAGCCATCTCAAAAAATCGGGAACGCCGACGATGGGCGGCATCATCATCATGCTCGCCATTCTCGTCGCTTTCCTGAAGTTCTCGGAAAAAACGACGGAATTCTGGGTGCTGCTCGTCGGCGCTCTCGGCTTCGGCCTGGTCGGATTCATGGATGATTACATCAAGATCGTGCTCAAGCGCTCGCTTGGCTTGACCGCCAGGCAGAAGCTTGCCGGGCAGCTGCTCTTCAGCATCATCGTCTGCGTGCTGCTGCACCGGATGGGACAGAGCACCGAGATTGTCGTTCCCGGCACGGATTTCAGCTGGGATCTCGGATGGCTTTATTATCCGTTTGTCGTCATCATCTTTTTTGCCACGACCAATGCGGTCAACTTCACGGACGGAGTGGACGGCCTGCTGGCCGGGACGAGCGCGATCGCGGCAGGGGCGTTCACCATCATCGCGATGCAGGCGACGGAGCACGAGAGCGCCGTATTTTCGGCCGCGCTTGTCGGAGCCGCGCTTGGATTCCTTATTTTCAACGCGCATCCGGCGAAGGTGTTCATGGGCGATACCGGCTCGCTCGGGATCGGCGGAGGCCTCGCGGCAGTCGCGATCCTGACCAAGACGGAGATTCTGCTCATTCTGATCGGCGGCGTATTCGTCCTCGAGATGATCTCGGTCATTCTCCAGGTCGGCTCGTTCAAGCTCCGGGGCGGCAAGCGGATATTCCGCATGAGCCCGATCCACCATCATTTCGAGCTGTCGGGATGGTCGGAATGGAAGGTCGTTACGGTATTCTGGACGGCCGGACTCGTGCTGGCTGCTGCCGGTCTCGTTCTATACCGGGTCACCGGAGGCTGACGAACCGCTGCTGCCGCCCTTAACGGGAAGCGAATGCCGGACGCAGCATAGCTACAAGTGCCGCCGGGCGTTCGGAACCTTCTCTCTCCATGAGGATGAGGCCGTTCGCTTGGCGTTTTCTTTTCCTTCGGAAGAGACGGGGAGCCGGCGGCGCACGAACGCATCGGACCCATTGTGCCGCATGACTGCCGCCCTGAACATTGTTGAACTGCAGCCTATTGTTTTCATCCATTCGAAAAGACTCCGTCCGGCAACGGACGGCATAGCCGTTTGGCTCGATAAAAGGAGAGATTGGCATGAATCACCCGTCCACATACCGGGATCGCCGCGTCGTCGTGCTCGGCTTGGCGCGCAGCGGAGCCGCGGTCGCCAGGCTGTTCCACCGCCTCGGAGCGAATGTAACGGTCAATGACCGTAAGCCTGCGGAAGAGAGTCCCGAAGCCGCCGAGCTGGCCGCGCTCGGAATCGAAGTCATCTGCGGGCATCATCCCGACGATCTGCTCGACGCTCAGACGGCTCTGCTCGTGAAGAATCCGGGCATTCCGTACAACGCTCCGCCTGTCGCCGCGGCGCTTGCGCTGGGCGTCGAGGTCGTGACCGAGGTCGAGGTGGCGGGCCTGCTGTCGCCGGCGCCGATCATCGGCATTACCGGCAGCAACGGCAAAACGACGACGACGACCTGGATCGGCCGCATGCTGGAGGCGGCCGGCAGGCGCCCGATCGTCGCGGGCAACATCGGCCGGCCTCTGTGCGAGGCGGCGGAAGAAGCGGATGCAGGCAATGTACTCGTCGCCGAGCTCAGCAGCTTCCAGCTGAAGGGCACGAGCAGCTTCCGGCCGCAGGTCGGCCTGCTGCTGAATATCGCGGAGACGCATCTGGATTATCATGGCTCGATGGACGACTACGTCGCCTCCAAAGCGAAATTGTTCGCGAACCAGACGGAGCAGGATACAGCCGTGCTGAATGCCGACGACCCGGCTTGCGCGGCGATCGAAGCCGGCCTGAAGTCGCGCCTGATTCCGTTCTCGCTCTATCGCAGGCTCGAGAGCGGCGTCTGCATCGAGCCTCCTTACGAAGCCGCCGGCGCGCCGGACAACGCCGGCGAGCCGGAGCGGATGATCGTATACCGCAGCGGGGACGGGACGGAGCAGGCCATACTCGCCGTCCGGGAGCTCGGCGTTCCGGGAAGGCATAACGCTGGGAACGCGCTGGCCGCCGTTGCCGCGTGCATCGCGATCGGCGTCGAGCCGGCCTTGCTGGCGGCTCCTCTCCGCGACTTCGGGGGCGTGGAGCATCGTCTCGAGTTCGTGCTCGAAGCAGCGGGAGTCCGCTACTACAACGACTCCAAAGCGACGAATCCGGTCGCAACGCTCATGGCGACCGGATCGTTTCAGCAGCCCTTGATCCTGATCGCGGGCGGACTCGACCGCGGCTCCGACTACATGGAGCTGCTGCCGCTGTTCGGATCCGGCAAGATCAAGGGGCTCGTCCTGATCGGCGAGACCCGCGGCAAGCTCGCGCGGGTGGCGGAGCTGGCGGGTATGGCGAATGTGGCGGTGGTCGATGCTGAAGGTGACGCCGAATCCGCCATCCGCCAAGCGACGGAAGCCGCAGCCCGGCTCGCTTCGCCGGGAGACGCCGTCCTGCTCTCGCCGGCTTGCGCGAGCTGGGACATGTTCCCTTCCTATGAAGACCGCGGGCGCATGTTTAAGGAATCGGCGCATACCTTGTAAGTAGGGGGCTTGTCCCTACTTTCCCATGCCTGAGGTGGTGCGTCATGCCCAAAGTCCGGTCGGCTCCGGACGTATGGCTAGTCGGAGCGATAGCATTGATTCTTTCCCTTGGACTCGTCATGGTCTACAGCGCAAGCGCGGTCCGTGCGTTCCAGGAATTCGGCGATCCCTACTATTTCGTCAAGCGCCAGGCGATCTTTGCCGTTCTCGGCATCGGAGCCCTGATCTTCACGATGAACGCCGACTATCATGTCTGGAAAAAATACGCGAAGCCGGTCCTGCTGATCTGCTTCGGGCTGCTGGTCCTAGTGCTTATTCCCGGCGTCGGCGTCGTTCGCGGCGGCGCCCGCAGCTGGCTCGGCATCAGCTCCTTCGGCATTCAACCGTCGGAGTTCATGAAGCTCGGCATGATTCTGTTCCTCGCCAAGCTGATGTCCGACAACCAGCAGCGGATCACGCTGTTCGCCAAAGGACTGCTGCCGCCGCTCGCTCTCATGGGAACGGCCTTCGGCATGATCATGCTGCAGCCGGATCTCGGGACGGGCAGCGTCATGATGGGCGCTTCGCTGCTCGTGCTGTTCGTCGCGGGAGCCCGGCTGAAGCATCTCGGCGGACTGGCGATGATCGGGGCGGCGGGATTCGTCGGCCTCATCCTGGCGGCGCCTTACCGGCTCAAGCGGATCACGTCGTTCCTGGATCCTTGGCAGGATCCGCTCGGCGCCGGCTACCAGATCATCCAGTCCCTGTATGCGATCGCCCCGGGCGGGCTTGTCGGCCTCGGCCTCGGCATGAGCCGGCAGAAGTACAGCTACCTGCCTGAGCCGCAGACCGACTTCATTTTCTCGATCCTGGCGGAGGAGCTCGGCTTCATCGGGGGAGGCGCTATGATCTTCCTGTTCCTGATCCTGGTCTGGAGAGGGATGCGGGCAGCCATCTATGCCCCGGATACGTTCGGCAGCCTGCTGGCGGCAGGCATTACCGGCATCGTCGCCGTGCAGGTGCTGATCAACATCGGCGTCGTCATCGGCCTCATGCCGGTCACAGGCATCACGCTGCCGCTCGTCAGCTACGGCGGATCTTCTTTGACTCTGCTTTTGACCGCACTAGGAATTTTGCTCAATATATCCCGTTACTCGAGGTGAACATCATGCGAATCGTACTGACCGGCGGAGGAACCGGGGGGCATATCTATCCCGCCCTGGCCATCGGCAAGCAGATGCAGCAGGAAGAGCCTCGGACGGAGCTGCTCTATATCGGCACGAGCCGCGGGCTTGAGAGCCGGATCGTGCCGGAGGCGGGAGTGCGCTTCGAAGCGGTGGAAATCACCGGCTTCAGGCGCAAGCTGTCGGTCGAGAACGTCAGGACCGTCATCCGCTTCATGAAGGGGGTCAGCCAGTCCAAGGAGCTGCTGAAGGCTTTCAAGCCCGACGCGGTCGTAGGGACCGGCGGTTATGTATGCGGGCCCGTCATGTATGCAGCCGCGAGGCTCGGCATTCCGACGCTCGTCCATGAGCAGAATGCCATTCCAGGGCTGACCAACAAGTTTTTGTCCCGTTACGCCGATTGCGTGGCGGTAAGCTTCGAAGCTTCGACCGCTTCATTCGGCAAGGCGAAGCGCACCGTCTATGCCGGCAACCCATGCGCTTCCCATGTCGTCAGGGCGAGCCGCAGCAAAGGCTACGCTTCGCTCGGCATCGCCGAGGGGAGCCGCATCGTGCTCGTCGTAGGCGGCAGCAGGGGGGCGCAGGCCATCAATGACGCGATGGTCGCCATGGCGCCGGCCGCGGCCCGCTCCAGAGCCGTCCATTATGTTTTTGTCACCGGAGAAAGCTATTACGAACGCACCTCCGCGGCCATCAAGGAGGCGGCGCCAGGCATCACCAATCATCTTCATGTCCTGCCTTATCTCCATAACATGCCCGAGGTGCTGGCTGCTTCCACGCTGGTCGTCGGGCGAGCCGGCGCATCGTCGCTGGCCGAGCTGACGGCGCTTGGATTGCCGTCCATCTTAATTCCGTCGCCAAATGTGACGAATAACCATCAGGAAGCCAACGCCCGCAGTCTCGCAGACGCGGGGGCGGCCGAGCTGGTGCTTGAGCGTGAACTCAGCGGTGACGGCCTATGGAGCCGCATCGAAGCGATATTGCAGGACAGCGCCGGACTGCAGCGGATGAAGGAGGCGGCGCGGAAGCTCGGCATGCCGGGCTCCGCTTCGATCCTGACTGCGGAACTGCGAAGGCTGGCAAAGAAATAAGAGGCAAGAAGCGGGCGCGGGCGGGCTCCTGTCACCATAGAGCCCGGGAAGGCATAGAATATCAGCATAATCGTGTCCGTCACCTAAGGGCGGCCGGTTACCGCATTCCTATAGGGAATGCGGGCATTCACCGAAGCCCGCGAGGGCTTCGGGCTGCAGCCTGACAGCCTTGCCCCGCCTTGAACACCGCGAATGAAGGAGGAACACCATGAAAGCTTGGATGCAAGAGCTGGAAGAAGCCCATGTGGGCGAGATCAGCCAGCAGGTCCCGCTCTCGACGCTGACGACGTGGAGAATCGGCGGACCCGCCGATGCCTTGGTTGTCCCGAGCGGCAAGGAAGAGCTGGCAAGAACGATTCGCATTCTGCGCAGGCACGAAGTGCCCTGGATGACGCTTGGAAAGGGTTCCAACATGCTCGTCTCGGACAAAGGAATCCGCGGCGTCGTCATCAAGCCGGGGTCTGCGCTGGACTTCGCGGAATTCGATGGCCCGCTCGTGCGTGCCGGAGCCGCGTATCCGTTCGTCACGCTTGCAGTTAAAGCCGGCAGGAAAGGGCTGACGGGACTGGAATTCGCCGGGGGAATTCCAGGCACGGTAGGCGGTGCCGTCTATATGAATGCGGGAGCCCATGGATCCGATGTGTCGCGTATTTTCAAATCAGCCGACATCGTGCTGGAGACAGGGGAATTGGTGACGTGGGGACCGGAGGAGATGAAGTTCTCCTACCGCCATTCGAGACTGCAGGAGGAAGCAAGCCGCGGCATCGTCGTGGAAGCCGTCTTCGAGCTGGAGAGCGGAGAGGCCGGAGAGATCACGTCTGCGATGGCTGCTCACAAAGATCGGCGCAGAGCCACGCAGCCGCTGAATCAGCCGAGCTGCGGAAGCGTCTTCCGCAATCCTCCGGGCACTTATGCCGCGAAGCTGATCGAAGAAGCCGGGCTCAAAGGCTATTCGGTAGGCGGAGCCCAGGTGTCGACCTTGCACGCCAATTTCATTGTCAACACCGGCCAGGCTGCGGCTGAAGACGTCCTCACCCTGATCGCCCATATTCGCGGCACGGTCAAGGACCGTACCGGCATTGACTTGAAGCCGGAAGTATTGGTGGTGGGTGAGCGGTAACTTGGAGGTGTAGGTTTGGACAAATTGGTGATTGAAGGCGGGCAACCTCTCTCAGGAACCATTGCTATCCAAGGGGCGAAAAACGCAGCTCTGCCGATCCTGGCAGGCAGCATGCTCGCCAGCGGCACGGTCGTGATCGATTCGGTGCCGCAGCTGCTCGATATAGAAGTCATGCTGCACATCTTGCAGGAGCTCGGTTGCCGCGCGGAACATGTCGGCGACACCGTCACGATCAATACGGCGACGGCATACCAGGCCCATATCCCCGAAAAGCTGATGGGGCAGATGCGTTCCTCCATTTTCCTGATGGGGCCACTGCTCGCCCGATTCGGGGAAGTCCATCTCTACCAGCCTGGCGGCTGCGCGATCGGAGAGCGGAAGATCGATCTTCATCTCGAAGGGCTGCGATCGCTGGGCGCCGAGATCGAAGAATATGGGGATCGGATTTCCTGCCGGGCGGAGAAGCTGCACGGAGCGGATATCCATCTCAGCCTTCCCAGCGTAGGCGCAACGGAGAACATCATGATGGCCGCTGCGCTCGCAGAGGGCAGAACGACGATCACGGGAGCTGCCAGGGAGCCGGAAATCCAGGATCTTCAGCATTTCCTCAACGCTATGGGCGCGCGCATTATCGGAGCGGGGACGGATACGATTACGATTGAAGGGGTCGAGTCGCTAACTCCATGCCGCTATCGGGTCATTCCGGACCGGATCGTGGCCGGCACCGTCATGGTGGCTGCCGCTGCGACCAAAGGAAAGGTTACGCTGACGAACACGAGGCCGGCGCATCTGTCCTCCCTGATCCATGTGCTCCGCCGCACCGGAGTCGGCATCGGAATCGAGGGGGACGCCATCACCGTCGGAACGTCTGCAAGGCCGAAGGCGGTCGAGCGGATCGTCACTTCCCCCTATCCGGCCTTCCCTACGGATCTTCAATCGCAGGTGATGGTGCTGCTTGCTCTGGCCGACGGCACGAGCATTATGAAGGAAACGATTTTCGAGGGCCGCTTCAAGCATGTCGAAGAGCTCTGCCGCATGGGAGCGGATATCCGCGTCGATCTGAACGCGGCCGTCATCAGGGGCGTATCCAGGCTGTACGGGGCAACGGTGGAAGCGACGGACCTGCGGGCCGGCGCCGCTCTCGTCATCGCCGGCCTCGCAGCCAACGGGCGCACAGTCGTCGAGCAGGTGCATCATATCGACCGCGGCTACGACAGCATCGAATCGATGCTTGCGCGGCTTGGGGCACGGATTGTCCGCAGCGCGCCGGTGCCCGACAACGGAGCCGTCCCGGGCTGATCTTCAAGGGATTTCCCGTGCCGGCGCTTCTGCCCATGGAACATGGATCATTGGAACGAAATGTGCTGCCGCAAAACGGCTCTCCGCACGGGCGGAGAGCGTTTCGCGGCTGAAGGAGGGACAAGCTTGGCTGAATTGATCCCGATCTTGAAGGAGCCGCCGCCGAAGCGGAGGAGCAACCGGAAGCTGGTCTTCATCCTGGTGCTTCTATTCCTAATTTTATTATCGATCCTTTTCTTTAATTCCTCGATGAGCAAGGTCAGCGTCGTGACGGTCGAAGGCGAGCAGTTCACGACGGAAGCGCGGATCCACGAGGCGGCAAGCGTTCGTGCCGGAGACGCCTTCTTCGGCACTCTCTCCTCCAGCGTGGAGAACCGGATCCGGAAGCTCGGCTCGGTCAAGGAAGTCAAGGTGGCCAAAACCTTTCCCGGACAGATCAAGATCACGGTCGAGGAATATCCGCCGGTAGCATTCGAGCTCGCTGCGAACGGCCAGCTGAGCGCCATATTGGCGAGCGGCTCGATCGTCCAGGCCGACCAGGCGAAAGCCGTCGTGGACAAGCCGGTCCTGTCGGGGTGGAAGAAGGACGACACCGTGAAGGGCCAGCTGTGCAAGCAGCTTGCCTTGATCGACCCTGCCGCGCTCGGCAATCTATCGGAAATCATGCCTTCTCCGACCGAATCCTATCCGGACCGGATCCGCATCTACACTCGCAACGGATTCGAAGTCATTACGGCCGCGTCCTTGCTCAAGGATAAGATCGACACGCTGAATTCGGTCGTCGAAGAGCGGGATCCCGGCCGGGTCACGCTGCTGCTTGCGGATACCTATTCGCCGTTCCAGCAAGCCGCGGGCAGCTCGGAGGACGCTGGACCATGAAGCAAAGCCGCTTGGCTCCCGCTCTTTTATTTCGTCCTAAAGAATGGTAGAATTTAAGATATGGCATTTTTCCTGGATGATTATGCCTTGAGTCCCTCGGCCGGCCATCTCCGCTGCGGCTTCGGACTCGCTTCCGGCTAGCGGCGAGGGCGTCAAGACGGCCGCCCTTGATTCCTTTTTTTTCTTTGCTGGGTTGAATTGGCAGGCGAAAAAAATGTAGAAAAAAGAGGGAAAATATTAACTGTGTTGAATATGTAGGATCAGATTAAAAAGGAATACCGATAAATGCGACCCGAAACGGAGGTGCCGCGGAATTGGGCAATAACGACATCATTGTCAGTTTGGACATCGGTACATCCAAGGTTCGAGTTATTATTGGCGAAGTGACAGGCGGAGCCATTAATATAATTGGAGTTGGATCGTCCGACTCGGAAGGCATCCGAAAGGGAGCCATTGTAGACATCGACCAGACCGTCAAGTCGATCCGCAACGCGGTCGAGCATGCGGAGAGAATGGTCGACATTCAAATTTCGGAAGTGTACGTAGGCATTCAAGGAAACCATATCGCGCTGCAGAGCAATCACGGCGTCGTGGCTGTTTCCAACGAGGATCGCGAGATCGGAGAGGAAGACATCGAACGCGTGCTGCAGGCGGCCAAGGTCGTGGCGCTGCCCCCGGAACGCGAAATCATCAATCTCGTGCCCAAGCAGTATTTGGTCGACGGACTTGAAGGCATTTCGGATCCGCGCGGCATGATCGGCGTCCGTCTCGAAGTGGAATCCACCATCGTGACCGGAGCGAAGACGGCCATACATAATCTGATCCGCTGCGTGGAGAAGGCAGGGCTGCACATCTCCGGCATCATCCTGATGTCGCTGGCGTCCGGCATGATGTCCCTCAGCAAGGATGAGAAGTCGATGGGAACGGCCATCGTCGACATCGGCGCCGGCTCCACCACTCTGTCGATCTTCGATCAGGGCGGGCTTGCTGCCACGTCGACGCTGCCGGTCGGAGGGGAATTCGTCACCAACGACATTTCCTACGGCCTGCGCACGCAGACGGAGCAAGCGGAGAAGATCAAGCTCAAGTACGGCTGCGCATCCGTGTACGACGCTGCGGAGGACCAGCGCTTCAAGGTGACGCGGCTCGGCTCCAACGTCGAGAAGGAATTCTCCCAGGTCGATCTGGCGAACATCATCGAGCCGCGCATGGCCGAGATCTTCTACATGATCCGCCAGGAAGTCCGCCGTTTGGGCTATGCCCAAAAAATCCAGGGCTACGTGCTCACCGGAGGCACAGTGAACTTGCCGGGCACGCTGACCGTTGCGCAGCAGGAACTGGAATCTTCCGTCCGCATCGCTGTCCCGGACTTCATCGGCGTACGCGACCCTGCCTTCGGCAGCGGAGTCGGAATGATTCAATATGTGAGCAAGCATATGACGATTCGCAATTCGGGAGCGGTCAAGAAGCAGGCAAGCCGCAAGACGGGAACCGCAGCCCCCGCTAAACCCGGCATGATTGAACGAATCAAGAACATGTTCAGCGAATTCATCTGATCGGGGGAAATAGAATGTTGGAGTTCGATATTGACTTGGAACAACTGGCACAAATTAAAGTCATCGGTGTCGGGGGCGGCGGCAGCAATGCGGTGAACCGGATGATCGACAACGGAGTGAAGGGCGTGGAGTTCATTACGGTGAACACCGATGCCCAGGCGCTCCACCTTGCCAAGGCGGAGCATAAGCTTCAGATCGGCGACAAGCTTACGCGCGGCCTCGGAGCCGGCGCGAATCCGGAGGTCGGCAAGAAAGCGGCCGAGGAGTCCCGCGATCTCGTCGCCGCCACGCTCAAAGGCGCGGACATGGTGTTCGTGACCGCCGGCATGGGCGGCGGCACCGGTACCGGCGCCGCTCCCGTCATCGCCGAAATCGCCCGCGAATGCGGTGCTCTGACGGTCGGCGTCGTGACCCGTCCGTTCACCTTCGAGGGCCGCAAGCGCTCGAACCAGGCCGAGCACGGCATCGAGGCGCTGAAGGAAAAGGTCGACACGCTGATCATCATTCCGAACGACCGCCTGCTTGAGATCGTCGACAAGAAGACGCCGATGCTCGAGGCGTTCCGCGAAGCCGACAACGTGCTTCGCCAGGCCGTGCAGGGCATTTCCGACCTGATCAAGGTTCCGGGCCTCATCAATCTCGACTTCGCGGACGTGAAGACGATCATGACCGAGCGCGGCTCCGCCCTCATGGGCATCGGCATCGCGACCGGCGAGAACCGCGCGACCGAAGCGGCCCGCAAGGCGATCCAGAGCCCGCTGCTCGAAACGTCGATCGACGGAGCGCGCGGCGTCATCATGAACATCACCGGCGGCACGAACCTGTCGCTGTACGAGGTGAACGAAGCGGCCGAGATCGTCATCGAGGCTTCCGATCCGGAGGTCAACATGATCTTCGGCGCGATCATCGACGAGGATTTCAAGGACGAGATCAAGGTGACCGTCATCGCGACAGGCTTCGAGCACAAGGCGGCGCCTGTTCAGCCGGCCCGCCGCCCGCAGACCCAAAGCCATGGAGCCGCTCCCGAGCCTCAAGAGCAGCGCGCCCCTCAGCCTAGCGCCAAGCCGTTCACCAATACGCCGAGCGACCAGCTGGAGATTCCCGCTTTCCTGCGCAACAACCGCCCGCGCGGCGACCGCTGATCCGCACTCCTATCAAGACCGCATCTTCCTACGGAAGATGCGGTCTTTTTCTATGCCTGAAACCGACAAGCGTCCCGGCCATCTCTGTCAAAGCCTTGTTCATCTCCATTTTATCGAGGTCGAAAAGGGGAGAATCAGCTCCGCCGCGCCTCACAGCTTCCGACAAAATTAGTTGCGGCGGCGCGCCAGGTTTAGACAGACATTGTGCTTGGCGCTGCACTATACTTGTTTCTATCGTTCCCCGGCTTGCTCTGTTGGCAGAGCCGGACGGTGCCGAAGGGTTGATGATCGGCTGGGTCAGGATCGCCCCGAACGAGCCGGGTGGACAGGAGGTGGCTTCAGCTGGCCGTATACGTCGATGTGCTGTTTCTCAAGGAGCTGATGGTGGACGGCTCCATGCTGCTGCTCACTGCCTGGGTGCGCGGAATCAAGGCCAAGCCGTGGCGGGTATTGACCGCTGCAGCCATCGGCGGGATCTATGTGACCTTGATGCTTTTTCCGCCGCTGTCCATGCTGTTTACCGTCATCGTCAAGGCGGCTATATCGCTGATTATAATCGCGGTCGCCTTCGGTTATGCCGATACCCGCAGCTTTGCCCGTCATGTGGGAACGTTTTACGCAGTCAATTTCGTAGCGGCTGGCGCCGTTCTCGGCATCTACTATTTTCTTATGCAAGGATCCGGAAAAGTATGGAGGACGATGACGCTGCTGCGGCATGGAGTCGCATTCGAAGTGCAGATGGGCGGCGTATACGCGATCAGCTTCCTATGCATCGGCTTGTACGTCTTCCGCAGCGTCGTCAGCGGACGAAGGCAGAAGGAGCTGGTGCTGACTCATCTGGCTGAAGTATCCGTCATCATCGGCGGCAAGGAGCATCGCTGCACCGGCCTCGTGGATACGGGCAACCAGCTCTACGACCCGCTCTCCCGGACACCGGTCATGGTGATGGAAGCCTCGCTGTGGGAGGACGAGATCCCTCCCGGCTGGATGCAGGGAATCCGGGATTCCCAGGTGGACCGGCTGATCGCGGGGCTTGGACAAGAGGAGTTTCCTTGGCAGGACCGCTTGCGGCTCGTCCCCTACCGCGGAATCAACAAAGGGACGCAGTTCATGCTCGCCGTCAAGCCGGATACAGTCGTCATCGTAAGAGAAGGGCAGCGGAGCGAATCGAGCAAAGTGCTCATCGGACTGGATGGAGGCAAGCTGGCAGCTGACGGCTCTTACCGCGCTATCATCCACCCTTCGCTGGTGGAGCATCGGGCCGGCTGACCAACAAAAGAGGAGATGGGGACTACAATGGTTAAATTCCGGCTGAATATGCAGTTGTTCTATTACCGCCTGCTGTTTTTGCTCGGGCTGAAAAGCCAGGAAATTTATTATATCGGCGGCAGTGAAGCGCTTCCTCCCCCGCTTACGCGCGAAGAGGAGGAGTACCTGCTCGAGAGGCTTCCGTCCGGGGACAGCGCGATCCGAGCCATGCTCATCGAGCGCAACCTGCGGCTTGTCGTCTACATCGCCCGCAAGTTCGAGAATACCGGCATCCACATCGAGGATCTGGTGTCGATCGGAGCCATAGGCCTTATCAAGGCCGTCAATACGTTCGATCCCGAAAAGAAGATCAAGCTGGCTACGTACGCTTCGCGCTGCATCGAGAATGAGATTCTGATGTTCCTGCGCCGCAACAGCAAGACGAGGACGGAGGTATCGTTCGACGAGCCGCTGAACATCGACTGGGACGGCAACGAGCTGCTGCTCTCGGACGTGCTCGGCACCGAGAACGACACGATCTACCGGAACATCGAGGAGCAGGTCGACCGCAAGCTGCTGCACAAGGCGCTCGACAAGCTCACGGAGCGGGAGCGCATCATCATGGAGCTGCGCTTCGGGCTTGCCGACGGGGAAGAGAAGACGCAGAAGGATGTCGCCGATCAGCTCGGAATCTCGCAATCCTATATTTCCCGCCTCGAGAAGCGGATCATCAAGCGACTGCGCAAGGAATTCAACAAAATGGTCTGATGTGCAGGCAGCGGCCTGGAGCAAACCAAAAGCCGGCCTCTCCATGGGAGGGGCCGGCTTTTGACTGCTGAGCGGCCGGAAGGAAAGGCTGAAGCGGGAGCCTCAGGAAAGGCCGAGCGCGCAGCGGGCGGCATGGATGCCGCTGGCCGCCGCCTGGGAGAGGGAATGGGTCGAGCCGGAGCAGTCTCCGATCGCATACAGCCCTTCCACTTCCGTCTGGAAGCGGCAGTCGACCGCCAGCCTGGGAGCATAGAATTTGCCGTCAAGCGCATAGAGAAGCGTATCGCCGTCAAGACGTTCGCCGAGCAGCCGCTCCAGCGCGGCCAGGAATTCCATGGCGGCTCGCACGTACAGCTCCGGCAGCTCCTCGGCCAGGTTTCCCGGATCCGCCTCGATCGACGGCCTGATCCTGTTGGAGCGGATGCCTTCGTGGCTGGTGGAACGTCCGCGGCGGAGATCGTCCAGCCTTTGGACGGCCAGGCGATCCCCGCCCCGGTTGACCTTCCCCAGCACTTGGCGGGCGCATGCATCGGCATCCTGCAGCGTTGGGAAGAGGCGCGGAACGAACAGGGTGAAATTGAGGTTAGAGCTTTTGCTTCCTTGTTCCTTGAAGTTCTGGCCATCGGCCATGACGAGGCCCTCCTGATGCTTGCGGATGATGCGGCCGCTTGGATTCATGCAATAGGTTGTCGCCGAGAAACCGTCACCGTCATATCGCAGCTTGGTCTCGAACGTTTCCTGAAGAATGGAATCCAGCTGCCCTCCAACCATTTCCAGCCGGATGCCGAGATCCAGCCGGGTCTGCCTCGCCTCCAGGCCGAGCGTCGGAAGCATTTGCTCCAGCCAGCCGGCGCCGCTGCGTCCCGTGGCGAGAAACACCTTTTTCGATGACAAGGTCCTTCCATCCGAAAGGAGAAGGTTGAAGCCTCCTGTTTCCTTGTCCAGCGAGACGACCTCGGTCTGAAAGCTGAAGTCCGCCCATGCCGACAGAGCTTCATAGAACCCGTCCAGCACTTGCCGCGACAAGCGGGTGCCCAAATGGCGGACGGTGGAGCTGAGCAGCTTCAAGCCGCCGGCTTCCGCCCTGGCGGCAAGGCTGCTGCTGTGCGTCCGGTAAGGAACGGCTGCGGCGGCTCCGTACAGGCACAGGATGCGGTCGACCTCGTCCATCCGTTCCATCGCGAGCCGTACGCCGAGCAGCGCTTCCAGCTCGCCGCCGAAGTCGGTCGTGAAATTGTATTTTCCTTCGGACCGGCCCAGGCCGCCGAATCCGATGTAAGCTTCGCAGGCGTCGCACTGGCAGCTGCCTCCCCGCTCCAGCGGGCAGCTTCGTTCCCTCGGCGGCTTTCCTTTGTCCGCCACCAGCACCTTGAGTTCAGGCGCGGCCTCCATAAGGGCGTGGGCGGCGAAGATGCCGGCGACTCCGGCTCCAATGATCGTGACATCATACATAAATGAACGCTCTCCTTTATGCTTTCATTTTAGCATGGGAACAGGCCTTCGAACATGTTGCGGCGCCGGAGCGAGGGAGGGAAGGTTTGAATAAAGCCAAAAAAGGGTTTGACCCTGAGAATGACTATCAATTAGTATAGAGTTTATACAGAATTTTGTATCAAAACCAACCGGAAAAGAGTGAAGACATGCTCCGCCGATTTTTCTCTCACTACCGCCCGTTTCTGGGCCTCTTCATCCTTGACTTCACCTGCGCCGTCGTCGCCGGCCTGCTCGAGCTCGCATTTCCGGTCGCGGTCCAGCAGTTCATCAACAAGCTGCTCCCGAGCGGCGACTGGCAGCTGATCGTCTGGGCGTGCGTCGGCCTGCTGGCGATCTATGCGATGAACACGGTGCTGAATTATGTCGTCAACTACTGGGGGCATATGCTCGGCATCAACATCGAGACGGAGATGCGGCGCAAGCTGTTCGCGCATGTGCAGAAGCTGAGCTTCCGCTTCTTCGACAACAACAAGACCGGCCATCTCATCGGAAGAATGACCAACGACCTGACCGAGGTCGGCGAGGTCGCGCATCACGGGCCGGAGGATGTATTCATCGCCATCATGACGCTGCTGGGCTCGTTTGCCCTGATGGCCTACATCAATCTGGAGCTGGCGCTGCTCACGTTCGTCATCGTGCCGATCATGGCCTGGCTCGTCATCTTCTTCGGCCGCCGGATGGGCTCAACCTATGGCCGGCTGTTCGGCAATGTCGGCAGCTTCAACGCCCGCATCGAGGACAATGTCGGCGGCATCCGCGTCGTGCAGTCTTTTGCCAACGAGGAGCATGAGAACAAGCTGTTCGCCGTCGACAACCAGAACTTCCGCACGACGAAGCTGATGGCCTACAAGACGATGTCCAAGAGCATCAGCATCACGTACATGCTCATGCGCCTGATCACGATCTTCGTCATGATCGCGGGAGCGTGGTTCATGATCGAAGGCCGGATCAACCTCGGCGACTTCATGGCGTTCATCCTGCTGTCGAACGTCTTCTTCAAGCCGATCGAGAAGATCAACGCGGTCATCGAGAGCTATCCGAAGGGGATCGCCGGCTTCAAGCGGTATTGCGAGATCATGGACACGGATCCCGATATCCAGGACAAGCCGGGCGCCGCCGAGCTGAAAAACGTCAGCGGCGGCATCGAATTCAGCCATGTCTCCTTCGGCTATGAGCCGGATCGTCCGATTCTGAACGATATCAGCCTCCGCATCAAGCCGGGAGAGACGGTCGCCTTTGTCGGTCCGTCCGGAGCCGGCAAGACGACGATCTGCAGCCTGCTGCCGCGTTTCTACGAGGTGGAAGGAGGCTCGATCAAGGTGGACGGCAAGGACATCCGGGACGTGAAGCTGGAGTCGCTGCGCCGCCAGATTGGCATCGTGCAGCAGGACGTCTTCCTGTTCTCCGGCACGATCCGCGAGAATATCGCCTATGGCAACCTGCAGGCGAGCGAAGAGGAAATCTGGGAAGCGGCGCGCCGCGCGTCGCTGGACGAGCTGATCCGCAGCATGCCGGAAGGGATGGACACCGTCATCGGCGAGCGCGGCGTGAAGCTGTCCGGCGGACAGAAGCAGCGCATGTCCATCGCGCGCATGTTCCTCAAGAACCCGCCGATCCTCATCCTGGACGAAGCGACCTCGGCTCTCGACACCGAGACGGAGGCGGCCATCCAGGCCGCGCTGGCGGAGCTGTCCGTCGGACGCACGACGCTGGTCATCGCGCACCGGCTGAGCACGGTCCGCAATGCCGACCGCATCGTCGTCGTGAGCAAGGACGGCATCGCGGAGCAGGGCAAGCATCAGGAGCTGATCGCCGCGGGAGGCATCTACAGCCGCCTGCATGTGGCCCAAGCGAGCCAGGCCTAGAACAAGGGGGACCCGAGACCGAGCCAGCTGCCGCGAGGCGCTGAAAGGATGACAAGGAGGAGACGAGCCATGAAAGCGAACTGCACGATTCTCGACGACTATCAGGAAGCGGCTTTGAACTATGGGGATTGGAGCCGCCTGGACGACAGGATCGAGCTGTCGGTGCTGACGGAGCATTATGACAGCGAGGACGAGCTGGCGGAGATGCTGAAGGACGAGGAAATTGTCGTCATCATGCGGGAGCGGACGCCGTTCCGGGAATCGCTGCTGGCGCGGCTGCCGAAGCTGAGGCTGCTCGTGACGACGGGCATGCGCAACGCTTCCGTGGACCTTGAAGCGGCCGGACGGCTCGGCATCGCGGTCAGCGGCACTCGCGGCAGCTCGGAGGCGCCGATCGAGCTGACCTGGGCGCTGCTGCTCGGCCTGGCGCGGCATGTCCGCGTCGAGAGCGACGCCTTCCGCAGCGGCGGTCCTTGGCAGAGCACCGTCGGCAGCGACCTGAACGGCCGGACCCTCGGCCTGCTCGGGCTCGGCAAGATCGGAACCCGCGTAGCCGAGATCGGGCGGGCATTCGGGATGAATATGCTGGCGTGGAGCCAGAACCTCACCGAGGAGCGGGCGGCTCAGGCCGGCGTCCGTCTGGCGGATTCCAAGGAAGCGTTGCTGAAGGAGAGCGATTATGTGTCCGTGCATCTCGTCCTGAGCGACCGGACCCGCGGCTTGCTGGGCGCGGAGGAGCTGGCGCTCATGAAGCCGACCGCCTTCCTGGTCAATACGTCCCGGGCGGGCATCGTCGACCAGGAGGCGCTGCTGTCAGCCTTGAAGGAAGAGAGGATCGCAGGCGCGGGGCTGGATGTCTTCGACGTCGAGCCGCTGCCGGAGGACCATCCTTACCGGACGCTGCCGAACGTGCTGGCGACGCCGCATATCGGCTACGTGACGGAGAGCAACTATCGGCTGTACTTCGAGGATGCGGTGGAGGACATCGAGGCGTATTTGGCGGGCAGTCCGATTCGCCCGGTTCAGCCCTACAAGGGCTGATCGGACCGGGCCTGCCTGCATGAATCAACATGCGGCGATGGCCAAGGCTCGATGCCTTGATTCCGCCGGAACGAGAACTCGCTTTGCCTATCAAGCTGTCTATGATCCGCCCCGGGCGGATTAAGACAGCTTGTTTCTTTTTCAGGAAAGCATTGACAATTCAAGTGTATGATGCGCATAATACACTTATCGAGTGTATGAACCACATAGTACACACACGAACCGAGGTGCGAGATGGCAGGCGAAGAGGAGTGGCCGGAAGCGGCATTCAACAATAGGGATCCGGTTTATTTGCAGGTAGTCAAGCAGTTCAAGGAAATGATTGCGACCGGGAGGCTGCGCGGCGGCCAGACCGTTCCTTCGCGCAGGGAGCTCGCCTCCCGCATGAAGATCAACCCGAATACAGCCCAGAAAGCGTACAAGGAAATGGAGGATCAGAACTTGATCGTGACCGAAGGGAATTCGCCGAGCCATATTACGACGGACGCCGACGTGCTGAAGGAAATCCGCTCCGAGCTGCTCGGCGAGGCTGTGGAGGCGTTCGTGGAATCGGTCCGCAGGCTGGAAGCGCCTGTGGACGAATTGGTGGAGCTGGTCCGGGAGAAGTATGGGAGGCCTTCCGCTGCCGCCGACAACAATCATGATGGAACAGGAGGGATCCAGCGATGATCGAAGTAAGCGACATCCGCAAGCGGTATCGCCGCAAGAATGTTTTGAACGGGATTTCGTTCAAGGCGGAGAAAGGTCGGATCACCAGCCTCATCGGTCTGAACGGCGCCGGCAAATCAACGATTCTAAAGGCGATCATGGGACTTACGCCGGTTGATGGCGGAAGCATCCGTATCGGCGGCCAGCCTCTCTCCCCGGAGATATACCATACGATTGCTTTTATCCCGGATCGGCTCACGCTGCCGGGTTCCATGAAGCTGCGGGACGGCTTGCAGCTGATGTCGGATTTCTATCCCCGCTGGAATGCCGAAAAAGCCGAGGATTTGATGAGCTTCTTCCGCCTCGAGCGTGGAGAGCGGATCGGCCGGCTGTCCAAGGGGACAGCGGCCAAGTTCAACCTCGTGCTCGGCATGGCGCAGGATGTCGACTATGTGCTGATGGACGAGCCGTTCTCCGGCATCGACCTGTTCAGCCGCGAGATGATCGCCGAGGTATTTACGAGCCAGCTGGTTGAGGATCGCGGAGTGCTCATCACAACCCATGAAATCGGCGACATCGAGCATCTCGTCGATCGGGCGGTGATGCTGGATCAGGGTCATGTCATCCGCGACTTCGACTGCGAGGAGATGCGCGGCGATCACGGCAAGTCGATCATCGACGTCATGAGGGAGGTATATCGGACTTGAAAACGTATTTGAAGCTGGTGCATCTGGAGATTTACCGCTTTCGCTTCGTGCTTCTCGGACTGATGGCCATGACGTCCGCCATCCAACTGATCGGAATGCAGCTGGCGATGAGCGATCGGCTTCAAGCCGTTCGAGAGCAAATCACTCGCGAAGGATTGTCTCTGGCCCAATATTCGGAGAGATACAACGGTCTTCCGCTGGGCGAGATTTGGTCTCATAGAGAGAGCTGGATGACATTCCCGATCGTGATCTGCATCG
The DNA here is from genome assembly GCF_053345695.1 of Paenibacillus sp. D51F. NCBI lineage: Bacteria > Bacillati > Bacillota > Bacilli > Caryophanales > Paenibacillaceae > Paenibacillus > Paenibacillus sp. D51F. The sequence continues at coordinate 406,890 of NZ_JBKFAO010000001.1, read as the reverse complement.
CGGGAATCGGATTGTATATATTCCTCATCTGGTATAGGGACTGGTTTGGCAGGTCGGCTTTTGTCTATCGGCTGCTGATGCTGCCGCAATCAAGATTCCTCCTGTATGTGTCCAAATTCACAGCGCTGATGACGTTCGTGTTCAGCTTGTTCGCTCTGCAGATAGGCATCATAGCCGTTCAGATGACAATGTACCGGCTGCGCATGCCCGACGAGCTGCGCGTTCCACGAACCTTGGTCGATACGATTCGAGGCATGGATCTGGTCATCTTCATTCCGGTGCGCCTGCATGAATTTCTGCTGGTCTACGGATTCGGAGCGGTATTCGTGCTCTTGCTGTTCACGACCATTCTTCTGGAGAGAAGCTATCGGTTCAAAGGATTGCTTGCCGGGTCGGCTTACACGGCCGGAACCTTGGTGCTGGTCGCATGGATGTGGGGCCGGGCGGAAAGAGGGATGGCCTTCCTGTATCCTTCCGAGCTGCTGGCGGCTGCGATTGCTCTCATGCTGCTCAATGCGGGGCTGTCGCTGTGGCTCGGCAGATGGCTGCTTCGCACCAAAGTCACGGCATAAGGAGGAACTATGAGAAGAAGATACGGATACAGCCTCGGGCTTGCTGTCCTAAGCGCCGCGGTCCTGGCCGCTTACGCGGGAGCCGCCGGCGCCGACAGCACTCCCCCATACAAGCTCGTTACACTGGAAGGCAGCACGGAGGTTATGAAAGGCTTCGTCCTGGAAGGACTCGGTTCCCGCTTGTCGGCGGACGGGCGGAGGGAAAGGACGGGAAGCCGGTTTTTATCCGCTCCCTTCGAGGATTTGATCGAGCCGGACAGATACTCTTCCGAGCGGAACCAGCTGATTATCTCCCATCGCTCCTTCATGCGCGGGCATCGATATGATGATTCGTTCTACAGGGACGGGAATTCCGTCATCGGTGCCGATATGGACAACAACCTTTCGTCCGTGAAGATTCGAATTCTGGATCTTGCCGGTTCCGGCAGCAAGGAATTCACCGTGCCCGTTCAGACGAGCGCTGCGAAGGCGGACAATCTCCTTTACCAGGATAAGACCGTTCTGGATATCCAGCAGATAGGAAGCCGCATCCACCTGCTGGTGCGCGGACAGCATGACAGCCCGGACAATGGACCTGCGATCTGGACTTTTACGGATTATATCGTCGACAAGGAGAGCGGGGAGCTGCTGCAGGCGGAGGAGCTGTACCAAACGGTCCCGGATCCTGACCCTTATACGGAGACAACGGTCGAGCTGATCGGCGAGGTGCGCGAGCTGGAGCCCTCGCCTTCCGTGATGTTCAATGTGAAGACGATCAAGCGCAAGGGAGCGGATGCCGATGCGTCCGGACAGGATCCGGTTCTGACAGGATGGCGCATCATCGGTTACGATTACGCCAGCGGCGATACCTGGGATCTGCCCAAGGCGGGAATGGATCGAGTCAAACAGGGGCTTGCGCCGAGGCTGCACGAAGGAAAGCTTTATGCCTTCAACGAGCGGAATGCCGAGCCGCTCATTCATGTACTGGACGCCCGGACGGGAGAGCCGTTGGCGGAGCCTTTGAAGCTTCTTCGAAGCGGCAACGCGGGATTGCGCAGCATCCGGCTCGAGAAGGGATTGATTTACGACAACCTGATCCTGAATAAAATTCCCACCGTCGTGGTCTACGAGGAGAAGACGCGCAAGGTTATATACCGCGGCGCCGTAGAGCGGACGGACAGCGATGCGCAGAGCGTCGATTACCAGTATTTCCAGTTCAACTACTACGGGGAATGAAGCCGATTTTCCTGATTTGCCGAGGCCAAACGCCGAGGCTTTTTTTTCGTCAACGACAGCTCGGCAATTCCTCGCTGCCAGTCGCTTGGATGCGTTTCCAGGCTTCTGACGGCTCTGTCGGACGCTGTCGGAACAGGAATAAAAATGAAGCCCAAGGAGATAATGCTTATTAATGTTTCTCCTTGGGAGGTAGTCACAATTGACCCGAAATAAAGTCGAGATCTGCGGAGTGGATACTTCCAAACTCCCCGTGCTTACGAACGTCGAAATGAGGGAGCTGTTCACCGCTCTCCAGACCCAGAACGAGTGGTCCGCCAGAGAGAAGCTCGTGAACGGGAACCTGAGGCTCGTCCTCAGCGTCATCCAGCGGTTCAACAACCGGGGAGAATTCGTGGACGACCTGTTCCAGGTCGGCTGCATCGGACTCATGAAGGCCATCGATAATTTCGACCTCAGTCAAAACGTCAAATTTTCCACATATGCCGTCCCCATGATTATCGGCGAGATCCGCCGCTACCTGCGGGACAACAACCCGATCCGGGTGTCGCGATCGCTGCGGGACATCGCCTACAAGGCGCTGCAGGTCCGCGACAGCCTCACGAACCAGAATTCCCGCGAGCCGACCATCTTCGAGATTTCCGAGGCGCTCGGCGTGCCGAAGGAGGATGTCGTCTTCGCCCTTGACGCCATCCAGGATCCGGTTTCCCTGTTCGAGCCGATCTACCATGACGGCGGCGACCCGATCTACGTGATGGACCAGATCAGCGACGACCGCAACAAGGAAATCAGCTGGATCGAGGAGATCGCCCTGCGCGAAGCGATGCACAAGCTGAACCAGCGCGAGAAGATGATCCTGTCGATGCGCTTCTTCGACGGCAAGACGCAGATGGAGGTCGCCGACGAGATCGGCATCTCGCAGGCGCAGGTGTCCCGGCTCGAGAAGTCGGCCATCCAGCAGCTTCAAAAGCATGTCAAGAGCTGAGGCAGGCCATGCGGCCACGAAGCTCGGGCGCCTTCGGGCGCCTTTTTCATGCGGGCTTGGGCTGATCGGCCCGCTTCCGTCATATACTGGGAGCACTAGATCTCCATGACGGGAAGTGCGGCGCATGCTCATGAAAATATCCGAATTCCAAACCAAGGACGTCATCAATATCGTGGACGGCAAAAAGCTCGGCCAAATCAGCGACATGGAAATCGATCTGAGGCAGGGGCGCATCGATTCCATCGTCGTGCCTAATTTCACCCGCTTCTTCGGCATGTTCGGCAGCGGGGCGGATCTCATCATTCCGTGGCGCAACATCGTCAAGATCGGCGCCGACGTCGTGCTCGTCCGGATGGAGAACGTCGGCGGGGTCAAGGCGTACCTGGAGGATGACGACATCCAGGAGAAGCTGTAGCGAAAAGCCGCGGCGATTCCGCCCCGCCTTCCCCGCTCCGCGGCGGACATGGTACACTAGGCTGGAGGTGATGGCAATTGGAAGCATTCGTACAGCGCGATAGCGTGAACCCGGCGAAGGAAGCTTCGCTTTTTTTATTGGAATCATGGACCGGCGGGGGCAGCGTTACGGCCGGCTTCACCGGACGGCAGGGCGGCGTAAGCCGGGAGCCCTGGGCTTCCCTGAATATGGGGCTGCATGTCGGGGACGACGACGCGTCTGTCCGGACGAACCGCATGCGGCTGGCAGACGCGCTCGGCTGGCCCTATGAGTCGTTCACCTGCGGAGAGCAGGTGCATGGCTGCGCCGTTCAGGCTCTGACGAGGGGCGATGCCGGCCGCGGGCGCGACTCGCGGGCGACGGCCGTCCCGGATACGGACGCGCTGATGACGGATGAGCCGGGCGTTCTGCTCGTCTCCTTTTACGCCGACTGCGTGCCCTTGTACTTCTGGGACCCGTCCAGGGGAGCGGTGGCGCTTGCCCATGCGGGCTGGAAGGGAACCGTAGGGGAAATCGCCCGCGCGACCATCGAAGCGATGGGCAGCCGGTACGGCAGCAAGCCTGCCGACATCCGCGGGGCTGTCGGGCCGTCGATCGGATCATGCTGCTACGAGGTCGACGAGGCCGTCCTGGGGCGCGTTCGTCCGCTGCTCGGCGAGCTCGCCGCAGCAGGAATCGCTTCCGGCGTCCCGGTCATTCACGGGGAGACGCCGGGCCACGGCAGGCTGAACTTGAAAGAGCTCAACCGACAGATTATGATAAAAGCAGGAATTATGCCGTCGAATATAGAAGTTACGCAGTGGTGCACCGGCTGCCGCAAGGATTTGTTCTTCTCCCATCGGATGGAAGGCGGCAGCACGGGGCGGATGGCAAGCTGGATCGGCATGGAAAGCAGGTGACGCTTTTGTCGCTGACGGAGCGGAAGGCGGAAGTGGATAGAAGGATCGCGGAGGCTTGCGCCCGCAGCGGACGCAGCCCGGAGGAAGTGAACGTCATCGCGGTGACGAAGTATGTATCCATCGGCAGGACCAGGGAAGCGCTGGACAGCGGCTGCGTCCATCTGGGCGAGAACCGCTGGCAGGACGCCAAGGACAAGTGGGAGGCATTTCCGGAAGGCTCCTGCGGAGAGGGAGAAGCCCCCGTCTGGCATTTTATCGGTTCGCTGCAGACGAACAAGGTGAAGGACGTCATAGGCAAGTTTACATACATCCATTCGCTGGACAGGCTTTCCCTGGCGGATGCAATCGACAAGAAGGCCAGGAGCCTCGGCATCGTGGTCCCATGTTTCATTCAAGTCAACGTATCCGCGGAACATTCCAAGCACGGCATCGCCCCGGAGCAGCTCCGGGATCTCGCCTCGGGTCTCGCGGCCTACCCTGGCGTCAAGCCGGTCGGCCTTATGACGATGGCGCCCCATGACGAGGATTCCGAAGCTGCGCGTCCGGTCTTCCGGAGACTGCGGGAGCTGATGGAGCTGGCCAACCGCGAGAGCTGGTTTCAGGAACCGCTGACGGAGCTCTCGATGGGAATGTCGGGCGACTTCGAGGCAGCGGTGGAGGAAGGCGCGACATGGGTGCGGCTTGGAACCATTCTCGTAGGCAAAGAGGAGGAGCTGGTATGAAGGTGATTAACCGGTTCATGAACTATTTCGGCTTGCAGGATGAGGAAGAGATCATCGAGCGCGAGCCCGTCCATCAGCATGAGGATCATGAAGTTGAAACCTCGGCATCCGATATGCGTAAACCAACCAAAGGCAGCAATATCGTCAGCATCCATTCGCAGAAGAACATGCGCGTCGTGCTGAACGAACCCCGTTCCTATGACGAAGCGCAGGAGATCGCCGACCATCTGCGCAACCGGCGTTCCGTCATCGTGAACCTGCAGCGCGTCCGGACGGATCTGGCCGTGCGGATCGTCGACTTCCTCAGCGGCACCGTATACGCGTTGAACGGAAGCATTTCCAAGCTCGGCCCGAATATTTTTCTCTGCACGCCGGATTCTGTCGATGTTCAGGGCACCATAACCGAAATGCTTGCTGACGAAGACTACAGAAAAATGAGGTGACCTTGGCTTGGAGCAAGTCAAAGAGATCGTCCACACACTGGAATCGATTTACTACTTTATGATTTTCGGATACATTCTGCTTTCGTGGCTGCCCAACGCCCGCGAGAGCTTCATCGGCCAGTTCCTCGGCAAGATTGTCGAGCCTTATCTCAGCATCTTCCGCCGCTTCATCCCGCCGATCGGCGGCATGCTGGACATCAGTCCGATCGTCGCCCTGATCGCTCTGCGCTTCGTCGCGCAAGGCATCATCGGCGTGCTGGGCTTCTTCTTTTCCTAAGGCAGCCCAGTGGCAGACGGCCTTTATGAGCATTTTCATCCGGAGGAGCGGCCGTTCGTCGACCGCGCCCTGGAGTGGATCGGACGCTCGGCCCAGCTTCACGAGCTGAAGCGGACGGATTTCCTCGATCCCCGGCAGGCATCGATCCTGATGTCGCTCGCGAATCGGGAACCCGACGTCGGCGTTCGATTGGATGGAGGATACGAGGGAGCGGAGCGCAGGCGGGCGCTGATTGCTCCCTCTTATCGTTATTTGGAAGGCGAGGAGACCGGCATATCCGTGCTTGAAGTGCAAGCCGTCTCCGGCGGCCATCTGGAGCTGGATCACGGCGACTACTTGGGAGCCGTACTGGGGCTTGGAATCAAGCGCGACCGCATCGGAGACATCCATGTCGGTCCGGATGGAGCCCAATTGCTCGTCGCGGACGAGATCTCAGACTTCCTGAACGTGCATTTTCGCCAGGTCCACAAGCTCAGCGTTCTGACGTCGGTCAAGCCGCTGACGGAGCTGCGCCCGGTCGTCAGCCGCATGGAAGAGATGAGCTTCACCGTCGCGTCCATGCGGCTGGACGGAATCTGCAGCGACGTCTACCGGATCAGCCGGGCGAAGATCGTCGAGCCGATCCGGGCCGGCCGCTGCCGGGTCAACTGGAAGGGCGAGGAGGATCCTTCGAAGCAGCTCCGCGAAGGGGACGTCGTGTCCATCAAGGGACTTGGCAGGTTCAAGCTGCTGGAGGTCGACGGCATGACCAAGAAAGGCCGGATACGCGTCAAAGCAGGCAAATTCATCTGAATCCGGCTCCTCGGGAGCCTGGACGGTTCGGCTCCATGCGCTGCATGGAGCCATCCTTTTATTGACAGCAAAAAATGCCGCCGTTCCGACCGATATAGGGAGGACGGATATTTTTGGCGTGGATCAGAAATTTGCAGGAATTTGCCCGGAACTGTCGAATTGGGATATCACCAACGATCGGCTTACGACGAGAACAATCCAACAGGAGGTGCCCCAATGCCGCTGACGCCATTGGACATACATAACAAGGAATTCGGAAGAAGACTTCGCGGCTACGACGAGGATGAGGTCAATGAATTCCTGGACCAGGTCATCAAGGACTACGAGGCGCTCATCCGCGAGAACAAGGATCTTCAGAATCAGATTCTGAACCTGCAGGAGAAGCTCAACCACTTCTCCAATATCGAGGAGACGCTGAGCAAGACGATCATCGTCGCCCAGGAGGCGGCGGACGAGGTGAGGGGCAACGCCAAGAAGGAAGCGCAGCTGATCATCAAGGAAGCGGAGAAGAATGCCGACCGCATCGTCAACGACTCCATGATGAAATCCCGCAAGGTGTCGCTGGAAGTGGAGGAGCTCAAGAAGCAGGCTTCGATCTACCGGACCCGCTTCCGGACGCTGGTCGAGGCGCAGCTCGAGCTGCTCGCCCAGGACGGCTGGGACAAGCTGGAGAACGCCTCGAGCAGCCTGTCTCTGGAAGGCTCGAACTATTAGAGCGGCGGTTGACACGCAGGGACTGCTGTATGTAGTATAGAAATAGATATTGGCGACGATAATGGACCTGCAGGTCTTTATCGCGACATATGGATAACAGTCAATTTCATCGACGAGAACGAGTACGCTGAACGGTCGTTCCCCAGAGAGCCGGCATCCTGCTGCAAGCCGGCGTTCGAACTTCAGCCGAACATCCTCTCCGAGAAGCGGAGCCGAACAGCCCGGAGCGAAACTTTCGCTTCGTGCCGAGTAAGCCCCGCCGGCAGTCCCACGTTACAGGGAACGCGGATGGCAGGAATGCATCCGCTGCTGAGATGCCTATGTTGAGGCGGAGCACGGTCCGATCGGGGACCTGTTTCCAACTGCGACAGGGCAATTAGGGTGGTATCGCGAGTCATGCTCGCCCCTTTACACAGGGGCGGGCTTTTTTATTTTCCGAGAGAAGGGCGTGTCAGGCATGCAGAGAGTGGATGTGAAGGAAAAGGCGAGAAGCCGCGAGGAGCGGGTGCTGGCGAGATGGAGAGAAGAAGGGACGTTCAAAGCCTCGATCGAAAACCGGGAGGGCAAGCCGAATTTCGTCTTTTATGAAGGTCCGCCGACGGCCAACGGAGCTCCCCATATCGGCCATGTGCTGGGCCGCGTCATCAAGGACTTCATCGGCCGCTACAAGACGATGTCGGGCTACCGCGTCATCCGCAAGGCGGGCTGGGATACGCATGGCCTGCCGGTCGAGCTCGGCGTGGAGAAGCAGCTCGGCATTTCCGGCAAGCAGGAGATCGAGAACTACGGCGTCGAGGCCTTTGTCCAGAAATGCAAGGACAGCGTATTCGAATACGAGCGCCAATGGCGCGAGCTGACGGAAGCGATCGGTTATTGGACGGATATGGACGATCCGTACATCACGCTGAAGAACAGCTACATCGAGAGCGTGTGGCATATCCTTTCCACCATCCATGGCAAAGGGCTGCTGTACCGCGGCCACCGCGTCAGCCCGTACTGCCCTTGCTGCCAGACGACCCTCAGCTCGCATGAAGTGGCTCAAGGCTACGAGGATGTCAAGGATCTCAGCGCGACCGTCAAGTTCCCGCTGAAAAATGGCGAAGGCCATCTGCTCGCATGGACGACGACTCCATGGACGCTTCCTGCGAACACGGCCATCGCCGTCAATCCGGAGCTGACCTACTCCAAGGTGAAGCGGGACGGAGAAGTGTACTTCGTCGCCGAGAGCCTCGTGGAGAGCGTGTTCAAGGGAGACGACAAGCCGGAAATCGTCGGCAGCGTGAAAGGCTCCGAGCTGGTCGGACTTCCGTATGAAGCGCCGTTCGATTATGTTCCGATTGAGAACGGCCATGTCGTCATCGGCGCGGAATTCGTCAGCGACTCCAGCGGCACGGGCATGGTCCACATCGCGCCGGCCCATGGCGACGACGACTACAAGGCCGCCCGCAAAAACGGCATCGGCCTGCTGGCCGTCGTCAACTCGCAAGGCCGCTACGTCGACGAGGTGACGGACTGGGCCGGCCGCTTCGTCAAGGACGGAGAGGTCGACATCGAGATCGTGCGCAAGCTGAGCGAGAAGGGGCTGCTCTTCTCCAAAGAGAAGTACGAGCACAGCTATCCGTTCTGCTGGCGCTGCAAATCGCCGCTGCTCTACTACGCCACGGAAAGCTGGTTCATCGAGACGACGGCCGTCAAGGATCAGCTCATCGCCAACAACAACGGCGTGGACTGGTACCCGGGCCATATCCGCGAGGGCCGCTTCGGCAAATTCCTCGAGGATCTCGTCGACTGGAACATCAGCCGCAACCGCTACTGGGGAACGCCGCTCAACGTCTGGATCTGCGAGGAGACCGGCAAGGAATACGCGCCGTCGAGCCTCGCCGACCTGCGGGCGCGCGCGACGACGGAGCTGCCGGAGGACTTCGAGCCTCACAAGCCGTATGTCGACGAAGTGAAGTTGCACAGTCCGTTCGCGGAAGGAGCGGTCATGACCCGCACGCCTGAAGTGATCGACGTCTGGTTCGACAGCGGCTCCATGCCGTTCGCCCAGCAGCATTATCCGTTCGAGAACGAAGGCCGCTTCGCCGAGCAGTATCCGGCGGACATCATCTGTGAGGGCATCGACCAGACGCGCGGCTGGTTCTTCAGCCTGCTGGCCGTCTCGACGCTGTATAACGGACGCGCTCCTTACAAGGCCGTCATCTCCACGGGCCATGTGCTCGACGAGAGTGGCCAGAAGATGTCGAAGTCCAAAGGCAACGTCATCGATCCGTGGGAAATCATCAACGAATACGGCACGGATGCGTTCCGCTGGGCTTTGCTGGCCGACAGCGCTCCATGGAACAGCAAGAAATTCTCGCGCGGCATCGTCGGAGAAGCCAAGTCGAAGGTGATCGACACGATCGTCAACACGCATGCATTCTTCGCTCTGTATGCAGACATCGACGGATACGACCCCGCTGCCGATACGCATCAGGCTTCCGAGGCGAAGCTGGACCGCTGGATCGTCTCCCGTCTCAACTCGCTCGTGCGCGGCGTCGTCAAAGGGCTGGAGGGCTGGGATTTCATGGGCTCCGCCAAGGCGATCGAGGCATTCGTCGACGAGATGAGCAACTGGTACATCCGCCGCTCGCGCGACCGCTTCTGGGGCAGCGGCCTGACCGGCGACAAGCTGGACGCCTACCGCACGCTGCGCCATGTGCTGCTGACGCTGTCGAAGCTGATCGCTCCTTACGCGCCGCTGCTTGCCGAGGACGTATACGGAAATCTCGGCGGAAAGGGCAGCGTCCATCTCGCCGACTATCCGACCGTCGACGAGGCCGCCATCGACGAAGCGCTTGAGCGCGACATGGAGACGGCCCGCCAGATCGTGGAGCTGGCCCGCAACGTGCGCAACGAGACGGGCATCAAGACCCGCCAGCCGCTGTCCGAGCTGATCGTCTCTCTGAGCGGCGACTTCGAGCTTGCCGAATACGAAGACATCATCAAGGACGAAATCAATGTGAAGGGCATCGCGGTGGAGCATTCCGACAGCGGCTTCGTCGACTTCGCGCTGAAGCTCAACCTCAAGGTCGCGGGCAAGAAATTCGGCAAGAACGTCGGACCGATCCAGGCTCATCTGAAAGCTCTCGACGCCGATACGGCCCGCGCGATCGTTCAAGGAGGAAGCTTCGTCTTCACGACGCCTGACGGCGAGGACGTTCCGGTCGCTCTGGACGAACTGCTCGTGGAGAAGCAGGCGAAGCCGGGCTTCGCGTCCGCATCGGGAGGCGGCCTCACGGTCGCGCTCAATACGGACATCACGCCGGAGCTGGAGCAGGAGGGCTGGGTGCGCGAAGTCATCCGCGCCGTGCAGGACACGCGCAAGAAGCTCGATCTGCCGATCGAGAAGCGCGTAGACCTCGTGCTTGATGCCGATGCGGAGCTGACGGCTGCGCTACAGGCATTCGACAGCCTGCTGCAGGACAGCGTCCTGCTGAGCAGCGTCTCGTTCGAAAGCGCCGAAGGCATGGAAAGAGTCGCTTTCGGAGAGCGCGAGTTCGGCCTGCTCATCCGCTAAGCAATTGGGCCAAGGCCGGCTGTGGATTGAATTACGGCCTTGACCATGGCGCCAGCCAAAGCCGACCCCCTGAAGGAATCCCTTCAGGGGGTCTTTTGTCTGCCTCCCCGGCTGCGTCCGGCTTAGGAGGAGGAAGAATCCTCCAGCCACCAATCGGACATACTAGATGGAACGGCGAAAGTCCAAGCCCCTTTTTTGCGTCGTGAAAGCAAAGAAGACAAAAGAAGAGCGGAAGTTCAGGAAAAAAGAGCGGAGGTGCGGCATGGGCGAAGACAAGCGCGGGGAAGAACGGGCTGAGCTCGAAAAAAGCAGCCGGCTCGAGGACCGGCTGGAGAAGATCGCAATGGACCTGGAACGCTCTCAAATGGCCGGATATGTGGATCTGCTCAATCGGCCGCTGTCGCTCATATGGCGCAACGTCGTCGCCGGCATCTCCAGAGGGGTCGGGTACGCGATCGGACTGACCGTTTTTGCCGCAACGATATTGTACATCCTTCAAGCCCTCGGCCAGCTGAATCTTCCCATTATCGGCGACTACATCGCGGATATTGTCCGGATCGTCCAGATCCAGCTGGAGGGCAAGGACGGTTATCAATAAGATTCACGCCTTCATTCATCAGAGGAAGGATGCGGACCGGAATCCAATCCATTCAAGCAGGATGCCGGCGGTTTCGTCTTGTTGAATCGGATGGAGCTGGGGCAAGGCAACGGAGAAGGGCTGCAGGCTTCGCAGCCGTTCGGCTACTCTTCCTCTCCGAGCTCCTCGCCTTCTCCTTGATCCATGTACTGCTTGTACTCCCGGTTCCGCACAACAGAGACATGCGTGCCGGTAATATCGGTGGCGAGAAAGCTCTCCAGAGGCTCCACGTACCCTTCGTTCTCGCCGTCCTCATTGCCTACATTGTCGTAGCTGTCGCCTGGAATCTCAGCCATGGCCGGAGAGTTGGCATTGCCCCAGCGCTCGACGATCTGCCAGGCGTCCTCGCCGTCGAAGCCGTTGTACGCGTCGTCGTCCTTGTCGGACTGGCCGAAGGGCATCGGCAGCAGGGTCAAGGCGTCGGTACGGCTGTGCGACACATGGTCGCGGGGCGCATGATCGATGCAGTAGCGGGTATCGGGCAGCGCTTCAAGACGCTCCGAGGGAATATCGGCGCCGCACTGGATGCATGTTCCATAAGAGCCGTCTTCCATCGCGGCAAGCGCGGATTCGACCCGGACCAGCTGCATGTCCTGCTTGTCCTGAAGCATGAGATCCTTCTCGCGCTCGAACATTTCCGTGCCGAGATCTCCCGGATGGTTGTCGATCGTGGACAGCTCGCCGGTCTCGTCCCGAAGGGAATTGAGCAGGCCGTCATGCTGGGTTTCCTTGCGCAGCAGCTCCAGCTCCTGCTTTTCTTGGATCAGCCGCCCGCGCATGCGGGCAAGAAACGAATCGGAATGAGGCATCGTTTGGCACACACCTTTCACAGATAGATCGATACTAGTGTGGTCGATTATCGCCTCGATTAGAGATGGGCTTCTATGGAAACGGGAGAGGCGCATCCACGGTGGCTCCTGGCCGAAGCGATATGCTACAATGGGACGGATGAGGAGGGAATCGCTTGAGGCTCAAAGGGTATTCATATTGGTTGGCGCTCGTCGTCATCGTTTTGGACCAGCTCAGCAAATGGGTCATTTCCAGCCGGCTCGAGCTGTACGAGCAGCTTAAAGTAATCGGGAATTTTTTTGTCATCACATCCATCCGCAATACGGGGGCGGCCTTCAGCATCCTGGAGGGCAAGCGGGCCTTCTTCCTGCTGATCACGCTCGCAGTGGCGGCAGGCATCATGTGGTATATCCACCAAAGCCGGAAGTCGGGGCGGACGCTGCTGCTGACGGCGCTCGGACTCGTGCTCGGAGGAGCTCTGGGCAACTTCATCGACCGTCTCCTGTACGGACACGTCGTCGATTTCCTCTCCTTCAACTTCGGCTCCTATTCGTTCCCGGTGTTCAACCTGGCGGATACGGCCATCACGATCGGAGTCGGGCTCATCATTCTCGATACCTTCCTCGGCGAGCGGCGCAATGCCGCCTCTTCGGAAGCGGATCAGCCCGGCGCAAGCGACAGCACGAGCGGCGCGTAATCGGCGCCTACCAAGAATGAAGTAAGGACTGAATTGCATGAATGAAGAAACCAATATCAATCAAAGCGTCTCCGGCCTCGACGAGGAGCATGGAGCCGAGCCTGTCCTGGAATGGACGGTGTCAGCCGAGGAAGCCAAGACGCGTCTGGACAAGTTCATTACGGACAAGGTGAACGACCCTTCCGTTTCCCGCACGCAGGTGCAGGAATGGATCGGCTCGGGCGCGGCTCTCGTAGGCGGGCGCCCTGCGAAAGCGAACTACAAGCTCTCCGAAGGCGACCTGCTGCAGGTTACCGTGCCTGAGCCTCAGGCTGCTGAAATCGTGCCGGAGGATATTCCTCTGGACATCGTCTACGAGGACGGAGACGTCATCGTCATCAACAAGCCTCGCGGCATGGTCGTGCATCCGGCTCCCGGCCATTCCTCCGGCACGGTCGTCAATGCGCTGATGTTCCATTGCAAGGATCTGTCGGGCATCAACGGCATGCTTCGCCCCGGAATCGTCCACCGCATCGACAAGGATACGTCCGGCCTGCTCATGGCGGCTAAAAACGACCTTGCCCATCTGTCGCTGGCGGCGCAGCTCAAGGATCACAGCGTCACCCGCAAGTATATCGCCTTGGTGCATGAGAACATGCATCACGACATCGGCACCATCGACGCACCGATCGGACGCGACGACAAGGACCGCAAAATGTTCACCGTCACGACAAAAGGCAGCAAGCACGCCGTGACGCACTTCAACGTGATGGAGCGGCTCGGGGACTATACGCTGCTCGAGCTTCAGCTTGAGACCGGCCGCACGCATCAAATCCGCGTCCATCTCAAATACATCGGTCATCCGCTGGCGGGAGATCCGGTATACGGACGCGCCAAGACAGTCGCTCTGGCCGGCCAGGCGCTCCATGCCGCGGTGCTCGGATTCACGCATCCCCGCACGGGAGAGCGGCTGCAGTTCGAAGCGCCGATTCCGGACGATATGCAGCATGTGCTGCACAGCCTGAGGAATCGTTGATTTTACCGGGCCGCACATGAGTCCGGCCGCAGCATCGTTGCCGGGCGAGAGGCAATTAATGCAAACATTTCTCGAAATGCTCTATTAAAACCATTTCCATGCTGAGCTATGCTGGATTGTAGCCGGCAGCCGGACGAGCGACTTAGCGACATCGGCCGGGGCCTATCATAAAGGACGAAAGGTGATTCCATTCCATGACTCAAATCAACTCCAACTTCCTCAATCTGCAGGGCAGCTACCTGTTCTCCGAAATTGCCAAGCGCCGCACGAAGTTCATCCAGGACAATCCGCAGGCGGAGATCATCAGCCTCGGCATCGGCGACGTGACCCGCGGGCTCCCGGAAGCCGTCACCAAAGCGATGCATGCTGCTGTCGACGAGCTGGCTGTTCCAGGCTCCTTCCGCGGCTACGGCCCTGAGCAAGGCTATGATTTCCTCGTGAACGCCATCATCGAGAACGACTACAAAGCACGCGGCGTGGATATCAAGTCCAACGAAGTGTTCGTCAGCGACGGCTCGAAATGCGATGTCGGCAACATCCAGGAAATCTTCAGCACGGACAGCATCGTAGCCGTGCAAGACCCTGTGTACCCTGTGTACGTCGACACGAACGTCATGGCGGGCCGCTCCGGCCTGTTCGACAGCGGGATCGGCCGCTATGAGAACATCGTCTACCTGGACTGCACGGCGGAGAACGACTTCAAGCCTTCCTTGCCGGACCGCAAGGTGGATCTGATCTATCTGTGCTACCCGAACAACCCGACGGGCATGACGCTGACGAAGGACGAGCTCAAGGTATGGGTCGACTATGCGCGCGAGAACAACTGCCTCATCCTGTTCGATTCGGCTTACGAAGCGTTCATTACCGAAGAGAACGTTCCGCACAGCATCTATGAAGTCGAGGGAGCGCGCGAAGTCGCCATCGAGTTCCGCAGCTTCTCCAAGACGGCCGGCTTCACGGGCATCCGCTGCGCCTACACCGTTGTGCCCCGCGAGCTGAAGGGCTTCGACAAGGACGGCACCGAAGTCGTCGTCAACGACCTGTGGAACCGCCGCCACACGACCAAGTTCAACGGCGTCTCCTACGTGACCCAGCGCGGCGCGGAAGCCATCTACTCGGCTGAAGGCAAGGAGCAGATCTCAGGCCTCGTCGATTATTACATGACGAATGCCGGCATCATCCGCGACGGCCTGGCATCGCTCGGCCTTGAAGTGTTCGGCGGCGTCAACGCTCCATACATCTGGCTGAAGACGCCGAAGGGCATGGATTCCTGGGCGTTCTTCGACAAGCTGCTGTCGGAAGCGAACATCGTCGGCACGCCGGGCGTCGGCTTCGGCCAGAGCGGCCAAGGCTACTTCCGCCTGACGGCGTTCGGCAGCCGCGAGAACACGGAAAAAGCGGTCGAGCGCATCCGCAATCTCAGCCTTTAATGTCCTAAAGACTGGAAAACCCCGTTGTATTTATACACAACGGGGTATTTTTATGCAAAAATATCGATTTTAGCGGTTGACTTCCTCGCCGGCGCATGGGATAATCAGTACCGATAACGGCAGTACCTTTAACTCAGTCCAGAGAGGCTGGCAAGGTAGCGTGAACAGCAGCCGCGGTCAGGAAGAAGATTCAACCGGCATCCGGCGCAAGCGGCCGGGACATAGCCAGCAGCGCGGCCATTGAAGGTCATGCCTCTGGTTCGTCCCGCCGCGCGGCCCATCATGCCCTCTTCTCCTTGCGCGGCTTCTAAAGAACTCTCCTTGCTGATGTACCCGGCAAGGAGAGTTTTTTTTGTCCCGCTGACAGAGTATAAGCCTAACGAATCGGACCGGCTCCATGCCGGCCGGAAGGAGCAGCAGCCCCATGGTCCTGAACGAGAAACGAGCCATCATGGACGACACGGCCATCCGCCGTGGACTCACCCGGATTTCCTACGAGATCGTCGAAAAGAACAAGGGCATCGAGAACTGCGTGCTGATCGGCATCCGCACCCGCGGCGTCTATCTGGCGCGCCGGATCGCCGAGCAGATCCGCGAAATCGAAGGCACGCCGGTCGCTTGCGGCGAGCTCGACATTACGGGGTACCGGGATGACCGGCGCGTCGAGGGAGAGACGATCCGCTTCACGACGACGGACGGAGCCGGCAACGCGCTTCTGATCCATGACAAGCGCGTCATCCTGTTCGATGACGTCCTCTACACGGGCCGCACGATCCGCGCGGCGATGGACGCTCTGATGGATCAGGGCAGGCCGCAGTCGATCCAGCTCGCCGTGCTCGTGGACCGCGGACATCGGGAGCTGCCGATCCGACCCGATTATGTAGGCAAGAACGTGCCAACCTCCAAGGAAGAGAACATCCGCGTAGCGCTGACTGAAGTGGACGGGGAAGACATCGTGACAATCATTCATCAAGGAGGATGAGCGGATATGACGGCAACACAGCTGATGCAGAGGAGCCTGCTCGGGCTGAAGGGGATGGACCGGGAAGAGATCGGGTCCATCCTGTCGAGGGCGGCCTACTGGGAGCAGCAGAGCGTGAAGGTCGGCGAGACGCTGGCAGGGCGTTTCGTGGCGAATATGTTCTTCGAGAACAGCACCCGCACGCGATTCAGCTTTGAAGTGGCAGAGAAGCGCCTCGGCGCCGAGGTGCTGAACTTCTCCGCTGCGGTATCGAGCGTGCAGAAGGGCGAATCCATCTATGACACGGTAAGGACGCTGGAGTCGATGGGCATCGATGCGGGCGTCATCCGGCTGAAGCCGGCCGGCGTGCTGCAGGAGCTGGCAGAGCGGATCAAGGTTCCTCTCATCAATGCCGGGGACGGCAACAACGAGCATCCGACGCAGGCGCTGCTGGACATGTACACGATGCGCCAGCAGTTCGGCAGCCTCAGCGGACTCAGCGTCTCCATCATCGGCGACATCAAGCATAGCCGCGTCGCCAGATCGAACCTGATCGGCCTGCGCGAGATGGGCGCCGCGGTAAGCTTCTGCGCCCCGGACAACATGAAGGCCGGCGAGCTGGACGCTCCATACATCGGCATCGAGGAAGCGATCAAGGCGGATGTCGTCATGATGCTGCGAGTGCAGCTGGAGCGCCATGAGGACGGGATGATCAAGTCGGCGGAGGAGTACCGGCAGCAATACGGCCTGACGGCCGAACGGGCGGCGCGGATCGCTCCTCACGCCATCATCATGCATCCGGCTCCGGTCAACCGGGATGTGGAGATCGACGGCGATCTCGTCGAGCATCCTCAGTCGAGGATTTTCCCCCAGATGCAGAACGGGGTTCCGGTGCGGATGGCGGTCATCGAGCGGGCGCTCAGAGGCTAGCAGCTTTTACGAGAGGGGATTGAACACATACATGGCATACATCAAATGGGTAGTGAACGGCCTGGTCTGGAACGACGCGGCCGGCGAGCTGGAGAAGAAGCATATCCGCATCGAGAACGGCGTGATCGCGGAGATTCTCGGAGGAGAAGCTCCGGCAGCCGCCTCGGACGAGGTGCTCGACGCATCGGGCAAGCTGGTGTCGGCCGGCTTCATCGACATGCACGTCCATCTGCGCGACCCGGGGTTCACGCATAAGGAAGACATCGCTACGGGCACCCGCTCCGCAGCGGCGGGCGGCTTCACGACGATCGCCTGCATGCCGAACACGCGGCCTGCCATCGATACGCCGGAGACGGTCCGCTACGTGCTGGACAAGGCGCGTACGGAAGGCAACGGCGTCAAGGTGCTGCCTTACGCGGCGATCTCCAAAAACCAGCTGGGACGGGAGCTGACCGACTTCGCGGCGCTCAAGGAAGCCGGCGCGATCGGCTTCACCGACGACGGCGTCGGCGTGCAGCGGGCCCAAATGATGAAGGACGCGATGGCGCTGGCCGAGTCGATCGGCATGCCGATCATCGCGCACTGCGAGGATGACAGCCTCGTTGAAGGGCTGTACATATCCGAGGGCAAGTTCGCCCGCGATAACGGGATCAAGGGCATTCCGAACGAATCGGAAGCGATCCATGTCGGACGCGACGTGCTGCTCGCCGAAGCGACCGGCGTCCACTACCATGTGTGCCATGTCAGCACGGAGCAGTCGGTTCGGCTGATCCGCCTGGCCAAGTCGATCGGAGTCAAGGTGACGGCGGAAGTATGTCCGCATCACCTGGTGCTGAGCGACGAGGACATTCCGGGCATGGATTCCAACTGGAAAATGAACCCTCCGCTGCGCACGCCGCGCGACGTGGAAGCGGTGCTGCAAGGGCTCGAGGACGGCACGATCGACATGATCGTAACCGATCACGCCCCTCATGCCGAGGAGGAGAAAGCCCGCGGCATGCAGCTCGCGCCGTTCGGCATCGTCGGCTTCGAGACGGCCTTCCCGCTGCTGTACACGACCTTCGTCCGCACCGGCAAATGGTCGCTCGGCTTTCTGCTCCGCCGCATGACCGAGATTCCTGCTTCCGTGTTCGGCCTCGACAGCGGCCGCCTGGAAGCCGGAGCGCCGGCCGACCTCGCCGTTCTCGATCTGGAGAGCGAGCTTCCAGTCGAGCCCGAGAAATTCCTTTCCAAATCCCATAATACGCCGTTCGGCGGCTGGAAGCTTCACGGTTGGCCTGTCGCCACCGTCGTGGGCGGCAGCGTCGTCTGGTCCAACCATACAGCTTAAGGAGTGATACGGATGCAAGCTAGACTGATACTTGAGGACGGAACCGTATTTGCGGGCCAGTCGTTCGGCGCCGATACATCCAAACCCGGCGAGGTTGTTTTCAATACAGGCATCACAGGCTACCAGGAGGTTCTGTCCGATCCTTCCTACTGCGGCCAGATCGTCACGATGACGTACCCGCTCATCGGCAACTACGGCATCACCCGCGACGACTTCGAGACGGTCGCTCCGTTCATCCACGGCTTCGCGGTGCGGCGCCACGAGCCGGTGCCGAGCAACTGGCGCGCCCAGGTATCCCTGGACTGGCTGCTCAAGGAGCATGGCATCCCGGCGATCAGCGAGATCGACACCCGGATGCTCACCCGCAAGCTGCGCCACTTCGGCACGATGAAAGGCATGATCACGACGGGCAACGAGCGCGTCGAGGCGATCGTCGAGCAGCTGGCCGGCGCATCCCTGATGACCGACCAGGTCGCCCGCACGTCGACGAAGCAGGTGTTCACAAGCCCCGGCTTCGGCGAGCGCATCGTGCTCATCGACTTCGGCGCCAAGAGCGGCATTCTGCGCGAGCTGACCAAGCGCGGCTGCGACGTCGTCGTCGTGCCGCATGACACGTCCGCGGAGACGATCCGCCGCCTGAACCCGGACGGCATCCAGCTGTCCAACGGCCCCGGGGATCCGCAGGACGTTCCTTACGCGGTGGAGACCGTGAAGCAGCTGCTCGGCGAATTCCCGATCTTCGGCATCTGCCTCGGCCACCAGCTGTTCGCCCTCGCCTGCGGCGCGGATACCGAGAAGCTGAAGTTCGGCCATCGCGGCGGCAACCATCCCGTCAAGGAGCTTGCTTCCGGCCGCTGCTACATCACGAGCCAGAACCACGGATATACCGTGCCCGAGGCGTCGATCGCCGGCACGCAGCTGACCGTGACCCATATCAACAACAACGACAAAACGATTGAAGGCCTCAAGCATAACGAATATCCGGCTTTCTCGGTCCAATACCATCCGGAGGCGGCTCCCGGGCCGTTCGATTCCAGCTACCTGTTCGACGAGTTCCTGGAGATGATCCGCACCCACCGCCGCAACAACCCGTCCAGACCGCGCCAAGCCCAGCTGTCGGATGCGTCCAAAGGAGAGCTGCTGTATGCCCAGAAATAACCTGCTCAAGAAAATCCTCGTCATCGGCTCCGGTCCGATCGTCATCGGCCAGGCCGCCGAGTTCGACTACGCCGGAACCCAGGCCTGCCAGGCGCTGAAGGAAGAAGGCTACGAGGTCGTGCTGATCAACAGCAACCCGGCGACGATCATGACCGACACGAACATGGCCGACAAGGTCTACATCGAGCCGATCACGCTGGACTTCGTCTCCCAGATCATCCGCCAGGAGCGTCCCGACGGACTGCTGCCGACGCTCGGCGGCCAGACCGGCCTCAACATGGCGGTCGAGCTCGCCCGCGCCGGCGTGCTGGAGCGCGAGAATGTCAAGCTGCTCGGAACGCAGCTGTCCGCCATCGAGAAGGCCGAGGACCGCGACTTGTTCCGCGACCTGATGCGCGAGCTGGAGCAGCCGGTGCCGGAGAGCGTCATCGTCACTACGGTCGAGGAAGCGGTCGGCTTCGCGAACTCGATCGGCTATCCCATCATCGTGCGTCCGGCCTACACGCTCGGCGGCACGGGCGGCGGCATCTGCGCGACCGAGGAAGAGCTGCTCGAGACGGTATCGTCCGGCATCCGCTACAGCCCGATCGGCCAGTGCCTGGTCGAGAAATCGATCGCCGGCATGAAGGAAGTCGAGTACGAGGTCATGCGCGACGCCAACGACAACTGCATCGTCGTCTGCAACATGGAGAACTTCGATCCGGTCGGCGTGCATACGGGAGATTCCATCGTCGTAGCGCCGAGCCAGACGCTGTCGGACCGCGAGTACCAGATGCTGCGCTCCGCCTCGCTGAAGATCATCCGCGCCCTGAACATCGAGGGCGGCTGCAACGTGCAGTTCGCGCTGGATCCGTTCAGCTTCCAATACTACGTCATCGAGGTCAACCCGCGCGTCAGCCGCTCCTCGGCGCTCGCCTCCAAGGCGACCGGCTATCCGATCGCCAAGATGGCGGCGAAGATCGCCGTCGGTTATACGCTCGACGAGATCGTCAACCCGGTAACGGGACAGACCTATGCCTGCTTCGAGCCGACGCTCGACTACATCGTGTCCAAAATTCCGCGCTGGCCGTTCGACAAGTTCACGGGCGCCAACCGGAAGCTCGGCACGCAGATGAAGGCGACCGGCGAAGTGATGGCGATCGGCCGCACCTTCGAGGAGTCGATGCACAAGGCGATCCGCTCGCTTGAGATCGGCGCCCATCGCTTCCACTTGAAGGACGCGTCCGGCTTGTCCGACGAAGTGCTTCATTCCCGGCTTGCCAAGCCCGACGACGAGCGCATGTTCCTCATCGCCGAAGCGTTCCGCCGCGGCTGGACGCTCTCCGACATCCAGGACATCACGAAGGTCGACTGGTGGTTCCTCGACAAGATCGAAGGCATCGTCGCCTTCGAGGACGAGCTTCGCCGCGCGCCCGGCCTGACCAAGGAGCTGCTGTACCAGGCGAAGCGCAAGGGCTTCTCCGACCGCTCGATCGCCGAGATCCGCCGCGAGGGCAGCCAGTCGACGATGACGACGGAAGCGGAAATCCGCACTTTCCGCCACGAGCAGGAGCTGCGCCCGGTGTACAAGATGGTCGACACCTGCGCCGCCGAGTTCGAGGCGACGACTCCGTACTACTATTCCACGTACGAGGTCGAGAACGAAGTGCTGGAGTCGGACAAGGAGAAGGTGCTCGTGCTCGGTTCCGGCCCGATCCGCATCGGCCAGGGCATCGAGTTCGACTACTCCACCGTGCATGCGGTGTGGGCGATCCAGAACGCCGGCTATGAAGCCGTCATCATCAACAACAACCCGGAGACGGTATCGACCGACTTCAGCACGTCGGACCGCCTGTACTTCGAGCCGCTCTTCTTCGAGGACGTGATGAACGTCATCGAGCAGGAGAAGCCGATCGGCGTCATCGTGCAATTCGGCGGCCAGACGGCGATCAACCTGGCGGCTCCGCTGTCTGCCGCCGGCGTGCGCATTCTCGGCTCCAGCCTGGAGAGCATCGATACGGCGGAAGACCGCAAGAAATTCGAAGCTCTTCTCCGCAGCCTGGACATCGCCCAGCCGGAAGGCAGCACGGTGACCAACCTCGAGGAAGCGGTCGTTACGGCAGGACGCCTCGGCTATCCGGTGCTGGTCCGTCCTTCCTACGTGCTCGGCGGCCGCGCGATGGAAATCGTCTACTCCGACGAGGAGCTGGTCGGCTACATGGCTGAAGCGGTGAAGATCAATCCGGAGCATCCGGTGCTGATCGACCGCTACATGCTTGGCAAGGAAGCCGAGGTCGACGCGATCTGCGACGGCGAGACGGTTGTCATCCCGGGCATCATGGAGCATGTCGAGCGCGCAGGGGTCCACTCCGGAGACTCCATCGCGGTCTATCCGCCGCAGTCGCTCTCCGCCGAGATCAAGCAGCAGATCATCGACATCACGATCTCGATCGCCAAGGCGCTCAAGGTCGTCGGCCTGGTCAACATCCAGTTCGTCATCCATAACGACAAGGCCTATGTCATCGAAGTCAACCCGCGTTCCTCCCGCACGGTTCCGTTCCTCAGCAAGGTGACCAACCTGCCGATGGCGAACCTCGCGACACGCGCCATTCTCGGCACGAAGCTGGCCGAGCTCGGCCATGTCGACGGCCTCTGGCCGGAAGACAGCTTCGTCTCTGTCAAGGTGCCGGTATTCAGCTTCGCCAAGCTGCGCCGCGTCGACCCGACGCTGACGCCGGAGATGAAGTCGACCGGCGAGGTCATGGGCCGCGACGAGCAGTATGCGAAGGCTCTGTACAAAGGCCTTATCGGAGCCGGCATGAAGATTCCGCTGCAAGGATCGATCATCGCCACTGTCGCCGACAAGGACAAGGAAGAAGCGATCGAGCTGCTGAAAGGCTTCTACTCCATCGGCTACAAGATCATCGCGACCGGCGGCACGGCCGAGGCTCTGGAGAAAGCGGGCATCATCGTCCAACATGTGAACAAGCTGAGCGAGGGCTCTCCGAACATCCTCGACCTGATCCGCAGCGGACAGGCGCAGTTCGTCTTCAATACGCTCACCAAAGGCAAGACGCCTGAGCGCGACGGCTTCCGCATCCGCCGCGAGGCGGTCGAGAACGGCGTCGTCTGCATGACGTCGCTCGATACGGTCCGCGCGCTGCTGAGGATGCTGGAGACGATCAACTTCAGCTCCAATCCGATGCCGGTGCTGCAATAATTCCATCAGGTACGGCCAGCTCCTCGGCCCTGCGCCGGAACGCCTCCCATGGCGGGTCCGGCGCAGGCCTGCGGCGGATGGCCGTTCTCTATGTCCATACTATACGTTGAGGAGGAGCACACGTGAGCGTACAAACGTTGAGCCGCGAGCAGGCGGCGGGCAAAATAATGGTCGCGCTGGATTTCCCGGACGCGGCTTCGGCAGAGAAGCTGCTGGCCGCGCTTGAAGGCATTCCTTGTTATATGAAGGTAGGCATGCAGCTGTTCTATGCTGCGGGGCCGGATTTCGTCCGCAGCCTGAAGCAGCGCGGCTACAAAGTGTTCCTGGACGTGAAGATGCATGATATTCCGAACACGGTCAAAGGCGGAGCGAACAGCGTCACCCGCCTCGGCGTCGATATGTTCAACGTCCATGCGGCCGGCGGCCGCGACATGATGGAGGCGGCGATGGACGGAGTCGACGAGGCGCTGGATGCTGACTCCGCGCTGGCGCGTCCGACGGTCATCGCCGTGACGCAGCTGACCAGCACGAGCCAGGAGATGCTGAGCGACGAGATCGGCATCCTCGGCACGATGGAGGAGGCGGTCAAGCGCTATGCGCTGCTGGCCATCGCTTCGGGCCTCGACGGAGTCGTCGCCTCGCCGCATGAGGTGACGCTGGTCAAGGACTTCTGCGGGCCGACATTCCAGACGGTGACGCCGGGAATCCGTCCGGCCGGCGCCGACATCGGCGACCAGAGCCGCGTCATGACGCCGTCCGAAGCGCTTCGGGCGGGAACCGATTATATGGTCGTCGGCCGTCCCATCACGAAAGCCGCAGATCCGCGCGCCGCCATTGAATCCATTATCGAGGAGCTGATCAAGCCATGAGCACGATCCAACTGGAAAGCCTTCCGCGCGAAATCGCCGCCAAGCTGCTGGAGATCGGAGCGGTAGCGCTTCGTCCCGAGGAGCCGTTCACCTGGACCTCCGGGCTGAAATCGCCGATCTACTGCGACAACCGGCTGACGATGTCCTATCCGGAAATCCGCGAGCTGATCGCCGAGGGCTTCGCCGCTGTCATCCGTCAGAACTACCCCGATGCTGACGCGATCGCGGGCACCGCGACGGCCGGGATCCCGCATGCGGCCTGGGTAGCGCAGAAGCTGAACCTGCCGATGTCCTACATCCGCGACAAGGCCAAGGGGCATGGCAAGCAGAACCTGATTGAAGGCCGGATCGCCGAAGGACAGAAGGTCGTCGTCATCGAGGACCTGATCTCGACCGGCGGCAGCTCGCTCAAGGCCGCGCAAGCGGTCCGCGAAGCCGGAGCCGAAGTGCTGGCCGTCCTGGCCATCTTCACGTACCAGTTCAAACAGGCATCCGATGCCTTCGCCGAGGCTTCCGTGCCGCTGGAGACGCTGAGCAGCTATTCGGCGCTCATCGACGTTGCCGCCGAACGCGGCGTCGTCCAGAGCGGGCAGATCGACTCGCTGAAGGCTTGGCGCGAGGATCCGCAAGGATACGGGAAGTAAGGGCAAAGCTTGAGACTAAGCAATCTGGCCGGCTCCGCGAACAAGCGGCGCCGGCTTTTTTGTCGAGCAGGGCTTAACAAGGCTGCAGCAGAACTACTGGAACGGCATGAGAACATACAATAAGGAAGACATTCCCAATCCTCTCTGCTAAACTGCTGAAAGGGGTGGCAAAGCGAAGTGAAAGCCAAAATACTTGCCGGAATCATCGCGCTCCTGATCGCCGGCAGCTGGGTCGGCAATATCCTGTACGATCGGAGCGGCCAGCTGCAGGAGCCGCTGTTCATGAATCATGAAATCGTGACGGACAGCAAGGGTGGATGAATTTCTGCTGCTGCGGATTCCGTTCCGGCTGGCCAAGCTGCCGCCCGCGGAGGATGGAGAGAAAGGGAGGACCATCGATTGGAAAGTTTGAAATCTATCAGACGTTTGATGCCGGGAGAGCCGCTCCCTCTGGAGCTGCTGCTGCTTGCCGATCCCGACAGGGATCTGATCGAGGACTATGTCCCGCGCGGGGAGTGCTGGGTGCTGGAAGATGAAGAGGTCAATGCAGCCATCGGGGTATACGTCCTGATCCGTACCCGTCCGGCGACGGCGGAGCTCGTGAACGTGGCCGTCTCCGAGGCCTATCAGGGACGCGGCATCGGCAAGAAGCTCGTGCTTCATGCCGTCGAACGCGCTCGGGAAACCGGCATGGCGACGATCGAGGTGGGCACGGGCAGCACGGGCATCGGCCAGATCGCGCTGTACCAGAAATGCGGATTCCGGATAACCGGCGTGGACCGCGATTTCTTCATCCGGCATTATGAAGAGGAGATCATCGAGAACGGGATGGTTCTGCGCGATATGATCCGGTTCGCGATGGATTTGTAGATGTTGTTCATGTCAAATAATAACACTTTATTTCAATAGACTTTTCCCCTGCCAGCGCCGATAATAGATTGGGAGTTTCTAGAGATAGAGGTACAATCGACATAAGTTGGGGGATATGGACATGGCAAACAAATTCATCCGCACGGCTGGGATAATGCTGGCTTCCGCGGTATTGGCCACCGGAGCAGCAGGCTTGGCGCCGGCAGCATCGGCAGCGAAAGCTCCGATCAGCGTAACCTTGGACGGAAAGCTGCAAAAATACGATCAGTCTCCGATCCTGCTGGAAGGCTCCACGATGGTGCCGCTGCGAGGCATTTTCGAAGGGCTCGGAGCGAAGCTGACCGTGTCGGGCAAAAAAATCACGGCGGTCAAAGGGCGCAAAACCGTCGTTCTGACGATCGGCGAGAAGACGGCGGCTATCAACGGCCAAAAAGTAACGCTGGCCCAGCGCTCCGTCGTGCTGAAGGGGCGGACGCTCGTTCCTCTGCGCTTCGTCGGCGAAGCGCTTGGAGCGCATGTCAGCTGGAACGCCTCCAAGTCCCTCGTGACGATCACGAGCCAGACGCCGGCAGAGCTTCAGCTTGAGCTGGACGGATACGCCAACGGCTACGTCTTCAAGCAGGATATCGCCGGTCTCAAGGGACTGATGGCGGAGGGCTGGAAGATCGCGCAGAGCAAGGCGCCGGTACTGAACAGCGTCGGATTCCGCAACGAGGAGATGATCCGCTTTTTCCTCGATCAGGGAGCATCCGTCCAGACCGCCGATCTGGACGAGAACGGCCAGACGGTGACGGTGTTCGATGTCGTTTCCTATCCGTACAAATTCACCGCGACGGGTTATGCGGAGACGACGGAAGAGGCGGATCTGGCGACCGTGAAGCTTCTGCTCAGCTATAAGCCGGATATTCCGGCCATGGAAAAGGCTTACGGCTCCGTTCTGTGGCATGCCATCCTGTCCGGCAGAGCCTCTATCGTGACGGAGCTGCTGAAGGCAGGCGCCAGCGTCAAGGCAAACGATGCGGGCGATTATTTCCCGCCGCTCATCGCGGCGACGACGGCGGTGGACAAGGACGGCAAGCGCATGCCTTCCATGGTGGAGCTGCTTCTCAAGAGCGGCGCGGATGCCAACGATTGCAACTGCGATGCTTCCCAGGACTACACGCCGCTTGAAAATGCCAGCCGTACGATGTACGACGAGGATGAGTACGGAGAGTCCGTAGCCTATGACCCCGATCCGGCCGTCGTGAAGCTGCTGCTGCAGTACGGAGCGGATCCGAAGCGCGACAATTCCCTCTATGAGGCTGTCGGCGCGGGCAGCCTGGAGATCGCCAAGCTGCTGCTTGCAGCCGGCGCCGATCCGAACAAAGTCTATCCAAGCGCGGAGGAAACCCCGCTCGAATATGCCAAGGCCATCGAGGATGCGGACATGATCGCTCTGCTCGAGGGAGCCGCCAAGCAAGCGTAAGGCGGCAGTTTATAGAATTAGCTCTGATGAAAATGAAAATGGACTCATCCATGGATAGTCAGGAGGCGGCGGGCATGGAGCTCAACCTTGCGGATAGACTGCAGGAAGCCGTATCCCTGCGAGCAGGAGGCGACGCCGAGAAGGCGCGCCTCCTGCTCGCGAAGCTGGCGGCAGCGCATCCCGAGGACGCGCAGGTATGGTATCAGCTCGCCTGGACCCATGATTCGCTCGGGCTGGAGTCGGAGGCGGTGCCGCTCTACGAGAAGGCGCTGTCGCTCGGCCTGCCCGCAGAGGATGACGCAGGCGCGAGACTCGGCCTCGGCAGCACGCTGAGGACGCTTGGCCGGTACGAGGAATCGGAGAAGCTGCTCCGGGAGGCTGCGGCGAAGTACCCGCAGCGGCGGGAATTCAACGTGTTTTTAGCGATGACCCTGCATAATCTCGGCCTTCATGCGGAGGCGATGGAGCTGCTGCTCGTGCAGCTGGCCGAGACCAGCTCTGACGATGGAATCTCTTCGTACGGGCGGGCATTGAGCTTCTATTCCGACAAATTGGATCAGGTTTGGAATTGAAAAAAACTCTTTACGTTCCGTTTTTTGCCATGTAATATGTTACATCAAACGGAAGGGTTTCTAGGGATCCGGGAAGCGGGCCGTCATGCGGCGCCCTTTCTTCGTCCGAACCGAGCGAAACCGCCGCGGCGCGATAGGCCGTGTACACCGTAGGGATAAAAGACCTTCGGAAAGTTCCGCCTGCTGGTCAGGCCGGCTTTTCGGAGGTCTTTTTTTGCTATATCGATACCCGGACTGAAGGCCTGATTCCAGCAGAAATCATAGACAGATAGGGGCGTCGGACATGAAGGTGCTTGAGACAAAAGGGCTGAAGAAAACGTTCATGGTCAAGCGCAAGCAGCCTGGCCTCGGGGGAAGCTTCCGCTCGCTGTGGAAGCCGGAGTGGGGAGAGAAGGAAGCGGTGAAAGGAATCGATCTGGCGGTGGAGGAAGGGGAAACGATCGCGTTCCTCGGTCCGAACGGCGCAGGCAAATCCACGACGATCAAGATGCTCACCGGCATCCTGCATCCGACCTCCGGGGAGGCGAAGGTGCTTGGCTATACGCCCTGGCAGGAGCGCGGACGCCTGGCTTATCTCATCGGCACCGTATTCGGGCAGAAATCGCAGCTGTGGTACCACTTGCCGCCGAGCGATACGTTCGAGCTGATGAGCCGCATCTACGAGCTGGACCGGGACGTCTACCTGAAACGGAAAGCTTCGCTCATCGAACGCTTCTATCTCGGTCCGTACCTGAACGTGCCGGTCCGGAAGCTGTCGCTCGGAGAGAGGATGCGCTGCGAGATCGCGGCTTCCTTCCTGCACGGACCGCGGCTGCTGTTCCTCGACGAGCCGACGATCGGGCTCGACGTCATGATCAAGGAGCGGATCCGCGACCTCATCGCGGAGCTGAACCGGGAGGAAGGGACGACGGTCTTTCTGACCTCGCATGATGCGGGGGACATCGAGAAGCTGTGCCGCAGAGCCGTCGTCATCCATCACGGGGGCATCATGGTCGACGGGCCGGTGGAGAGGCTGAAGCGTGACATTCTGAGGTACAAGACCGTGACGGTCAGGCTGGCGGGAGAGGGTAGAGGCTCCGGAGCGGCGATTCAAGGCTTGGCCGGAACGGAGCTGCTGGAGGCGGAGGAAGGCGTCCTGAAGCTTTCCGTCGATCTGACGAGGACCGACATCGAAACGGTGCTGTCCCGGCTCATGGGCAGCATCCGCATCGCGGATGTGACGATCGAGGACCCGCCGATGGAAGAGGTCATCAAGACGCTCTTTGCCCGGAGCCGCGATCATGATCTCGCTGACGGGACGCCGATTGCCGGGGAAGGACGGGGGCTGCCATGAAGATTGAAGTCCGGAAGCCCGCTGCCGGCCAAGGATATGATTCGGGCGTCGGTCGCGGATGGGAGCGGCGGCCCTATTCCTCGCGCAAGGAAGCGATGGTGCTGAAAGGCCGCAAATACGCCGCCGTAGGCTCCATCACCTTCAAGCAGCAGACAGCCTACATGGCGGACTTTCTCATCCGCTCCGTCTTTCTCCTGCTGATCCTGTTCATCTTCATGCAGCTGTGGAGCGCCGCCTATAGCGGGCAAGGGGGAGCGGAGGCGAGCATCGGAGGCTTCGTCCTGAGGGACATCATCTGGTATCTCGTCCTGACGGAGGCGTTCACGATGGCCTGCCCCCAGCAGTGCACGAGAATCGAGGAGGAGGTCAAAAGCGGAGGCGTCGCCGTCCGGCTGCTGACGCCGATCTCCTATGTCGGCTATCAGTATTTCTCCTATATGGGCGAGGCGCTGCTCCGCTTCGCCGTCAATCTCGCCGCAGGCACGCTGATCGGCTGGCTGATGGTCGGGCCGCCGGACTTCGGCTTCGGCTGGGCGGGCATGGCGGCGCTCGGCCTCGGCTCCTTCACGATCGCTTACCTGCTCAACATGTCCATCGCGCTGTGCGCGTTCTGGGTCGAGGAGACACGCGGCCTGGAGTTCGTCCTGCAGAAGCTGCAGTTCACGGTCGGAGGCATGCTCATTCCTCTGGATCTCATGCCGCACTGGCTGCAGCAGATATGCGCCTGGCTGCCGTTCCAGGCGGTGCTGTACTTCCCGGCGAAGACGGCGGTGGGCGGAACGGATGTCCTGGGAGCATTTCTCGGCATCCAGATGATCTGGATCGTGCTGCTCGGCGCGCTGGTCGCCTGGATCTACTCGAGAGGAGTGAGAAGGCTGAATGTCAACGGAGGTTAGGAAAGGAAGCTTGAGGAAAGGAAGCTTGAGAAAAGGAACGCTGCCGTTCCTGCTCGCCTGCTGGAAGCTCAATCTGGCGGGAGCGATGGAGTTCCGGCTCAGCTTTTTCATGACGGCCGGCATGATGTTCCTGAACAACGTCATCTGGATCGTGTTCTGGGGCATCTTCTTTACCCGCTTTCCTTCGGTCAACGGCTGGGGAATCAACGATGTGATGCTCATGTGGGCGGTTGGAACGGGAGGTTTCGGCTGGGCAAGCACGCTGTTCGGCAATTTTACCCGGATCGCCTCCATCACGGCGCGAGGCGAGCTGGATGTATATTTGACCCAGCCCAAGCCGGTGCTGCTCAACGTGCTTGCAAGCCGGATGTCGCTGACGGCGATCGGAGACTTTCTGTTCGGCCTGGCGATCTTCGTCTATGCGGGCGATCTGTCGCCCGGCGGGGTTCTGAGATTTCTGCTGGGCCTGCTGCTGGCGGGGCTGATCTTCCTGTTCTTCAACGTCGCCGCGGGCTCTCTCGCGTTCTTCATCGGCAATGCGGAGGGCATCGCGTTCCAGCTGTTCAACGGCCATCTGGCCTTTACGACCTATCCGACGGATATATTCAAAGGAGCGGTGCGGCTCATCCTGTTCACGGTCATTCCTGCAGGGTTCATCAGCTACATGCCGATCGGGCTGCTGCGGGGCTGGCAGGGAGATTATCTGCTGCTTGCGACAGGCGCCGCCGCTTTGATCGCCGCCGGGTCGATCGGCTTCTTCTACTGGGGGCTGAGGAGGTACAGCTCGGGCAATATGATGACGATGAGAAGCTGACGGCCGGGAGGAGCCGTTGAGCCCGAGGAAGCGTTCATCCCTGGCAAAAAAAGCTTTCAGTTCGCGGCTCGGCTTCATCGGAAACCAAATGACGGCAGGAGAGCCAGGCTGAAAGGATTTAATTGTTTAGCAGACTGCGCATGTCTCGCCTGAAGCCGTATCGATGCGATGGCCGTTCATCCGAACGGCCTCTGCTCGCGGCTGGCTACAGCCAGCCGGCATAAAACCGCTCGTAGCCTTCTCTCATGATCCGGTCCGAGAAATGCTCGAAGGCATAACCGCGGTTGTCGGCGGAAACCTTGAGCGGGGAAGCGGCAGCCATGTTCAGCAGCTCGAACCAGTTGCGCTCGTTGCCTGCGAACGTGTGCGTGGAGGAAATATGGCCGTAGCAAGGATGATCCGGCTTCACGACCAGCTTGCCCATCGCCATCGCTTCCGCCAGCGGCATGGAGAACGTATCGAAGACGCTGGAGCTCCAATACACTTTGGACGAGTTCATCAGCCCGAAGATGTCTTCGCGCGACAGCGCGAAATGCAGCGTGACATTGGAAGGAATGTCGTAGCGCTTCATGCTCTCCCTATAGCGCTGGCCGCCCATGACCATGACGACATCCTTGTCCGGGTTGCGCCGGGCATATTCGATCGGCAGCTCCGGCCTGCGGTTGGGCTCATCCCGGCCGATCCAGAGGATGCGGTTGCCGATGACGGCATTCGGATCATAATGCTTGCGGGCGAGATCTCCCTCGAAGCCGATCGGAATGACGTCCACGTCGGTGACGCCGTAGTCGGTCTTGAACAGTCCCTTGAGATAATCCGTATGGACGACGGCCTTGTCGACGATGGAATAGAAGGGCTTCATCATCTCGTAGCCGGTCAAGTCCGGATGCGGGTAGGAGTGCGGGAAGAGAACGCATTTGTCTATGAACATCTTGAGGTATGTGAAGCCCGATACGGTATAGATGACCCGGTCGATCTTCTGCCGTTCCAGCTGCTCCAGCACGAGATCGTAATTGACGAGATCTCCCTTCTCGTATTCGTAGCCGGGGGCCTGATCGTAATCGCTGACATGGCGCTCCGGCATGACAAAGACGACTTCCACGCCGAGCTCGCGGCTAAGCTCCTTCAGCCTTTCGGCATAGATGCGGGGGCCTTGCGCTTCGGCGAACTGGATTTTTCTCATGACTAGCCCTACTTTGGTCAAATGGAAACCCTCCTGAGTGTGTGCGATCCTGCTGTCATTATAGAGCACTTCGGGAGACAGGTTAAGCGGTTGAAGCGGACTTGATCCTGATGGGCGGCAGATCAGCGCAAATTGTTCAAGACCAGGCGCATTTCTACCGAGGGGAGATCGAATTGTTATGAATATAGCCGTCAAATGGATGCAAAGGATCAATGGCCGCGATAACCGGAACAGACTGATAAGCTATCAGGACAAAGCGGAGCTCATCAGGAAACGCAATTTGGAAGCATGGGACGATCAGCAGCTTCAAGCGGAATCCCTCCGGCTGCAAAAAGAGGCCAAATCGGGCACACCTTTGGATGGGCTGCTTGTCGATGCTTATGCGCTGGTCTGCGAGGCGGCGAAGAGAAAGCTGGGATTGGAGCCTTACGATGTCCAGATCACGGCTGCCATCGCCCTGCACGAGAGGTTTTTGATCGAGCAGCATACCGGCGAAGGAAAAACGCTATCTGCTGTCATGCCTGCTTATCTGAATGCGCTGGCCGGCGGAGGCGTCCATGTGCTGACATTCAACGATTATTTGGCCAATCGGGATGCGGAGTGGATGGGCCCGATCTATCGTTTCCTCGGGCTGACGGCAAGCTCGGTTCAAGCGGGCATGAGCCTGTCCGAGAAACGGGAAGCGTATTCCGCGGATATAACCTATGTGACGGCCAAAGAGGCGGGATTCGATTATTTGCGCGACACGATCGCATGGAACGAAGCCGATATCGTGCATCGTCCTTTCCACTACGTCATCGTCGACGAAGCGGATTCGCTGCTGCTCGACGAGGCGCGGGTGCCGCTGGTCATCGCCGGCGAGGCTGGCTCTTCCAGCAATGACGGCATTCGTTTCGCAGAAGCGGCCCGACAGCTGCAGCAAGCCGAGCATTACGACTTCGACGAGTTCAAGCGGAACGTTTACTTGAATGAAGCAGGCTCTGCGAAAGCGGAGTCGCTGCTGGGCTGCGGCAATTTGTATGCAAGCGACAACAGTCATTTGTTGACGTCCTTAAACTGCGCGCTGCATGTGGAATTGTTATTGAAGAAGGACGTCGATTACATCGTCCGGGACGGGGAAATCGAGCTGATCGACGAATATACCGGCCGCGTGGCGGAGAACAGGCATTTGCCGGATGGGCTGCAAACCGCGCTTGCGGTCAAAGAAGGGCTGCAGACGAAAGCCGGCGGGGACATTCTGGGGACGATTACCCTTCAACACTTCCTCAGCCTATATCCGAAAATCAGCGGAATG
Source organism: Paenibacillus sp. D51F (assembly GCF_053345695.1). Lineage (NCBI taxonomy): Bacteria > Bacillati > Bacillota > Bacilli > Caryophanales > Paenibacillaceae > Paenibacillus > Paenibacillus sp. D51F. Next base: position 374,178 of record NZ_JBKFAO010000001.1, on the reverse strand, counting down.
ACGGCTACCGCGCACGCTTCCGCAATGGAATTCGAAGAAATTTATGCGCTGCAGGTCGTGCAGATACCGCCGCATCGGCCAAACATACGGATCGACCATCCGCTCCGGATCTATACCCATAAAGAAGCCAAATTCAAGGCGCTTGTACATGAAATCTCGTCCGTCCATGCGACGGGTCGTCCCATTCTCATCGGTACGTCGAGCGTCGAGGAGTCTGACATGCTGGCGGAGGCTCTGGCGGCTGCCGGCGTGACCTGCCATGTTCTGAACGCGAAAAACGATGCGAAGGAAGCCGAGATCATCGCCAAAGCGGGAGAAATCGGAGCCGTGACGGTATCGACGAATATGGCGGGACGCGGCGTCGACATTCGGCTCGGCGGCGGCAATTCCGCGCAAGCAGAGGTTGTCGCCGAACTGGGCGGATTGTACGTGATCGGCACGCATGTGAACGAAAGCGTGCGGATCGACGACCAGCTGCGCGGGCGCTCTGGCCGCCAAGGCGACCCTGGAGCTTCCGTATTTTTCGTAAGCTTGGAGGAAGAGCTGCTGCTTCGGTTCGGCATCGATAAAGCGTTTCGCAATCATAGGCAGGATGAGGCTATCGACAAGCCGGTGCTCCGCAGCAAAATCGCGCATATTCAGCGCGTTGCTATGGGCCAGAACTTCCATATCCGCCAGGAACTGAACTGTTATTCGGATATGGTGGAGGAACAGAGGCTTATTCTATACGAGGAGCGGCTCGGCATTTTGAAAGGCGAGACGCCGATGAGCCCTTTGGAGCGGCGGGTACGGCTTTTTTATATCGACAAGTTCTGGGCTGACCATCTGGCTTACGTTTCTTACCTTCGCGAAGGCATCCATTTGGAGAGCCTTGCCGACCGCAATCCAATCGTCGAATTTCATGCTCAAATCATCCGAGCCTACGAGCAGATTCCGGCTGAAATAGAGAGAGAGTCGGCTGCTATGCTCGCAAGGCTGGGCGGAGCGAACGATCCGGCGAAGTGGGAAGAGCTGGGGCTGAAGAGTCCTGCTTCCACGCGGACTTATATCATCAACGATCAATACATGGACAACAAGCGCAGCTCATGGGGAGCGGAAACAATAATCGCTTTTTATATTCGCAAGCTAATGAAGCCGGTATTGGACCGGGCATTCGCTGCGCTGAACAAAGGCTGATCGCGTTGCAGTTGCAATCGGCTTCAACGGATGAAGATGATAGCGATGCAGCCGAAGCATCGGACTTGAAATTTCCGTTGTTTTTTCCGATTGGATGCGCTGTGCTAGAATAAGAGGATCAGAGAACCACAGCGATGTCAGGAGGAGCTAATTATGGTCAGAATCGGAATCATCGGATCCAATTTCATTACAGAGAGATTCATCGACGCGGCGAGGCGGGTGCCGGAGGCGGTCGTGGCGGCCCATTATTCCCGCTCCGCGGAGCGGGGCAAGGAATTCGCCGACAAGCATGATATCGCGCTGCGCTTCACCGATCTGCAAGAAATGGCGGACAGCGACGCCGTAGACGCGGTCTACATCGCCAGCCCGAACTCCCTGCATGCGCCGCAGGCGATCTCCTTCATGCAGCGGGGCAAGCATGTCCTCTGCGAGAAGCCGATCGCGTCCAACGCGCGGGAGCTGCGGGAGATGATCGCCGCGGCCAAAGAGAACGGCGTGCTCCTGATGGAAGCGATGAAGTCGACCTTCGTGCCGAACTTCGCCGCGATCCGGGACAACCTCCCGAAGCTCGGCAAAATCCGGAATTACTTCGCCTCCTTCTGCCAGTACTCGTCCCGGTACGACCGCTACAAGGCAGGCGAGGTGCTGAACGCCTTCAAGCCGGAGCTGTCGAACGGCTCGCTCATGGATATCGGCACCTACTGCATCTATCCTCTGGTCGCTCTGTTCGGCAAGCCCATGTCGGTGCAGGCAAGCGCCGTCATGCTGGATTCCGGGGTAGACGGCAAAGGCACTCTGACGCTATCCTATGACGGGATGGATGCCGTGCTCGTCCATTCGAAAATATCGGATTCCTCGCTGCCGGCGGAAATCCAGGGCGAAGACGGCGTCATGCTCGTCACCCGCATCAGCCAGCCGGACAGCGTCGTCATCCGCTATCGCGACGGCCGTCCCGAAGAGGATCTGACCCGGCCTCAATCCGACAACACGATGCAGTACGAGATCGAGGAATTCATTCGCTTGATTCTCGAAGGCAGGCTGGAATCGGGAATCAACACGTTCGACAACTCGCTCGCGGTGCTGGAGATCATGGATGAGGCCAGGCGGCAGATCGGCCTGGAGTTTCCTGCCGACAGGCGGAACTGAAGCATCGCTTGACCAATGGCGGCATGGAATCATTCATTGGAACCGAATGCGCTAAAAAAATGCAGGGGCTGTCCCGAGTCATGTCCATGGCTTGGGACCGCCTCTTTTTTCCGTGTTTTCGCAATGAGGCTGGATGGCTTCGACCACAAGCTTGAATGTCGAAATTTGACCGAAAAACAGGTCGGCAGCAGCAAGCGGCATCTCTTGACCCCGGTACCGTGGAACTCTTTTGCAAAAAAAACGATGAAAACCAAATTAAGGTGTAACCTTTAAGCATTTCCAATCGTCAGAACGAAAATGAGAAAGATGAGAAAAGGGAGAGGGTCTATGGTTTGGAAATGGAAACGCCCGGGGGAACAGCTGCCGGCAGAGACGGGCCAAGACGCCGCCGCCGAAGCTGCGGGCGAGGAGCTTCGCCAGCGGCAAGGCCAGGCAGAGCCTATCCTGCAGGTAATCGGCGTGCATCGCATGTTCCATTCCTCGGGCGCCGACGTGCATGTGCTGAAGGGGATCGACATGAAGGTCGATCCGCTGCAGCTTGTCATGCTCAAAGGCCGGTCCGGCTCCGGCAAGACGACGCTGCTCAATCTGATCGGAGGTCTGGACACTCCTTCCCAAGGGAAGATATGGTTCGACGGACTGCCTTTCCATGAGCTGGGAGACGATCGGCGGACCGTGGCGCGCAGGGAGCGCATGGGATTCATCTTCCAGGCGTTCGCCCTCATGCCGCTGCTGTCGGCCTGGGAAAATGTGGAGCTGTCGCTCCGGATGGCGGGAACCCCGCGCGGCGAGTGGAAAGAGCGGGTCGCGCACTGCCTGGAGCTGGTCGGGCTCGAGAAGCGGATGAAGCATCGTCCCTTCGAGATGTCCGGAGGCGAGCAGCAGCGGGTCGCCATCGCCAAGGCGATCGCACATCGGCCGAGGCTGCTGCTGGCCGACGAGCCGACGGCGGAGCTGGATTCCCAGATGTCCGCTCAGATCATGAATGTATTCCGCACGATCATCAAATCCGAGCAGGTCACGATATGCATGACCACTCACGATCCTACGATTCTGGAGGTTGCCGATCATGTTTACGAAATGGTGGACGGTACGTTCATCTAAAAGCGCCGCGGCCGTGCTGCTGGGCTGTTCGCTGATTATGTCCGGGGGCTGCGCGCTGCTGCCTGCCGAGCAGTCGGAGGAGGTGCTCCCGTCCATCGCTCCGCCGCAAATTTCCAAGAAGCCCGAGTACGAGGTGACGACCGAAACGCTGACGACGACGGTGGATACGACGGGGAAACTGATTTCATTGCGGGAGGAAACGCTCTATTACACGCTGGACGGCAAGCGGTTGAAGGACTTATACATAAAGGCAGGCCAGAAAGTCAAAGCCGGCGATCCCATCGCATCGCTGGACGTCGAGGACCTGCAGAAGCAGGTCCGCGACCAGAAGCTTCAGTTCCGCAAGGACGAGGTGGGCATGAAGGAGACGCTCCGCAAGAAGGATGAAATGCCTCCCGTCGATTTCGAAGCGGCCGTCATCGCCTTCGAGGAGAAGAAGCAGGCGATAGCCGATCTGGAGCAGCAGATCGCCAAGGCGACGCTGACCGCGCCGTTCTCCGGCACGATCGTGCAGCTGACGCTGCAGAAGGGCGATGCCGTCAAAGCCTACGATCCCGTCTGCGTCATAGCGGACACCTCGCAGCTGGTTCCCGGCATTCAGCTCGATTCCAGCGACCTCGAGAAGGTGTCGGTCGGCATGAAGGCCGTCGTGGATATCAACAACGCCGGCACGATCAACGGCAAGGTCAAGACGCTGCCCGTCAAATCCACCGATGACGAATCGGGCGGAAGCAACGGCAGCGGCAACGGCGGCGGCACCGGAACGAAGCCGGAGCGCCCCGAGGATTTCCTGACGGTCCAGCTGGACAAAATGCCTGCCGGAGTTACCCGGGGCACGAGGCTTTCGGTCAGCATCATCGTCAAAAGCAAGCCGAACGCCGTCGTCATTCCGCCTTCCGCGCTCCGGAGCATCGGCTCGCGGACCTATGTGCAGGTTGCCGAGGGCGAGACGAAGCGGGAGGTGGATGTCGAGGTAGGCGAGCGCACCGCAACGGCGATTGAAATCCTCAAGGGCCTCGAGCCCGGGATGAAAGTGGTGGGCAAGTAAGGTGATGCTCATTCGATTCCTGTTCCGCAAAATGTGGAACACGCGCTGGCTGACGCTCAGTTCCCTGGCGGGCCTCGTGCTTGCCGTCGCGTTCGCGGTCAGCATACCCATGTATGCGGACGGCGCGCTGAAGCGCGTCGTCACCCAGTCGCTTCAGGAGAAGAGCGAAGGCCTTCCGGCTGGTTCCCTGCTGATGCGCTATTCCGCCTCAGGCGGTCCTACGGATCTCGCCTCGCTGAAGAACGTGGATGCCTATATCCGCGAGGAAGTGCCGGACATGATCGGCTTCCCGGTCGAGACCGCGGTGAAGAACATCGCGATCCGCAGCGCCGCGATCACGCCCGAGGATCCTACCAAGGTCGACGCCAGCATCATGAGGCAGTTCTCCCTGCAATCGCTGTCCGGACTCGAAGCCCAAGCCGACCTTGCGCAGGGCCGCTGGTTCGCGGGAGGCAAAGGAGACGGCAGGACGGTGGAAGCCGTCGTTCTCGACGATGCCTTGTACCGGGCGGATATGCATGTGGGAGATGCGTTCGATTATCCCGTCTACGCGAACGGTTCCAATCAATCGATCCGCGTCGTCGTCGTCGGCACCTTCAAGCCGAAGAAAAGCACGGATCCGTACTGGTATCAAGGGCTGGAAGGGCTGATGAGCACCTTCCTGACCAGCGATTCCGCCATGGAGGATTCCCTCCTTACGGGGAACAAGATTCCGGTGCACAGCAGCAGCTGGTACTACTCGTTCGATCTCCGCAACATCCGCACGAGCGAGCTTTCTCCGCTCAGCCAGACGCTCGAGAGGCTGAACATCGACCTGTACCAGAAGCTCACCGACACGAAAGTCGAGATCAGCTTCGCTGCGACGTTGCAGGAATTCCGCAAGATGAGCGTGCAGCTGCAGACGCTGCTGTTCACCCTGGCGGCACCGATGATCGCGATGGTGTTCTACTTCATCGCCATGAACGCCCGCCAGGCGCTCGACAAGCAGCGCAGCGACATCGCGGTTCTCCGCAGCCGCGGAGCCGGAACGAGGCAGATCGTCTGGCTGTACTTGCTGGAGAGTCTGCTGCTCGGAGGCGCGGCGCTCGTGCTTGGACCGATGCTCGGCTGGTTCATGGCCAAGAGCATCGGCTCGGCGAACGGGTTCCTGCAGTTCGTCGACCGCAAGTCGATTCCGGTCGGCTTCACCACCGACGCGATCATCGCCGGATGCGCCGCCGTGCTGCTGGCCATGATGGCGACGGTCATCCCGGCGGTCATCTACGCCCGCGCTTCGATCGTCGGCTACAAGCAGCAGCTGGCCCGCTCGGACCGGGCGCCCGTATGGCAGCGATGGTTTCTCGACATCCTGCTGCTCGGAGCGACCGGCTACGGCTGGTATCTGTTCAACCAGCGGCAGATGCTGACGTTCCAGACCGGCATGACGACGGATCAGCTCAACGTGCAGCCGTTCCTGTTCTTCGTGCCGGCGCTGGCGATCTTTTCGCTCGGACTGTTCTTCCTGCGGCTGTTCCCGTGGCTGCTGCGCCTGTTCAACTGGCTCGGACGCAAGCTGCTTCCGGTTCCGCTGTACTTGACGCTGACGCAGCTGTCGCGCTCGTCCAAAGGTTATTACCCGCTTATGATCCTGCTTATCCTTACCTTGGGGCTAGGCGTGTACAACGCCTCCGCGGCCCGGACGATCGATCTCAATTCCACGGAACGGACGCTGTACCAATACGGCACCGACGTGGTCATGCAGACGGTATGGCCGGGATCGCCCGAGCTTCCTCCGACGCAAGGAGGCGGCAACGGTTCTGGCGGCAATGGCTCTGGAGGCAATGGCTCCGGAGGCAGCGGTTCCGGGGGCGGAGCAGGCGGAGGCGGCGGAGGAGCGGGCGGCGGCCAAGGCGGCGGCAACCCGGTGCCGGCCACGATCCGTTACAGCGAGCCGCCGTTCGAGCTGTTCCGCACTTTGGACGGAGTCGAGGCGGCGGCGCGGGTGCTCCAGACGAAAGGGAGCATCGTTGTATCGGGACGTTCCATCGGCCAAGGGACGCTGATGGGGATCGACAATGTCGACTTTGCCAAAGTAGGCTGGTTCCGCAACGACCTGTATCCGGTCCATCCGTTCAACTACCTCAACAATCTGGGAGTCTATGCGGAAGGCATGGGAGCGATCATTCCGACCTCGATGGCGGAGAAGTACCAGCTGAAGCTGGGAGACACCGTCTCGGTCGGACTGTCGGACGGCATGATCGATTTCTCCGTCGTCGGCATCCTTCCTTACTGGCCGTCCCAGTATCCGGACCAGTCGCCGTTCATCATCGCCAACCTGGATTACATCTACGACCAGGTGCCGATCATTCCTTACGATGTCTGGCTCAAGATGAAACCAGGAGCGAAGGTCGGCCCGCTCATGAGCAAGCTGGCGGAGCAAGGCGTCGAGCTCGCTTCCGTGAAGGACGTGCGCACCGAGCTCGTGACGCAGAGCAAGCTGCCGACGCGCGGCGGGGTGTTCGGCATCCTCAGCCTCGGGTTCCTCGTCTCCGTCATCGTGACGCTGACCGGCTATATTCTGTACTGGTTCTTCAACCTGTCGGGACGCGTCGTCCAGTTCGGCGTGCTGAGGGCGATGGGACTCTCGCGAGGACAGCTGACGGGCATGCTGCTTCTGGAGCAGCTGTTCACGGCCGGCCTCAGCATCGGCCTGGGCGTCCTCATCGGCAAGATCGCGAGCATCCTGTTCCTGCCCTTCCTGGAGACGACGGACGGCTCCAGCGGCAACGTGCCGCCGTTCCGCGTCGTGTTCAACAGCCAGGATACGGCGCAGCTGTACGGAGTCGTCGGCTTCATGATGCTGACCGGGGCTCTGCTGCTGCTGCTTCATATCCGCAGGCTGCGCGTCCATCAGGCGGTCAAGATGGGAGAGGAGCGGTGATGGCATCATGATCGAATGCGAAGGCCTGGTCAAAATCTACAAAACGGACGATCTCGAGGTTGTCGCCCTGCAAGGCTTGAACTTGAGCGTTCAGGACGGCGAGCTCATGGCGATCATCGGCAACAGCGGCAGCGGCAAGTCGACCCTGCTCAACATTCTGGGCGGGCTCGACCGCCCTTCGGCGGGCAGCGTCAAGGTCGGTCCCTGGGATCTGCTCCAGGTGACGGACGACCAGCTCGTCAAATACAAGCGGGATACGGTCGGCTTCATCTGGCAGAACAACGCCCGCAACCTGCTGCCTTATTTGTCCGCTCTGGAAAATGTCGAGATGCCGATGATGCTCTCCGGCAAGGTCGACCGGCCCTATGCCAGGCAGCTGCTGGAATGGGTCGGGCTGAAGGAGCGGATGCACAACAAGCTGCATCAGCTCTCGGGCGGCGAGCAGCAGCGGGTGGCGATCGCCATCTCGCTGTCCAACCGGCCGCAGATGCTGCTCGCCGACGAGCCGACCGGCTCCGTCGACAGCCGCACCTCCGACCTCATCATGGACATTTTCCGGCGGCTCAACCGCGAGCTGGGCCTGACCATCGTCATCGTCACCCATGACCTGTCGCTGGCCGGCAAGGTGGACCGGGTCGTCGCGATCCGGGACGGACTGACGAGCACGGAGTTCCTTCGCCGCAACCCGAATCTCGACGACGAGTCGGCATTCGGCGCGGGAGGGCTGCAGGAGGTGCACGAAGCTTACGCGGTCGTCGACCGCGCCGGCAGGCTGCAGGTGCCGAAGGAATATTTGGCCGCTCTGGGCATCAGCAACAAGGCTTCCATGGAGTTCGACGGGGAGCGCATCATCATTACGAAACCAAAGCCTTTAGAGGGGGAACAAGCATGAGTATGGAAGTGGGTCAATCAACAAAGAAAGAGGCCGGACGCAAGATCCGCCGCACGGCAGCCATCGGCTTGTCGCTCGTCATGGCATCGGCCGTGCTCAGCGCATGCAGCGGGGGAACGGCGGATAAGCCGGAGAACCGCGTGCTGCGGATCGGCATGATGTACGGCTCGCCGGATCAGGAGCAGTGGCTCCGCCAGCAGTACACGGATACGTACGAATTCACGCATCAGAATATCGAGCTGCAGTTCGAGTATGCGATCAACTACAATGACATGCGGGGCCAGAACGGCGAGGAGCAGCCCGATCCGTACGAGAAGTTCAAGGAGCTGCTGACGGGCAAGAACCCCGTCGACGTCGTCATCGCCGATTACAGCAATCTGCCGCGCATGACTCAGGACGGCCTGCTCAAGGAACTCGATCCGCTGATTACGAAGGACAAATTCGATATCAGCGACTACGTGCCGACCGTGATCGACGGCATCAAAGCGGTCGGAGACAACAAAATCTTCGTCCTGTCTCCGACATTCTCCAGCTCGGCGCTCTTCTATAACAAGAAGATCTTCCAGAAGGCCGGCGTGCAGCCGCCGACGGACAACATGACCTGGCAGCAGGTGTTCGACCTTGCCCGCAAAGTCAGCGGAGGCGAAGGAGCGGACCAGATCTACGGCATGACGATCAACCGCTGGGGCGGATCGGATCTGTACAGCGACGTCTCGACCTACGTGCAGCCGCTTCAGCTGAAGATTTTCGACGACAAAGCCGAAAAGATGCTCGTGGACAGCGGCTCGTCCTGGTCCAACGCGATCAAGACGATTCTCGATCTGTACAAGGTCAAGGCCATCCCGAACCAGGAAGGCTACCAGAAGCTCAGCGAAGCGTTGAACAAGAAATACGAGAAGGCCAGCAAGGAAGGCTCCAACAATTACAACCCGTTCCAAGGCGATCTGTTCGGCAGCGGCAACATAGCCATGACCATCGCGGACTACGGCTATATCTCCCAGATGAAGAGCAACAACAGCTACTCTTCGCAAAGCAAGGACTTCACGCCAGTGGACTGGGATGTCGTGACGCCGCCGGTATTCGAGGAGAAGCCCGGCATCGGAGGCAGCTCCTATCTCAGCCAGCCGCTCGGCATCAACAACAAGGCTCAGAATGCGGATGACGCCTGGGACTTCATCAAGTTCCTGAACAGCAAGGAGTGGGCGAAGCTGAAGTCCCGCAGCACTTATGAGATTCCGGCTCGGGCGGAATTCATCAAGCCGATCGACGGCATGCAGTACAACATCAAGGCGTTCTATACGCTGAAGCCGATTCCGCCGGACACGAGCAACGCTCAGGATATGTACACGAAGTATCCGGGACTGAACGAAATGTATTCGATCAGCCAGCAGCTGTTCCAGGAAGCGGCGACCGGCAAGAAGACGCCGGAGGAAGTCGTCAAGGAATGGGCCGTCAAGGGCAATGCCTTGCTCAAGAAGGTCAAAGCCAATCCGAAGGGAACGGACGAGGGCGGAGCGACGACGGAAGGCGGAGCTACGACAGAACAGGAAAAAGTAGACGCGGCGGCCGGCAACGGCTAAGCATCAAGCCATCAAGTGCGGTCCTTCGGGACCGCTTTTTTTTATTCGCTTCCAAGCTGCAAGCTCTCCCGCATTTTTGCCTCGACGCTGGAATGTTTTCCTAGTCCGCTGGGGTAAACTAGGAGCAGAGAGAAAGGAAGGGGCTTGCTGATGAACTGGATTTATTGGGGAAGGCTGTACGAGAGCAAATTCCAAGCCGGCTGCCTGGTCAAGCGGATGGAGAACGACTGGTGGATCTACGGATATGAGTGTCCGCGCGAGATCGAAGTGTTCCAGTCGAAGAAGGGGAAATACGGCGTCAGGTATTTGCCTTAGGAAGTTGACTTTCGGGAAGCTTTTATTGTATATTTATCCTTGTGTTCCAAACGGAACCTATCCTTTTTTGGACGACGCGGGGTGGAGCAGTCCGGTAGCTCGTCGGGCTCATAACCCGAAGGCCGCAGGTTCAAATCCTGCCCCCGCAACTTACTTAGTCCTGATCGGCATCTTACCTTTTTGACACAAAAAGGGCCCTTAGCTCAGTTGGTTAGAGCGGTCGGCTCATAACCGATTGGTCGCAGGTTCGAGTCCTGCAGGGCCCACCAATGTAATTTGAATCCTTGCGGAGCAAGGCTTTTTTTATTTATAGGCCATAAATAAGCTTGGGAGCGGATTTTTATGCCATGCTCCTTCCTAATATCCCGCAGCCGATCTGTCGGATATAGGCTTTTTGCTGCTATTGATGCTTGCTTTACATTGAATGAGCATCTAGAGGATTAATTTATTGACGTTCGCTGGCTAAATATGTTATGCTACGCTTCGTCAATGTTTGAAACAGGCATTGCTCCATCAAGCCGAGGTGGCGGAACTGGCAGACGCACAGGACTTAAAATGGTACGCAATTTGTCCGCAATAGGCTCCGCGTGCTTACGTCTGCTGATACGAATCCCCACCGCATAAACTCCGCTAGTTATCTGATACGTTAATTTACGCGTCCTGTACGCCTGCACTCGCTTTATTCGTCGCGCTGACGAATATTACGATGTGGAGGCGTTTTTGTTTATGGCGCGAACTAGACGCGTTAACCTCGCCGCAGCCGGAGCCACGCGGCCGACAACGATTGAGTACCCGCCGGAATCAACGGACTTTGAGGCGGCCCGTTCGTCATACCTCCGCTACTGCAGAATCCGAAACCTAACGGATGAAACGCTTAATTTCTATCGCGATACAACGAAGGAGTTGGCGCGCCTATTAACCGAGCAAGGCGTTAAACGCCCGCTTGATGTGGCGAAGAGTCACGTTCTTATTGCGATCGAGACGAAGCAAGCGCAGAAGATCGCTAGAGGGCGCGGCCCTACGCCATCGGATGCGACCATTAACAAGCTGATTCGGGGATGGCGCGCCTTCTTCAACTGGGTTCATACGGAGGGCTACGTAGATACAAACCCGTTTAATGGGATCGGCACGAATAAGGTGGAGAAGCGCATTATCGAAACGTTCTCTGACGCGCAGCTCAAAACGATACTTGGCGCGCCCAACAGGTCGACATTTACGGGCTATCGCGACTATACGATCATGATGACGCTGCTCGACACCGGCGTCCGCATATCGGAACTGGCCGGCATCCGCTTGTTCGACATCGACTGGAAAGTGCGCCAAATTCTCGTTTTCGGGAAGGGGCGAAAGGAGCGTTTGGTTCCGTTCTCGCGTACGCTGGAAAAGGCGCTGCGCACGTATATCGAAGTCCGGGGCGTCCTCGAAACGGACAACCTCTTCGTCAACATCGATAACAATCCGTTTAAGGTTCGCGGCATTCAAGAGACAATTGCGGCTACGGAAAAGAAGCGCGCATCAAAGGCGTACGTTGCTCGCCGCACACCTTTAGCCACACGTTCGCAAAGCTTTACATTATGAACGGAGGCGACGCGTTTAGTCTACAGAAGATACTCGGACACACATCGCTTGAAATCGTGCGGATGTACGTGAATCTATTTGGGACGGACGTTAACGCGCAACATGCGAAATTCAGCCCGCTGGACAGGCTATAAAGAAGAGGGGCACCACTACATAAAGAGTGGTGTCTTTCCTTTTCCGGCAGCCAAACGAAGCGTTGGTGTTTGAGGAATAAACCGAGCCGCAGGCCGCCGCTCAGGCACCGCAGATGCAGTTTTAGGCTCGCGCAGCACTCGGCGGATGAACTCGACGCCCTTCGCCGTCACGCGGATTGTGGCACGGTTTGAGCGATGCGTATCGTGGTCGATCGTCACCTCTCGCATAACAAAGTAGCCCGCGTCGATAAACCGCTGGTACGGCACGTTATGGCGCCGCCTTGACGACATGAGTACGCCGGCCTCACGCAGCTTCCGAGGCAGTATGTACGGACCCTCGCCGATCACCTTCGCGACATCATCGAGCGACTGCGTACCGTCTGCGCTTATAAAGGCGTCAAATGCTTCGGCCTTCGGAGTCATGACCGCAATCGCCTCGTTCTGCTTGCGTACGACCTCTAATGTCTGGCGGAACATAGCACGGGTACCCTCGTCTGCGGTCGGCAAATACGTAGCGAGAAATAGATCTTCGTTCGCGACGAAGCCACCAGTCTTACGAATAGTGGGGAGAACTTCGTGGTTGATCCACCGCTTAAACTCCCGCGCTTCGGGCTTGCGGCTTTTTCCAATCAGCGCGTACAGGCCGGATTCGTTAACGCACAGCATCTGTTGCGGTCCGGAGGGGGTGTATACATTGTATAGCCCCTTCTCGTCGTCGTCTAAGCCCATATCACCTCGGGACCTGTTTCCGTTAACCGCAACGCTTACATTACTGATTTCGAGAATGGAGCAGACATCGCGTGCCGCAAACCATATCTGCCCGTTGTTCTCCGCCGTCCGAACATCGCCCGACTTAAACGAAAAAATTGAAGTTAATGCCACGCCTAACCGCCTCCTTATAATTAATGAACATCGCAGAGTTCCTTGTGGTACAAATACTTTTGAAACCGTCTTTACCCCACTCCGTATACTCTTATCAGAAACACGAACAAACGTTCTTTTTCGAAGGGTCGCGCCCTCGCATGTCGGGTACGACGCCGTACGAAAGGCGGCCGCCAAACCGCCCCCACTCCGCATAACCGCGTTTGCCACCGCGGTCGTTACGCTAGACAACGACTGCCGACCGACCGCCCCGGCGAAAATGTACTCCAACAGTGTAACTTCTTCACATGCAATTGTGGATAGCCTCCCGACTGCGAAATCCTATCATAAAGGCAAGATATTCACCGTACTAAATTCATCGCGTAGCAAGTCCGAACCGTATATCTGCTATAGGGCCGCCGCTGACGATTACAGATGGCGGTCTTTATTTACGTACATTTCCGATCACCTTTACGCATCGGGTCCTGCGGGAACGGTACGCGGCGTTCGTATTCAGACCGACGGAATCGACCGCTGGGTAATCCGTGCGGAAGGCGATCCAGAACTCGGAAGTAATACGGGTTCTTCTTTCGTAATTTACCGCCGCGATGATGCGGGAAACTTGCTTGGTCAGACACTCATTGTCGATCGCGCAACCGGTAATATTTCGATGAGAGATGGGGCGCTATCGATACAGGGCTCGTGGCAAAAGCCGTTGAAAATGGGCCGATGGTATCGATGGATTAACGATGACGGTTCGAAGTTTCGTAAAGCTGACGTTCCGCCGACGAGCGCGACGGATGGAGTGGCAGATTAAATGGAGGTGTTCGAATGGCGTTGACATTACCCGTTGAACTAAATAGCGGTATTAAAGTCGAAAATGCATATGTGCGCGCGACGTCTCTCTCAGGCACAACGCAGGAAATCGAAGTAAAAGTAATGTATTACGCAAACAAAGAGACACGCGCCGAGGGTAAGCCGCCGTTCCAAGTACGGACTTTCCGCTTCGTACCGTCGCGCCAGGCTCCGAAAACTATCATAAGCAATTTTACGAATGGGCGAAGACAACGGACGAATTCGCCGGCGCCGTAGATGATTTGGAGGCGAGCGCGTAAAATGAACGGTCAAAACGTAATCAACACGGTCGCGGGAATTGCCGCCGGCCTTATTTCGTATGCCTTCGGAAGCTGGTCGCAGGAACTCGCCTTCCTGTCGCTTCTTATCGCGCTGGATATCGTGACGGGCCTCACCGCATCTGTGCGCAAGGGGTCCGGACTTTCTTCCGCTGTCGGCGCGCTCGGCCTCGCTAAAAAAGGACTGACGTTTCTCGTTATCCTACTCGCGCATCGCATGGACGTACTCGCTGGCACGGACGTTATCATGGTCGCGGCGGTATGGTTTTACGTTGCCAACGAGTTAGTCAGCGTGACGGAGAATTTCGGCCGTGCCGGCCTTCCGCTGCCCGACCGCCTGAAGGACGCAATTACCGTATTGAAGGCGAAAGGTGGCGTTAAGGATGACGTTGACTCTCGATAATGTACGCGCCAAATCCTCCGCGAAACTGACCGGCCTCCTGCCCGTTGTGGCTGCGGCGGCCTCCGCGCTTATCGAGCGCTGCTACAATCGCGGCGTGCCGATCGTCATTACGCAAGGACTCCGCACCATCGCGGAACAGGAAGCACTCTACGCGCAAGGCCGCACGACTCCCGGCGCTATCGTAACGAAAGCCCGCGGCGGCGAATCGAATCATAACTTCGGTGTGGAGATCGACTTCGCGCTACTGCTTCCGGATGGCCGTACGTGTTCCTGGGATACGAAGCGCGACGATGATCGCGACGGCATCGCGGACTGGAACGAAGTTGTAGCGGAAGCGAAGCGCTTGGGCTTCGAGTGGGGCGGCGACTGGCGGACGTTTACGGATCTGCCGCATTTCGAAATGACATTCGGAATTTCTACGGCAGCCTATCGCGGTGGTCAGCGTCCGACGGCGGCACAGATTGCGGCGGCACAAGCGAAGATTAACGAGGGGGAAGCGGAAATGAAGAAAGCAGACGCGGACGCGGACGCGATTATTAACGCGTATCTTAAGCCGGCATATGGAGCTGCAAAGACGGTCGCCGAGCGGAAGGAGATCGGCCGGCTTTCGGATGTTCTTCGTATTGCAAGCGGGCAAAAGCCGCAGAATGGATAATGGAGGCGATAACGTGGACATATCGAGATTCAGTACGAAGGAACTTTCGGAGGAACTGACGCGCCGTCAAGGGGTTAGCGTACTTATCGTCGAACCATACGAGTTAGTCTCGGTTACAGCCGGAACGCAAACGGTAAGGACGAGTGGTCCGGCTGTGATTTTGATTAACGCGGACTAACCGATACGGCGATAAGGATAGCGGTCTTTAATATTCGCTGAAAGGTAACTTCCGTGTGAACTCGCTGCCATGAGATTAGCGTGTTCATGCGGTGGAACGCCTGCGTACGCGTAAAGGGCGCCGGTCAGAAACCGTACATAGAGTGTCCGCGAGGCTGCATCATAACCAACCGACGACATGTTCGAGGAAGCTACGTGTACCATGTTCGTAATATCAATCACCTCCGCGGACACTCTTCGCCACTGATGGCGAGAATTCCTGCGGGGCGACATCTGGCCAGCAACCGCAGAATAAATAACGAACGCCCACTTTCGGATAACTCCGGAGGTGGGCGTTTTTTTTGTAGTAATTAAGACTAAAATATTTTATATTAAAATTGAGATTGGAAGATGATGGGGGAACTGCATTGGTAGATACTATAACAGAGTATGATTTCGAGAAGGTAGGTACCAAATTAGATGTAGGTCTTGAAATAACCCATATCTACCATTACACAAATAATCAAGCTCTAATAGGGATGCTCGGAGAAAATGAGCTATGGGTATCTCGTTGTGACTTCCTTAATGATGCACAAGAGGTAAAGTATTTTACAAACGTACTGGTACAAGTTATTAATATTATTGAAAGTGATATAGAAAAACTTAGGTTACAAGGTGATACGGACGGTGATATTCTTCGCTTTTTAATTAGTAAACTAAAACTTACTCAATTTAACTTCGAAGAAAAATTTCAGGAAATTATTGATCGGAGTTTTGTTTTTTCGATGTCGGCTAACGAGGACTCTCACTTACTTTTTTCAAACTATTCAAAAGGTAATGGATATAACATTGGTTTTCGTAAAGACGAGTTTATTAAATCACTTTACCAAGATAATATGGCAGTACACGCTGCATTAGTGAATTACGACCCCGAAGAACAGGTAGGAATGCTCTTAAACGAATTTTTCGGGCGGTATAATCAACTTATTTATACACTAGCTTCAACCCCTCAACGAGCAAAAATTACGGATTATTACGTGGACAAATTATACAATGCTTTAACCCTATCCTTCTTTACATATGCCTTGAACTTTAAGCACCCAAAATTTGCATCAGAAGAGGAATTTAGAATTATTATTTTTGAGATGGAGCCAGACATAAATACGAAATTTCGCACTATGGGAGAAAGTATAATTCCTTTTGTTAAAGTTAAACCCAATACATCTAAGTTTCCTGTTGATTATGTAACAATTGGACCAAAAAACAATTTAGACATAGCTGAAGCAGGAATGAGGGTATTTTTAAATTATAACTCTTATTCTGACGTTATTATTCAAAAATCGGTTATTCCTCTTCGATATTAGGCGACCTACTCACCAGCAGTTACGCGGGTGAGTTTTTTTAATTCCAAAAATCTGATGCTGATACGTCGAATCCCTTCTTTCTTAGCCAGCTCACGATTCTCTGTTTCGTTTCGGGGTGGGGGTCGATATTCTTTTCGCCATTACAAACATCTCCAATTGTATGCCGACTCACCCCGCTACCTTCGAGTTCGCGTTGAGAAATCCCTTCCCGATCAATGAACTTTCCTAGATTAGTTCTCTTTTTCCCAAGTCCCACGATTGTCCACACCTTTCTACTTCCAGTATGGACAACTCTATGAAAAAAGATACAAAAACCTGAAACAACTGACCAAGCCACGCCGCATAGGCTAAGGCATACGAAGTACGTCGCACCTACCTACTACCGCACCTCCTTCACCGCTAGTCTTCATACCACCTACGTACTGACCAACGCAGAGGAGACGATGCTTATGAGCGCAGTACCAACGCTTGGGCTCGACGTCGGCCGTAACGGCGTCAAGGCGTTCAATGGAAACCAGACGCTTTTTATCCCGTCGGTAGTCGGCGAATGGCGGGAGAGGCGCCTCGTCAGTAGCCGCGAAGACGATATCGAAGTCATGTTCCGCGGCGAACGCTATTTCATCGGCAGTCTCGCGCTAAATGAATCGGAGTTCCACCGCCACATGATGACCGATAACAAAGCGCATGCCGACACGCTCCTGCTCGCTTTAACCGCCATTCATCGCGCCGGCATGCCTAACGTCCACGTAACGACTGGCCTTCCCGTTGAGTTCCACGATCCGGCGGCCAAGGCTGCCATGAGCGATCTGCTGACCGGTAAATGGGATATTGAAGTTAACGGAGAGGCGCGGACCATCCGAATCCTCAACGTAAAGGTAGCGGTAGAGGGCGGAGGTGCTTTCTGGTCGGCACCAGTCGACGGGCTTGTCCGAATCATCGACGCCGGTAGTAAGACGGTGAATTTCGTGACGATGCGCGATCGGCGATATGTGGACCGCGACTCCGGAACGCTGCCTTTCGGGTTCAACACGACCAACGCGGATAATCCTCAGCAGATGGCGGCACGCATTGCGGGCGAACTCAGCAAGAAATGGGAGGCGGGCGACAACGTTTTTATCTGCGGAGGTCGCGCGGCCCCTTCTGTCGGAGCTGATCCGCCCATACTTCCATAACGCGAGGCCGATGAACAATCCGCTGTACGCGAATGCATCGGATTTTACCGAGTGGGGAGCGCGACATCATGAGCTACGTTAAGCGGCAGATTGTTTTTAATACGGAGAACAGGCACCAGCGCGAACTTGACGCGTGGCTAACGGAGCAAAGCGCGGGAAATATCAGCGGATTTGTAAAGGCGGTCCTCTTCGCGTTCAAGTCCGGAGGACATGGCATTCCTGTCGTCGGGACAACGCAAATATCCGCAATCACAGCGCCTGCCTTTCTCGATGGCGATGCAATGGCGGATATATTATGAGAACAATCGTGAACGGTAAGGACGTCTCTCATTTAGAAGCGCAGGAGCAACATTATGTAGAGGCGTTTTGCGCGTGGATTTCGTATGAGCAGACGTTGGTTAGGGCGCTGCGGGCGGTATACCCTCAGCATATGCGGCGGCGACTGAAAAAATGCCAGTACAACACGATCCAGCGGGAGGAAATATAAATGGCGACTTTAACGGCAATGCCTACCGGCTTTCGCGTTGATCTCCGTCCGGGGCCAGTAACGAGTATTACAGAGCCTGTGCGCGCTTCCTTCGCGGAACACATTCGGGCCGGCGCGACTATCATCGTCGAGCATATCGAGCGGCATAAGCTCATTTACCAGGTAGGCGCGCTGACACTTACGGTACTTCTCGGAGCCGGCGGCGTGGATGCCGTTTTTGCAGCGGCAGGAGATGTCGGGATAGATGCGGGGGCTGAGCGCCTATACTCGAAACTGATCGGGATCGGTAGGTGGGTCATCATCAAGGGCGCATTCGATACGATATAGGCGACGGTTCAGGGTGATTTCATCCAAGCGCGCAAGTCCGGCCTCGCGTATTTAATGGTTTAAGTAATCCTGCTCGGACTCCCGTGGGCGTTCGGCCAGGTCGAAACGTTATTCGAGGGGATGTGATCTCGATGCCTATGAAATTCCACGTTTCCTCGGAGTTCGGTGTTATGGAAGAGATACGCAGCGGCCGGGAGCATCGCGGCGTTGATTTGGCGATGCCCCGAGGCACCGAGCTCCACAGCATCACTTCCGGCACCGTGGAACGCATCGTTGATCATGGAGCCGACAACATTGGCCGCGGCGTCATCGTCCGTACGGATAGCGGCGACTTGCACGTCTACGGCCACATGGATAGCGTCTCGGTCCATGCCGGCGAGCGAGTGTACCCGGGAGAGCTGCTTGGCATGAGCGGCAACACAGGGCACAGCAGCGGGCCACACCTTCACTTTGGCCTCATAAAAGATGGCGGCTTTGCTGATCCGAGCGGCCTGATCCCTGACTTGCAGAGGTACAGCGGGGAGATCGCCGGCCCCGCCATTCTCGGCGTAAAGGGTCCGGCATGGTGGATCGCTGAAAAAGCGGCGGGCGCTGCGAAAGAGCATGTCACGCACAGTTTCCGCGACCATCTCTTCGATTGGCTGACGGAAATTGGCGGAATCATTCTCAACCTGAGTTACGGCGCCGGCCTCATCGGATGTACCGTGCTTATCATTTTAGGCGCAATAGGACTGCGTGATGGTTATCGCTGGTCGGGCTTATTGTTCGGCGTATACTCGTTGATTCGGCTAATCGGAGGAGGGATATCGCGATGAAATCCATGCTTTTTTCGAAAGCTCCTCCGTATCATTCGCCCCGAATACGTTTTCCTCCGCATTAAACCGAACAACTCCGTCCGCAACCAAGGTACGCATAAAGTAGCTCGCGCCATCGCCGCGCTATACAAGGGCGCGCTCGCCAACGTAAAAATGGAGGAGCATCGCGTTGTAAAAGCGCTCGGACGCGAGTTCGTTCTAGGGACGCGATACAGTTACGCATTGCCCGGTAAGGTAGCGTATTACATCTATATGGAACAGCGCAAAGTTGAGTTTTACTTCGTCGTACCTCGCCAGCACTACGCTTATCTCCGTGAGAAAATGTCCGACGTTTGGGGGCAAGTGACTATTGAAGAGGTTCCGGAACTTCCGATATTCGGACCTAATGCGACTCGCTACGAACTGGCGTATGAAAAGGAAGACGCGCTCAGCCTAGCGGCCGATCGACGGAGCAATGATTTATTAAATTCGAATCTGAACGCGGTTGAGCTGCTAGAGGAAGGTGACCGCCTCGGCATATTCTACAACTTCATCCCGACGTCTCAGATAAGTTGGCGGCATCTCTACAAAGCCACGATCGATAAAGTAAACCGCCGGCTGCCGGTCGAACGTAACAAGCTCGGAACGCGTTTAAGTTTCTGCTCGCGACCGGCAATGCGATTTTCAAGGAGATCGCAGAGACATTAGGCGGAAGCAAAGCGGTAGTTAATGGGTCCGATTATATGGAATCGCTAATCGAACGTCTGAACGGATCTCGTCAAATCAGCGAAAGCACCGCGAAAAAAGCGAGCGGTACCGTCATTGATACGCAGATTGTCGTTATGGCGGAAAGCTCTGACGCGCTAAGGCAGCGAAATGCCGCGCGGAGCCTTGCGCAGTCTTTTGACACCTTGACGGAGGACAATCGCCTCACCTACCGTCCTCACCGCCGGCAGTTTCGTTTTACTGACCGCGATGTCCGGTCATCGCGAAACAAAATCGGCGACCAGGAGGCGCAGAACTTTATCGCATTGGCGGGGCGTGACGGTTTAGAACGCTACAACTTTATCGATCGCGTCGAAACGCAGGAGACGGAGGTTCCGGACGACCTCAAGGAAGGTGTCATGTGCATCGGCAGCAACACTTACCGCGGCCACGAGCAACGCGCTTATCTGTCATCAGATCGCGAATACCGCAATCTAACGCTTGTGCTAATCGGACCAACACGCGCCGGCAAATCAACATTAATCGCGAACCTGAGCCGGGACGCAATAGCCGCGGGCGAGTGTGTCATCATCTTCGATTACATCGGACAATGTGAGCTGTCGCGCGAAGTTGCCGCCGTGATCCCGAAGGAGAAGACGCTTATTATTAAATGCGGCGATGTCAGGCGCATGCAAGGACTTGGTTATAACGAAGTCGGCACGAGCGCGGACCCGTTCGAGGCTTACGACGGCGCGAAAAAGCAGACGACGCAGCTTCTTACGCTCGTCAATTCGATCAAGGCGGAGGAAACCAAGCTGTCCGCCAAGATGCAGCGCTATCTCGTATCTGCCGCGCTGGTCGCGTTTATATCCGGCGGAAGCATCCGCAGCGTCTTCGATTGCCTCCAAGATCACGAAGTACGCGCGGCCCTTATCGCGAAAGTTCCGAACGCCCAGCGCGACAATCTGCGCAAATATATCCGATCGCTCAGCGAGCTGGACGACCGAGACAAGGGCGGTGCTATCGTCGGCACCAAAGAGACGTATGTCGTCGGGATCATCGATCGCTTGAACCAGTTTGAGCAAAACGCGTATATGGAGCGCATGTTGGATAAAGGGACGGCCGGCAACGTTGACCTGGTCGACGAAATGCAGCGGAACCAACTGATATGCATCCGGATGCCCTCCGACATGTTTTCGACGGACTCGGAGCGTGACGTCTACACAACGTATTGTTCGACGAAAATATGGCTCGCGCTACAGATGCGGAGCAAACGCCTGGGCGGTGACCGAGCGAAGATGACGAAGGTCAATCTCGTGGCCGACGAGTTGTATCAGGTCCAACATACGGAGCAATTCATGCGCTCCAAATTGAGCCAGTACGCGAAAATTCGGGCTCAAGCCGATTATCAGCGCGCATTATCTGAATCAAATTCGCCATATACGCGACGAACTGCGGTCCTCCAACGCGTCATATATGTTAATTTCCGGGTGCGACAAAAAGAATTACGACGAGTTGAAAAGCGAACTGTATCCGTACACCGAGGAGGACGTGCTGAAACTGCCGAGGTACCATTCGCTTAACCTAGTCAAAAACGCGGAAGGGTATGCGCGATTCATAACGAAGCTACCACAACCGGTGTATAGCGCTGAGGCGGTCAAGTAAACATTGACTTGAAATGACGAAATATGCTAAGATAACGTTCGTCAATGTTGGACGTACAGGTACGCGACAATTGCGCGATTGTGTATTACGAATGCTTTCGCCTGCTGACCGCATCCCATACGCCGAGACGGATAAAGCGCGGTGCGAGATCGTAAAGAATCGCATAACAGCGCGGTTAATGCGCCGAGGTGGCGGAACTGGCAGACGCACAGGACTTAAAATCCTGCGGTAGGTGACTACCATACGGGTTCGATCCCCGTCCTCGGCACTTCTTGATGATTCCTTGTTATATAAGGGTTTCTGAGGATTTAATGCTAGCTTTAATATTAACTTGAATACACTAATTCCTGTGTACCTAATTTGATGCACAGGATTTGTTGAATGACTCCTTTTAACTTAACTGTGAAAGGGGTCTTTTTTATGTCCAGAGTTAAGAATGTGGCTCGTCGGAAGAATTGGCAATGGGAGAAGTGTCTAGATGACTTTTTGACGTTTAAGAAAGCGCAAGGCATTAGTCTACAGACGCAGAATGATTACAGGGGTCATGTCAGTTTGTTCTTTACTCGCTTTGATGCCACGCTGAAAGATTCTGACATGCTTAAATCAAAGTTATTTAAACATCTCTCTGGGGATATTAAACCTGCGACGTTCAACAATCGACTTGTGTATCTCAGGACTTTCTTTAAGTGGTGTATTGAAGAAGGAATAATGGATACTAATCCTCTCATCAATTTTAAACAGAGGAATAATGGATACTAATCCTCTCATCAATTTTAAACAGAGGAATGATGAGTCGCGTATCGTCAACATTGAACCCCAGATATTAAAACGACTTATTGAACTTCCCGATAAACAGACTTATACCGGCTTGAGAGATTATGCTCTCATTTTACTTACGCTCGATACAGGAATTAGACCTAAGGAAGCATTTTCTCTACTTCGAATTGACTTCAATTCAACGGTCAAAGAGGTATGTATCAGTGCGGAGAATGCTAAGACGAGGACGACGAGGGTTCTGCATCTCTTACAATCAACTGTGAAGGCTATAAAGCACCTCCTAAGCGTACATTCAGAGGAGTGGGGAATTATGACTCCAATCTTTTGTACGTATGAAGGGAAGACCTTAAACAGGCATACATGGGGAGATCGTCTAGAGGTCTACAGTAAGCAACTAGGCATCCATATTAGGCCGTATGACCTTAGACATTGCTTCGCCTTGAACTTTCCTAGAAACGGAGCTAATGCACTCGTGCTTCAAAAGAGCTTAGGCCATACTGATCTAGCCATGACTAAGCGTTATGTAGCATTGACGCAAGATGATACCAAGAAAGAGCATGAGAAGATCTCCGCTTAATACTTTGCCGACAGTATCAAGACTTAGAAAATTGAAATAGATAATGTTCATAACAAAGTGGACTCTCATAACCTGAGGGTCTCTTTGTTATGTGCATTAGACGGCTCCAGGAGGCTCATACAGGCGTTTCATTCTCTCCTGAGGAAAAGTAGTCATTAATAAGTTAAAGCCTGATCCGGGTTTTGTTGAATAAGAGATCTGCTATGAAAGTATTAAAATATAAAAAAAGAGAAGCCCAATAATGGCTTCTCTTAAATGAGTGAATTTAATTTTTTTAATTAATCTGTAACAATACTTCTTGATGTAAATGTGATTGAGCCATTTCCAGCATATTTAACATCAATAATTGTTTTTATTTGGAAATTTGTTGAAGCACATACCCCCCATCCCACTGGGCATGTTACTGTATAAGCATAATCTCCAACAGATTGAACAGTTCTTGCGTTGTTCGTAGAGATGGAAGTGCCAGTAGAACTGAATCCGCCTGGAAACCATGAAGAAGTGCCGGAAGTAGAAGTATTTGTAATAGTTGCTGAAGTACTATAGATTTTTGCTTGTGTAACGAGATGGAGTTCAGCGGTTTTATAAGCTCCCCAAATATCATGTCTAGCGTCATTAGTAATTAATTGTCCACTAGTGGCAGTATAATATTGCTCTCCCGTATCTTGAACAACACCAAAAGTAGAGAAACCACCACCACTGTTGTCCAATGGTTTTGCATTTATTGAATTGGTTAATACCGAGAAACTACCATCTTCAAAAATCTCATATGTTTTATTTCCTTTTTCTACTATCTCAATTGCATCATCTGAAGCCTTATTTGCTTCAAGGCTAAGTAGATAATTCGCTTTTAATTCAGAATCTTCTCTGAAAATTTCTTGATACTTTTGATAAAGGGGAAGAGTTTCTACTTGGTTCTCTTGTCCATTAGATACCAGGGTAAAGATTTGCTCATGTAATTTCTTAATTTCCAAGTCATTAAAATCCTGAGAGTCTTTAGCTGAAACAACTGAAGGAGCAACAAGACAGGTAATTAATGCAATAGTTGTTAAATACTTACGAAACACTTAAAAACCTCCTTGATATTGTTTGTTAAATTAAATCCACTCAACCAAATCATACCATTTTTATATTAAATTACATATAGGTCGAAACAACCAAATTAATATAATAAAATAAGTATAAATTCCCTTGATTTGATGAAGTTTATTATGTATATTTATATAATTGAAGTATATTTTTTAAAGGAGGGTGAGTTATGACATTTGATGGAGCTTCATTAATGTCATCATTAGTTTTAATTTTACTTTTTATTTCTCTTATTTCTTTCTTTGTTTCGGTTAACCAAAAATTTAAAAGAATCGAAGGGAAAATCGACTCCTTGGATTCTAAATTAGATAAGAAATAAGAAAATAAAAGCAGCCATCAAATTAGATGAGCTGCTTCTTTATAATATTCGTCTGCAATCAGTATACTTCTTTACCTTTGGATACACGATTTATTCTAACAAGTCATCCGTGAAGAGGTAATTACCGTTTGCAGCATTATTTTCAATGACCTTTTCCCTAAAGTGAGAAACGTCTACATGCACACAACGATTGGTATGTACTTTAGTTCCAGTCGTATCAGTGATAATGAAGTATCCTTCAGTAGCCTTATATTGTTTAAAGCCATCCACATCTGTTATTGATATCAACATGATTGCACCACCTATAACCTCTTATTGAATTGAGGCTTAAGCCGATCCATTAACAATACTTCAAGTGATGCTAACCAATGCCAATCTTCTGTGTCATCAAATGTAAAAATACCAATAGTCACAGTAGGATCACCTATAACGTTGTCCCAACCATCGAGACCACCGAAGGCATTAGAGTGCTCATATACCCTCTGTGCAAGCCCTATACGTGGTGTAGCACGGCCTACATACTTGATAATGCTATCCTGGACGAAGAAGTAAATGCCTGGCTTGTTACCCCATATCTGGAGTCGCTTTTTGGTTGTCCTTATGTCCTCGATATTGATTTTAATGTGGGTATAGGCTTTATATCCTATACGATGGAAGAAGGAATCGACGAGGCTTTGGAGTTTGATTTCTGATTGGTTGATTATTGCTGTCATCTCTACATCTCCCGAAGGTCAGTAATATCTACAATACCTGATCGACCAGTATCCTTAAACTTTACTCTAACAGTCATTGGGTTCCTCAACTTATCTTCAACAAATTTGAGAACTAGACATTTCCTATCTCTATGTTTAAGTTTTCAATGGGTTCAATGGTTGCACTATATATTCATTTCCGATCTTTATATTAACTTCTACTTTCTCTCCACTGGTTAAAGTCGTATCCCAACTTATACATGAGTGATCTTGTTGAATGATTGAAGTTAATCCCACCATATAACCTCCTCAATATGCTTCCACCATTACCGCTATCCTCTAGGCAAATACTCCTATAATCTTAAATTAGAATGAAGGATATTACAATTTAGGGAACATCTATAATTTTTATTTAAATATATATATTTTGCTTTGAAGCTTCTAGAGGATTATGGAATGGAAAGTCCAAGTTGTGAACAAATTGAACAGATGTACAAAACACTGGATCAACCTGGACTTCTTTGACTCATACGATACTGATAAAGATGAGATCAGACTTAAAGGGGCAAAGTAAAGAAGGCAATAACTGATCATAATAAATCATAGGAGAATGCATCATGACCTATAATATCAAGCACTCACACATTGGCTACTTGCAAAAGATGCTTCTGGATCACTTATTCTCGGGAAGCCCATATGCCTCTCTATATGTAAGGCTAGGGAAATCTGCCTTGAGAATGGATGGAAATACGTTGCTATAGGTCCTAGTGTGGAAATAAAAAGAGCCGATCTTAAGTTACCGGTTCTTCATGTTTTACTTTCATTTGCTCTCCAACAACTCTCCAGCAAATTTATAATTCCATTTTTCATTTCGTTAGGCAATTCTTTGCTAAACTCAATTATCCGCTATGTTGAGTGGTCTAGATTTTCTTCTATGTATGACGGATCTAAATGACCAGCAAGAACCATCAGTTCTTCAAAGGAGTATTATAACCCTTAGAATACAGTTAAGAGGGATTTATAGGAAGAGCCTGTGCTGGTAAAGCATGGGCTCTTTTTGTCTTGAATATGAGTGGGATATAAATTAGCCTCACAGGATTACCTGATTGAAAATGAACTTTAGTTTGGGTTGGGCCTGTGTGGCTAATTAAGACAGCAAGTTAAAAGTCCAGTCATATCAACGAGTTCTTGTTATTAAAGTTAGCACAGGACTTAAAATCCTGCGGTAGGTAACTACCCCATACGGGTTCAATCCCCGTCCTCGGCATAATAGATTTGAACTTGAATCCCTTGATATATAAGGGGTTTTTGTTTTTTACGAGGAATTTGAAGTTCGTCAACAGTATACGAGGATTGGATTCCGTTTTTGTCTTTGGGGACTTGATTGGGGGCGAGTTTCTGGTTTGGAGGCGAATGCATCCCAATTTCAGGCCGTTCGTTGACACAACTGCTTGGTTATATGCGTATAATTTTGTGTCGTAATTTGTGGGGTCGAGTGGCGCAGTTGATGTTGGATCTCTTTAATTGATGCCCCCTGGGCCAACAAGTAAAGTCGCGTTCGTGTGTCTTAGGCCGTGTAACGAGACATCACGGAACCCGTTCTTCTTGCACCAAGCTTTCCATTGCTGAGAAGGGACGGTATGGTAAAATGGTTCTCTTAGCCCGGCATGGAATACGAAATTACGATTCCCGCCTCGCAACATGCCTGTCGCTTTTAGCCCATAATACGTGGTCCTCATCAAGCTTGCCTCGGCGAATTTTTGCTGCCATTCGCTACGAAAGGGTCTAAGGACGAGTTTTACGGCTGCAGCACTTTCCGAAATGCAGAAGCATCGCCTGAAGTGTCTCCAGAATAGAGAAAGTGGAATTATGTTCTCTAAAGTTGGTTATGAATAAATGCAACTATATTAATAATGGTTGCGTTTCTATTCGTATACTCAAGGAGGGGGGAAAATGAAAAAAGTATTTTTAATTCTATCTGTTTTTTTGTTGGCTATTCTTGGAGGTTGCTCAAAAGAAAAAGCTGAAGTAGAAAGAAAAAATCTTAATCAACCTAATAATGTATGGACAATTAATACGATTCAACAAGTGTTAAAATCTCAGGGAATTGAACTAGATCCAAAAGGGAAACAGGAATCGGACAAAGTCAATAACACAATTCCTTACTTGTATGATATTAAGTTTAATGGAAATAAAAATAGTATTTTGGTATATGTTTTTTCTTCTCATGAACAACTTGAAAAGGGTCTCAAGAACTTGGATTTTAAAACTAATACAGCGACGGATCTAAAAACCATAGCAAAGGATAACATACTATTCGTACATATATCCTCATATGGATCTGATGATGAAATCTATAAAAAGATCGAGTTTGAAATTAACGATTTGGGTACGAAACCTTAAATTACCTGTTTAATAAAAGTTAATGGTTCGATCCCCGTCCTCGGCACTTCTTGATGAAACCTTGCCAAGATCATTGTTTTATCCATGATTCGGCTGCCTATACGAACTGCCATAGTGCTTCGGATCCTGCACATCAGATCCGAAGAACGGAACTCGTTCATGACTCCTCTCCCTTTCGAGAGGAGTTTTTTGTTTTTGTCGCCTGACGAAAAAGGCTGTCGGCGAGTTCGCCTGGGAATGAGACAATGGCTGTAAGGGATCGCTTGCGACTGTTTCCGTAATCCCAAGGAATCGTTAACCTCCGCTAGGCTGCTGCATATACTGCCGTATCAACCTAATGGGAGTGAAGAGTGTGTATTATCAAATGCCTCAGCAGGTTTCCCCTCAAGCCACAAACCCTATGTACACAGTATTTCCGGTGAATCCATATGTCGTGGAAACGCTTATGTCCATCAAAGGGAAATGCGTCATTCTGGAGACGACTAGGGGAAGGATTGAAGGAACGGTCGCAGCCGTCAAGCCCGATCATGTCATCCTGCAGCTCCACGAAAAAATGGCCTTCGTCCGGATTGCCGAAATCGTCTGGATCATGCCGGAGTAACGTCCGCCGCGAAGACGGTCCGATACGTCGAGGTGTAGACTGGCGCCTCCCCGAGCTGGCGCCGATCCGCCAAGCATGCCTATACGAGCGCAAACAACTGAAGCAGGCCGGAGGATTCACGCCGGCCTGCTTTTACTACAGCTTCTGGACAATCGGTTCCTTGCTGTCCGCGGCTCGAGCAGCCCTGCTCCCGATCAGCAGCATGCCTCCGATGACGAGCGCTCCGCCCAGCCATTGGACGAGCGGCGGCTTCTCGCCCAATAGAAGCATGGACAGGAACAGGGAGGTCAGAGGCATCCAGCCGGCAAAAGCGGCAGTGGTGTACGCGTCGCAGCGCTTGATGCCCGCATAGAAGCAGCCGTAGGACAAGGCGGTTATGGCCAGTCCATACCATGCGAGCGCCAGCCATTCCCGAAGTCCGACGGTTCCAAGCGACCGCACCGGATGCTCCAGCATGGCGGGGACCGCGCACAAGGTCAGCGCGGCGGCGCCCACCAGCATCGTCTGAACCATGGGATGGACGTCTACCGTCGCTCCGGGCGAGCCATCATTCGAACGGGATTTGCGGGACAGCACATTGAAGATGGCCTCGCAGGCGACGGCGCAGAGGATGAGCAGGTTGCCGGCCAAATGCTCCAGCAGGAAGCCGTTGCGTCCCAAGCTCATGCCCTGCAGCAGCGCGATTCCTGCCGCGGTGCAGCCGACTCCAAGTCCGGTCTTGGCCGTCAGCGGTTCCCGGAGGACGAAATAAGCGAGGCATGCGGTCAGAGCCGGAGCGGCGCCGGTCAAAATCCCTGCTTCGCCGGCGCTCGTCATCGCCAGGCCGAGCAGCAGGAATGTACGAAACCCGAAAATGCCGAAAACCGCCTGGAGCCAGACCGCCTTCCAATCTTGCTTGTGCATGGATTGAATCACCTTGACAGCCGGCCGGGCATAAAAAGGAATCAATCCCGCGAGCAAAATGGCCAGGCTCACCGAGGAAATGGTGAACATGCCGAGCGAAGCCGACAGCAGCCGGGCGGTGACGACCGACGTGCCTGCCAAGGCAAAAGCGAAAAACAAGTACATTTTACCGGTATGAATGCTCACACTCCACGATCCTTTCCTGTCGATTGCCATGAAATCAAGTATAAGAGTAAACTGGACTTATGGAAGATCCGGTTCAGAGGCAATGATAGAGATCCAGTTGGAGGCGAATATCGATGTGGGGGATCGAGCTGCTGCCGGGTCAGGAGATGGCGATGTCCAGGCAGCTTTTTTCGGAGTTGAAGGATCGAATTCTGAAGGGAGAAATCGCGCAGGGGGAGGAGCTGCCCTCGACGAGGGAAATGGCGAGGCAGCTCGGGGTTTCCCGCAATACCGTAACGGAAGGGTATGATATGCTTCTGACCGAAGGCTTCGTCGTGAGCCGTCCCGGAGCTGCCACGCGAGTGGCGGCCGGGCTGCGGCTGAGCCCGGCCGCCGCCGATCCTTCATCCGGCGAGCGGCAGGCTGAGGGCGGCAGAATCAGGCCTATAGTCCCGCCTCTCCAGGCCGACTTCAAAACCGGCCAGCCGGATCTGTCCCGATTTCCTTGGACGGCGTGGAATCAGCTGCTCCGGCAGGCCGCCGAAGGCATGACACCGGAGCTGCTCGGCTACAGCGGGCCTAAGGGGCATGAGCCGCTCTGTGCGGAGATTGCCGCCTGGATGCTCCGCAGCAGGGGAGTGAAGGTGGATCCCCGTCATGTTTTCATCACGGCGGGAACGACTCAAGCGCTTCATATTCTGGCGGATCTGCTTCATAAGGACGGCTGCAGCTTCGTCGTGGAGAATCCGTCCCATCCATCGACCTCGACGATCATTGCGGATAAGGGATATCCTTGCCGCTGGCTGAAGGCGGACGGGGCGGGAGCGGATGTCGACTCTCTGAATGGACGGTTGGTATCGGCGGTCTGCGTGACCCCGTCGCATCAGTTTCCGCTGGGAGGCATCCTGCCGGCAAGCCGCAGAGCGGTTTTGATCCGGATGGCCGAGGAGCATGGCTTCTACATCATCGAAGACGACTACGACAGCGAGTTCCGTTATTCGGGAGCTCCTGTGAGCCCGATCTATTCCATGGATAGCTCCAGGACGATCTATGCGGGCACATTCAGCAAAACGCTGTTTCCTGCCCTGCGGATCGGCTTCGTCATCCTGCCGGAGCCTCTTCACGAGGAGTGGAGCAGGAGGCGCACCTTCGCCGGCGTCCAGAATCCGATGCTCGAACAAGCCGCGCTGGCCGAGTTCCTGCGCAGCAGAAGGATGGACAAGCATATGCGTCTGATGCGGCGGGAGTACGGGGAGAAGCGCAGTCTTCTCTTGAGCGCGATTGATAAGGTTTTCGGCAGCGGCGCAAGCTGTCAGGGCGACGCCTCGGGCCTGCATCTCGTTCTGGAGGTTGCGGGATTGGAATGCGGGAAGACGTTTGCGGCGGAGAGCCTGGAGGCAGGCGTGCGGGCGTATCCTTTGATCGATTATTGCCATGCCTGGGAGGATGGAGATAACGGCTTCCGGAACAAGCTGCTGCTCGGGTACGGACATTTGGATCCGGCTCGGATCGAGGAGCAAGTACGTTCCTTGCATGCTTTTCTGGCTCGGTGGATGAGCGGGTAGGCGAGGATTTCAATATGGCTTCCAGTTGAAAAAAGCCCATGGTCGTTTTCCGCGGAGGAAGACGATCACGGGCTCCACAATCATTTGCTGCCGTCCTTCACCGGAACGGCGCTGCTGGGCTCGGCTTGCTCCGCTTGGGCGCGTATGGCCTTGGCCTGCACTTTCTGAGCCGGATTGCCTCCGGAAGAGGCAGATAAGAGAGTGGCGGCGAGAACAGCTAGAAGCACGGCCGTCCAAAGGCCGCCCCAAGCTTTTGCCGCCCTGGGAAGCTTATTCCATAGTGCCGGCAACATGAGAAATGGAGCCACGATCCAGCCCGCAACCATCATCGCGCGCATTTTCCGCTCTCCTTTCGTTCCCTTTCTTCCTATATCGGCAAGTTTTTAATTGAATTAAACCATTTCCCGAAAATGGAAACGATGTTTTCAAAGAACCGCCATCGGGGTAAGGTGTCCATGCCGCTTTTTCGGAAAGGGATTGAGAAAAAAGAGAAAGAAAAAAGAGCCACCGAGGGGCTCTTTACTTGGATGCCGGCTGTGCGGCTTTGAGTTCTTCCAGGTCGACTTGGCTGGAGATTTCTTCGACGAAGCTGTCCATGCAGTTGCAGTAGTAATCCCTGCGGCATACCGGACAAGGCGTCGTTTGCAGACGGTTGATTTTGGTTCCAAGCGGACTGTAGAACAGACGGCATTCGCCCCCGTCTTTGAGCTTCACGACAACCTGGTAGAGACCGGTGGAGTCATTGCGCTCCGCAAGCTTGCTGCCGGTAACGATCGGACGGTAACTCAAGGTACAATCACCTGCTTCTTTCTTTCATATATACGCTTGATTTATCTTACTTTCTACAGCTATCATTGTCAAATTACAGCGGGTCGATCCCGTCATGGAGGAGGGGCTGGCATGGCCGCATATTTCAGCAACGATTGGGACGGACTGCTGCAGGATGAGATGTCTCTTCCCTATTATAAGGAGCTGCGCAGCAAGCTGGCAGAAGAATACCGTTCGGAGACCGTGTACCCGGACCAGCACGATATTTTCAATTCGCTTCATTATACCTCCTTGGAGGAGGTCAAGGTGGTGATTCTTGGCCAGGACCCCTATCATGGTCCAGGACAGGCTCACGGCCTGAGCTTCTCGGTCCAGCCGGGCGTCCGCATTCCGCCTTCCTTGAAAAACATCTACAAGGAGCTGCAGGAGGATGTCGGCTGTCCCGTGCCGGAATCCGGCGATCTTCGGGGCTGGGCGAGCCAGGGAGTGCTGCTGCTGAACAACGTATTGACCGTCCGGCGCGGACAAGCCGCCTCGCATCAGGGGCTCGGATGGGAAAGGTTCACCGACCGCATCGTCCGCCTGATCGGAGAGAGGGAGCGTCCGGCCGTCTTCATGCTGTGGGGCAAGCATGCCCAGGAGAAAGCTTCCTTCCTTGACAGAAGCCGGCATCTGCTGATCGCTTCTCCGCATCCGAGCCCGTTTTCGGCGCACAGGGGGTTCCTGGGCAGCCGGCCTTTCTCGAGGGCGAACGACTTCCTGCTTCAAAACGGCATGACGCCGATCGACTGGTGCCGGACATCTTCCCTGGATTCTGTCGATCTCGGCGACGGGATGCCTTCGGCAACGCTTGGCGCCTCCGGATCGGAGCGGAAGGCAGAGGCCTCAACGCGGGGGGGAGCGCAGGATGGCCGTTAGTCAGGGGCGCAAGCCCTCGCGCTGGCTTAATCCCGCAGGCGGTTACCTCGCCGGCTACAGCCATACCTTGAATCCGTACAGCGGCTGCAGCTTCGCATGCAGCTACTGTTACGTCCGCCGCATGCCGGTCGGGCTGTTCCGCGGCGAGCCGTGGGGCAGCTGGGTCGACGTCAAGCAGCTGGACGAAGCGGCATTCCGCCGGGAGTGGGCAAGAGAGTCCGCCAAGGGAGCGGTCAGCGTCTTTTTCGCCTCGGCGACAGATCCCTATCAGCCTGCAGAGGCCGAGTACAAGCTCACCAGGCGGCTGCTTGAGCTGATGCTTGAGCGGCCGCCCGGGTTCTTGCTGCTGCAGACCCGGAGCCCTCTTGTGACGAGGGATGCCGCTCTGTTCGCCGAATTCGGCGATGGGATCCGAGTCAGCCTGACGATCGAAACGGATGACGAGGCGATGCGGCGGCGCTTCTCTCCCTCGGCTCCGCCGCTTGCCGCGAGGTGGAAGGCGCTGCATGGCCTGCGGGAAGCCGGCGTGCCCGTACAGGCGGCCGTGTCTCCGCTGCTGCCGCACACGTCCGATTTCGGGCGCAGGCTGGCCGAATCCGGCGCGAGAATCGTCGTCGACGATTTCCACCGCGGGGACGGCAGCGGCGGCCGGCGCTCGGAGCAGCTCGGCATGCGGGAGCTGTACCGCAGCCTGGGGCTGGAATCCGATTATGCGCCGGCCGCCGCGGACCGGTTCTATGACGAGCTGCTAAGCCGATATCCCGGCGTCAACGCGCATTTTTCCCAGGAAGGATTCCTCCCTTGAACGGACGGGCCGCTATGCTGCCTTCATCTTGCGTCCGCCGAAGCTCCGCCGTATAGGTGGAGCCGATGTACGTAACCGCCGATACCTCGGTAATGACTTGCGGATTCATTTGCCCCGGCTTAGGCGGGACGACCTCCACGGCGATGATGGCTTTGGAACCGGAAAATTCAATGCCGGTAATGACGAGGCTGTAACCCGGATTGGGCGCCTGCGCCGTGACTTTCACCTCCTGCACCTTGTCGCTGAGCTTGCTGGCCGTCAAGGCCACCTCCTGCAGCGGCGATACCGAAGGAGCAGGGTTCTGCACGCTTCCATTGTCTCCATTCATTTTGTCCACGAAAGTCACCCCTCCATTGATCCATGCGGCCGCCTCGCTTCGAGTAACGGCCGTTTTCGGCTTGAATTCATCTCCTTCATCCAGCTTGGCGATGCCGAGCTTGAGAAGCATTTGCACGCTTGCCCGGTAAGGCTGAGCTACGGCGCCCTCGTCCTTGAACACAACCGCTTGCTGGGTGAAGGAGTAGTCGCCCGAATGATGGATGCCTTGGGCGACCAGATCGGCGAACTGCTCGCGCGTTGCGGTTGCTCCCGGACTCATGTCCTTGGGGAACTGGACGCCGTTCGCGGCTGCGGCCAGAAACGAAGAGGCGTACCAGGCCTTATCGTTCATGCCGGGGAAATACTGGCTGGCCAGCGGCTCGCGGATGAAACGCAGCCTGTCCAGATTGAATCCGAAAGCCTTGACGACGAGCGACACTCCTTCGGCGTAGCTGAGTTTCTCCTGCGGCTTGAACTGCCCGCTGCCCGATCCTCCGACAACGCCGGATTGCTCCAACTGCCGAATCGCCGCCGCATGGGGATCATGGTCGATATCTGTGAATGCCGACACAATAGGCACGCATCCAATCAGCAAAGCACAGGCAAGGCCGCCGATCAAAAGCGGCCTTTTTGACATCCGCAGGCTGTTTTCATGGGCATCGCCTCTATCTTTTACGGAATCTGCATTCGCCGGTTGAGCCGGCGAAGTCGGTTTGCGGTGCCTTCTCAATTCCATCGCCTCCATAAGGGAAGTATTCCCACACTCACCCATACAGACGCAGAAATCAGAATGGATGTTGCGATCTTCCGCTCAGGAACGAATCGTCACGCGAGTCCCTACAGGCGCCATCGCGGACAGGGCGAGCACATCCTCATTGTGCATCCGGATGCAGCCGTGCGACACGGCTTTTCCGATGGAGGAGGGATCGTTCGTGCCGTGGATGCCGTAATGCGGCCGGGACAGCCCCATCCAGAGCACCCCGAACGGACCGCCGGGATTTTCCTGCTTATTGATGATCTGGTATTCCCCCTCGGGAGTGGAGGTGAGCACCTTGCCGACGGCGATGGGGTATTGGCGGACGACGGTATCCCCGTCGAGCAGATACAAGGCGCGGTCGGACAGGTCCACGATGATGCGGTAGCTTGCCATGACATTCACTCCTTTAGAACCAGTATATTCGGCTCCGGCAAGTCTCTGTACGGAGTTTTCTTTACAATAGATCCACATTGCCAAAATATTCCCTAAACAATCCCTTGTTAGGATGAGGTTGTACAGGACATTAGTCATACATACGGCTTCAACAGCCAGAGGTGTGACAGGCCCGAACAACAAGCCGACTGGGCCGTCGGTCATACATTACAGGCGACAATCGTCGTGAAGAAGGGTGAGCATCGAACTATGTCCACGGGATCCAAGTTAGCCGCAGTCGTACTTACCGCTGTGCTCGGCACAGCATCCGCAGGAGCCGTTCAAGCTGCCGCATCGCAACCAAGCACGGGAAAGCTTCATTGGACCGTCAACGGCCAATCCTCCGAAATCCGCACGCTCGTCCTGAACGGCCAGCAGCTCGTATCGGTATCGGACGCAGCCAAGGCGCTCGGCGCCGAAGTGGAAATTATGCCAGAGGGTGCAGGAATCCGCATCACGCTGGGCGAGCATTCCGTTCTGGTCAAAGCCGGCTCCAAGCCTCTGAATGAAGACGGAACGGCTTTCGGGCAAGTGGTGCAGTCGTGGAAGCAAGCGAACTACGTCGACGGAGCATCGTATGTGCAAGCTCTCGGCGGAAGCTATTCGCTGCTCGACGGCAGCGGCATCAGCATCCAGACGCTGCAGCTGCTTGAAGGCGCGGAAACGGCTCAATGGGCCGGCGACGGCCGCCTGATCGTCTCCGTATCGGACGAAAGCGGACGCACGGACTACTTGGTCGATGCCGCCACGGGCGCATACAGCCAGCTGCTGAGCTCGAGCGGCGCTTCGGATCTCGTCGTATCCCCGGACGGAGGACATGTCGCCTTCTCCGAAACGGACGGCACGCTCCATACGGTCGACCTGAACACCCTCCGCATGGCCAAGATCGGAACGGACACTTCGATCAAAAGCAATCTCCAATGGTCTGCTGACGGCAAGACGATCTACTTCCTGCAAGGCGACAAGACGAATGTCATCGCGGCAGCCGACGTGGCGACGGGAGCCGTCAGCAAAGTGCTGGACGACAAAGTCGATTACAAAGGCGATCTGTCCGTAACGGCTGGCGGCCTGTCCTACTCCGTCGTCAAAGCCGGCACGGTGACGGCTGACGCGGCCAAAGCGGTCGAGCTTGATGACGTGGCTATCGACGATTCCCAGACGAACCCGCAGCTGTTCGATCTCGACCTCGGCAAAACCGATGCGAAGCCGGTGCAAGTGACCAAGTCCGACGACGGCAAGCTGTTCATCCAGCGTTCCGCCGCCGGCAAAGTCTTCTATGTGCAAGCTGGAGATGAAGGCTCGAATTCCAAGCTGGCTTCCGCCACGGCAGCAGGGCAAGCCGTCGCGTTCGACAAGGAAGACGTGCAGGAAGCCGTGCAGGCCGGTTCCTATGTCGGCATCCTGACAGACCGTTCTGTCTATGTGCTGAATGAGGAGTCGGGCAGCGTGAGCAAGCTCGCCGACGCTCCGGAAGGCGCGAGCAACCTGACTCTTTCCAAAGACGGCAGCAAGGCGGCTCTTATCGCGGACGGCAAGCTGCAAGTGCTGAGCGGCGGCAAATGGATTTCCCTGACGAAATAATTCTTTCGGTCTGAAACGGCCTTATTCGGAACATTCCCCAATTCGAGAGGAGATTTTACACAATGAAATGGTACGGTAAACTTACGACTCTTACACTCGCGGCAACACTTCTGCTGGGCGCGGTAGGCGGCGGCGCGGCTACGGCCGCAGCCTCCAAGCTGAGCGGAAAAATCGTCGTCAACGGCTCTTCCGCCCTGCTTCCGCTGACGCTTCAAGCGTCCAATGAATTCAAGAAGCTGAATCCGAAGGTGCGCATCTCCGCATCGGCTGCCGGCTCCGTAACGGGTCCTCAAGCCGTGCGCAAAGGCATCGCCGACATCGGAGCCTGCGACTGGGACGCTTCCACGAACGTGCCGGGCTTCAGCAAATTCGACGGCCAAGTAGCGAACAAGGTAGCGGTCATTCCTTTCGCAGCGATCGCCAACAAAAGCGCAGGCGTAAGCGGCCTGACGACCAAGCAGCTGCAGGACATCTTCTCCGGCAAAGTGAAGAACTGGAAAGACGTAGGCGGCAAGGATGCCGACATCGTCGTCGTCAACCGTGCCTTCGGTTCCGGCACGCGCGTCAACTTCCAGATGAAAGCTCTGCAAGGCACGGACTTCATCACCAAAGGCGACAACTACAAAGAAGTCAAATCGAGCGGCGATATGAAAACCGCCATCGAAACGACTCCTAACTCCATCGGATACATCGATCTTGTCTACGTGACGGACAAAATGACGGCTCTGAAAATCGACAACGTCGCTCCTACGACCGACAACGTCATCAACGGAAGCTACAAAGTATGGAGCTACGGCTACTTCATGACCAAAGGCCAGCCTACAGGCGCAACGAAAGCCTTCATCGAGTATATCCAAAGCGCGAAGTTCCAGAACGGCTCGCTGAAAAAGCTTAAATTCATTCCGCTTACGGCAATGAAATAAGATTCATCCTCTCTTCGATTCTTGAACAAAGTCCGGAGCCGAGCTGAAGCTCGGCTTTTGGGCATCCATTATACGGCCAGAAAGGACCGGCCCTTCCAATGAGCAAATCCATTTCCGCACCCGCCCGGCAGCAATCCGGCGGAGTGCCTGCAGGCATCGGCCGCCGGATGCGTCTGCGGCTTGCCCATCGCTCCTTCCGCATTCTGTGCGCGGCAGCTGCTGTTCTCGTAAGCGGCGTTCTGCTGACGATGCTCTTCTTCATGTTCCGCACTGGCGTGCTGACCTTCCAAAGCGTCTCCTTGCGGGAGTTTTTCCTTTCCGCTGAGTGGGAACCGGAGAACGACAAGTACGGAGCGCTCGTCTTCATCGCGGGCACCTTCATGGTTACCGCCCTAACGCTAGCGATTGCGGTGCCGATATCTATTCTGGCGGCATTGTTCCTTGCCGAGCTCGCTCCGTCCAGACTGGCCCGGGTAATCCGTCCGATCCTGGATCTGCTCGTCGGCATACCATCCGTCGTCTACGGATACATGGGACTTACGCTGCTCATTCCGGCGCTGCGCACCGTGACGGGCAGCAATCTCGGGGACGGGGTGCTGGCGGCCTCGCTGGTGCTGGCCATCATGATCCTGCCGACCATAACCCGCATCAGCGACGATGCGATCCGCACCGTTCCCCGTAAATATATTCAAGGCTCGTACGCTCTGGGAGCGACCCGCTTCCAGACCGTGACCGGCGTCATCCTGCCGGCTGCGAGCCGCGGCATCGTCCAGGCCTGCATCCTTGGCATGGCCCGCGCCATCGGGGAGACGATGGCCGTCGTCATGGTCATCGGCAACACGCCGCAGCTGGCCGACAGCCTGTTGAAGCCGACATCCGTGCTGACGAGCAACATCGTCATGCAGATGCCGAACGTGCCCTTCGATTCGACCTGGAACAACGCCCTCTACATGATGGGCTTCCTGCTGCTGGCGATCTCGCTGCTGATGATCGCGGTCGTGCGCCTGCTTCAGAAGAAAGGGGAGAATTAGGATGAGCATGGCCGCAACTGGAATGTCGGACCGCAGGCAGGTCAGGCGCAAGCGCAGATCGGACCGGATGTTCACCGCTCTCGTGTGGGCGGTCGGCATCGGCTGCACGCTGTTTACGCTTGCTCTGATCGGGATGATCCTGGAAAAGGGCATGCCCGGCCTCAGCTGGAGCTTCATCTTCGGGCTGCCGAGCGAAATCGATGCCGGAGGCGGGATCGGACCGGCGCTGTTCAACTCCTTCTATATTCTGATTTTGTCGCTCGCTATCTCCATCCCGCTCGGGCTGGCGGCAGGCATCTATCTGGCCGAGTTCGCTCCGGACAACAAACTGATCGGATTCGTGCGGATTTGCGTGGAGGGACTTGCCTCCGTGCCTTCGTTGATTTTCGGGCTTTTCGGCATCGCTCTGTTCGTCGAGGGAATGGAAATCGGTCTGACCATCCTTGGCGGAGCGATCAGCCTGGCGCTGCTCAATCTGCCGCTCCTGACGAGGGTGACGGAAGAAGCGATGCGCTCCGTTCCGCCGGAATACAAGCAGGGCTCGCTCGCACTCGGGGCGACGCATACCCAGACGATCTTCAAGGTATGCCTTCCGGTCGCTCTGAACGGCATCATGACCGGCATTTGCCTGACGGCCGGCAGGGCATTCGGCGAAAGCGCCGTAATTGTCCTCGTGGCGGGCGTATCGACCTCCGGCATCATGTGGGATTTCGATCCCTTGTCTCCGGGAGCGACTCTTGCCGTGCATCTGTGGTATGTGCAGTCGGAGGCTATCGTTCCGGATGCGGCCGAGATCGCAAGCAAGTCTGCCGCCGTCCTGCTCATCGTAGTGCTGCTCATCAACATGGCGCTGAGAATTCCGCTGTGGCTTGTCGACAGGAAGAAGCAGGCTTGAGTTCAAACGACAAATAACCGTCTCCGACCGGAGACGGTTATTTGTGTTGGCCGGGAGCTCAACCTGTTTCGGAGGCCTCCGAGGAAGCGGGCCGCACCTGCTGGCAGCTTTCGAACTGGCATTCGTCCCGGAAATAATAGTTCCCCCGGATCTTGACGGTATGCTCGTTGAACAGCTGCAGAGGAGCCCCGGGCTCCAGAAGTCGGCCGCTTCGGTATACGGCGACGGAAGCTTTGGCCGCTAGGGCCGCTTCAAAATGGGCAAGAGTGGTGAGCATACGAAACAGCAGCATGGGCAGCTCCTAAGAAAGGATCTATTAATGATACAAATCGTATCATAAATAGCGCCTAGATAGAAGAGTTCTTTGCCTGCTGCTGATAAAATTTCAACTATATGACGATAACGGGGATGTTTACCCGGCTCTGTAGTACGAAACGATCAATTCATCCAGTCGCTGACTAAGCTCCAGATTGTATCCTGATTTTCCCGTGGCGGATTTGTTTAAAATTTCTCTCAAAATTTCGATATTTCTCATAATTTCATGTTTATTCGACATTGTTCATTCTCCTATTCATTAAATGATCGATAAGTTGTCGAACTTACTCGAGAGATTTATAACTAAAATTTACATATCGGATATTCAATATTAACCGATCTAATTGCTTTGAAACAGAATATGGATTTAATAACACTATTGTTTTTTTGTAGGTGCAGAAATCGGATGCAGACGGAATAGAGAATGGAAGACGAGGGCGGCTGTCAGGGATCCAAAGGAATCAATGAGTACATCGTAAAGGCGTCCGTCGCGGTTCAGATAAAGCTGCAGGATTTCAGTCGCTAGGGCGAATAAGACGGACACCAGAAGCGAGACGGGCCGATTGCGCAGCCAGTTGAAAACCAGCAGATCAAGAATTCCGAAACCGATGAAATGGCCCAGCTTGACGATGACCCAGACATGATGAATGCGGGTAACGTCAGCCCAGTTGAAAAATTCGGCAAAATTAGGCTCGGGATTGAAAACAAAGACGAGCTGCTTGTGCAAGAGCAGGTTGTTGAGGTTTTCGGTGCAGGTAAAGACCAGCAGCACGAGAGCCCAGAGCAGGACAGCGGCCGCCTTTGTACGTTTCGAAATCATATCGAACAAGCCTCCTATGAAACCATTTCCATATTGTAAATGCTGACGACACGGAAGAGGCTTTGGTTTCGGTCGAAGGAAGATGTAAACGCTCCCCAATAGAAAAACAAAAAAATCTAGAAAAAGTGTTGACTCGGATCTGGGGTTTTGATATATTAATAACTGTCCTCGAGACGAGGTATGAAAACAAAAGAAAAATACTTCACATGATCTGTTAGCTCAGCTGGGAGAGCACCATCTTGACAGGGTGGGGGTCAGTGGTTCGAGCCCACTACAGATCATTGCCAAAACCCTTGATATATAAGGGTTTTTTCCTTTTTATCGGGTTTGTATTTCCGCGCTCATAGCTTGTCTGGTGCCCGTTTGGTGCCCCTCGCATTTTATTCCGCAATGGTGCCATTATTGGTGCCGGGCTGGTGCCCCCAATTCATTACTACAGATAAACAAGAGCCCGTAGAAATTACGTAAAAATACTGTAGAAAAAAAGAAGAAAAAACGGATAAATAATGATAAACGGATTTGCCTTTTGCCGTGGTACATTTATACCGTGAGATATCGAGAGAGACACCGACGGAGCGTGAACGCTCTACCGAT
Source organism: Paenibacillus sp. D51F (assembly GCF_053345695.1). Taxonomy (NCBI): domain Bacteria; kingdom Bacillati; phylum Bacillota; class Bacilli; order Caryophanales; family Paenibacillaceae; genus Paenibacillus; species Paenibacillus sp. D51F. The sequence continues at coordinate 333,315 of NZ_JBKFAO010000001.1, read as the reverse complement.
CCAGCCGGCCCAAGTGGTCGGCTTTTTACATTCCCGGTGCAAAGGTGCTAGTCCTCCCAAAAAACTAGTGGGCAATAGGGAGCTGCAATCCATGGGAGTATGGCCCATGGCCGCGCAAAATGAGACTCGGACAGCGGCAGCGATGTGAAGGCAGGCGCTTGCCCTATGACCCCTGGCTGCCCGAATCTCGACATGCCGTATACTCTATGTAGACGGCTTACAAAGGCTTCGGCCGCTGAGCCCTCCAAATCAGCGGTCACTTATATGCGGGATATAGGATGCTGTTGGCTACGGCCGGCTGGCCCCGGATCATGCCCGGGCTCCCGCTCATTCGCTATCCCTATTCGCTATCACTCCGGACCTGCCTATGACCCCCACACAGCCGAGACTGCGTCGGCAAAGGCTCGGATCGCAGGCGCCAGCGACGAGCGTCAATAATTGTCGCACTCTTAACCAAGTTGCTGAGCAGATCGGCTGCTCGGCTGAGGGTAAAGAAAAAGCCCCGAAGGGCTTTAAAAGTAAAGAAACAGAGTCTTAAACATAGCTATGACTGTTCCCTTGCTGCCATCTGGATTCTCAAACGAGTAAAGCCCGGCTATATGAAGGTTTGAGTATATGGCGTGCTTTCCGTTCATGAAATGATGGGTGACAGAAGAATTTGGATTGTTTAGCATGTATTTGAGAATGCTCGACTCATCGGGTTTTGTAATTATCATGGTGATTATGAGAATTGCGAGCAAAACCCATTTGCTTATTGACGATCCTTTTCTTTCGTCGTCGAATTCTTCATCATCAAATTCATCATCGTCTTCTTCATATGCTTTGGACATTGGCCATTCTCCTTGATGTTGGTAAAGATTTTATCGGCACTGAAGAGAGCTTATGTGAGTTCCTAAAAAAACCATGGATTAAGAACGCACGTTCGTAATATACTTTCCCCATGAGGTGACTACATATGGGGACTGCAAAGCCGTGGCCGGAGGAAGGCCAACTGAAACCAAACGAAGAAGAGGAAATCAAACGTGTAGTTGCGTTGCAGCTGATGCGGCCGGTCATCGAGGACAACAGGCAAAAGCTCCTGGAGCACAAGGGAGTGCTGCAGCGGGCTTACCGCATGACGCTTGAGGTGTTTGCCCAGAGGGTATATGAAGAGCTCCAGCAGGAGCGTCGGAGGCTTTCAAACGAGCGGATTCATATTAGGCAAGTGGTGCCGCGGCGGGGAATGATCGTGGTGAGCTACACATGCCGATCGTATCCAGGTGAGATTACGATGATAGCGGATGAAGGGCAGTTTCGGATCGGGCAGCTGATTGATGATTACATCGAGTTTTGCTTTGGCGACCACAAAGAGGACCCTGGGAGAGGGCCCTCTATTCTTTAAAATTATGAAGAAGCTAATAACTAAAGAAAGTATGCACTCGAAATGATGACGAGCAAAATGAACAGGACCAGAACGGCGTTTGTGCTTAGGTCTCAAATGTTATTTTTTCCGTTGAAAAAGAGACGCGGAACTATCTTCCGCGTCTATTCCTTTCGGGTGAGGATTCTTTGTCTGAACTAGTAGAGGAATGCTTTCGAAATGATGACCAGCAGAATGAACAGGACCAGAATGGCGCCTGTGCTGGTGAACATATTGCGGTGTTCGAATTCGGACATTTTTTATTCCCCCTTTCGTTCGTTATACCCTACTTTATGTTTCTAATTATTAAGATGGTTGGACGGGCGGTATATTTGTGCTTATGCTCGTTATTACGCCGTCTTCATGATGGCAATCACCACAGGTATGCGGCAAGGTGAAATCTTGGGGCTCCAATGGCGTGACGTTGATCTTGATGCAAGGACGATCTCGGTCAAGCAAATACTTAACCACGATGGCAAAGAGCTAGAGCCAGGCACGAAGACAAAGAACAAGGGCTTGCGGATGATCGGGATCGACCCTGTGACGGTATCGGAACTGGAGAAGCTGAAGCGTCGGACAAATCGGGAGCGCATGGCAGCCGGTGGTATGTACGAGGATAACGGTTTGGTTATGTGTACGAGCTTGGGCTCTCCGGTGAGCCCGCGAAACATTAACCGTTCTTTCAGCCGCCTCGTAGAGAAGATCAACAAGCTATTATTTAATAGGGACATTCCCTCCGATACCGAAGGTCCGGTTCCATGATCTGAGGCATACGCATGTGGTGATGCTGATCAAGGCGAGGGAGAATAACAAACGGATTGCAGAACGTATGGGATGGACGAGCGTCAAGATGATTGACCGGTATGCTCACGTTATGCCGGAAATGCAGATTGAAACCGCAGACTTGTTTGCGGCGAGCTTCTTCAAGAACCAAGCTGCCACTGCTGAGAGCAGCAAGGTTAGAGTAACTGGTGCCTGATTTGGTGCCCTAAAAGGAATAAAAAGCGAAAAATAGGGATAAATACGTGGGATACGCAAATTCGAAAATGTCGCGCCAAGACTGGTTTTGAGCGCTATTGATAAATACAGACTAAAGGGTGTGGCATCTTGACAGGGTGGGGGTCAGTGGTTCGAGCCCACTACAGATCATACTGAAAAACCCTTGCGGAGCAAGGGTTTTTTGCTTTTTCTATGGGAAAATGCGGCCATGAATTCGAAGTGAATTGGCCTCTGATACGAAATTGATACGAGTGGGCCATGACCATGCGAATATCGGCCCTTCCACACATATGCGTTTGCTATGGAGACACTCGGTTTTTAATCAGCAAGGTGACGTGTGAATGACCCATGTCATGGAAACGAATCTTTGGCCGATCGAGGACGGGGAGATGTTCCTGGGCAATACTGGCTTGCTTAACTGCATGGCCACGACAAGATCCTTGTCCTTGTAGTTGTGCTCCATTCTCGTTCAGGTATGCGAGTCCGGTGTGTCTTGAGAGCTGCCATTGATGGCGGCTCTTTTTTTTTGACCGGCGGCTGCCGGAACCCGTCTTGGCGCCGGCCTGAATTTCCTTCCGTCATGAAAGAGAATTTGAGTAATCGATACGATTCGTCGATCGAAGTCGACATCCTTCCAGCGAAGCCCTTTCTTTAAGAATTTGTTGATCTCGCAGAGTTGACCGGTATCATGCAGTTTGTTGTAAAGATCCTGGAAGTCACTCGATCCGATCTTGCCGATCTTCAGATGTCCTAGTGCAGCGGCATAGGAAGTCGATCAGAGCTTATTGAGCAGCTGAAGCATCGGCTTCGGATGGCTGTTTTCCTGAGCTCAAGAATCGTTGCATTCTTATCGATGATGTTGAGCGCCCAGCCAAGAAGAGTGTCGCGCCAAGCAGGAGGGCTGAGAAGCCAAATCAGCTGAGCGCCGGTTGCAGTATCGATTAGTGTCAGGGTCCGGTGTGAGAGCTCATGCATATATGGTCTATCCGGAGGGAATCTTACTAAACGTCGAAATCAATTTTGCTGAAAAGGAGCATAAAATGTCTATTTTAGGCGGCAACCCAAAGGACGAGCCACTACATTACGGAGAGATATTCAGCATATGGACTTACTCTGTAGGGGCTAAGGGAATGGTCTCGGCATATCAAGCATTCCTTTCGCATGCTGGCGACAAAGACCTGAAAAAACTTCTAGAAAATCTAATTGACCAGGCAAAGAAAGAGATCAAAGAAGTCGATGCCCTGCTTACAGAAAACGGCATCGCACCTGCACCTGCACTTCCTGAGCGCCCTCCAGTAGCACTTGAGGATATCCCGATCGGGGCAAGATTTACGGATCCAGAGATTGCAGCTGCACTGTCATTGGATATCGCAGCAGGCTTAATAAGCTGCAGCCAGGCGATGGGGATGTCAATCCGTGAAGACGTAGGAGCATTGTTCTTGAAATATCACACTGCAAAGGCTGCCGACGGTGTGAAAATCTTGGAAATGAATAAGGAAAAGGGTTGGTTGATTCCGCCGCCTCTTCAAATTAAACGTCCAGAATAGTTGATGCTAATTAAACGGAGGGAATTAGAATGAAAAAACAAGTTTTGTCCTTTGTAGCGATCTCGAGCATGGCATTTATTCTGGCCGTTCCCGCATTCGCAAATGGGAGCATGTCGCCTGGAACAAATAGCGGAGTGTATTCAAACTATTCCAGCGGAGTCTCCAACTATAGGGATGGACAAATGAATTCCAGCTATGCAAACAACGGTCTAAGCTCTTACTCAACAGCTAATAGCACCAATTCTTCGATGAATGCGAATCGCTACACGGCTAAAGCAACAGATAATGGTCGAAGAAGCAATTGGGGCTGGCTTGGCCTTCTTGGCCTCCTTGGCTTAGCCGGCGCGAGGAACCGCAACCGCGATCCTGAGCGTCACTAATATAGGTTTATCGAGGCCGCAGCCAATACTGCGGCCTTTATTCTTTTTAATCACATATACTTCTAATGAAGTGAGGACTCATGGTTGTCCTTAGCCTGCACCCGATCTTCCGGCATGAATGGGAAGGATGTGGAATTAAGGTCAGAGACACGAACATAGGAAGGCGATGCCTATTCCTGGATGGAGCAGCTTGCAGGCGCTGAATAAGCAAGCCTCAATTATGGTATAAACAATTTAGAAAACCGGCATAATACCTCGAAAGAGGTGGTATGAAGTGCAGTATTTCGATGAAGATTATGTTCAAGGCTTGGAAAGCCAGCTGCAGGAGCGTTTTCAAAAAAGATCGGACTTTCTATGCAAGCACATTATCATTGCAGGAGAGAAATTCAAGGCATACTATCTCCGTACACTAGTAAACCTCCCGATGACGTTGTCGATCATAAATCAAATCGGAATCGATACGACTAATGACTTGAAATGGGAAGCGCTCCATTCGATGGAAGTCGATGCTGCCGTATCGTTGAATGCTTTGTACGATCATGTGCTGCAAGGAAAGCTTATCCTTCTTGGCAAGGAGGGATTTGTCGCCATCATTGAACCTGAACGAGCGGAGCTCTCCAGGTCGGTCATGATTCCCAACAGCGAAAATCCCCTGCAATCGGCATTTGATGCCTTTACAGAGGATTTGGATATAAACATCGGGCTGATCCGAAAAAAAATGATTTCGGACCAATTGATGATTGAAACTCGATTCGTTGGCGACCAATCCATAAAGAAGCTTGCCATTGTTTACATAAAAGGAACAGCGCGTCAAGAAGTGATTGAATCGATTGAAAAAAAACTAGATGAAAATGCCCATCAGAACCTTACCACGGTACGGGATTTGACCCGGATTCTGGGACATCCTAAAATCACTCTTAGTCCAACCTATATTTCCTCCGAATTACCCGAGGAGACGGTACAAAATCTACTCAATGGAAAAGTGGTTATTCTAATGGACCAATTTTCCTTTGCTTTCGCTTTTCCCGCGATCGTCTCCGATTTGTGGTCGACTACCCTGGATGTCCAATACCCGCTGTTGCTGCAACTGTTTCTCCGTGCCATTCGCGGAGCATCCTTGTTGTTATCTCTCACGCTTCCAGGTCTATATGTCGTTCTCAACTCCGTCAATCCCGAGCTCCTCCGCATCCAGCTGGCCATCACTGTTGCCAAGAGCAGGGAGGGCGTGCCGTATCCATCGCTCATTGAAGCGCTGATGGTTTTATTGCTTCTGGAGATAATCATAGAGGCCACGATAAGGCTGCCCAAAAGCATCGGTCCGACCATTACGATGATCGGCGGCATCCTGCTGGGACAGGCAATCGTACAGGCCAAGCTGGTCAGCAATCTGCTCATTATTATAATGGTTGCCTCTGCGATATCCAATTTTGCATTGACGAGCTATATGAATGCGGTCGGGATGAGACTGTATAGGTATGTCGTTCTCATTGCCAGCGCCTTTTTCGGCATTTGGGGTCTAGAGGCTGCATTGATTTGGCTTACGCTTTATTTTGCATCGTTGACGACCTGTTCTGTACCGTACTTGAGCTACACCTTGAAGGGAAAGATTGCTGATGAATAAATTCCAGTCGATCATCCTTTTTTTTCTATTGCATATGGCTTCTATATTCGCCATTTTCCCCGAACGAATGATGGCTGCCGCCACCAAAGCACAGTGGATGCCGGTGGCAATCATTTTTTTGGCTGAGCTGCTGGTCGTGTGGCTTTATTTAAAAGCCATGTCGAAGTTTCCCGGCAAATCGATTCTAGATCTTTGCTGTGATACGTTCGGGAAATGGGGAGCCGGATTCATGCTGCTTCCCTTGCTTGTTTTTTTGTTTCTTCAAGTCATCCTTTTAACGTGTTACCTTACCGTAGAGATAAGAACGGTGCTGCTCCCGAAGACGCCGATCTACGCTACGTCGGCTATTTTTGTCTCCATCTGCATGTACGGGGTTTGGAAGGGGCTTTCCGTATTGATTCGGGCAAGTATGGGTTGGTTTGTTTTGTTAATGCCATTTATCCTTTTTTCCATGCTGATCAGCATAGGAAATTTCAATTTCGACTATATCTTTCCTGTTTGGGATGCGAAATTCTCCTTTATCTGGAAGCAGGATTTTTATGTGGGGACAATCATTTTCTCAGGCTTTTTGTTCCTGGGGATGACTCCATCCCGTTTGAGAATCGGTTTTGGCACAGCGTCTGCGTTGATCGGGCTTATCTTTCTGTTCGCTCTAACCTCTGTCTATATCCCCTTGCTCATTTTCGGCCATGAAACAGCGGTCCATTTCCAATATCCCATGCTGATGGCTTCCGACACCGTCGATTTGGAATGGGTCGTCTTTGACTGGCTGCCGAGTTTTTATGTCGTGTCTTCCAGCGGGCTGGGCTTGATAAAGGTGTCTGTTTTGCTCTGGATGCTCCTGACCCTATTGAGACAGCTTTACTTGCCTAAAATAAAAAGCCTTTGGCTGTTGATCTTTATCGGTATCGTTCTGTATTTTGCCTGCCAGTGGATACCCAATGCAAAAACTCTCGATAAATATTTGTATATCAGCTCGTACTTATGCCTGTACTCCACCGTCGGTTTTCCCATCCTGATATACCTGTCGACATTGCGGCGCAAAAAGGAGGCTCATGCATGAACAGCCTGAGGGTGAAGCTGGTCGTTCTCGTTGTTGGGATGACGGTCCTGCTGGAAGGGTGCTGGGATACAAAAGACATCAATAAGCAATATCTTCCTGTCGTTATGGGGGTCGGAAAGGGAAGCAAAGAAAAATACAAGATTATTCTGGAAATCCCGAATGCGTCAGGAAAAGATCAGTTTTTGGAAAAGGAAGCCATTTCCATCAGCAAAGCGATCGACCTGATCCGGACCGATGCAGAAAAAAGCATCAATATGGTGCATTTAAGGCTGATGCTGTTCGACCGCTCCATTGCTCAAGAAGGGATTCGCGATATCATTGACTATGCCGTAAGAGCAAACGATATCTCCATTAAAGGCATGGTGGCCGTCGTGGATGGAGATTTCGACAAGACGCTTTATCATGTTATTTCCCCGACACCTGAAATTTCAACCTATGACTTCTTTAACAAAGAAGCAGGGTGGACGCCCAACGTATCGCTCGTCAGGATATGGAGGCTTATCGCAGTCAGAATTCCTACTCCGAAGATATGGCCATTCCTATGCTCCAGAATGGCGACCGCACCCTATATGCTTTTAAAGGAACGGCTGTCATGCGCGAGGACCGCATGGTCGGGAAGCTGAATCAGAAAGACACATTTTTGTACAATTTATTCAAAGGCAACTATACGGGCGGAACGATTGAGGTAGCGGAAAATACAAGCGTCCTCATCAAAAAATCGACCCTGAAACATCATCGCCGCTGGTCTGAAAAAGGGCCGTCTTTATCGACGGATATGAACCTTGACATCGTCATTGCTGAAAGCCCCAGCGGAAAAAGCAATACGGAAATCGAAAAAGAGGTTCGCGAGCAATTGAATCGGAATTTTGAAATGACCGTGAAAAAAATAAAAGGCTACCGGTCGGATGTTCTGGGCATCGGGGTTATTTTTCGTCCGCAGCTGTCTCAAGAGCAGATCAAGAAGTGGAAATCAGAATGGTTTCCTAAGCTGGAGCAGAAAATCGATGTACATGTGAACGTCATCAATGACATCTTAATCAAAGATGAAGCTCCCCCTGATCCATTGCTTCGAAGTTGATCGGAGTGCGAGGCTGCATAGAAAAGAGGCTTGCATGACGCAAGCCTCTTTTCCTTATCTTCCGTTTTCAAGGCTTCAAGTAACGCTTGTCCTTGAGGAACAGCAGCCAGAACCAAATGAATACCGGTACGAGAACCAGCGTGCTTACGCTATAGCCTGCCAGCAGCGACACGAACATGGCGTGGTTCGTGAAGCCTTGCTCCACCGTCATATGCGGGTAGATCAAGTAAGGAAGATGGGCGCTGCCGTAGCCGAAGCTGGCCATGGCGTATTGGATGATGACCAGCACGACGGCCGCGCGCGGAACCCCGGTCCAGCCGCCTCTTCCTCTCCACCATAATGCGCTGTACCCGGCGACGAAGAACAGCGCGGACAACGCGAACCAGATCCATTGCGCCTTCATTCTCTCCACGATCCACTGGGCCTCCGGATTCATGGCTACAGCGGCCAGCATGCCGGTCAGAAGGGTCAACGGCCCGATCGTCATCGCGATGCTGCGGTAGATGCCGTACGCTTGGCGGTCCTCCGATTCCCGGGCATAGTCGGCCAGAAACACGGCGGATAGGAACAGCTCGCTCGCGATCCCGAAGCCGAGATGGGCATACAAGGTCCGGCTGGTCAGCAGCTTGTCGGTCAGAACCTGCAGGTGGCCGGCCCGCAGCTCCACCAAACCGCCGAGTGTGACCGGCAGCACCGTGATGAGCAGGCCGGGAATGAGCAGGCCCGTCACCCCCGAGACGATCCGGAGCTGGGCCACATAGTTGGCCGACATTTGCGAGTAGACCATGAAGGTGCTCCGCAGCGCAAGCAGCAGCAGCACGAGGCAGACCGGCACGACGAGCAGGGAGCTGAGCATGGGCATCGCGAACGGGAAAAACCCGACGAATGCGACGACAAGCAGGACGAGGAAGACGTTGGTTACCTTCCAGGTCGGGGACAGATAGCGGTTGGCGATATCCGCCGCAGTGCTGCCTTGCCGGCCGGCAAACACCATCGACCAGAAGCCGGCGCCGAAATCGATCGAGCCGAGGATAGAATACGCGAATACGAATATCCAGATCAGCAGGATGCCCAGGCTGGAATCGCTCATCGGCCGCTACGCCCCCTCATGCTTGAGCGCCAGCTCGGCATGGACCGGATTGCGCTTGAAATAATGCCACAGCACCAGAATGGTGATGCACATCAGCATCACATACAGTCCGATGAAGAGGATGAACAGCGTGCCGAGATTCTGGGATGCGGTCGCGGCTTCGGCCGTACGCTGGATGTGATAGATCGTCCATGGCTGCCGGGCGCTGCAGCTGAAGATCCAGCCGGTTTCGATGCCGATCAGCGACATCGGCCCGGTCAGGACGAGCACCCTCAGCATCCAGCCGGGGAGGGGCCGTTTTTTTCTCCATCGGTAGAACAGCGCGCCGAAGGAAATCACGATCAGCAACGATCCGAGCATGACCATCAGATTGAACAGGGTGTGCACGAAAAGCGGAGGCCAATTTTCCACCGGAAACTCATTCAAGCCTTTGACCACCGTATCGAAGCGGTTGCCGGCCAAAAAGCTGAGCGCTCCGGGAATCTCGATGGCGCCTTTGATCTCTCGGCTCTCCTTGTCGACGATTCCCCCGATGGCTAGAGGCGCATATGCCTGCGTTTCGAACAGCCCCTCCGCCGCGGCCAGCTTCTCGGGCTCGTATTCATGAAGCATCTGAGCCGTACTATGGCCGTTCAATGCCGTGGCAAGCGACATTACGCACCCGATGACGAGGGCAAGCATGAGGCCTTTGCGGTGATAAGCCGTCTCGCGCGGCTCCCGGTTCCGGGAGAGCAGCTTCCAGGCTGCGATCGAAGCGATCGCGAATGCGCCTGTCATGTAGCCGGAAAGGGAAACATGGAGCGCCGTGTTGAAAAAGCTGGGGTTGAAAACCGCTGCCCAAGGATGCACATCCGTAATTTTGCCGTCTGCAATCGTGAATCCTCGCGGCGTATTCATCCAGGCATGCGCATCGGTGATGAGGACGGCGGAGCCCGTAGCTCCGACAGCCACGAAAATAACGCTGACGATTCTCATCCATGGACTCAGCCTGTCTGCGGCATAAACGTAAATGGACATGAACAAGGCTTCCAGGAAGAATGCCCAGATCTCGATCTGGAAAGGCAGCGAGATCACTTGCCCCACGATTTCCATGAAGCCGGGCCAGAGCAAGCCCAGCATGACGCCGACAATCGTTCCCGAAGGGATCGCGACGCCGAGCAGGATGGCAAAGCCTTTGGTCCATCTCCGGGCCATGGTGGCATAATCCGAATCCTTGCGGAGCTGAAACAGCACCTCTGCCGCGATGATCATCATCGGAAGGCCGACGCCAAGCGTCGCAAAGATGATGTGGAAGGCCATGGAAGAGCCGAATAGAGAACGGGCGAGCTGAACATGATCCATACCAAAAACTCCCTTTTGAATTGATGAGGGTATTATTGGCAGGGACATCCAGGATTATGTAAGCCTGTCTCTTCTATTAAAGGCTCATTCCCTCTCACAATCTATCAATCTGCGAATATAGGATCGTATTCTTCGTCGGAGAAAGGAGGTGCACGAACATGTCTACTTTCCTTGATGCACGAACATCCCAGAACGCCAGCACTTCCGGTCGCTCGCGCTGGTCGACATCACGATTACGGTCGTACGCGGAACCGAGACCACGGATCCGGTCATCTTCTCCGCCACTTCCATATTCGAACTGAGCATTCTCGCTCCGCAAATCATTACCTTCACGGCCGCGGATTATCTTCCTCCCATTACCCCTCAGCTTACTTACATCGCATTTGTCTCCACCAGCCTGCTCGGCACGGTGCGCGTCGGTCCCGAAAGCTTCCAGGGCATCCTCGTAAGCGACTAATCTCGTCCACAACGCTGATTACAGCAACACAGCACGCCGAGAAGGCGCCTGCGCCAGTCTTCCATCATGCGGAAGCCAGGAGGAGGCGCCTTTTTCCATGTCGGCCGTATATCCGGTCTAATTGAGTTGCCTTGAAAATTATTGACAACTTAAATATAAAGGAGATAAACTTCATTTAAACATTTGTTTTAAACGAGTGTTTAAATATAGATAGCCTGGGAGGGCAAATAGGTATGTGGAGAGGGATCACCCTGTTTTTAAAAAAGCCGATGACAATCGTCGGAATCGTGACGGCTGTTCTGTTTCAAGTCATATTCTCAAGCATCTGGATGACGGCCTACAAAGGCGTCAATGACCGGGCGGGCAATCTCAGCGTCGGCATCGTCAACGAGGACAGCGGCCTCGGCGCCAAAGTGGTCGAGTCGCTGGAAGCTCAGTCGACCTTCCATCTGATCCGGCTGGGATCGGCCGCAGAGGGCATGGAGCGGCTGAACACCCGCGAACTGCAGATGCTCGTCACCATTCCGGATGATTTTACAAAAAAAGCGACATCGCTTCAAGACAAGGCCGAGCTGAAATTCACGGTCAACGAATCGAACCCCGCCCTCATCAAAAGCATCATGACCTCGGCGGCAGGCGGAATTGCCGGAGCTGTCAATGGACAGGCCGTTCAGATGGGAACTGCCGCCCTGCTAGAGCAGTTGAATGCGCCTGGAGAACTGTCGGAAGCCGCAGCGGCCGGGCTGGGGCAGCGGGTTGTCGCCGATATCCAGTCGGTCAATCCCGTCAAAGGCATGAACAACCAGATGGTTCCGATGATGCTCGTACTGGCTTCCTACGTCGGAGCGATGATCATGGGCATGAACTTCGAGCAGGCATCGATGATGCTTCGCAGGGAGGGAATGGGCAAGTGGCAGCGTCTGCAATCCCGATTCGCCCTCAATTTCGCAGCCGCCGTTCTCGTATCCCTGATCGGAACAATCATGCTGTTCTCTCTCGGAGGCCAGCATGGTCACGGCTTCCTGGCACAATGGGGCTTTCAGGCTCTGTTCGTCGCGGTCTTCATGTTCGTATCCCAGATGTTCCTAGTCGTGCTCGGAATGCCCGGCATGCTGTTCAATATCCTGCTGTTGTCCGTGCAGCTCGTCACGTCCGGCGCCATGGTTCCGCGCGAGCTGTTGTCCGGATTCTACGGTCGCCTCGGTGATTTCCTGCCGGCAACCTATGCTGTACAGGGCTGCATGAACCTGCTGTTCGGCGGCACAGGAACCGGCAAGGCTTCGTGGCTGCTCGTCGCGATCGGCGCCGCCGCGATCGTCATCAGTGTAACGGGAGTCGCCTTGCGCAAGGAAACCGCGCGTCAAGCCGAAGCATCGCCGGCGACCGCTTCATGAGGCAGCGGAGCCGCTATCGGCTTCAGCTTCGATGAAGGATCAAGGATAAAGAGGAGATGAGAGCCGTGAGCGAGGAGACGTCCATCCGGGAAAGACTGCTTGCCTCCGCCCGCCGCCTGTTCGCCAGGCAAGGCTATGAAGGGACATCCGTCCGTCAGATCTGCGAAGGCGCAGGGGCGAACCCGGCTCTCGTATCTTATTATTTCGGGGGGAAGGAAGCGATGTTCGAGGAAGTGTTCCGGAGTCTGGAAATATCTCCGGCGCTCGCTTCCTTGCTCTCGCAGCCCGAACAAGCGCCGGATGAAGGCCTGAGGATATTCATCCGCGAGATGATCGCGCACAGGCTGGACAATCCGGATATTTCCCGCATGATCCAGATCGAGAAATGGACGGAAAGCGAGCGGAGCCATCTGATCAAGGAATGGAGCATGCCGATCTGGAGAAACCTTCGTTCTTTCATCGAAGAAGGCGGCAGGCATGGCATGTTCCGGTATCGTTCCCTGGATACGGCGCTCACCTGCGTGCAGGCGCTGCTTCTGAACTTCAGCTCATCCCCGTATTGCAAGGACCTGTTTTCTTACGAGACGGAAGAAAGGGAAGCTTTGGTGGAGGATATGACGGCGTTCATTTTCAGAGGACTCGACTACGATCCCAATCGTCCCCGCCCGTGACGGGCTCTGGCCCGGGGGCTTGAAGCATGCTTCTAGGTCCAGCCTCCTGTTTATTAATATTTGACAGGAGGTTGAGAGAGATGATGAGTACAGATGATCGCCATGCGCTGCAGCATCTGCAGCTGAAAGTCGTCGAACTTGAACATAGCAGGGACGTGCTGCGCCGCATCAGCCTGGAGCAGGCCGCCGTCATCCGCTCCCAAAACGAGAAGCTTGATGCGTTGACCGCCATGCTGGCGGCTCCGGACTGGTTCATGGCCGAATTCGGGCCTGCTGCCTTGCAGTCCGAGGATAACCCGGCCGATATCCAGCGCACGAGCGAGTTCTGGAGCGGAATCGCCGCAGCGCTTCGGGCGGCGGGCCGGCGTTAAGCGACGCGCCTAGAATATCGATTATGCCAGCCGCATGCCAAGCGGCTGGCTTTTTTTGTGCTTGTTCCGCTTCAATTTGAAGTCATGAACAGGCTCGACGCTTCATATAGTAGCTGTAGAAAAAATAGGGGGTGACCGCCATGTCTTTGGAATCGCTGTCGGAGGTTCTTGACCCGGGCTTGGCCATTGTCGTTGCCGCATGCTGGGTCATCGGCATGATTCTCAAGGGGACGCCGAAAATCCCCAACTGGACGATCGTTTACGTCGTGACGGCGCTTGCCGTCATTCTGGCCATGGCTTTGCAGGGCTGGACGCTGCATAACGCCCTGGAAGGGATTGTCGCTGGCGCTTTGGCGATATACGGCCATCAGCTGTTCAAGCAGGCGCGGGAAGCGGTTCAATCCGTTTCGGGAAAGGAGTGAGGGGAGATGGCCATCTGGACGGCTCACCTGGCGGTATGGCTGCTTGGGCTGGGGGCGTTGATCGCGGCTGCCGTCGTTCCGCTTGCCAGGCTCATCCGCCATGATTCTACCCGTTATGATGAAGTCTATGTCTGGCTGCGCAAGCTGGACGGACCTCCGCGGGAGGACAAGTAAAGCGGCGGACAGCGGTTGAAGGCTCCATTCCCGGTGCATACTTTCCTTATAGGAAGGAAACACCGAGGAGGCTGGACATGGCAACGAGGACATATCGCAGCGGACAAATAGGGAAGAAGCTGCTCATGCAGCTTGGAGCCGCGCTGCTTTTGGCTGCGTCGGCAGGCTGCAGCGGAATCCATTACGCAGGAGAGGATGCGGGAGGCAGCCGATCCGCCGCCGAAGAGCTTGATCCTCTCGCTGCTTCCGTGAGGGCCTCCCTGTATCCCGATTCCGTGCGCGCTTCGATCTATGGAGATGAGGACAGGCCTCGGCTTGCTGCGCCTCATGCCCATGACCGGGGACGCGATTGGAAGAAGTCATGAGGATAGGATAAGGGACGAGGATCTTTATTCCTCGTCCCATTTTTTTGAATAGGCCTTCTTGGTGACGGCCAGTAGGAGCCATACCATGAGGACGACCATCAATGCGGATAGAATATAGACAACGACCACGCGTTTCATCCTCCGTTCGTAGTTGGACAGCTTCCTGCTGCATGCTTCCATGATACCTTATGCCTTCTTCGGAATGCCACCCTTTTATAAAGCGGTCCCTCCCTGGGCAAGCTAGGATGGCATGCCGAAGATCACCTAACGGAAAGGAACGGTGTCCAGTATGGAAATCAACAGCAGCGGACAGCAGGCAAGGGAACGGATTGTGGCCGTCCAAAAGAACGGAGATGGCGATCTGACGTCGTTCAAAACCGAGAACGGTCGCATCCTCGCTTATGACGAGGCGATTGCCGAAGCGGAGCAGGGCAAGCTTGCCGGAGTGAATGTGTTCAAAGGGCGGGACGGAGGCCATTACCTGCGCGGCGATGCCGATGGGGATCCGACCAACAACCTGGACAATTTGCCCGTTTTCTGATCTTTTCGACCGATTGGAGCCGTCCTTATTGGACGGTTTTTTCTGCTGCGCAGAGTAAGGCTCCAGGAGAGCCAACCATCCGGCTCCTGCATACGATAGCAGGGAAGCGTCCGCCCAGGGCGCCCGGAAGGAGAATGACATCATGAGCAAAGGCAAAGGCGGCTCATCGAAGGCGGCAAAAAAGAAAGTGCCGGCAAGCGACCGCAGGCAGGTCAATATGAAGCTGGTGCTGTCCGATACATGCGCCGTATGCAAAACCCCTTGCGCTCGAGGCATGCGCTACCTGGAACGGATGCGCCAGCCGGGGGCGCTTGGCAAAGGCGTTCCATGCGTGCTCACGCGAACGTACGGCTGAGTGGAAATAGACCGATCATTTCCCGGGGAAGCGCATGGTTCTACATGTTGCGACAGTTTGCGGCAGGCGGGTTTTCGCTTGTCGCGACCGCTTCGTTCGCGATTCGGGACCATAGTCCCGAATCGGCATGGGAGTCTTGAACCCGCGCAACTTTGACCTGCGGGCTGAGTATAAAGCTGTAACGAACAATCGGGAAGAGGGATCGAATGAAAGGAAAAAAAGTCCTTGTGCTTACGCTTGCCATGGCTCTCTGGGGAGGCACGATGATTTTTGCGGATTCGGCCACCCAAGCCGTGAAAGTCATGTTCAACGGCAGCGAGCTTCAAGAGACGGGAATCATGTCGGACGGCAAGACTTACCTGCCGCTGCGTCAGGTGGCGCAAAAGATGCAGGCTCTCGTTGTATGGGATGACAGCAGCAAGAAGGCCAGCATCATCAGGCCCAACGTACATATGGTGCTGTTCGACAAAGACAACAGCCCGTTCGGCTATGTCAAAAACAAAGGCACCACCTCGTTCAGCCTGCTCGCCCAGGTGGACAGCCTTGCGGCGGAAGTGGATTCGTTCCGGATTACGATCACGGATCCTGCCGGCAAGGAGACGGCCCTCGCGACAAGCGCGACGAAGAAAGACAATTTCTTCTACCTCTCCAAGGAGATCAAATACGGCTTCGACAGCTCCGGAACCTATGCGATCCGCTTCTCGCTGCGCTTGAGTCCGAACGATGACTGGAGCGTCGTTTCGGAGAAGAACATTACCGTCGGATAGCTGTTTGACCCGGAGCGGGACAAGTGATACGATACGGAAGGTACTTTAAGGCAGACAGAATTGTGAGGGATATCGATGACTGAGCATCAGCATGACGACAACTGCGGCTGCGGCCAAGACCATGACCATGAAGAACATGTCTTTCTCGTGACGGATGAAGAGGGCAATGACCGCGAGATGGTGATGGTATATACGTTCGAATCCGAGAACCAGGCTTATGCCGTGCTTCTCGACCGCAACGATCCGGAGGAGGACGGCGTCATCTTCCGCATCGAAGAAGAGGACGAGGAAGCCTTCCTCGTCGGCATCGAGGACGATGCGGAGTGGGAGCGCGTGACGGCTATCTACGAGCAGATCGCCAAGGAACAGAACGAAGGCAAATAAGCAGCAAAAGCAAAAGCCCGGCGGCCAGCCGGGCTTTTGCTTTTGGGAGCAGGAATGATTTCCTTAGAAGATCGCGGATTCCTCCACGATGACTTTCACATATTGGATGCTGCGGTCCTCGGGACCTTTTACCGGAAGCCCGACTTCCACATGGTCGATGATATAGTCGATGTTGGACTGGGAAATGACTTCTCCCGGAAGCAGGATCGGAATGCCGGGAGGATAGACATAAATGAATTCGGCGATGATACGGCCTGCGGATTCCTTGAACGGAACGACTTCCGTCTCGCCGTAGAAAGCCTCGCGCGGCGTCAGGGACAGCTGCGGGATTTCCGGAATCTTCACGATCAGCTCCTGCACTTCGTCCACGCGCGGATAATGGACGACCATGGCGCGCAGCGCTTCGACCAGCTGGCGGGTGGTGTCTTCGCTGTCGCCCGGAGTAATGAGGCAGAGAATGTTGTACATATCCGACATTTCGACTTCAAGATTGAAGTTGTCCCGCAGCCAGTTCTCCGCGTCGTAACCTGTAATGCCGAGGTGGCGGACATGAATGGTCAATTTCGTCGGATCGTAGTCGAATGTCGCTTCGCCGCCAAGGATCTCCTTGCCGAAGCAATAGAGGCCGTCGATCCCGTTGATCTCCGCCCGCGCCTTCTGGGCCAGCTCGATGGCCTTGTCCGCCATCTCGAAGCCGTTCACCGCGAGGTTGCGGCGGGAAGTATCCAGCGAGGCGAGCAGGATATAGGAAGTCGACGTCGTCGTCAGCATGCTGATGATCGTCTGCACCCGATGCGGATTGATGCGGCCTGCTTTCATGTTCAGCACGGAGCTCTGGGTCATGGAGCCGCCGAGCTTATGCACGCTCGTCGCAGCCATGTCCGCTCCTGCCTGCATCGCGCTCATTGGAAGCTTGTCGTTGAAGTGGATCAGCACTCCATGCGCCTCGTCGACGAGAACCGGAATGTCGTAGCTGTGGACGAGATCGACGATTTCCTTCAGATTGGCGCAAATGCCGAAGTAGGTCGGGTTGATGACCAGCACGGCCTTCGCGTCCGGGTGGCGCTCAAGGGCGCGACGCACCGAGCGCGTCGTGATGCCGTGGTCGATGCCGAGCTCGGCATCGCGGGCAGGCGATATGAACACCGGGCGCGCGCCGGCGAAGATGATGGCCGACATGATCGACTTGTGGACATTTCGCGGCACGATGATTTTGTCCCCTGGCGCGCAGACGGACAGAATCATCGTCATGATGGCGCCGCTTGTGCCTTGTACGGAAAAAAAGGTATAATCGGCTCCGAATGCATCGGCGGCCAATTTTTGGGATTCCTCGATTACGCCTGTCGGCTGGTGAAGGTCATCCAAAGGAGCTATATTGATCAAATCGATCGACAAGGCGTTGTCGCCGATGAAGGCTCGGAATTCGGAATCGGTGCCTACTCCCTTCTTGTGCCCGGGAATATGGAACTGCAGGGGATTGTTCTCTGCGTGGCGGCGAAGCGCGCTGAAGAGAGGCGTGCGTGTATGGTCCATCGCTATGATCCACAGCCTTTCAGATTCAGGTATACAAACAAAAATGAGTATAGCATGTACGGGGGGGAATGCAAGCCTGCAAACCCTCGCCGACTCAGATCGGAAAGGGGTTTGTCGCTGCTTGGAACTGAAGATGCCCGCGAACGGGAAAAAGATCATTCGCTCGCCGTTCGTCATTAAACTTCTTCTTATTATGTTCGGAGTCGAATTTGTCAAAGGAGCTGTGCTCGTATCGGTGCTGCCGGTGTATATGCGCGATGCCCTCGGGCTGTCCGCCTACGCCGTGGGCTGGGCGCTCGCGGCCCAATATATCGGCGACAACGCCTTCCGCAGCCCGCTCGGCTGGATCATCGACCGGATCGGCTACCGCACGGTCATGCTGCTCGGCGTGCTGTTCACCTGCACGTCCGTCGGGATCATCGCCCTCACCTCGGGCACGGGCTGGATCATTGCCGCCTGCGTGCTGCTCGGCGTCGGGACCTCCCCCCTGTGGCCTTGCGTCATTACGGGGGCGACGGCCGTGGCCGGGGACGAAGCCGGCGGCAGCATGATGAGCGTCATCTATATGAGCTGGCTGATCGGAGTCGGCATGGGGCCGATCGTCATCAATTTCTTCATCATCAAGAGCTATGAGCCCGCCTTCTGGCTGATGGGCGCTATCCTGGTCCTCATCCTGATCGTCACCTTGACGCTGCCCGGCCGCAGGGGATCCAGGGAAATCGAGGGCAAGCTCGAGGAGCAGGCGCCTCACGCTTCGCGCGGACCGCTGGTTCCGCGGATGCGCCGCTACTTCAAGAAGGTCGGGGAATCCCTGCATGCGAGCAAGCTGCTCTATCCGGCGATGTTCATCCAGAACTTCGCGCTCGGCCTGCTTACGCCCGTCCTGACGCAATATGCGAGGACGGTGCTGCATTTGACCCCGCAGCAGTACAGCGCCTATCTGGTAGCCGGCGGAGCCGTTACGGTGCTGGGCCTGATTCCGGTCGGCAAATGGGTGGACCGCTACGGCACCCGCTGGTTCCTGCATGTAGGCTTCCTCGTCGCTGCCGTGGCGCTGCCTCTGCTCGGCTATACCCGGCAGCTGACGCTTGTCTTGTTCGTTGTCGCTCTCGTCGGACTGGGGTATGCGTGCATCATTCCGGCCTGGAACGCCTTGATCGCCAAAGCGATCCCCAAGGAGGAGCGCGGGGCGGTATGGGGCTTCTTCCTCACCATCGAAGGCCTCGGCATGGTGCTCGGCTCCATCATGTCCGGGCGGCTGTGGGACAGCTACGGTTCCCATGCGCCGTTCCTCATCAGCGGCGGCTCGCTCGTCGTCCTGTTCGTCCTTCATCTGCTGATCATCCGCCGCGGCCGGATTTCCTTGGCTTAGCTGCTGGAAGAGACAAGCAAGCCCCCCTGCAGGTCCTTGACAGACCTGCAGGGGGGCTTTGTCGTTCGGTTATTGTACGGCCAGCCTGTACAGGGGCATGAGGGTCTCGATGACTTGCTCCGCGCGGGCGACGAAAGCTTCGCCGTCCTCCAGGAGAGGGTCATGCCGGTCGATATGGATGCCGCAAAGGATTTCTGCAGCCTTGACGTTCTGCAGGCGCTCGAACAAGGAAGCGAGCTCTCCGGGAGCCATGGCGGACCCGGCGACGGCGCCGGGAACCGTATGATCTCCCGACCAGACGTAGGAATCCGGGATGCCGGACTGGATGTTGTCCAGCTGCCTCAGGGCGTCGGCGGCGAATGCAGCCTTGCCGGCAGCCTCATAGATGACGGCGAACTGGATGAAGACATGGCTTTCCCACAGGCCGATCTGGAAATGGGGATGAGCCTTGTAACCGCGCTTGTTGGCGGCAAAAGCGACCCAGGTGTCGCTGGGGGGATTCACGGTTCTTCTGGCATGCTTGGCCACATGCGGGTAGAATTCGGTCCCGGCGAGCACGCTCAGCAGCGGAGTGATGCGGCTGCCCAGCTCTTCCAGCTTCGGGCGAATGCTGCCGATGAGCGCTTCCATTCGCGGCTCGAGACCCTGGATAGCGAATACGTCGAAGTCGCTTTGGAAAAATCCGGGAAACGGAGCGTTGCGGCCGTCAGCCTGACGGGCAGGAGCGGTTAGCGGCGCTGTGGCGGAGGTTGTCATAGAGTGTCGTCCCTTCGGAGTAAATAATGAGCCCCGCATTCCGCTCCAGCGGTCATGCCGGGGCTATCTTGTCCATATAGTATACCACAGGGCAAGGCCGATATGGACAAGGCGGGGGCGCAGGTCAGGTAACCGCTTCCAATCGAGAGGGGGCGGCAGCCCTTTTCTTCAAAATTAGTCAATAAACCAAGTTGCCAGCACATAAGATGGAGTATAAACTACAGGTAAGAACAAATTGTCAGAACATTTGGTCATCATTATCCAGACAGGGAGGGCTTGCCGTGAACAAAAGCTACGAAGTGGAATATTGCAATTTGGAGCTGCGATTTGACCGCCGGCAAATCCAAAATCTCATTCGCGATTTGATTCATGAGGGGTATTCCCTGTATTGGAGCGAGACCGAGGCGCAGTTCCTGATCTCCATCCGCACGGGAAGAAAGCTCGTCAAGCTGCGCTTCCAGAAAATGAAGAGCCGCTACAAAATCGTGGGGGATTATATCATTAAGGATGAGAAGCTGTCTGAATTGATCGAGAAGCTGATTGGCGATACCCGGGGCCATGCTGTCGTGAAGCGGATGAAGGACCGTCAGATCGTCATTGAAAATATCATGTTCGGCGAAATCATCCGATTGGTGGAGGTGTCGGGAATGGAGCACCGCATCATTTATCAAAAGCGTCCAGTCGTCACGCTGGAGGAGATTCTCAAGTCGTTCCAGTCCACTCGGGCCGAGGAACGGGCTGCCGTTCTCCGCTACGAGCTGGATTACGAGCTGTGCGTGCTGCATGATGCTCTCAAAAGCGGCGACGAGGCAGCGGCCGATAAGAGCCGTGAGCGCCTGGTCGTCATGAGAAGCGAAATGCTTCAGCTAGAGCTGTAAGACCGAGACGGAATTCGTCGTCGAGGTCTTCGGCTAGAGTTGTAAGACCGAGACGGAATTCGTCGTCGAGACGCAAAAACCGATACCCGCCGGAGAGCCTTGTGCTCCCGGCTTTTTTGCCGCAGCCGGACTGCCGGCACAGGGGGCCGTTTCGCGCCGATCGTTCGAAATGGAACTTGCTGCGGCATTTCCGGTGCTTAGGGTTCATGCAATATTCATCTGCTCCGGATTCGTTTCGGGAACCGTTCATGGTACAATGACTTGCATAACGGAACAAAAAGGGTACACTAGTGGAAGTGCGTACCGCTTGTATAACTTAGCAAAGGAATGGTCAATATGTCGAAACAGCAGATCGGCGTCGTAGGCCTTGCCGTCATGGGCAAGAACCTCGCGCTTAACATTGAGAGCAAAGGCTTCACGGTATCGGTATACAACCGTTCCCGCGAAAAGACGGACGAGCTTGTCGCGGAATCCGCCGGCAAAAACCTGTTCCCTGCCTACACGATCGAAGAATTCGTCGCTTCCCTTGAAGTGCCGCGCAAAATCCTCATCATGGTCAAGGCCGGCCGTCCTACGGACGCCGTCATCGACGAGCTCGTTCCCCATCTGAGCGAAGGCGACATCATCATCGACGGCGGCAACGCCTACTTCCCTGACACGGAACGCCGCAGCAAGGATCTCGAGGCCAAAGGCTTCCGCTTCGTCGGCGCCGGCGTATCCGGCGGCGAAGAGGGCGCTTTGAAAGGCCCTGCGATCATGCCTGGCGGCCCTGAATCGGCCTACAAGCTCGTCGAGCCGATCCTGACCGGCATTTCCGCCAAAGTGAACGGCGACCCTTGCTGCACGTACATCGGACCTGGCGGCGCCGGCCATTACGTCAAGATGGTCCATAACGGCATCGAGTACGGCGACATGCAGCTGATCACCGAAGCCTACCACCTTCTGAGCTCCGTGCTGGGCCTGTCCACGGACGAGCTGCACGAGATTTTCACGGAGTGGAACAAGGGCGAGCTCGACAGCTACCTGATCGAGATCACGGCCGACATCTTCTCCAAGAAGGATCCGGAGACGGGCAAAGCGATGGTCGACGTCATTCTCGACTCCGCCGGCCAAAAGGGCACGGGCAAATGGACGAGCCAAAGCGCTCTGGATCTCGGCGTGCCGCTGTCCATCATCACGCAGTCCGTCTTCTCCCGCTTCCTCTCCGCGATGAAGGAAGAGCGCGTCCATGCCAGCAAAGTGCTGAGCGGACCGCAAGCCGCGCCGTACCAGGGCGACAAAGCCGCTTTCATCGAAGCGGTCCGCAAAGCCTTGTTTGCGAGCAAGATCTGCTCCTACGCCCAAGGCTTCGCCCAAATGCGCGCAGCTTCGGATGAGTTCGACTGGAACCTGCGCTACGGCGACATCGCCATGATCTTCCGCGGCGGCTGCATCATCCGCGCCCGCTTCCTGCAGAAGATCAAGGATGCGTACGATCGTGACGCGGGACTCAAAAACCTGCTGCTTGACGATTACTTCAAAGGTGTCGTAGAGGAGTATCAAGGCGCATGGCGCGAAGTCGTAACGGCTGCCGTAGCGAGCGGCATTCCGGTTCCAGGCTTCTCCAGCGCGCTGGCCTACTTCGACAGCTATCGCACGGAGCGCCTGCCGGCCAACCTGCTTCAGGCACAGCGCGACTACTTCGGCGCCCACACGTTCGAGCGTGTGGACAAGGAAGGCACGTTCCACTTCGAGTGGATGGAATCCAGCGAGGGCTGATTGCAATTGCGGGGGAAGAGCCGAGGAAGAGGCCGGCAAGGCCGGACGTCAGCCTTGCCTCTCCAAGCCGTGCAGAGCTTCGCGAAGCATGCCCCGGAGCCGATCCGCCTCAAGCGGGCCGGTGCGAGGCGAAGCCAGCAGGCTCATGGCCGCTTCGGCGAATCCCCGATAGTTTTTGAGCAAGCGTGGCTGCGATAATTCCGCTAGGGCGGAATCTTCGTCGGCCACCTTTTTTTTGATATAATCCAGCGCCCATACGACATCTTCCCGGCATAACGACGATCCCGGATCGAGGATGTGGCGAAGCTTGCGCTCCGATTGCGCCTGCGGTCCCTGTTCCATCGGCATGGCTGGCCGCCCTCCTTCAAGAGGTAGAATGATCTTCTCTATCCTTATGGTAAAATAAGAATTTTATACCCCGTCTCTAGCAATTGATGATATGATATTTGAAAGATTGACATCGCATGGGAAGGTGTGAGCATCGGTGGTCGGAGAAGATCAGCCTTCGCGCAGCAAAATCGTTCTCGTGGGCTTCATGGGAACCGGCAAATCCACCGTCGCGGGACAGCTTGCCGGACGGCTTGGATATGGCTGGACCGACACGGATTCCGAAGTGGTCGCCGAGGAAGGCTGCTCCATCGCGGAGCTGTTCGCCCGGCATGGCGAGCCTTATTTCCGCGAAGCGGAAACCCGGGCATTGACCCGGCTGCTGACAGCGGACACGCCCCTCGTCATCGCCACGGGCGGAGGAACGGTGCTGTCGGAAGCGAACCGCGAGCTGATGCTGCGGCATGGCTTCGTGGCCGCGCTGCGCGCAAGCGAAGCCGTCATCGTGGAGAGGGTCGCCGGCGACACGGCCAGACCTCTGCTTGCCGGAGACCCGGCAGCCAAAGTGCGCGAGCTTATGAAAGCCCGCAGCGGAGCCTACGACTTCGCCCAGCTGAGCGTGGATACGGACGGCCTGGATCCCGATGCCGTCGCCGAATCCGTGTTGTCGGGCTATCTCGGGACTTCAGGGCTTTACCGCGTTTCAGAATAATTCCATTCAATCCAGCATAAAGGGGAATACACTCCAATGGACGTGATCGTAACGCCTACGCCGGAGCTCAAGGGCAGCATCCAGGCGCTTTCATCCAAAAACTACACGACGCGGTATTTGCTTGTCGCCGCCCTGGCCGAAGGAACCAGCACGATCTACTATCCGGCGCATAGCGAGGACAGCGACGCCATGCGCCGCTGCATCCGCGACCTTGGGGCCGAGCTGCAGGAAGATGACGAGAAGATCGTCATCAAGGGCTTCGGCAGCCGTCCGCGCGACGTGAAGGAGCTGGATGTAGGCAACGCTGGAGCGGTGCTCCGCTTCCTGATGGGCATTGCCGCTCTCAGCCCGGAGGTGACGTTCGTGAACGCATATCCCGACTCGCTCGGCAAGCGCCCGCATCATGACCTGATCGACTCTCTGCGCCAGATGGGCGTCGAGGTGGACGATCATGAAGGCAAGCTGCCGATCACGATCCGCGGCGGCAGCGCCAAGGGCGGCCGCATCACCGTATCGGGCAGCGTCAGCTCGCAGTTCCTGAGCGCGCTGCTGTTCCTGACGCCGCTCCTGGAGGAGGACAGCGAGATCGAGGTGCTGCACGACCTCAAGTCCAAAGTCGTGATCGGGCAGACGCTCGAAGTGCTGGAGGAGGCGGGAATCGTCATCGAAGCGTCCGAAGATCTCATGAGCTACCGAATTCCTGGAGGACAGCGCTATGCCGCGCGGACATACCGGGTTCAGGGGGATTATCCCGGATCGGCTGCAGTGCTCGCGGCGGCCGCCGTCACCCGCTCGGATATCGTCATCCATGGATTGCCGGAGAAGAGCCGCCAGGGCGAGCGCGCGGTCGTCGACGTGCTCCGCATGATGGAGGTGCCTCTGGAGCATAAGGACGGCGACATCCGGGTCCGCGGCAACGGACGCCTCAAGGCGGTTGAATTCGACGGGGATGCGGCGACCGACGCGGTGCTGGCCATGGTCGCGGCAGCCGTCCACGCCGAAGGCACCTCCCGGTTCTACAATGTCGAGAATCTCCGCTACAAGGAATGCGACCGCATCACCGACTACTTGGCGGAGCTTCGCAAGGCCGGAGCCGACGTCGAGGAGAAGCGCGACGAGATCATCGTGCATGGCAAGCCGGAAGGGCTCGAGGGCGGCGTCGAGATCAACGCCCATTACGACCACCGGGTCATCATGGCGCTGACTGTCGTCGGCCTGCGCTGCCGCAAGCCGCTGCGGATCAAGGATGCGCATCATGTCGCGAAGTCCTATCCGATCTATTTCGATCATCTGCAGGCGCTCGGCGCGCAGGTGGAATGGACGGAATCCAAGTAAATATCCTCTTGCATGGTTAAGTTAACTTGAAAGGAGGGCTTGCAATGGCTTTTGAAAATCCCGCCAGGGACGAAATCAAGAAGCTTCTCGAACAGAATCCCGTCGTTGCCGTAGTCGGATTGTCCGACAACCCGCAGCGGACATCCCATTCCGTATCCGCCGCCATGAAGGAGCGGGGCTACCGGATCATTCCGGTCAACCCCGCCGCTCCCGCCATACTCGGCGAAACCAGCTACGCCTCGCTGCTGGACGTGCCGGAACCGATCGGCATCGTGAACGTCTTCAGGCGCAGCGAGTTCACGCCTGCGATCGCCCGCGAAGCGGTGCAAGCCGGCGCCAAGGTGCTCTGGCTGCAGCTCGGCGTCTACAGCGAGGAAGCGGCCGACATCGCCCAAGCGGGCGGCTTGACGGTCATCATGGACCGCTGCATCAAGGTCGAGGATTCCATTCTCCGGCCGGCGATCGGCGGCTAGCCTGACTGGAGGAGCGTCTGCCTCGCGACGCTGCCTTTCTCGAATGTGCCGGCATGGGGCAGGACCTTGAGGGCCTGCCTTTTTGCTTTTGACAAAGGGAAATGAAACGCTTACCATACTCATAGACCTCGGGCGGAGCCGTCATATGCGGACGCGCGAGCGATCGGAATAGGAGGTCCAGCATGAAATTCATGGGCAATCTGCAGCAGCTCGGCCGTGCGGTCATGCTGCCGATGATCATTCTGCCTGCCGCAGCCATCTGCCTGAGCTTAAGCACGCTTCCATGGGAAACGGTCGGACTGCCGTCGCTAGGGGAATATTTATCCGTTGCCGGCTATTCGCTGTTCGCCTTCCTGCCGTATTTGTTCGCTGCCGGCGTTGCCTGGGGAACCTCCAGCAATGGGGGAGCATCGGCCTTGTCGGCGCTGGCGGGCATGTTCATCTATACGGGCATCGTCAAGTACAGCCACTACGATATCGAGCCGACCGTCCTGATCGGAGCGCTCATCGGCATGCTTTCGGGATACAGCTATGAACGATTCAAATCTATCCGGCTGCCCGAATACATACAATTTTTCGGAGGGCCTCGTTTCGTCCCTCTCTTCGTCAGCTTCGTCTCCGTGCTGTTCTCGGTCGCGATGATCGGAATCGCTCCGCTGCTCGGCAAAGGGCTGCTGCTGCTCGGAGACGTCGTATCCTCGGCGGGAGGCTTCGGGGTATTCCTGTATGGCTTCCTGCACCGCATTCTTGTCGTGTTCGGGCTTCATCATCTGCTCAACCACGTTTTCTGGTTCCAGGTCGGCGGCTACCGGCTGCCGTCAGGCGAGATGGTGAACGGGGATCTGCCGCGCTTTTTTGCGGGAGACCCGACAGCCGGAGCGTTCATGGCGGGCTTGTACCCGACGATGATGTTCGCGCTCCCGGCCATCGCCATCGCCATCATCCAGGAAGCAAGGGAGGACCTCAAGCCGAAGATCCGCAAGACGTTCCTGACGGCTGCGCTCGCGTCGTTCCTGACCGGCGTCTCCGAGCCGGTCGAATTCGCCTTTCTATTCGTCGCGCCCTACCTGTTCGTCATCCATGCGCTGCTGTCCGGCGTCATCATGTGGCTCGTATACGAGCTGGGCATCCTGCACGGATTCTCTTTCTCGGCCGGAGCCATCGATTACATCCTGAACATGCACCTGGCAACGAAGGGATGGCTGCTGCTTCCGATCGGCGTAATCGTGTTCATTCTGTACTATGGATTGTTCCGCTGGGCGATCCGGCGCTTCCGGATCCCTACGCCGGGCCGCGAGGAAGGATCGGCTCTCGACGACTGGGCCGAGGATATCCCGTCCAGGGCGCCGCTCATCCTCCAGGCGATCGGAGGCAAAGCAAACCTCGATACGATGGAAGCCTGCATTACGCGCCTGAGGTTGAAGCTCAAGAACGATCGCCTGCTGGACAATACGGCGCTGCGGGATCTTGGAGCCGCCGGCGTCATCCGGCTCGGCGGAGGCAACGTGCAGATCGTATTCGGCACGTTCTCGGAGCTGATCCGGGAAGAAATCGTCAAGACGATGCAGCGGGATTCCGCCCAGGTTTTATTCAGCTCTCCGGTTCAAGGCAGGATGATTCCGCTGGAGGAGGTTCCGGATCCGATCTTCTCCGGCAAGCTTGTCGGAGACGGAGTCGCCTTCCTGCCGGATCGGGGCGAGCTGGTTGCGCCGGTGCGCGGCAAGGTCATCATTTTATATCCGACGATGCACGCCATCGGCCTCCGCACCGAGGAAGGTCTGGAGGTGCTGCTCCATATCGGAATCGATACTTCCTCGCTCAAGGACGGCAGCTATTTCCAGGCAGCCGTGAAGGAAGGCGACGACGTTGCGCCGGGCCAGCTGCTCATTTCCTTTGATTTGCAGAAGCTGCGTGCGCAATGCAAGTCGCTGGCCACTCCGATGGTCATCACGAATTCCCAGCTGGTCCGCTCCTGGGGCTTCGGAGCCTTCAAGTCGGTGAAGAAGGGGCAGTCGTCGGTCATGTCCGTGATGCTGAAAGAACGCAAGGATAGTCATGTTGGAGGGATTAGGCCATGATGCAAGGAATCGGAGCTTCTTCCGGGATCGCGATCGGGAAATGTTTTGTCCTGCCGAACTGGGAATGGGATTTGCCGGAGCAAAGAATCGACGTTGCGGATCTCGCCCGTGAATTCGAGCGGCTGTACGAAGGCATCCGCACCTCCAAGGTCGAGATCGAGCAGATGAAGGATGAGCTGCGGGAAGTTGTCGGTCCGGATGAGCGAAGCATTTTCGATGCGCATCTCGCGATACTCGACGATCCCGTCTTCATGAACGAGATCCAGGGGATGATCGAGCGGCAGTACAAAGCGGCCGAGGTGGCGGTCAAGGAAGCGATCGACCATTTCGTCACGATGTTCGACTTGCTGGATGACGAATACATGAAGGAGCGGGCGCTGGACATCAAGGATGTCGGCAACCGCCTCCTCAAGCATCTGCTCGGCGCGCCCGAGATCACGCTGCCTTCGGACACGCAGCCGTACATCCTCGTGGCCAAGGAGCTGTCTCCTTCGCAGCTTGCCCATATCAATCCGCAGAACGTGCTCGGCATCGCTACTTTCGGCGGCAGCACAACCTCGCATTCCGCGATCATGGCGCGGGCGCTCGGCATTCCGCTCATCGTGGGGCTCGACAGCAGGCTGGAGGAGAGCATCGCGACCGGTGATTTCCTGATCATCGACGGATCTACGGGGCATGTGGAGCTCAATCCGAGCGAGGAAGCTGTCCAGGCGTTCGCGGCTCTGCGCAGCCGTCAGACCGAAGAGCATGACCGGCTGCTCGGCATCGCCCATCTCGACACGTCGACTCCGGACGGCAAGCATCTGGAGCTGTCGGCCAATATCAGCTCGCTCAAGGAGCTTGAAGTCGCCCTCACGAGCGGAGCGCATGGCGTCGGCTTGTTCCGGACCGAGTTCCTGTATATGGACCGCACCCGCTTCCCCAAGGAAGAGGAGCAGTACGAGGTTTACCGGAGCGTAGCGGAGAAGCTGGACGGAAAGCCTTTGATTATCCGCACGCTCGATATCGGGGGCGACAAGCATCTCGACTACTTCGAGCTTCCGGAGGAAGAGAATCCGTTCCTCGGCTACCGGGCGATCCGGATCAGCCTCGACCGCAAGGATCTGTTCAAGACCCAGCTGCGGGCGATCCTGAGGGCATCCCATTACGGGAATGTGAAGGTGATGTACCCGTTGATCTCTTCCGTGGAGGAGGTCAGGGCTGCCAACGCTCTGCTCCGCGAGTCGATGCAGGAGCTCGAGGCGGAGGGAAAGCCCTATAACAAGGCGATACCTGCAGGAATCATGATCGAGCTTCCGGCTGCTGTCATGATCGCCGACCTGCTGGCCCGGGAAGTCGATTTCTTCAGCATCGGGACGAATGACCTCGTCCAGTTCACGCTGGCTGTCGACCGCATGAACGATAAAATCTCGCATCTGTACGAACCGCTCCATCCAGCCGTTCTGCGCATGCTGCGGACGACGGTGGAGGCTGCCCGGGCGGCGGGCATCCATGTCGGCGTATGCGGCGAGCTGGCCGGAGACGCCAGGGCGCTTCCCGTCTGGCTCGGCATGGATGTCGACGAGCTGAGCATGTCATCCCATTCCATTCTCCATGTCAAGGAGCGGCTGCTGCAGACCACACAGCGGGACAGCCGGAACGTATATGCGGAAGTGATGGCTTGCGGCACGACCTCCGAGGTCAAGCGGCTGCTGGAGCAAAGCAGGGATAACGCAGACGGCTCCAAAGTCAGGACTGCTGCGGGAAGCGAGTGACGGCAGCTGGAAGCAAATGACCGCAGCGGGAAGCGAATAACCGCAGCGGGAAGCAAAATGGCGGCAGATGACGAAGAACCCTTGCATCGGCAAGGGTTCTTTGGCATTCCATTCGCTAGGAACAGGATCTTGTCAGCTGCGCTGCTTCAGCGCCTCCACAAATGCCTTCGCATAAGGCGGCAGGTCAGGCGGACGGCGAGCGGAGATCAGGTTTCCGTCGACGACGACCGCTTCATCCACCCAGCGTGCTCCTGCATTCTCCATGTCGTCCCGGATGCCGGGAGTCGAGGTCACCGTGCGGCCTTGCAGGATTTTGGCGGAAACGAGCACCCAGCCCGCATGGCAGATCTGGCCGATCGGCTTGCCGCTGGCGTCCATGTCCTGCACGAGCTTCAGCACTTCGGGGTACCGCCGGATTTTGTCGGGCGCCCATCCTCCCGGGACGAGAAGACCGTCGATGCCGCCGGCGTCGATCTCGCCATAGGACAGATCGGCCGTTGCCGGCACGCCGTATTTGCCGATATGGACCTTTCCTTTTTCCGGACCGGCGAACAGAACCTCCGCTCCTTCTTCGCGTACGCGGTACACGGGATACCACAGCTCGAGATCCTCGAATTCATCGTCGATCAGGCAGATGACGCGCTTTCCTTGCAAGGTCAACTTGCATTCCTCCTCTGTAAGGGCCTGTTTCGGGATAGGCCAGGTTCTCGGTTCATTGTAAGGCAGCCTGCCCGGAGGCGCAAACGGCTTCCTGATCCTGCCGCTCCGCGGGCGATAGGGAAGTCATGGCAGCCGATTTTATTTTACAGAAATTGCATGTGCCCTTCAGGCAGGAAAACAGGCGAAAAAGGTCGAAGTAAGGAGGCGAGCGACACTGCGCCCGTGCTGATTTCCTCCCCGCCCCATCAGGGGCTTGAAGCGGATATGAGCAGGCGCGTTGACGAAGGAGCGGACTTTCCGATGCATAAAACCTGTTCTTGCGGCCATAAAATGAACATGAAATTAAGGACGGTTATCTACTCGAATAAAGTGGAAATCGACAATGTTCCCATTTATTCGTGCGCCGGCTGCGGCCGCAGCGAGGTGCTTCCCGAGGTGAAGCCGGATCTGACCGGCTTGATCGGCCAGCTTGGCGAAGAGCCGGGCAAGCAGACCTTCTTGTTTAACGAGCTTAACGAGTGGGCAGATTTACTGGTAGAAGCTTCTTCGAAGCGAAGGAGTCCGGATCCCGCGGCTGTGCAGCAGATCGTCGGCGAACGGATCGATTCCTTGCTGGAGCTGCTGCTTATCGCGGGTTCGGTCGGAGACGAGGCATGGAGGCAGGAAATCGAGAAGAGGCTCGGCCAGCTGAGCCGCTGCATGATGCATACATAGCCGATGGAAGCCCGAAAGACCCCAGCCAGATAGACGACAATAAGGAGTGTGGCGTATGAGCAGCAAGCAATTGCACACGATGGAAGATTGGAAACGGATTTTGGAGCTTTCCCACGAGAAGCCGGTGCTCGTATTCAAGCACAGCACAAGCTGTTCGGTGAGCGCAGGCGCCATCGAGGAATGGACCCGCTGGCATGAAGGAACCAAGGGAGAAGGAGTCGAGACGGCTCTCGTCCGCGTCATCGAGGAGCGTCCGGTATCCAATGCCATCGCCGAAGAGCTCGAGGTGAAGCATGCTTCTCCGCAAGCGATCCTGATCCGGGACGGCAAGGCGGAATGGAACGCTTCCCATTGGAATATCACGGAAACGGCGCTGTCCGAGAATGCTCGCTGACATTGCATAAGCACGGTATTTGTCGTATGATTACCGTAATGTAAAGGGGTAAAGCCTGCCAATAAATTCGTTTACAATGGAGAGAAGGAACCGTGACTGTAACCATTTACGATGTAGCAAGAGAAGCGGGAGTGTCGATGGCTACGGTATCCCGGGTCGTCAACAACAATCCCAATGTCAAGCCGCAGACCCGCAAGAAGGTCTATGAGGCGATCGAACGGCTCGGATACCGCCCGAATGCCGTAGCCAGGGGACTTGCGAGCAAAAAGACGACGACGGTCGGTGTCGTCATTCCTGACATCTCCAATTCCAACTTTGCCGAGGTGGCCCGCGGCATCGAAGACATCGCGAACATGTACCATTACAATATCATTCTCTGCAATGCGGACAAGCGCAAGGACAAGGAGATCCGCGTCATCAATACGCTTCTCGAGAAGCAGGTCGACGGCTTGCTGTTCATGGGAGGCGCCGTGACGGAGGAGCATCTTCAGGCGTTCAAGACGGCGAACGTGCCTGTCGTGCTTTGTGCGACGACGGACGAGCAGGGAACCATCGCGTCGGTGGACATCAACCATGAAGATGCCGCGCATGATGCGGTCAAGCATCTTCTTGACCAAGGGCATGCCGACATCGCTATGATCGGCGGCACGCTGCAGGATCCGTCGAACGGATATGCGAGGTTCCACGGCTACAAACGCGCTTTGGAAGAGAACGGCATCGCCTACAACGAGGACAAGGTCCGCATCGGGAACTACCGGTACGAGTCCGGAGTGGAAGCGATGAACCACTTCCTCGCCAAGGACAAGCTTCCGACAGCTGTATTCGCGGCAACGGACGAGATGGCTATCGGGGCTATCCATGCCATTCAGGACAGAGGGCTCAAAGTGCCGCAGGACATCTCCGTCATCAGCGTGGACAACAGCCGCATGGCTTCCATGGTGCGTCCGCAGCTGTCTGCGGTTGCCCAGCCGATGTATGATATCGGCGCCGTGTCGATGCGCCTGCTGACCAAGCTGATGAAAAAGGAGCCGGTCGAGCAGTCCAAGGTGATCCTCCCTCATGAGTTCGTCAAACGGCAGTCGGTAGGAGCTCCGAAGCAATGAGAACCTACCGCACGATCGGCATCATCGGAGCGATGGCGGAGGAGCTGGAGCTCCTTCATCGCCATGCGCAGATGGAATCGGAGACGGTCAAGGCCGGCCTCGTGTTTTATCGCGGGACGCTCCATGGCATGAACATCATCGCGGTCAAGTCCGGCGTCGGCAAGGTCAATGCCGCCGTATGCACGCAGGCGCTCATCGATCTCGGGGCGGAATGCATCCTGTTCACGGGTGTGGCAGGCGCGGTCGATTCCAGCCTGACTATCGGAGACATCGTCGTGTCCACGGCTTGCGTCCAGCATGATATGGACGTTACGGCACTCGGCTTCGCTCCGGGGGCGATCCCTTACCAGGAAATCTCCGTCTTTCCGGCGGATGAGGATCTGCGCAGGCTTGCTGTCCAAGCGAGCCGCGATGCGGTGAAGGGCCGCGTGCTCGAAGGAATCGTCCTGTCGGGCGACCAGTTCATCGCGAGCCGCGACAAGGTCCAAAGCCTTCGCGACGTCTTCCAAGGCGCCTGCGCCGAGATGGAAGGCGCTGCCGTTGCTCAAGTCGCGCATATGAACGGCATTCCCTATGTCGTGGTCCGTTCCATGTCGGATCAGGCTGACGGCAGCGCCCATATGAATTTCGCCGAATTCACCGTGCTGGCCGCTGGCCAGTCCTATGCCGTCGTCGAAGGCATGGTACGCAGTCTGCAGCAGGCTTGATCTTCGTTCGGCAGCCTCATTCTTCCCTTTGGAAGGATGGGGCTTTTTTCAATTGCGCAGACGATCCTTGGAGGGTGGCGGCAACCTGCTATCGGACGAGAGCTTCGTTCCTGCCAGGAGGACGCGGCCGCTAAAAGTCCTGCACGGCCAGTTCCCAGGCGGCGCGGTTCTGAAGGCGGATTTCTTCGCGCCTCGGCATAGGCTCCCAGATGTCGAGTGGATCGAGCCAATGTTCCGGCAACGGCTCCGGACAAAGCGGCTGCCAGCGGCGCAGCCATTGCTCCGGGAGCGGAGCGGGGGAGGAAGGAGCGGCAGCGAGCCGGTTCGACAACTCATGGCCGGACATCGCCATCCAGACGAGAGACCAGGCTCTCGGAACGACCTTCCACAGATCGTATCCGCCGCCGCCGAGAGCGACCCAGCGTCCGCCGCAATGCTCGTGGGCGAGCTCATGGATGATGCGGGGCATATCCAGGTAAATCCTCATGCTGCAATGAATATGAGAGAGCGGATCGAAGGCATGCGCGTCGCAGCCGTGCTGGCTGATGATGAGATCCGGCTTGAACGCCTTGGCGACGCGAGTGATCGACTCCGAGAACGCCTCCAGCCACGATTCATCCTCCGTGTAAGGCTGTAGAGGGACGTTGCAGCAGGCTCCATATCCTTTGTCGATGCCCTTCTCATGCGTGAAGCCGGTTCCGGGGAACAAGTACTTGCCGGTCTCATGAATGGAATACGTGAACACATCGGGATCTTCGTAGAAAGCGTATTGGACCCCGTCCCCATGATGGACGTCCGTATCGATATATAGAATCCGCGCCTTGTATTTATCCTTCACGGCCGCGATGGCCACGGCAGCATCGTTATAGACGCAGAAGCCGGAGCCATGACCCGGAAACGCATGATGCAGGCCGCCTCCCATATGGTAAGCATGCACGGCCCGTCCCGACATGACGGATTCGGCCGCAAGGATGGAGCCGCCGCATATGGCAGCGGCGGCCTCATGCATGCCTTCGAAATAAGGCGTATCCTCCGTAGTCAATCCGTACCGGGCAGCCAAGGCTAGGGAATCGGAATGCGGAGCCGGAATACTGAGCTTGCGGACCGCATCCATGTAATCGGCGCGGTGGATCCGCTCAAGCTCGAGGTTCTGCGCGGAAGGCGCTTCCATAATCATGTCGGGAGAGAGAGCGCCGGCCGTTTCCAGCAAGGAGCTGGCGAGCTCCAGACGAATCGGATTGAAGGGATGCTCATCATTGAATTTATACCGGCTCGCGCCGGATGAACGGATGAATAGGGCTGTATCCTTCATGATCTTCCTCCTGAGCGCGTCAGTACATGAACCGCTGCCTGAACCGGACCCGGTCGAACTGCTCCACGGAATCGAGCGGAACCTGCTTGCCGATGCGGACCATCAGGCAGTTGGCCGGATGCGAGCAGATTTCGGGATCGTCCGTCGCGTACCAGACCATGCCTACGGACTTCATCAGCTTCTCCATCATGGAGCGGTATTCCCAGATGCCGAGTCCCGTTCCCTCCAGATCCCAATGCCAATAATATTCGGTCGTATAAATAATGCTGTTCTCCAGCTGATCTTCCATGAAGGCGAGCTGGATCATTTTTTTGCCAAGCCCGACCGAGCGGTATTCGGCTGCGACTTCAACCGCCCCAAGCTCGATCAGATCGTCCATGCCGCCTTCCGACCAGCGCTCGAGCTCGTCCGGATAATGGAAGGTCACATATCCGACGACGACTTTGCCGTCTCGCGCTACAATGATGCGGCCTTCCGGCAGGCCTGCGATCTCCACCAGGGCGGTCTGCTGCTCGGTCGGCCGGCGGAATGCGTTCAGTCCCGGATGCATCGTCCAGTCCGCCAGGCGTCCGGGCTTGACGGGACCCTCTATATCCAAGCTTCTGCCTTGAAAAGGTATCGTTTGGGAATGGTAACGCTTGATATGTTCCAACGTTATCGCTCCTTCAAGCTTCTAGTGGCAAAGCGGCAAGCCGTCTTTGCCTCTTATCACTTATAGCAGAAAAAAGTAGGGATGAAAAGGACGGTCCTTTCGCAAGAGGGGGATTTTTCAAGCTAAAGGGGTAAATTTCGATAGAAGTAGGCGCATACATTTCCATTATGCTATACTAGTTGGCGACATGGACTGCGTTTTACCCTATGTTTGAAAGCGCATCCGATTTCCATCCGCCCTAAAAAGACGACGACTATGGAAGGTGATTAGCATGTCGATTGACCATCAGGAAAAGCTGGCTGTAACCGCGAAATCTCCCAATATGGCCGATTACGAGCAATCGTACCGGGACTTTGACTGGAGCGAGGTGGAGAAGCATTTCACCTGGCACGAGACCGGCAAGGTCAACATGGCGCATGAGGCTATCGACCGCCATATCGGAGAAGGCAGAGGGCAGAAGACCGCTCTGCATTACAGCGACCCGGAGCGGGATGAATCGTATACATTCGAGGAGCTCAGCCTGCTGTCGAACCGCTTTTCCAACGTTCTCCGCAAGCACGGCCTGGCCAAGGGAGACCGGCTTTTCATTTTCATGCCGCGCACTCCGGAACTGTACGTAGCCCTTCTCGGCTCGCTCAAGACCGGAGTCGTCGTAGGACCTCTTTTCGAGGCCTTCATGGAGACGGCGGTCAAGGACAGGCTCGCGGACAGCGGAGCGGCGGCGATCGTGACGACGCCCGCGCTTCTTCCGCGCATCAAGCGCGACGAGCTTCCCGAGCTCAAGCATATCTTCGTCGTCAGCCCGTCGGAGAACCCGGAGGGCACCATTTCCTACCATGAGGAAATGAAGGCCGCTTCCGACGAAGCCGAGATCGAATGGGTGGACCGCGAGGACGGACTTCTTCTCCACTATACTTCCGGTTCTACAGGCAAGCCGAAAGGCGTCTACCACGTCCACAACGCCATGATCCAGCATTACCACACCGGCCGGGTCGTCCTAGACCTCAAGGAAGACGACGTCTACTGGTGCACGGCCGACCCGGGCTGGGTGACGGGAACGTCCTACGGCATTTTCGCGCCGTGGCTCAACGGAGCGAGTAACGTCATCCGCGGCGGCCGGTTCAGTCCTCAGGACTGGTACACGACGATCCAGCGCTACGGCGTCACGGTATGGTACAGCGCCCCGACTGCATTCCGGATGCTGATGGGGGCAGGAGACGACGTGTCGACCCAGTTCGACTTGTCCTCCCTGCGCCATGTGCTCAGCGTCGGCGAGCCGCTGAACCCGGAAGTGGTCCGCTGGGGCCTCAAGGTGTACGGCCAGCGCATCCATGATACATGGTGGATGACCGAAACCGGCGGCCAGCTGATCTGCAACTATCCGGCGATGGAGATCAAGCCGGGCTCCATGGGCCGTCCTCTGCCGGGCGTCCAAGCGGCGATCATCGACGATTCCGGCAACGAGCTGCCGCCGTTCCAGATGGGCAATCTGGCGATCCGCACGCCATGGCCGTCCGTGATGCGCGCAATCTGGAACAATCCTTCCAAGTACGAGGAATACTTCCACATTCCGGGCTGGTACATTTCCGGAGATTCGGCTTATCGGGACGATGAAGGCTACTTCTGGTTTCAGGGCCGGATCGACGATGTCATCAACACCTCCGGAGAGCGCGTCGGCCCGTTCGAGGTGGAGAGCAAGCTCGTGGAGCATCCGGCGGTCGCCGAAGCCGGCGTCATCGGCAAGCCCGACCCGATGCGCGGCGAGATCATCAAGGCGTTCATCTCGCTGCGCGAAGGCTTCGAGCCTTCCGACGAGCTGAAGGCGGATATCGCCCGCTTTGTCAAAATCGGTCTGTCGGCGCATGCCTCCCCGCGCGAGATCGAATTCAAGGATAAGCTTCCCAAGACGCGCAGCGGCAAAATCATGAGGCGCGTGCTCAAGGCATGGGAATTGAACCTGCCGACAGGCGATCTTTCCACCATTGAAGACTAAGCAAGCTCAACAGCCTCTCGGCGGATTGCCGGGAGGCTGTTTATTTCGCAGACCTGGTAGGGCTGCAACAAAAAAACGCCCTTGAGGGGCGTTTTTTTGTCGGGTCAGACAGGTTTCGAAACATTCCTTGTCGATCAGTAGCCGTAAACGACGGCTGAAGAGTAAGGAGAAGCTCCGGCGGCGTTGACCGCATTGATCCGGTACGTGCCTGCCGTGCTGGCCATCATAGCCGAGAAGCTGTTGGTCGTAGCGGAGCCGATGCTTTGATAGTTCCCGTCATTGTTGGGGCTGTAGTACACCTCATAGCGGGTTACGCCCTCGGTATCGGCATTCAAGGTCCAGCTCAGCTTGACGGTCTGGCCGTCGACGGATACATTCAGACCGGCAGGAGCGGAGGGAGCGGAGGGAGGGGTCGCTTCTGGAACTGTCGCTCCCGGGTCCGGAGGCGTCACGCCTCCGGGGTTATCGGTACCGACACTACCGTTGTCGCCGCCTTGGCCGGTATCGCCGGGACCTCCGGGAAGGACCGCGCCAAACGGGCTTACAGTCGTGCTTGGCGCCGACTCATGGCCGCCTACGTCCACTGCGGTCACATAATAGGACGACAGCAGGGAGCCGGAGCGATCGGAGAAGGACAGCGTGCTGCCCGTCAGAATGGATTCCCCGTGCTTGCTGAAGCCGCGTCCTTGCGAGCGGTACAGCCGATAGCCGACGACATCCTTCTCAGGGCTTGCCGCGAATGAAATCCGGTAAGCGCCGTTCACCGCTTCCAGCGAAACGTTCGAAGGAGCGGAAGGAGCGGCGCCGTCATCTTGACGCGGATCTACCATGGACGGCGCGTCGTCGGTCGCATCCTTGGGGATGAAGGCCGACAGCGGCCTGCGATATTCGTCCGGCATAGCTTGCTGGGCTTTGTTGATTTCATCCATCAGTTCGCCAAGCGGCTTTTCCCTCTTGATGACGGTCTTCGTGAAGACGAAGTCGGATGGAGTCGTGTCCTGGGCGATATAATTGACGCCGTTGTAGGTAATGAAGGACATGCTGCCGAGAACGTTGTCCACTTTGGTCGGGACGTATTTCTTGTTGAACCAGTCGGTGACGAGCAGGCCGCGGGAGCGGATCAGATCGCTCGGCAGCATCCCGCTGACGGTAGAGACGGTCGCTTTGACGAGCCCGTCCGGTTTCGGGAATGCCTCCGTCTTGAACAGCTCGGGCCTGTCGGCGACCGTCTGGTTCATGATCTCGGTCCAGAGCGAGCGCGCCCTGGAATGGGAGTCCTTGAGGAGCACGTTCTTCTGCTCCTTGTAGCCGGCCCATACGCCCAGCGTGATGTCCGGCGTGAAGCCCATGAACCAGACGTCGCCATAGCTCTGGGTGGAGCCGGTCTTG
The DNA here is from genome assembly GCF_053345695.1 of Paenibacillus sp. D51F. Lineage (NCBI taxonomy): Bacteria > Bacillati > Bacillota > Bacilli > Caryophanales > Paenibacillaceae > Paenibacillus > Paenibacillus sp. D51F. The sequence continues at coordinate 294,996 of NZ_JBKFAO010000001.1, read as the reverse complement.
CCCGCGATCGGAATCTTTCCGTAGGATTTGAAGCCGCTTGTCAGACTGTGAGCCGTGCCGCTTGCGTCCGAGATGACCGTGCGCAGCATGTCCGTCATCAGGAAAGCGGTCTGCTCGGAATAAACGCGCTTCGGCTTGATCTCGTGCTGATAGACGATATGGCCTTCCGAATCCACGATCTTGCTGATCATGAACGGCTCATTGTAGACGCCGCCGTTCGGGATTGTCGCATAGGCATCGGTCAGTTCTTCGACGGTCACGCCCTTGCTCAGGCCTCCGATGACACCCGTTTGAGCGTTGTCGTCGCTAGGCTGCAGGGTAGAAATGCCGAGAGAGCGGGCAAAGTCCCAAGCTTTCGGAATGGTCACCTTGTCCAGGAACAGCTTGAGGGCTGGCGTGTTCAACGAGCGGTTGAGAGCTTCCCGTGCCGTAACGAGACCGTTGAACTTCTTGTTCGCGTTCATCGGGATATGGAAGCCCTTCTGGCCGTCCTTGAGAATGATCGGCGAGTCGTCGATGACGCTGGCCGGCTGGACCAGCCCGGCTTCGAGCGCCGGCAGATAGGCGCCGATCGGCTTCATTGCGGAACCTGGCTGGCGCGTCATCTGCGTCGCATAGTTCATTTGCTCGATGTTGAAGTCGCGCCCTTCCATCATGCCGAGAACGGCGCCGCTGCGGTGGTCGATCATGATCGCGGCGGCTTGCTCGGGGCCTTTGGTCTTGCTGGCCGGTCCGAAGTTGTCCGGGTTGCTCGCGACTTCGCGCATGTTGTTGTAGATCACCTTGTCGATCGTCGTGAACACCCGGTAGCCGGAACGGAGCAGCTGCTCGCGCGCGCTGGCCAGAATTTCGGCATTTTCCGTCTTGGCCAGATCGCCCTTCTTGAGATTCGGGTTCTGCTTCATGGCGAGAATCGTTGCCGCTTCCCGCTCCGTCTCAAGCATCAGATAAGGGAAGGTGTTATAGGCCTTCTCCTTGTGCGGGGCGAGCGTGCTCTTGAGATCGAAGGCGATCGCCTCGTCGTATTGGGTCTGGGTAATGCGGCCGGTGACGAGCATGCGGGACAGGACGGTCTTCTGCCTTGCCGTGGCTCTCCGGAATCCGTCCGGGTTGAATACGCCCTTGCCGTTGAAGGCCGAATAGGACGACGGCAGCTGCGGAAGGCCTGCAAGATAGGCGGATTGAGCCAGATTGAGCTTGCTGAGATCGGAGATGTTGAAGATTCCGATCGCCGCGGATTTGATTCCGTACAGATTGTAGCCGGAAGAACCGTTGCCGAACGGCATTTTGTTCAAGTAAGCCGCGAGGATCTGGTCCTTCGTCAAATATCGCTCCATCCGGATGGAGAGCAGGATTTCCTTGACCTTGCGCGCATCGGTGCGGTCGAGGCTGAGAAATACCCTTCTTGCTACCTGCTGGGTGAGCGTGCTGCCGCCGGTCTGGCTGCTTTCATTGAGCAGCTTCTGCTTGACGGCGCGGCCGAAGCCCATGTAGTCGATTCCGATATGGGAATAAAAATTGCTGTCTTCCGTCGACAACAGAGCGTCGATGACGGATTGCGGGATGTTCTGCAGGTCGACGAGACGCCTGTCCTCGTCTGTCCTGAGCTGTCCTACGGGGGTTGTCCCGTCGTTGAAATAAACGAAGCCGGTCAGGGCATTCTCGTTGACCATGGCTTCCAGCTCGCTGCCGGGCCGGACGGGATCGTCCTTGACCAGGGCGGCCACATATCCGGTCGCGATGCCGCCGGCAAACAGTGCGCCGGTAATGCCGAAGATGATCAGCCATTTCGCCGTGATCCACACGACAAGACCGAACGTCCTCCAGCCGCTGCGCCTGGGAGCTTGTTCATGCTCTTGAGCCATATGTACCTTTCCTCCTCCAAGTAAGCACAGCTATTATAGCACATGTCGCCGGAACCCGGCATCAGATGTCGTTTCCATCGATGAAATCTCCCCCTTTCCGGCTGTTGCTGCCGAAGCTTGGAAGTTGACACTCTTCGCGGGGCATGATATAACTTGCAAAACGATTCCGCACGGCTCGGAGGAGCCGGCGGACCATACGGCCAACGGCGTGGATGGGCATCCAGTAGCCGGACGGCAGGCGTCCACAGAGACCCGGTGGCAGGTGCGAACCGGGACGCCCCGTCCGCGTGAATTACAGCCCTGAGCCGGCCGGGGGAACCTCGGGCTGTCAGCCCGGCGCGTAGCCCGGTCCCGGAAGCAGCCTTCCGTTATGTTCAACGAAGTGGGAATTCATTTGGCTTTGCCTGGCATAGCATGCGCAGGCGGCGCGAATTCCAACAAGGGTGGTACCGCGAGCTAATCCTTCTCGTCCCTTCGGACGAGAAGGATTTTTTGCGTTTTCCGCGCCATGGGCGCCAATCAGAGAAAGGGGAGCAAAGAAAATGAACCAGCAGGAGAGCAGGGATCAGAATGGACAGCGGCCCGGATCGAAGCTGACCTCGGAGCAGCAGCAGGAGGTTGCGCGGCAGCTGGCGATCCTTGCGAGGGGAACGGCTGAGATCATTCCGGAAAGCGGTCTCCGGGAGAAGCTGGAGGAGTCGGTGGCGTCGGGCATTCCTTTGAAGGTGAAGCTGGGACTGGATCCCTCGGCTCCGGATATTCATATCGGCCATACCGTCGTGCTCCAGAAGCTGCGGCAGTTCCAGGAATGCGGACATGAGGTCCAGCTGCTCATCGGGGACTTCACCGGCCGGGTCGGCGATCCGTCGGGCAAGTCGGAGACCCGCAAGGCGTTGTCCGAAGAGGATGTCCGGCATAACGCCCAGACGTACAAGGACCAGATCTTCAAGGTGCTCGATCCGGAGCGGACGACGGTCTGCTTCAACTCCGAATGGCTGTCGCCGCTCACCTTCAACGATGTCATCGGCCTCGCGGCCAAGTCGACGGTTGCGCGCATGCTGGAACGGGACGACTTCACGAAGCGGTACAAATCCAACCTGCCGATCAGCATCCACGAGTTCTTCTACCCTCTTATGCAGGGATACGATTCGGTCGCCCTCGAGACGGACATCGAGCTGGGCGGGACGGATCAGAAGTTCAATCTGCTCATGGGCCGGAGTCTGCAGAAGGAATACGGCAAGCGGCAGCAGACCGCCATCACGATGCCGATCCTCGAAGGGCTCGACGGCGTTCAGAAAATGAGCAAGAGCCTCGGCAATTACATCGGCATCCAGGAGGAGCCGGATCAGATCTTCGGCAAAGCGATGAGCATACCGGATGGCCTCATGCCCAAATATTTCGAGCTGGCCACGGATCTGGACTCGGATCGCTTGGCCGCCGTGGCATCCGGATTGGCGGACGGCACTTTGCATCCAAGGGATGCCAAGCTGATGCTGGCTCGCGCGCTCGTTCGCCTGTTCCATGGATTGGAAGCGGCTGACTCGGCCGAATCGCGTTTTCGCGCGATATTCTCGGAAGGCGCCTTGCCGGATGATATCGAGGAAGCCGTCCTGCATGCGGCAGAGCTGGATGCGGGCAAGATCCGGCTCGTAAAGCTTCTCACCGTGCTGGATCTGCTGCCGTCGGGCAGCGAAGCCCGCCGAAGCGTTCAGCAAGGAGCCGTCAAGCTCAACGGGGTGAAGCTGGAGGATGTCTCAGCGGTCGTGGAGCCGCGCGAAGGAGATGTCTTGCAAGCCGGCAAACGGCGCATGGCCCGGATACGGATCCAATTGTGAGGCGGTCCGAAATTTTCGACAAGAAAATGTCTAAGTTGTGAAACAAATGGCCGGTTGCAGCGTATAGAGTACCGGGAAGTTAACATTAGATACCAAATATGGGGAGGTACGGGATGGAAACGGTTTACCTGTCATGCCTAGCCTTCGGTGTCCTTTTTGCCGTCGTAAGCGTGGTGCTGGGGGATATACTCGGTTCTTTCCTGGACGGGGCGCTCGATTTCCTGTCCGTGGACGGACATCATATTTTCCAGCCGGCTGCCGCTGCCGGCGCCATTACGGCATTTGGCGGAGCGGGACTAATGCTGGAGAAGTATTCGAGCCTCCCGGCCTCCGGCATTGCGCTCCTGTCCATCCTCGCTGCGGCGGCATGCTCCTTGCTCGTGTTCTTCCTGTATGTGAGGCCCATGCACAACTCCGAATCAACTTCGGGGTACTCCATGCAGGAGCTGGGCGGATCGATCGGCGAGGTGCTGACGGCCATTCCGGCCCACGGCTGCGGCGAAGTGCTGGTGCGGATCGGAGCGGGAGTGACGAACCATACGGCCGAAAGCTTCGACGGGACCGATATTCCAACCGGAAGCAAGGTCGTCGTCGTCGAAGTGAAGCCGGATGCCTTGGCGGTATCCATTTTGAAATGAGAGAGGGGAAATGGGTTTGATTCCAGATTATTTGGTTATTCCTGCTATCGTTGTCGGTGTCATTGTTGTACTGGGTCTTGCCTTCTGGGCACGGTACAAGACGGTCAGCCCGGATGAGGCGATGATCGTCACGGGTACGTTCCTCGGATCGAGCAATGTCGCGTCCGACGAGTCAGGCCGCAAGATCAAGATCGTCCGCGGCGGAGGCGCCTTCATCCTGCCGGTATTCCAGCGGGCGGAGTTCTTGTCCCTCCTGTCCATGAAGCTGGACGTATCCACTCCCGAGGTCTATACGGAGCAGGGCGTTCCGGTCATGGCGGACGGAGTCGCCATCATCAAGATCGGCGGCTCGATCGAGGATGTGGCGACGGCAGCCGAACAGTTCATGGGCAAGCCGGTTGAAGCTCTGAAGTCGGAGGCCCAGGAAGTTCTCGAAGGCCATCTGCGGGCGATTCTCGGCTCCATGACGGTGGAGGAAGTGTACCGCAACCGGGACCGGTTCGCCCAGGAGGTTCAATCCGTAGCGGCCAAGGACCTGAAGAAGATGGGCCTGCAGATCGTCTCCTTCACGATCAAGGATCTTCGCGACAAGCATGGCTACCTTGATGCGCTCGGCAAGCCGCGGATCGCCGCGGTCAAGAGGGATGCGGAAATCGCCGAGGCGCAAGCGGTGCGCGACGCTCGAATCCAGAAAGCTCAAGCCGAAGAGGAAGGGCAGAAGGCGGAGCTGTTGCGCGATACGAATATCGCAGAGGCTTCCAAGGAGAATCAGCTCAAGGTCGCTTCCTTCAAGAAGGACCAGGATACGGCCAAGGCCGATGCCGACCAGGCGTATACGATCCAGGAAGCGCGGATCAAACAGCAGGTCGTGGAGGAGCAGATGAAGGTCGAGCTCGTCCGCAAGGAACGCGAGATCGATCTCGAGACGAAGGAAATCCTTCGCCGCGAGAAGCAGTACGATTCCGAAGTGAAGAAAAAAGCCGACGCCGATCGTTATGCGGTCGAGCAGGCTGCCGAAGCGGAAAAGGCCAAGCAGATCAACGCTGCGGATGCCACGAAGTATCGGATCGAGGCCGAGGCTCGCGCGAATGCGGAGCAGAAACGGCTGGCGGGCCAGGCCGAAGCCGACGCCCAGCGGGCCAAAGGTACGGCCGAAGCCGAAGTCATCCGGCTGCGCGGCCTGGCCGAAGCGGAAGCCAAGGAAAAGCTGGCGCAGGCGTTCGAGAAGTTCGGCGAAGCGGCCGTGCTCGACATTATCGTCAAGATGCTGCCGGAGCTGGCCGGCAAGGTAGCCGAGCCGATCAAGGCCATCGACAAGCTGACGGTCGTCGATACGGGCAATGGAGCCGGAGCGGCCCGTCTCAGCAACTACGTGACGGATCTGATGGCGACAGCGCCGGAAATGCTGAAGAGCGTCGCCGGAATCGACGTCAACGCGCTGATGAAAAGCCTCACTTCCCGCGTTCCTGTAGCAGGCGTGAAGTCGGCGGCTGCAGACATTCCGGCGCTGCCGTCCGATGCGGCAGCTGCAATGGCTGCGGCCGCATCGGATGCAGCCGGCAAGATATAAGAAGCGCTGGTTACAGAAGTCATGTGGATAGAAAAAAACCCCTTGCGGCAATCGCAAGGGGTTTTTTTGGGTCTCTTCCGAAGAAGAGAAGCCGGTATTAACGGCTGTAGAACTCGACGATTTGCTTCTCGTCGATGTCGGAGCTCAGCTCGCTGCGCTCTGGCAGACGAACGTATTTGCCTTCCAATGCCGTTTCGTTGAATTCGATGTAGCTAGGAAGGTGATGACGGCCTTCGATAGCTTCTTTAACCGATTTCAGGCTGCGGCTGCGCTCGCGCAGGCCGATAACATCGCCAGGCAGTACTTGGTAGGAAGCGATGTCGACTTTTTTGCCGTTGACCGTGATGTGGCCGTGGGCAACGAGCTGGCGAGCGCCCGGGCGGGAGTTCGCGAATGCAAGGCGGTATACCAGGTTGTCCAGACGGCTTTCGAGCAGGAACATGAAGTTCTCGCCGGAGATGCCTTTCAGCTTGTTAGCCTTGTCGAACAGGTTGCGGAATTGTTTTTCGTTAACGCCGTACATGTGGCGCAGTTTTTGCTTCTCAGCCAGTTGAAGGCCGTAGCCGCTCACTTTTTTGCGTTGGCTGCTCTGGCCATGCTGGCCTGGAGGGAAAGCGCGCTTAGCGAGTTCTTTGCCTGTGCCGCTCAGGGAAATTCCGAGACGACGGCTGAGTTTAAACTTGGGACCTGTATAACGTGACATATTGGGTGTAGCTCCTTCTTCAAATGGAATGTTTGAAAAGGGTCCAATGATTTCGCCGGATACTACATGGACATGGACAAGCCATGACCCCGAAGGACTAGTTCAGCCGCTGGTCCTCCAGCTGCAGCACCCTATGAGGGTGTCACAAAAACGTTGGCCTATATTCAACAACTAATTTTATAGGAACCAGGCATCCAGTGTCAAGCGGGAACCCGTTGCAGAGAGCTTGGATCCGCATAATAACTGTCTCGGATTGGAGATGCTACTGAAAAACGAGCGGGAGGCTGGAATGACATGGATTGGAAGCCGAAGGGTATGCTTGCCGCCGGAGCAGGTGTTATTCTGGCCATAGCGTTGAGTGGCTGCGCGGCGGTGCAGGCAGACCGTACGCCGGAGGAGCTGTTCAGCCTAGCCGTATCGGGGCTGGCGGCTCAGGACAGCTACAGGTTCAGCGGCTTCTCCACGTCGGCTGGCAGCTCCGCGCCTAAGACGCACTTCAAGGGAGAGGTGCAGCGGCATGAAGGGGTCCGGCTGCTGGAGAGCAGAGAGGGAGAAAAGGGCGTGCTGGAAACCGAAGGAGGAATTCCGGCCGGATACGATCCGGCATGGCTGCTGGGCCGGCTGCTGGACAGCAAGGCGGCTGTCGGGCTGGATGCTGCGAAATCGGAGGGAGGCCGCGCTGTGCTCATCATCCGTCCGAACCCGGCGGAAGCCGGAACGATATGGCGCAGCCGGCTTCAGGAGCAATGGAGCCGCATCGAGAACAGCTCCCCGGAAGACAGCGAGGTCTGGGGGCAGCTGGACGACTCCCGGCGGGCGGAGCTGAAGCGGGAATGGAACCAGGAGCTTCTGCGCAGCGCCGGACAGTGGCAGGAAATGATGCATTCCTTATCCGCGGATTCCACCTATACTCTCGTCGTCGACCGCAGCCTGCTCGTGCCTTTGAAATTGGCCGAAAATGCGGATCTTCATTATAAATCGGGCGGGAACAAAGCCGGCGAGCAGAGAAAGACGGAGTTCCTGTTCCATTTGGATCATTAGCACAATAACGCATAACCGTGCAACAGAAGCAGGGTTCATGATAGGATGGTTCGCGTAAAAAGTTTTTTAGACCGAAGGGAGATTAAACCGTTCATGCGTGATCCTAGACTTCAAAAACTCGCCGCGAACCTGGTTAGCCACTCTGTCCAAGTGCAGCCTGGCGAAAACATCCTTATCGACTTGATCGGAAGCGAGCTTGAGCTCGGCAAGTGCCTCATAGAGGAAGTGGTCAAGCGCGGCGGCCGTCCATTCGTGGAAACAAGCGACCGTTCCATCCTGCGCTCCCTGCTGCAAAATGCCTCCAAGGAGCAGATCGAGCTGTGGTCCAAGCTCGACCAGGAAAGGATGAGCCTGATGCAAGGCTACATAGGCGTCCGGTCCGGAGAGAATGTCAATGAGCTGGCCGATGTGCCGGAAGAAAGCATGAGGATGTACCAGCAGCTCTACTCTCATCCGGTCCACTCCGAAATTCGGGTGAAGCGCACGAAATGGGTCGTGCTCCGCTATCCGAGCGCATCGATGGCGCAGCTGGCCAAGATGAGCACCGAGGCGTTCGAGGATTTCTACTTCAATGTCTGCAATCTGGACTACAGCAAGATGGAAGAAGCGATGACGCCGCTCAAGCAGCTCATGGACCGCACCGACCGCGTGCGCATCACCGGCCCGGGTACGGATCTCAGCTTCTCCATCAAGGGAATCGGATCCGTGAAGTGCGCGGGCGAGCGCAACATTCCCGACGGAGAGCTGTACACAGCTCCGATCCGAGATTCCGTGCAAGGCACGATTACGTACAATACGCCTAGCGTGAATTCCGGCGTGACCTTCGACAACATCTCCTTCACGTTCGAGAACGGCCGCATCGTCAAGGCGACCTCCAACAATACCGACCGCATCAACGAAATTCTCGATACGGACGAAGGAGCGCGTTATATCGGCGAGTTCAGCCTCGGCTTCAATCCGTACATCCTGCATCCGATGAACGATACCCTGTTCGACGAGAAGATCGCGGGCTCGCTGCACTTCACGCCGGGACAAGCCTACGAGGAAGCCGACAACGGCAACCGTTCCGCCGTCCACTGGGATCTCGTCCTCATCCAGCGTCCGGAATACGGCGGCGGAGAAGTTTATTTCGATGATGTGCTGATCCGCAAGGACGGCATCTTCGTCCTGCCGGAACTGGAAGGCCTGAATCCGGACAGCTTGAAATAAACCGGCTGCGTTTGCGGGGCTGTAATTGAGGTTAAATTTTACATGTTCCATCTTGAATGGGCATCCTGATTCAGTTATGATGAAGGAAACGTTTTCTTTATCGACTTCTTACAAGGAGGAATCCCTATGTCCAACAATGCGGCTATCGTAGAAATTTCTCAAATTGCAAGCCGGTTCCGCTCATCGATCGTTCTTCAGGCCGACAACAAGTACATCGATGTGAAGAGCATCCTGGGCTTGTTCACGACGTTGGTCGGAGGCCATTCCTATGAGCTTCACGTTCACGGGCCTGATGCAGACGAAGCGAAAGCAGCCCTTTCCGAGGCTTTCTCGAAGCATAACCTCGACGTGAAAGTCATCGGCGAATAACTTCATTCAGCAGCAACCGATAGGCCCGGACGCGCATGCGGCCGGGCTTATTTTCATAAGGCGGGTTCCTGCGATGACCTTGTGTATTGGACAGAGATCGTCTAATATTAAAGGTACTATCGTAACATGAAGACGGCGAGACATCCGCACAGGGGGGGAAACTATGTCTTCACCGGAAGTCCTGGTCCATCTGCATCAGAAGGCGGTTCAACTGCTGCAGGATGACGCGAACAAAATCGAGAAGCTGATTGAGGTTCAGATGGAGAATCTTGCTACCCGCAAGTGCCCTCTGTACGAAGAGGTCCTTGATACCCAGATGTACGGCTTCTCGCGGGAAGTTGACTTTGCCGTAAGGGCTGGGCTTATCGAAGAGGCGGCTGGCAAAGCGATCATCAGCAGGCTCGAGCGCAACCTTGCCCAACTGTATGAAGCGCTGGACCAAAAGTCTCAGCTCCTATAGCAGCCAGCAACGGTGGCTTCCCGGCCATCCGCAGCAAAAAGGCGCATTCCCCGCGATCAGCGGGAGGTGCGCCTTTTTGCTGCGTGCTTCCTAGACGAGGAAGAAGGCGAAGCCTAGAATGATATAAACCATAATCAGCAGAAAGCCTTCATACCAGTTGGTCCTTCCGTCGCTGGAAACCGCTTTGGCGATAAATACCGCGACCGCAATGGAAGCCAGCTCGATCGGGGTGAAGACGATATCCATCGTCGGCCCGAACAGGCCGCTGATCAGAACGAGCACCGGGGCGACGAAGAGCGCGATCTGCAGGCTGCTGCCGACGGCGATTTCCACCGCTGCGCCCATCTTGTTTTTGAGCGCAAGCATGATGGCCGCGCTGTGCTCGGCGGCATTGCCGACAATCGCGACGACGAAGGCGCCGATGAACAGCTCGGAGAGGCCGAAGCGGGCCGACACCTCATGCAGCGTTCCGACAAGCCATTCGCTGACGAAGGCGACCATGACGGTGGCCACGATCAGATAGAGGATGGAGCGGCCTTTGCTCCAGGCGGGTTCTTCGTGGTGGCTGTCCGCCGATGCATCGGCTTTTTCTTCCATGTCGGAGAGCATATTTTTGTGCGTGACCATGGAGAAGACCAGCCAGAGCAAATAGCTGACGATCAGAATGATCGCGACCGTAATGCTGAGCACCTTGTCCGCCTGCACGGTAAAATGTTCCCCTGCGACGAAGATGGCCGGCACGATGAGGGCGATGACAGCCATCACCATGAGCGTCGAGTTGTGGGTGGCCAGCTGGACGTTGTAGCGCTGCTCCTTGTACTTGAGTCCGCCCAGGAAAATGCTGAGGCCGAGCACCAGCAGCAGGTTGCCGATGATCGAACCGGTCAAGCTCGCTTTGACGGTCTCGAAGGAGCCAGCCCGAACGAGGAAAATCGCGATGATCAGCTCGGCTGCGTTGCCGAAGGTGGCATTGAGAAAGCCTCCGAGACGCTGTCCCGCATAATGCGCCACGGATTCTGTGGCCTGCCCGAGAAACCCTGCCACGAAGATGACGGAGATGGCGGAGACGACGAATTGGAACATTTCGTTCCAGTGGGCGTAATGGGCGATTCCGCTCAATACGAAGCTGATGATCAGCCCGGCGAAAAACAGTTGACGACGACTCAAGAAGCGGCACCTCGATCATTTTGGAATATGTATTACGGCAAAATCTGTATCTTAATATACCCATCCTGCAGGGAAAAGTAAACGCTCGGAATGGGTCGTGCTTGTCTTGCATTTGGAAGAGAACATCCCTTACAATGGAACCAAAGAGTGGATTTATTGAAGGAGTTGAACGTGATGGCGGAAGACCTTCAAACAGGCATGATCCGGATTTCGGATGACGTTGTCGCTACCATCGCCGGTCTGGCAGCGCTTGAGACCCCCGGAATCGCTGCGATGTCGGGCGGCATATCCGAAGGTCTCGCCAAGAGGCTCAGCGGAAAGAACGCCCAGAAGGGCGTATCCGTCGAAGTCGGCCAGCTGGAAGCGGCCGTCGATCTCAGGGTAATCGTCCAATACGGCATTCCGATCCAGGAAGTATGCAGGCAGCTGCAGCTGAACGTCCGGGAAGCCGTAGAGAATATGACCGGGCTCAATGTGGTCGAGATCAACGTCAAGGTGGATGGCGTCCTGTTCCGGGATGAACCGGTGGAGGAAGCCGGAACCGGTACGGCAAGGCTGAAATGAAGAAAGGAGCCGCTCGTGAGAGCGGCTCCTTTTTTCATTTGCCGGCGCAGGAATGGCAGCTACGAATTCACCTGCCGGCCGACTGAGCGATCGGTCGCGCGCTTCGCCGATGCAGGCTGACGATTGGCTTCGCGGCTGATGCTGAGCAGCACGCCGACGGACATCAGGCTGGCCAGCAGGGAAGAGCCTCCATAGCTGATGAACGGAAGCGTGACGCCGGTCAGCGGAATCGCATTGGTGACGCCGCCGATGTTGATGAATGCCTGTACCGCGAACAGGGAGACGATGCCGGCCCCGACAACCGTGCCGTATATATCGGGACAGCGAAGGGCGACAATCAGTCCGCGCCAGAGGAAGAGCAGGAATACGACCAGGAACAAAGTGCTTCCGACGAAGCCGAGCTCTTCTCCGATGACGGCGAAAATGAAGTCGTTGTAGGCGAACGGCAAGTACTGGACCTTCTGGATGCCGTGTCCGAGGCCGGCTCCGCTGAATCCGCCATGGCCGAGCGCCATCAACGAACGGGCGACCTGATAGCCGTCTCCCAAGGAGTCGGCCAGCGGATCCTGATAGCTCGTGAACCGGCTGATCCGGTATTCCCACTTGGTTGGGGAGATGAGGAAGGCTACGGCTCCGACAGCGGTCAGGACGATGCCTCCGAAAAAGGCGGATGCCGCCAGCTGGCGCAGGTTGGCTCCTCCTGCGACGATCATCAGGAACGCGCAGGCCGATATGACGAGGCAGGAGCCGAGATCCGGCTGCAGCATGATCATTCCGCATACGATGCCGACGATGACGATGACCGGCACGAGCCCTTTTTTGAAGCTGCGGAACCGTTCCCCTTTCTTGGCGATCAGAGTGCCGAGATAGAGGATAAGCGCCAGCTTCGCGAATTCCGTCGGCTGTACCGCGAATCCCATCACATTGAACCAGCTTCTTGCCCCGTTGATCTCTCTTGCCACGAACGGAACGATCATGAGCATGAAGAAGACGGGAAGAAAGAACAGCATGAACCCGCGCTTGAACACCTGATAGCGGAAATTCATCACAACCAGCATGATGACGGTCCCGAGAGCGGCGAACAGGAATTGTTTCTTCAAGTAATAAAGAGGATCATTTCCTGCAGCCCGGCTGACGGCGGCCGTGCTGGAGCTGGAGCTGAACACCATGACGAGCCCGAAGCCGACAAGCGCCAGCGTCAGAATCAGGAGCAGGAAGTCCGGCCTGCCGCGGCGGCCCTCCGGATTGACCTTCATGGTTGGCTGTCACCTACTCGGAAAGCTTATTTTTGAGGTCGGCGAGCTTCTGCTTGGCAGCGCTCAGAATAGGCTGGGGCACGGCGGACTCGTAATCGAGGCCGTGCGGGAAAGTAGCTCGTCCCATATAGACGGATTCAACGGCGAGCACGGCTGCCGGGTTTTCCAGCTTGCCTTCGACGGCTCGCGTGCTGATCCGCAGGAAATATTCGTCGTTCGTGCCGCGGTCCACGAATTTCAGATCGTATGTAGCGCGGTAGTATTCCCATTGCCAGCGGACGAATCCGAGGCTCTCGGCGCTTTCGTCAAGGTGGGCAAGATCGCTTTTCAACCCGTTCAAGCCTGAATTTTCAATTAACATGGGGGAAATCCTCCTCAGCAGCATGGCAAAGACTGTATTCCCTTTCATATTAGTATGTTTCCATAGCCAGTGCAACCCTGCTGCCTCTCGTCCCGAGCGCCGCGGCAGGGACGTCTACCGCGGCTGTGCCTGCATCTGGTACACTACAATAATAGCAGGAAGATTATAATCGGCCGCTCCGGGAGCCGCATCGAGCGTCCCGGCATGCGGCAAGGAGGGCAACAGCTTGAATCGAGACCAGACAACCGCGGCGGACAAGCTTTTGGAAATGTATCCGCGCATGGTAAGCGACCGCCGCCATCTGCACCGGCATCCTGAAATAAGCTTCCAGGAAGAGCATACATCCGCCTGGATCGGGGATCGTCTGGCAGAGATCGGCTGCACCGCCGTCCGCAAGGGAGTCGGAGGCTACGGACTAATCGTCGATCTGAAAGGCAAGCATCCGGGTCCCTTAATCGCGCTGAGAGCGGACATGGACGCTTTGCCGCTCCAGGATCTAAAAGAAGTGGAATACCGCTCCCAGACACCGGGCGTCATGCATGCTTGCGGGCACGACGCCCATACGTCCTCGCTGCTGGCGATCGCAGAGTACTATCATTCGCTTGACGGAGACTTCAGCGGCACCCGCAGGCTGCTCTTCCAGCCCGCAGAGGAGCTTACTCCAGGCGGCGCGCTGCCGATGATCCGCGATGGAGCGCTTGAAGGCGTCGACGTCATCTACGGCGTGCATCTGTGGACGCCGGTTCAGGCCGGTACGGTCAGCATCCGCGCCGGCGCATTCATGGCCGGCGTGGACGAGTTCACGATCGAGATCACCGGCAAAGGCGGGCATGGAGGCATGCCGGAGCATACTCGCGACACGATCGTCGCCGGGTCTGCGCTCGTCCAGGCTCTGCAGTCGGTCGTTAGCCGCAATGTCAGCCCTCTCGACACGGCGGTTCTTTCCATCGGCTCTTTCCAGGCCGGAGAGGCGAGCAATGTCATTGCCGGCCATTGCCGGCTGAAAGGTACGGTGCGCACCTTCGACAAAGGCGTGCGGGACCAGATGCGTCAGCGCATCTCCGAGCTCGTCCGGCTCGTATGCGCCGGATTCGGCACCGAAGGGGAGCTGGATTACCGGGAGGGCTACCCGCCGGTCATCAATGACGAGCTGGAGGCGGCCCGCTGCCTGGCCGCGGCAGCCGAGCTGTTCGGAGACGGGAATGTCCGCGAGTCGGAGCTGATTACGGCAGGCGAGGACTTCGCGTATTATCTCGACCAGGTGCCGGGCTGCTTCATGTTCGTAGGCGCAGGCAACCCGGAGGCGGGCGCCGTGCATCCGCATCATCATCCGAGATTCGACCTCGACGAAAGCTCGATGCTTCAATCCGCCCGTCTGATGATCGGCTGCGCGGAAAAATATGCGGCCACATTCTCCCTTGAATGACTTTATGGCGGCAAGCGCACGATAAGGAAACAACCGGACTTCCGGTGCTGGAAAGCAGGACGGAACGAACCGGCCAATTCCTGGGAGGTCAAGCGCATGCCACTAGCTGTATCACAGATCATGAGCAAGCCTTGCATCACTGCTACGCTGAAGGACAATGTGTATGAACTAGCCGTGCTGATGAAGGACCATGGCATCGGCTTCGTACCGATCGTCGAGGGAGAGAGGCTGATCGGAGTCGTGACGGACCGGGATCTTGTCGTGCGGGGATACGCCGGCAAGCATTCCGGCTCCACCGCCGTAATCGAAGTCATGACGCCTAGCCCGGTCACGCTGAGCCCGGATGACACTGCCGAGGAAGCGGGCCGTCTGTTCGCGGAAAAGGAAATCCGCAGGCTGCCCGTCGTGGAAGACGGCCGCTTGGTCGGCGTCGTCGCGATCGGGGATCTTGCCGTCCGCGACAAGTACGCGGATGAAGCGGGACATGCGCTGAGCTCCATATCCGAGGCGGCTCCGTCCCCGTTCGTCCATTGACAGGCAGATGAAAAGGAAAGCCGGCGTCCCTTCGGGGACTGCCGGCCTTTTTTGGCTCATGGCCCTCCTGTCCGCGGCCCAGGCGGCATAAAAAGGCGGGGTTTTGCCCCATACTGTCAGCATTGGCAACGGATAGAAGGAGGCTGGCTAACATGCTGAAGCGGAAGAGCGGCCCGCTTGTCGTGCTGGAGGACGGCACGGTGCTGCTGGACGATGCCCATCCCGGAGCCGAAAAGGCCAGGGAAGCGCTCGCGGGCTTTGCCGAACTCGTCAAGCGTCCCGGCACGATGCATACCTACCGAATGACCCCGCTGAGCGTATGGAATGCTGCTTCCCAAGGCAAGCCGGCGGAAGAAATACTGGACTGCCTTGAAGCCAATGCGCGGTACGGGGTGCCGGGAGCGGCCGCAGGCAAAGTGAAGCAGTGGCTCAGCAGGTACGGGGAGCTGGAGCTGACCGCGATCGGGGGCGGCGCGCTGCTGCTGTCCGGACCCGCCGCAAGGCTGCGGGAAATTACGGACGAGAGCATCGCTTCATGGGGAGCGGCCCGCGCAGCTGATGGCATCGCCGTTCCGGGCGAACGCCGGGGAGATCTGAAGAGAGAGCTGCTGCGGATGGGCATGCCGGTCGTCGACCATGCCGGCTACCGGGAAGGCGAGGCGCTCAGTATCGGCCTGCGCGGCGAGCTGCCCTCGGGCAAGCCGTTCCGGCTGAGGGACTACCAGCGGCAAGCGGTGGAGCGGTTTTGCCGGGACGGCGTCCAGGGAGAGGGCGGCAGCGGCGTCATCGTGCTGCCTTGCGGAGCGGGCAAGACCGTCGTTGGCGCCGCGGCTCTGGCCAGGCTCGGCTGCGCGACGCTGATCCTGACATCGGGCTCGACCTCCGTGCGGCAGTGGCGGCGCGAGCTGCTGGAGAAGACGACGATCGCAGAAGATGACATCGGCGAATATACAGGGGAGAAGAAGGAAGTGCGGCCGGTCACCATCGCCTCGTATCAGATTATGGGGCGCCGGGGCAGCGGAGGCCATATGGATCTGTTCAGCCGCAGGGATTGGGGCCTCATCATTTATGACGAGGTGCATCTGCTTCCGGCTCCCGTATTCCGGCTGACCGCCGAGCTGCAGGCGACGCGGAGGCTGGGTCTGACAGCGACGCTCGTCCGCGAGGACGGGCGCGCGGAGGATGTATTTTCTCTGATCGGCCCCAAGCTGTTCGAGCTGCCGTGGAAAGCGCTTGAGCGCGAGGGCTGGATCGCCGCGGTCAGCTGCCGGGAAGTGAGGGTGCCGCTGGCGGAGGAAGACGGGGAAACATACGATGCGGCGGGAGCACGCGCTCAGCTGCGGCTCGCCGGAGAAAATCCCCGCAAGGCGGAGGCGGTGCGCCGGCTTCTGGAGAGGCATCCGGGGAAGCCGGCGCTCGTCATCGGCCAGTATTTGCGGCAGCTGTCCAGCCTCGGGAGGGAGCTCGAAGCTCCCGTGCTGTCGGGCAGCACGCCGCCCGAGGAGCGGGAGGAGCTGTACAGCCGCTTCAATTCCGGAAGCTTGCCTGTGCTGGTTGTATCCAAAGTCGCGAATTTCGCGATCGATATGCCCGATGCGGCCGTCGCCATCCAAGTATCGGGCAGCTACGGCTCCCGCCAGGAGGAAGCGCAGCGGATAGGCAGGCTGCTGCGCCCCAAGGATGATAACCGGGCCTATTTCTATACGGTCGTGACGGAAGGGACGAGGGAAACGGAATTCGCCTTGAAGCGGCAGCTGTTCATGATCGAGCAAGGCTATTCGTACGAGATCACGGAAAAGGGGTCATTATGATGGGTTCGGACAAGCCTTGGGAGAGGAGCAAAGCCGTCCGTCCCAGCCAGAGACGCAGCGATTCGGCGCTTATGCCGGAGCTGCCGGGCTCTGCCGGACCATGCTCCGGAGCGGATTCGGAAGCGGAGAGCTGGAGCCGCTTGAGCCCGGCCGCGAAGGATGTGCTCCGCTGTCTGCTGGCGAGATTCGGCGTCCATCCCGTCGAGGAAGAGCGGCTGCTGGAAGAAGCCGCCGCAGGCTGCTGGTCGGGACTGGAGCTGCGCGCCGGCCTGTCCGGCCTGCAAGCAGCCGGAGCCGTGCAGGCGAGGCTGCGCTTCTGGGGCGAGCGCGCCGTCGCCGTGACGGCTGGCTCGTACTTGAAATGGGCGGCTGTTGTCTGGCCATGGACTTCCGCGGAAGAAGAGCTGGCGCGCCGCAGCGCCGCCTCGGCAGTGAGCGGAGGCGGCGCTCTGTACAGCCGCGTTCTGCTGGGGGCTCTAGCGGAGCTTGCCCGCAGCGGACCGGTCCTGACCGTGAAAGGAAGGCTTCACATGAGCACCATTAGGGCTTTGGAGCAGGCAGCGGGCTTGAACCCCGAATCCTTTATCCAGCTGGATCCTTCCTTGAGGCTGGACTATCCCGGATCGGTCGCGCTCGTGCTCGACTGGTGTTTCAGCAGCGGCATTTTGCGTCCTGGAGTAGCCTGGAGCTGGGAGGTGCAGAGGCTGCGGACATGGCTTGACGAGCCTCTGATGCAGCGGGAAAGGGGGCTGTTCAGATGGATATTGGATCGGGCTGTCCGCCATTCGGCGGAAGCGGCCGCCGCTGCGTCCGTCATCTCCAGTCTGAGGGAGGATGTCTGGTACAGCGTACCCAGGCTGGAGCTTTTATGCCGGTCCCGCTCGGGCTGGCCTGCCGGCCGCCCGGTCCGGGACAGCCCGGCAGGCTCCGGGCTGCTGGAATGGCTGGCGGGATGCGGCTGGGCCGAATGGGGCGAAACGGAGCAGGGAGAGTCCTGCTTCCGGCTGCTGCTATCTGCTGAAGGCCGCGAAGAGGAGGATTCGGATGGGGAAGAGCCTCTTCTGCTGCAGCCTGACGGAGATATATGGGCGGGAGCCTGGACTTCGTATCGTCAGCTCTGGCCGCTCGAGCTGGCTGCCGAACGGGGAGAAGTGAGGGAGCTCACCGCATACCGGCTTACAGATAAATCTCTGAAAAGGTCGGCGGCGCTCGGCCTTGGGGCGGGCCAGCTGCGGGAATGGCTGTCCGGGGCGTCGGGAATGGCAGTGCCTCCGCCGGTGGAAACGCTTCTGGCGCAATGCTTGCCCGGGACGGAGAGCCGCAGCGCCCTTTTTGCCGTCGAGGAGAGCGGAGAGGCCGTTGCAGGAAGCAGCGGCAGGCCGTCCTGGCAGTCGTCGGATCCTGCCTCGACCTTTGCCTCGCTCGAACCGGCGCCGCCGGCCGAGGTTCAGCCTTGGCTTGTCCTGCAAGCGGAGAAGCTGCCCGCTGCCTGGACAGGCGCCCCGCGCAGCTATCGCCTGTCCACTTGCCGCCAGCTGCTGGAGAGCGCAGTCCGGCTGCGTATTCCCGTGGAGCTTCACGACGGGGAAAGCGCCGGCATATTCGTTCCGCTCCAAGTAGAGGGAGATGGGGATGGCTGGGCTGCGGAAGGCTTCTACCGGAAAGACAATGAAGCCAGAGTGCCGGCCATGCTGATTCCCGGCCAAGTCGGCCGCATCCGGCTGCACATTCCCGGAAATGCGGCCGCCCGCTGAAGGCGTCTACCGAAGCTCGATCGGGTATGCTATGATAGGAGCAAGCCGGAAGGAGACCCTCCCCGGCAGGAAGGAGTGGACTGATCTTGCAGCAGCTTGAGATTGCGGAGCAGACGCCGCTGGATATGGCGCCAGTCGTGCTCTGCGCCTATGAACTAGGCGATTACATCAACCAATCGGCCGAAGTGGCGGATTATTTATATTGGAAGAACGAAGTCGAACACAACCCGGAAGTCGCCTCGCTGAGGGCGAGATTCAACCGAGCGAAGGAATTCTTCTCTGAATGCGAGCGCTTCGGAAGGTTCCATCCCGACTATCATGCGGCCAAGGATAAGGTGAAGGCTGTCGAAGCCGAGATGGCGCAGGTGGAATGCATCCGCCGCTACAAGGAAGCCGAGGAGATCGTGGATACGCTGCTCTACGACGTATCCCTGATGATCGCCGAATCGGTATCCGGCTCCATCAAGGTGCCGGGCAACAATCCGCTGCCGTCCGGCGGCTGCGGCGGAGGCGGCTCCTGCAGCTGCGGAAGCGGGGGTTGCGGCTGATGGAACATTCCGAGTCGATGGCAGCCGTCGAAGCGGCTGCCTTCCCTGAACGGCGCACGGGCTACATCGTCTGGGTGAGCGACGCCAAGTCGGCCCGCAGCCTGGAGAAATACGGAAACGTGCATTATATTTCGCGGCGGCTGCACTATGCCGTTATTTATATCGATTCGGGGCGCGAGGAAGAGACGCTGCGCAACATTCACCGCCTGCCGTACGTCAAGAAGACGGAACGCTCCCTCCGGAACGAGATCAAGACGGAATACACCAAGGAAAATCCGGACAAAACGCGTTTCTACAGCATGTAGATGCATCGTCCGGCATCGGCGGCTCAAGACCTTCGACCTCTGGCGGGTGGGGGTCTTTTTTCTTATATAAAACCCAAAATGTGACAATAATGGAGAGTCCTATTTTTTAATTTGAAATTGGAAATAGACATGGTAGAATAAACCTAATCATAAACTAGATATAAAGGCCTGCTTCCCAGGGAGGAGTGGACAAGATGAAGGATAGAACGACGGAACGCTGGAACACGTATGAGACGTTCCATGTTGAACTGGGCGAAAAGCGAGTGGCGGATGTCATCATCACTCATCATGCGAAGCTCCGCTGGGCGGACCGGGTAGAGAGCGTCAAGACCGGTTTCGACGACATCGCGGATTATATCTGGCAATGCCTCAAGCAAGGACGGATCGAATCCTACTACCGGAACGAAGAGGACGTCTATCTCATTGACGACGATCTGGTTTTCGTGGCGGAATTCACCGATTCGGAGAATGAATTCGATCTTGCCGGAACGCCGCTTCAGAAAATGATTGTCGTCACATTTTTAGGAAGAATGTCGGAAACGATCGAGCTTAGGGACTTAAAGTCCTATTACTCCTGGCTGCGGCATTCCCGGCGCATGACATTGATCAAAAACAGCCGCAAAAGGAAATGACATATTATAACAAATAATATGGATGAGAATGACAATAGTGGAAACGGGTTTCCTGCTCCTTGGCGGCGAGGCCTGTTTTTTTCTATTTATTCCGATAGTTATGTTTTATGCGCCGGTACGTTATAATGGACAGAAAAATGAGCGGGCATGTCCGGCTGGCAACCGAAGCCGGATCAGGCGGATGCCGCCCGAAAGGATGACGACAAGGTGGCCATCAACTTCCATCAGCTGCATATTTTTTATACGGTCGCTGAAAAAGGCAGCTTTTCCGCGGCAGCGCAGGCGCTCCACATGACTCAGCCGGCCGTAACGATGCAGGTCCAGTCTCTCGAGGACCAGCTCGGCGCGAAGCTGCTGCTCCGGTCCACGAAGAGAATCGAGCTGACGGACGCGGGGAGCGTCCTGCTGCCCTATGCCAAGCGGAGCATGGACTTGATCCGGGATGCCGATGCGGCCATGGCGCGGTACGCAAAAGGGCTCAAGGGACGTCTTCAGCTCGGCTCGAGCCTGACGATCGGCGAGTACATCCTGCCGCGGCTGCTTGGACCGTTCAACAAAGAGCATCCCGATATTTCCATCCGCATGAAGATCATGAACACGACTCAGATTCTCGAGCATATCCTGAACCATCAGCTCGACTTCGGCTTGCTCGAAGCTCCGGTCAGCCACCCGGACGTGCATACCGAGCCGGTGCTGAGCGACGAGCTGCAGCTGATCATAGGTCCCGGCCATCCCCTGTCGGGACGAGGCGAAGTCACCCTTGCAGAAGCGATCACGTACCCGCTCGTCCTGCGCGAGCAAGGATCGGGCACGAGGCAGGTCATGGAGGACCAGCTGGCGATGAAATCCATCGATGCCGAGGACCTGAACATCGTCATGGAGCTCGGCAGCACCGGCGCGGTCAAGTCGGCCGTGGAGGCGGGAGTCGGAATGAGCTTCATCTCCGCTTCCTCGATCAAGCATGAGCTGGCTCTCGGCCTGCTGGAGACGGTGGCCATAACGGACGCCGATTTCACCAGGGAGTTTTATTCGATCTATTTGAAGTCGGCGCTGCTGCCGAAACCGGCCGTATCGTTCCTCAGCTTCCTGAGAGGCAGGGATCTTGCCCAATGGCTGTAATACGCGCGGATCTGCATACGCATACGACGGCGTCGGACGGGATGGATTCACCGGCCGAGCTCGTTGCCAGGGCGGCCGCGCGGGGTCTGGACGCGATAGCCGTGACGGATCATGATACGATGGATGGCATCGGAGACGCGAAGCTTCAAGGAGAGCGTTTCGGCGTCATCGTCATTCCGGGCGTGGAGCTGAGCACCGCTCGGGACGGCAAGGACATCCATGTGCTCGGATACGGCCCGGACCAGAGCAATCCGCTCTGGCTGGAGCGCCTCTCCTCGCAAGGGAAAGTCCGGGAACGGCGCAACGAGCTGCTGCTTCAGCGTCTTGGACAACTGGGCATCGCCTTGACGCTGCGCCAAGTGCTGGATGCCGCAGCGCATGGAGACGGCGGTGTTCCGGCGAGCCTGGGACGTCCGCATTTCGCCGCCGCTCTTGTGAAGGCAGGCGTCGTATCCACCGTACGCGAAGCATTCGAGCTTTATCTCGCGGAAGGAGCTCCGGCCTATGTGGCGATTCCGCGCATAACGCCCGAGGAGGGCATACGCTGGATCGCCGAGGCCGGCGGAGCGGCGGTGCTGGCCCATCCCGGCCTGTACCGCGACGACGCTGAAGTGGAAAGGCTTGCCTCAGCCGGAGGACTGGCCGGAATCGAAGCCTTCCACTCCGACCATACGCCGGAGGAGGAGCTCAAGTATTTGCGTCTTGCCGAGAGGCACGGCCTTCTTGCAACCGGCGGCTCCGACTACCACGGCAGCCGCGGCGGCGAGATGCGCCATGGCGACGTGGGGAGCCGGACCGTGGATGCACGGGCGCTCATGGAGCGGATGAAGGGCTGATGTCGAGGCTGTCGGCCGGGTTCTTGAGAGGTGCAGAGGACAGGCTCTCGCATGAAGGGATAAAGGAAGGACGGGTCATTTACCGAATAAAAAGAAGCCAGCGCTGCAAGTCAGCGCTGGCTTCTTTTATTCATTCGGCTAGCTCCGCCCGTCCTTGAGCCCTCGCGAGCCCATGCTTTCAGCCGCGGCCGACGGAACGGGACTTCTTCGATCTCCATCTCTCCTCGAGATAGCGTTCATACCATCCGATGCTGGCCGTCAGCCAGGATGCGCTGATCAGGTAGCCTCCCAGCACGTCGCTCGGGTAGTGGACGCCCAGATAGATCCGGCTGATTCCGATCATGATGATCATGACGATTCCCGCCGACACGGCAGCGGCCTTCATCCAAGAGCGCTCAAGATGCTTCCAAAGGAAATAAATCGTAATGCCGTAAAGCGTGAAGGCAGCCATGGAATGGCCGCTCGGAAAGCTGTAGCCGGCCGCATCGATGATCCGGTGGACATCCGGCCTGGCGCGGTGGAAGATAAGCTTGAGCAGAAGGTTCAGCAGGCTTGATCCGACGATCACGCCGACAAAGAAGATCAGTTCCCTGCGATAGCCGACGAGCAGCAAAGCGACGACGATCACAATCATGATCCCTGTGACCCAAGGGCCGGAGCCTGCTGTCGTAAATCCCTTCATGACAGCTGTCAAAGACTGGGAGGCGATTCCCTGGACGGCATCGGACACCCGCTCGTCAAAGACGACGGTATGCTGCCTTCCGATCAGCAAAGCCAATGCTGCAAACAAGCAGAGGAGGAGCAGCTAGCTCACCAGGGGACGAATCAATACAGCTGTCAAAAAGCGCATAGGCATTCTTTCCCCTTTGAAAGATGGCTGGAGCCGGCCCATTATCCAAAACCTCGCATGAGATTCGAAGGCAGGTTCGATTTTGCGGGCTGGACGATTTCAGATCGGCAATAGCGGCAAAAGCCGTGATAATCAAGCTTTGACAACGGATGGAAGCTCCTTCAAGCGGGCTTCATCCGGGGTGATGAAGAGCGTTTTCTGCCGGTCGTAGATGACGAATCCCGGCTTGGAGCCGCTCGGCTTGTGCACATGGCGGATCTGCGTGTAGTCGACCGGAACCATGCTGGAGCTGCGGGCCTGGCTGAAGTGGGCGGCCAGCATCGCGGCCTCCTCGAGCGTAGCGTTCCCGAACTCGGCAGAGCGTATGACGACATGCGAGCCGGGAATATCCTTCGTATGCAGCCAAGTATCGCCTTGAGAGGCGAGCCGGTTGGTCAAATATTCATTCTGCGTATTGTTTTTGCCTACATAGATGGCGATGCCCTCGGATGAAGTGTAGCAGAGCAGGGCGGGCCTTGCGGCCTTCTTGCGCTTCGCTCCCCGCTTCCCGCGCGCGCGCAGGTAGCCCTCGGCTACAAGCTCCTCGCGAATTTCCTCGATGTCCTCCAGAGAAGCGGTATCCAGCTGCTGCAGCAGGGAGTCGAGATAGGCGATTTCGGTGCCGGCGAGCGCCATTTGCTCTTTCACCGCCTCGGTGCTGTTGCGGAACTTCGTGTAGCGCCGGAAATACCGCTGGGCATTGTCCGAAGGGGACAGCTGCGGATCCAGCTCGATGGTGACGCTTGCCGCATTCTCGTCATAGTAGTTTTCCAGCTCCACGGAACGGTCGCCTTTGGAGAAGGCATGCATATAAGTCGTCAGCAGCTCTCCGAGAATGCGGTATTTGTCGGCGCCTTTCGCTTCTTCCAGCGTCTCGTTCAGCTTTTCCACTTTCTTGACGTTTTTGGCTTTCTCGTTCTGGAGGAAGCGGATCATGTCCGATACCCGCTGCTTGACGGTGTCGCGGCCCGCTTTTTCCCCATAGAAAGCTTCCAGGCACTGGCTTATGCTCTCGAAGCCGCGGCGCTCTCCTTCCAGATGCGTCAGCTCGATAATGGAGAAATAGCTTTTGCCGGCTGGCGTCTCCACGATGTTGGGAGCGTAGCTGCCGCCGCGCACCGACTCCATGAAGGAGGAAAAGACGGTCCACAGCCGATGCAGCTCCGAGCCATCGCCGGCGTCGACGGAGCTGGCGCGGTATGCCAGCTCTCGCGCCAGCAAGGGACTGAAGCCGCTCAGCGCCGCCACGAGCAGCTTGTCGAGCGGCTTGGCGGACTGCTCCTCAGCGGCTTCGCTGCCAGCCGCCTCGCTCAGAATGCGGGCGAAATCATTTTCCTGCGTCAAATGAAGCGGGTCCGTCTTGTGCTGGTCGGGCGGAGCCGTATAGGCTGTGCCCGGCATGACGATGCGGTAGCTGCTGATCGCCGGCGTCACGTGATGGATGCCGTCGTGGATCGTTCTCGTCGCGGTATCGACCAGAATGATGTTGCTGTGGCGACCCATGAGCTCGATGATGATCGTCTTCAGCGTCAGATCGCCAAGCTCGTCGCGCTGGCGGATGTCCAGCTCGATGACGCGCTCCATGCCGACCTGGCGGACAGCTTCGATCTGGCCGCCTTCGCAGTATTTGCGCAGCAGCATGCAGAACATCGGCGGCTCCATCGGATTCTGGTAGCTGCGTTCCGTGAAGTGGATCCTCGGATAAGTCGGGTTGGCCGAGATCAGCAGCTTGCGTCCCCCGCCTGCTCCGCGGGTCTGAACAACGAGATCGTGCGCGGTCGGTTGATGGATTTTATGAATGCGTCCGCCGACGAGCTGCTGGAGCTCGCTTACGGCGGCGCGGGTTACGATGCCGTCCAATGCCATGAGGGTCGTTCCTTTCGTGCGCGCCTTGTCGTCCATGCGGCGCAGGTTGTTTTGCCGTCTTATTCTACCATAACAACAAGGACAAGGGATATTTCGGGGATTGTCCTCATATAGTGTCCTAGAGCCTTGCGGGTGCTGCCCGCAGCATTATCGTTCCATCTGCGGGAGGGAGAAGAGTCGAATGGAGAATAGGAATTGGCACCAGCTGGCGGAGGAACAGCTGCTCAGCCAGCTTGGCAGCTCTCCGGACAACGGTCTATCGGCGGAGGAGGCTGCCAAGCGGCTGGCCGAGCATGGCCGCAACGAGCTGTCCGAAGGAAAGAAGCTGTCGCCGGTGAAGCTGTTTTTGAACCAGTTCAAGGATTTCATGGTGCTCGTCCTGATCGGGGCGACACTGATATCGGGTCTGCTGGGGGAATATCTCGACGCGATTACGATCATCGCCATCATTGTCATCAACTCGATTCTCGGATTCGTGCAGGAGTTCAGAGCGGAGCGGTCGCTGCGCGCCCTCAAGGAGCTGTCCGCTCCGACTGCCCATGTTCTGCGCGGCGGCAAATCGGAGGCGATTCCGGCCAGCGAGCTCGTGCCGGGCGATATCGTGCTGCTGCAGAGCGGCGACCGCGTTCCGGCCGACCTGCGTTTCTTGACAGCCAACAGCTGCCAGGCCGAGGAGTCGGCGCTGACCGGGGAATCCGTACCGGTGAGCAAGCATTGCCTCGCGATCGCCGAGGAAGAGCTGCCGCTCGGGGACATGCGGAATATGGGCTTCATGGGCACGATGCTGACCGGAGGCACCGGCACCGGCATCGTCGTGAGAACAGGCATGAATACGGAGATGGGCAAGATCGCCGATCTGATCCAGCAGACGGACGAGATGGAGACGCCATTGCAGCGCAGGCTGGAGCAGTTGGGCAAAATCCTCATCGTCGTCGCGCTTTTCCTGACGGTCATGGTCGTCGTGGCCGGCATCCTGCACGGACAGCCTGCCTACGGAATGTTCCTCGCGGGCGTCAGCCTGGCGGTGGCGGCCATTCCGGAGGGGCTGCCGGCAATCGTGACGGTGGCGCTCGCTCTGGGTGTCCAGCGCATGATCAAGCGCAAGGCGATCGTGCGCAAGCTGCCGTCGGTCGAAACGCTTGGCTGCGCCTCCGTCATCTGCTCGGATAAGACCGGCACGCTGACGCAGAACAAAATGACGGTCACCCGCATCTGGAGCGGAGGCCGCCAGCTCGAAGTCACCGGAGAAGGCTATGCCCCCGCCGGAGGCTGCTACGCGGACGGCCAGCAGGTAGAGGCCAAGGACGACGCTTCGCTGCGGCGCATGCTGCAGGTCGCGGCGCTGTGCAACAATGCGGAGCTGATCCATGCCGAAGAAGGGGAAGAGCGCAAAAGCAAAGGCGGCCAGACGGAGCCGAAGGAGGAATGGACGCTCAAGGGCGACCCGACGGAAGGCGCGCTCGTCGTGCTGGCGGCCAAGATGGGGCTCAGCAAAAGCTCGCTCGGCGGCCTGTACAAGCGCGAGCAGGAATTCCCGTTCGACTCGGAGCGCAAGCGCATGTCCGTGGTCGTGTCGCATCAAGGAGGCCGGATCGCCTGTGTCAAAGGCGCGCCGGATATGCTCCTGGAGCGCTGCTCCTATATTCTATGGGAAGGCAAGGTCGTGCCGTTCACCGGCACGCTCCGGCAGAAGGTGCAGCAGGCGCAGGAGGGCATGGCCCAGTCGGCGCTGCGGGTGCTCGGACTCGCTTACCGGGATCTTCGTCCGCATGACAAATGCGAGAGCGCCGAGGACACGGAGTGCCAGCTCATATTCGCCGGCCTCACCGGCATGATCGATCCTCCGCGCCGGGAAGTCCAGGGCGCCATCGCGACATGCCGCCGCGCCGGCATCAAGACGGTCATGATCACGGGAGACCACCAGCTGACCGCCGAAGCGATCGCCGCCCAGCTCGGCATCATGCCGCGCGGCGGGCTGTCGATCAGCGGGCGCGAGCTTGCCGGCTTGTCCGACGACGATCTGGACAAGGTGGTCGACAACATCTACGTCTATGCGCGGGTCTCGCCCGAGCATAAGCTGCGCATCGTCAAGTCGCTCCAGCGCAAAGGTCATGTCGTCGCCATGACGGGAGACGGCGTCAACGACGCTCCGGCCATCAAGGCGGCGGATATCGGCATCGCCATGGGCATCACCGGCACGGATGTGTCCAAGGAAGCTTCCTCGCTCGTGCTTGGAGACGACAACTTCTCGAGCATCGTGGCCGCGATCGAGGAAGGCAGGGGCATTTACGAGAATATCCGCAAGTTCATCCGCTACTTGCTGGCGTCCAATGTCGGAGAGATCCTGACGATGTTCCTGGCGATGATGGCCGGACTGCCGCTGCCGCTGCTTCCGATCCAGATTCTGTGGGTCAACCTTGTGACCGACGGGCTGCCGGCGATGGCGCTCGGCGTCGATCAGGCCGAGAGCGACCTGATGACGCAGAAGCCGAGGTCCGCCAAGGAGAATATTTTTGCCCGCCGGCTCGGATGGAAGATTGTCAGCCGCGGCGTGCTGATCGGCGTCTGCACGCTTGGCGCGTTCTGGATCACCTTGAAGACGGCTCCGCAAAACGCGGACGGACTGGTGCTCGCCCAGACCGTCGCCTTCGTGACGCTCGTCATGGCGCAGCTGATCCATGTGTTCGACTGCCGCAGCTCCCGGTCGATCTTCCACCGCAACATGCTGCAGAACAAGTATCTTGTCCTGTCGGTCCTTTCTTCGCTGGGCCTCATGCTGGCCGTCGTGTATGTTCCCGCCCTGCAGCCGATCTTCAAGACGGTTCCGATCGGCTTCCGCGAATGGTGCCTCGTCTTCGTGGCCGGCGGCATCCCGACGTTCCTGATGGGAGTCGGCAGCGTGCTGGGATCGTCCAAGCGGCGCAAGCCGAAAGCCCGCATCTCTTATTCGGGCGGTCAGACAAACGTCCGCTGAGCGGATTCCGGAGCGCGGCGACAGTCGCTGCATTCAAAGCAAGCCCCCCGGCTGGACGCCGGGGGGCTTGCCGCGTTTGTCCCGGGAAGTTCGAGGAGTCTATAGTAGAAGAAGCAGGGAAGCATCCAAGGAGGCCATGCAGGATGAGGATGAGAATAAGAACAGAATTGCCCGTCCGCCCGGCATAGAAGCCCCTTTTCCCTTGCCCGAAGAAGCCTTCATGACCGTCGAGCTGCTGGCGGGAACGCTGGGAGGGATTGCCGGAATCGTCCGGTATCCGGCTGCTTTCGGCTCGGTCATCGGATGGACGCGGGGAAAAAGTACAAATCTTAGACGCAATCGGGAATAGCCTTGCCCGGCTTGATGCGCTATCCTAATTACGACGGCCGCCCGCAGCGGCGGCGACCAGCAGGCCATCAATGCTTCGGCATATCAAAAGGAGAGCATCTATCGTGGAATTCACCAAAATGCACGGCCTAGGCAATGATTTTATCGTCGTATTCGGAGAGAAAGACCTTCCGGCCGGGGTGGACGAGCTTGCGGTCTCCCTGTGCAACCGCTTCTTCGGCATCGGAGCCGACGGGCTCGTCTATATCCTGCCTTCCGAAAGGGCGGACTTCCGCATGCGCATCATCAATTCCGACGGGTCCGAGGCGGAGCAATGCGGCAACGCGATCCGCTGCGTAGCCAAGTATGTCTTCGACAACGGCCATACGGACAAGGAACGGCTGACGATCGAGACGCTCGGAGCCGGCGTGCAGCAGGTCGAGATCACCGTACAAGACGGCAAGGCGGCGTACATCCGCGTCGACATGGGGGAGCCGATCCTGCAGGGGCTGCAGGTTCCGACGACGGTCGATGCCGACCGGGTCATCGGGCACCCGGTCGAAGTGGACGGACGGGAGTTCCGGTTCACGGCCGTATCGATGGGCAACCCCCATGCGGTCATCTATGTCGACGACGCGGCCGGATTCGACCTTGCCGCTTGGGGTCCCAAGCTGGAGACGCATCCGCTGTTCCCGCGCAAGACGAACGTCGAGTTCGTGACCGTCAATACCCGCAGCCAGGCCGACATGCGCGTATGGGAGCGCGGCGCGGGTCCGACGCTGGCATGCGGCACGGGAGCCTGCGCGACCGTCGTCTCTTCCGTGCTGAACGGGCTGACCGACCGCAAGGCGACGGTTTCCCTCAAGGGCGGGGATCTGCTGATCGAATGGAACGAAGAAGACAATCATGTGTACATGACCGGACCGGCGGCGGAATCATTCCGCGGAACCGTGTAGGGAGCTGTCCGAGCATATGGAGGAGATCCGCCCGCGAGGGCGGATCTTTGCTTTGTCCGGACAAAGGCAATCATGCGGCGGAGTTCATGCGCCAGCCATCCTGCAAAGAGCATGGGATGGCGTTCAAGGGGCAAATGATGCCTCGATTTCTATTTTTCTCGCGAAATCGCTTTGTACCTTGTTCGTTTGGCGAATATCGATTAGAATAGGTACACGACTGTCTGCCTGGGCTTATGCCCGGGGTGCGGAACGGGATGACGCTTGGGACGGCCGCCGGAGCGGCGGACGGAACGTTTGCGCCGTGTTTTTTGTGTCAACACTAGTTGCAATGGTTCTGCCCATTGCCAGATGGAGGGCCTTCTAGAAGACCGCTATCTGTTCCAATCTGTCCGGAGGGAGAACCTGACATGGCTATCAAGCTCATCAATATCGGCTTCGGCAACATCGTATCGGCTAACCGGATCATCTCGATCGTAAGTCCGGAATCGGCGCCGATCAAGAGAATCATTCAGGAAGCGCGGGATCGCCACATGCTTATCGACGCCACGTACGGCAGGCGCACGCGGGCGGTTATCATTACGGACAGCGACCATGTCATTTTGTCGGCCGTGCAGCCGGAGACGGTCGCGCACCGGTTGTCCGCGAAGGATGACGATCACGACGAATAATAGCGGGGAGTATTATGAATAAGGGATTATTAATCGTATTGTCCGGACCTTCCGGCGTCGGCAAGGGCACGGTATGCTCCGTGCTCCGCCACAAGATGCCGGAGCTGGTCTACTCGGTGTCGGCGACGACCCGCAGCCCGAGACAGGGAGAGACGGACGGCATCAATTACTTCTTCAAGTCGCGGGAGCAGTTCCAGGACATGATGGCTCGCGGAGCCATGCTGGAGTATGCGGAGTACGTAGGCAATTATTACGGCACTCCCCGCGATTTCGTGGAGAGCACCATCAACAGCGGCAAGGATATCATTCTCGAGATCGAAGTCCAGGGAGCGCTCAAGGTCAAGGAAACGTTTCCCGAGGGCGTCTTTATTTTTCTGATGCCTCCTTCGCTCGACGTCCTGAAGCAGCGCATCACCGGACGCGGCACGGAAACCCAGGAGATCATCGATTCCCGGATGTCCGTCGCCGCCGAGGAGATCAACCTCATCCGCTATTACGACTACGCCGTCGTCAACGACGAGATCGACGCGGCCTGCCACCGGATCCAGAGCATCGTCACCGCCGAGCATTGCCGCAAGGAACGTTATCTGGCGGGGCTCGCGCACGATATGCAGACCGCATCCGAAAAAGCCTGAACGGAGTGATTAGCCATGTTGTATCCATCCATTGACGAGATGATGAAGAAAGTCGACAGCAAGTACTCCCTGGTCGTCGCGGCATCGCGCCGCGCGCGTGCCCTGAGGGACGGAGAGAAGACCGAGCTGCGCGGACAGAAATCCCATAAGCAGGTAGGCGTCGCCCTCGAGGAGATCTACCACGATCTCGTGCAAGTGGAGCAGCGCAACGAAGACTAGGACATGCCGGCCGCAGCCTGCTGCGGAAGCGGATGATAGATAGCAGCATAGCGGTACGCTTAACAACCCTCTGCGGTTGTTATTTTTTTAGCGGAAGCAAACCCGGCGGAGTGGCTGGTGCCGGCGGGTATATGCCGATGAGGGAGGAGAACACCCCATGCTTCAGGGAAAAAGAATCGTTCTTGGCATAACGGGAGGCATCGCGGCCTACAAGGGCGCCGCTCTATGCAGCAAGCTGGTCCAGGCGGGCGCCGAGGTGCATGTCATCATGACGGAATCGGCGGCCAAGTTCATTACGCCGCTGACGCTGCAGACGCTGTCCCGCCACCCTGTATATCTGGACACCTTCGACGAGCGCGATCCCTCCGTCGTGTCCCATATCGAGCTGGCGGACAAGGCCGACCTGATCCTGCTCGCGCCGGCTACGGCCAACACGCTCGCGAAGCTGGCGGCGGGGCTGGCCGACGACATGCTTGGCGCGACGCTGCTTGCCGCGACGTCTCCGGTCATCGCGGCTCCGGCGATGAATGTCCACATGTACGAGCATCCGGCGACGGTCGCGAACATGGAGCTGCTTGGCAGCCGGGGAGTCCGCTTCATCGAACCCGGAACCGGCCAGCTCGCTTGCGGTTACGTGGCCAAGGGCCGCTTGGCCGAGCCGGAGGAGATCGTGCTGGCGGTCGAGCGGTTTTTCGCTTCGGGCAAGCTGCTGGAAGGAAAGAAGGTTGTCGTGACGGCGGGAGGCACGGTCGAGCGCTTCGATCCCGTCCGTTATCTGACGAATGATTCGTCGGGCAAAATGGGCTTTGCCATCGCGGAAGCCGCCCGCGATATGGGCGCGCACGTAACGCTGATCGCCGGCCGCGTGTCGCAGCCGCTTCCCGGAGGCATGAAGATCCTGCGCGTAGAGTCCGCGCAGGAGATGCTTGAGGCGGCGGGCAGCGTGTTCGACGACGCCGACATCGTGGTCAAGGCAGCGGCGGTCGCCGACTACCGGCCCGTCGTGCGGCATGCCTCCAAGCTGAAGAAGACGGGCGGCACGCTTGTCCTTGAGCTGGAGAAGACGGCCGACATCCTGACCGCTCTGGGCGAGCGCAAGAAAGGCCAGTTCCTGGTCGGCTTTGCCGCCGAGACGGAGCGTCTGGACGAGCATGCGATGGACAAGCTGCGCCGCAAAAACTGCGATCTCATCGTAGGCAACGACGTCTCGATGGAAGGGGCCGGCTTCAACGGCGACACCAATGCGGTCCGGATCTTCGACAAGGACGGCTTGGTTGAATCGCTGCCCGTGATGAGCAAGCGCGATGCCGGCGAGCGGCTGCTGCGCCTTGTCGCGGAGCGGATCGGCTCGAAGGAGCCGAAGGGAACGGAATCATGATCGCCGGCGTCATCGTCGATGTGCCGAGCCGTCAGACAGACCGGCCCTTCAGCTATGAGGTGCCGGCCGCCATGGAAGAGTGGATCGAGCCGGGCAGCCGTGTCGGCGTTCCTTTCGGCGGACGGACCGTGCAAGGCTTCGTCGTCAGCCTGTCCGCCGAGGCCCCGGCCGACAGCGCCGGGAAGCTCAAGCCGATCGCCGAGCTGCTGGATCCGCTGCCGCCGCTCCTGCCGGATCTGGTCGAGCTCGCCCAGTGGATGAGCGGGAAGTACTGCTGCACCTGGACGGCAGCGCTGCAGGCGATGATTCCTGCCGCGATCAAAGGCAAGGCCGAACGGTATATCCGCCTGGCGGAAGACGGAGCCGGGAAGTCCGAGCTCCTGGACGCCCAGTCGTCCGGGAAGGCGGGATCGGCTGCCGGATGGCAGGAGGATCATTCCTTAGCCGCGGGCGCGGCCGGCTGGGGCGATGGCAAGGGCATGAGCCCGGCAGCGGTCGCCCAGCAGCAGCTGCCTCTGGAGCAGCTGCCTCCAGGTCTGGTCCAAGAGCTGCAGCGCTCCGGCGACATGCGTCTGGATCTCGTCGCGCAGCGTTACCCGGAAGCCGGCGCGGCGATCAAGCGGGCGCTGGCTTCGGGATTGCTGGCCGAAGAGAAATCGATTCGGGACCGGCTCGCCGTCCGCAAGCAGCTGACGGTGTATCCGCACGAGGATCGCGCCGCCGCGGAGGCGGCGCTGTCCGCGATGCCCAAGCAGGCTGCCCGGCAGCGCGAGCTGCTGGAATATGTTCTTGGTCTCAGCGAGCCGGTCACGCTGCAGGCGATGCTGTCGGAGACGGGCGCCAGCGCCTCCTCCGCCAAGGCGCTCGAGGCCAAGGGCCTGATCGCGATCCGCGAGGCGGAGCAGCAGCGGGATCCTTATGCCGGCCGCGAGTTCCGGCGCAGCGAGCCGCTGCCGCTGACGGATGCGCAGCGGGCAGTGTACGTGCGGCTGAAGGCGGCGGTGGAATCTTCCGAACCGGCGACGTTCCTGCTGCATGGAGTGACGGGAAGCGGCAAGACCGAGATCTACATGCAGTCCATCCAGCGGGCACTCGAGCTCGGCATGGAGGCGATCGTCCTCGTGCCCGAGATTTCCTTGACGCCTCAGATGGTCGAGCGGTTCAAGGGACGCTTCGGAGACGAGGTCGCCGTCCTGCACAGCCGCCTCTCGAGCGGAGAGCGCTACGACGAGTGGCGGCGGATCCGCCGCGGCGGCGCCAAGGTGGCGATCGGCGCGCGCTCCGCCGTGTTCGCCCCGTTCGGCAATCTCGGCCTGATCATCATCGACGAGGAGCATGAATCCAGCTACAAGCAGGAAGAAACGCCGAAGTATCATGCCCGCGAAGTCGCCGTGCGCCGCGCGCGGCAGCAAGGCGCCGTCGTCGTGCTCGGCTCGGCGACGCCGTCGCTCGAGAGTTACGCGGCAGCCGTCCGCGGAGGCGCGGGCGGCAACGGGGCTTTGCTGGAGCTGAACGAACGGGTAGGGGCGCGGCCGCTTCCGCCCGTCAAGATTGTCGATATGCGGGATGAGCTGAAAAGCGGGAACCGCTCCATGTTCAGCCGCGATCTTCATGAAGGGCTGCAAGCCCGGCTCGAACGGGGAGAGCAATCCGTCCTTCTGCTCAACCGGCGGGGCTATTCAACCTTCGTCATCTGCCGCTCCTGCGGGTACACGGCCGTGTGCCCGCACTGCGACATCTCGCTCACCTACCACCAGAAGACGCGCGCGATGCGCTGCCATTACTGCGGCCACGCGGAGCTTGCGCCCCGCACATGCCCGTCCTGCTCCAGCGAGCAGATCCGCTATTTCGGAGCGGGCACGCAGAAGGTGGAGGAGGAGCTGGCGAAGCTGTTCCCCGGCATCCGGGTCATCCGGATGGACGTCGACACGACGACGGAGAAGAACGCCCATGAGAAATGGCTGACGCTCTTCGGCGAACGCAAGGCGGATGTGCTGCTCGGCACCCAGATGGTCGCCAAAGGGCTTGATTTCCCTTACGTGACCCTTGTCGGCGTCATCGCGGCGGATACGTCGCTCAACCTGCCCGATTTTCGGGCGGGCGAGCGGACGTTCCAGCTGCTGACGCAGGTCGCGGGCCGCGCCGGACGCCATCATCTGCCGGGGGAGGTCGTCATCCAGACGTACAACCCCGGCCATTACGCCGTCACGACCGCTCAGCACCATGATTACGGGGGCTTCGTGGAGGAGGAGATGAAGCATCGCCGCATGATGGGCTACCCGCCTTTCTGCAGGCTGATCCTCGTCACGATGTCCCATGAGCAGCTCGCCACCCTCTCTTCGGTAAGCGACCGCTTCGCAAGCAAGCTGCGGGCTCTTGCCGCCGAGAGAGGCGTGCTGGCGCCGCTGCAGAGCGGCGGGGAGCGGGCGTTCGACCTGCTCGGCCCTGTCGCGTCCCCGATATCGCGGATGAAGGACAAATACCGGTTCCAGTGCATGATCAAATACAGGGGAGCCGTCGACGCTTCCATGCTCGTCAAGGAAGCGATAACCCGCACCGAAGCGGAGGCGGCGCGTTCCGGCGTGCTGTTCAGCGTCGATGTGGATCCCCAAATGATTTTATAGAAATAGGCCTTATCGCCTGTTGTCCCGACATATCTTACTACATCCGGCCCAGGCGTCTACTACTACGAAGCAATCAAGGAAGGTGCATCCATCATGGCCATTCGGCTTATCGTTCAAAATCCCGACTCCGTCCTGCGCGAAGTCGCCAAGGAAGTCACGAAGTTCAACTCCAATCTCCATAAGCTGCTGAAGGATATGGCGGAAACGATGTACGACGCGGAAGGCGTCGGATTGGCCGCGCCGCAGGTCGGCATTTCCAAGCGTGTCATCGTCGTCGACGTCGGCGACGAGAACGGCCTGATCGAGATGGTCAATCCGGAAATTCTGGAGCGCTCGGGTGAGCAGTTCGGACCGGAAGGCTGCCTCAGCATCGCCAACCTCAACGGGGACGTGCGCCGCGCCGAAAAGGTGAAGGTGCGCGGCCAGAACCGCGACGGCGAATTCTTCGAGGTGGAGGCGGAAGGCTTCCTGGCGCGCGCATTCCAGCATGAGGTCGACCATCTGAACGGCATTCTGTTCATCGACCTGGCGGAAGAGCTGTACGACGGGTCCGCCCGCGACCGCCGCGAAGACGGGGAGTGAGGAAGCCGATGCGCATTGTTTTCATGGGTACGCCCGACTTCGCGGTTCCGTCGCTGCTCTGGCTGCTAGGGCCTGAAGCCCGCAGCCTCGGCTGCGAGGTGGTCGGCGTCGTGACTCAGCCGGACCGTCCGAAGGGCCGCAAGCGGGAGCTTACCCCTCCCCCGGTCAAAGTCGCCGCTTTGGAGCACGGCTTGCCCGTGCTTCAACCGGAGCGGATGCGCCGGCCGGAAGCGGTGGAGGAGCTGAAGCTGCTTGCTCCCGAGCTGATCGTGACAGCGGCCTTCGGGCAGATTCTGCCGGTTGCGGTGCTGGAAATGCCCCGGCTAGGCTGCATCAACGTCCATGGCTCGCTGCTGCCGAAGTATCGGGGCGGCGCTCCGATCCAGCGTTCCATCATGAACGGCGAGACGGAGACCGGAGTGACGATCATGCATATGGCGGAAGGCCTCGACACCGGCGACATGATCAGCCGCGTCGTCGTGCCGATCACGGACGGTGACGATTCCGGGACGATGTTCGCCAAGCTCAGCGATGCCGGAGCCCGGCTGCTGGCCGACACCTTGCCGCAGCTGCTGGCCGGCGAGGCTCCCCGCGTTCCGCAGGATGACAGCGAGGCGACGTACGCGCCCAATCTCAGCCGCGACGACGAGCGTCTGGACTGGAGCCGCGGGGCGCGCGAGCTGTTCAACCAGGTGCGCGGCCTCTCGCCGATGGCGGGCGGCTTCACGCTGCTGGGCGATGAGCCTTTCAAGGTTCGCGCCTGCCGCGTAGAGCGTGAGGACGGCAGCGGAGCGCCCGGCGAAGTGATCGATGCCGGCGAGGAAGGCATCGTCGTGCAATGCGGCAGCGGCCGGCTGCTGCTGACGGAGATTCAGCCCGCAGGCAAGCGCGCGATGGCCGCGGCCGAGTGGCTGAAAGGCGCGAGGCTGCAGCGCGGCGCCTTCTTCGGCATCGAAGCCGGCGGAGAAGCCCTGTGAGCGGCCGCACGCCCAGGCCGGGCGGACAAGCCGGCAGCTCCCGCTCCGGCGCCGCAGGCCGGAGCAGCGCCGCAGGCCGCAGCAGTGCCGCAGGCAGCGCTGGCACCGCAGGCCGCAGCGGCTCCAAAGCCGGCGGCATGGCCAAGGCCGGCGGCCAGGCTTCGCTGAAGCCGGCGAAGACGCAGGCCGCAGCAGGCCAGCGCAGCCGTCAAGGCTCGGCGCCGGTCCGGAACGCATCCGGACAAGCCGGCTCGGGTGCAAAGCCTGCCGCAGGCAAAGGCAAAGAGCGTCAGCCTGCAGGGCAAGGACAGCAAAGCCGCGGCAGCGCAGCCTCCAGGCAGCCGCGCAGCGCGCGCGAGCTCGCGCTCGACGCTCTCATCCGCGTCGAGCGGGATGGAGCCTACAGCAATCTGCAGCTCAACCGCGCGCTGCTGGATTCCGGCCTGTCCCGCGCCGATGCCGGCCTTGCGACCGAGCTTGTGTACGGCACGCTGCAGCGCAGGCTCACGCTCGACCACTGGCTGGCGGGCTTCATTCCCAAGGGGCTGCACAAGCTGGAGCCGTGGGTGCTGTCCCTGCTGCGGATGAGCCTGTACCAGCTCGTCTACCTGGACCGGGTTCCCGCTCATGCGGCTGTGAACGAGGCCGTCAACATCGGCCGCCGCCGGGGCCACTCCGGCATCGC
Source organism: Paenibacillus sp. D51F (assembly GCF_053345695.1). Taxonomy (NCBI): domain Bacteria; kingdom Bacillati; phylum Bacillota; class Bacilli; order Caryophanales; family Paenibacillaceae; genus Paenibacillus; species Paenibacillus sp. D51F. The sequence continues at coordinate 258,213 of NZ_JBKFAO010000001.1, read as the reverse complement.
CGGAATGGTGAACGGCGTGCTTCGCAGCGCCGTGCGGCAGCTGCCTCAGCTGAAGGCTGAAACCTTCGCTGCCGAAGCGGACGCGCCGCGCCGCTTGTCGCTGCGGCATTCGTATCCGCAGTGGCTGGCTGAGCGCTGGATCTCCGCTCTGGGCGAGGAGGCTGCGGAAGCGGTCATGGCCTCGGGCAACGAGGCGCCGCACGGCAGCCTGCGTCTCAATCCGCTGCGGACGACGCCGTCCGAGGCGCTGCGCCTGCTCGAGGAAGCGGGACTCGCCGCCCGGCCGGCATCGGCTCTGCCGGATTCCGGAATTGTCGTGGATCGCGGCGGCAATCTGGCCATGACCGACGGCTACGCCAAAGGATTATGGAGCATACAGGACGAGAGCTCGATGCTTGTCGCCGCTGCGGCGGATCCCCGACCCGGCAGCCGCGTCCTGGACTGCTGCGCCGCGCCAGGCGGCAAGTCGACGCATCTGGCGGAGCTGATGGGCGACCGCGGCGAGGTCGTCTCGAACGACCTGCATGCCCATAAGCTGGCTCTGATCGAAGACAACGCCAAGCGGCTCGGCCTCCGGGCCGTGCATCCCGTAACCGGGGATGCCGCGGAGCTCGGCCGGCTGTATCCGGCGGAGTCGTTCGATCTGGTTCTGCTGGACGCGCCTTGTTCCGGTCTCGGCGTCATCCGCCGCAAGCCGGAAATCAAGTGGACGAAGTCCGAGGGCGACATCAAGGATATCGCCGCGCTCCAGACCCGCCTGCTGGAAGCGGCGGCCGGCCTGGTCAAGCCAGGAGGAGTGCTGCTGTACAGCACCTGTACGATCGAGCATTCGGAGAACGCCGGACAGGTCGCCGCATTCCTGGGGCGCCATCCCGAATATGCGCTGGATCCCGGCGGCTGGCCGGAGAAGGTGCTGGAGCCGCTGCGTGCGGCCGGCGTTGCCGGGGCGGAGGAAGCTGTCTTCGACGGCTCCCTGCAGCTGCTGCCCCAGCACTTCGGCAGCGACGGCTTCTATATCGCCAGGCTGACTAAAAAGCCCGATTAACTCGAAGAACCCGAAGAACCCGCATCCCATCGCTGGGATGCGGGTTTTTTGCGTTGAAGATCGATAGTCCTGGATTGCCTAGCGCTAACAAGTGCATATGCACAGACAGACAGCTCTGTTTCTTTTGAAGTAGAGCCGGTTGGAGGAGCCTTGCGATGGCTGGCCCCTTGCCAAAGCTTGGCAGTCATTTGAAGCCTCGCTGCCGCAATAGAGCCGGGATTCCATCGTCCCGAATCTCGGACCCTCCGATAAGCCTTTCGGCATTCCTTTCCCGAAATCCATGGTGCTGAGGTTGGCATCTCTTTTCTAGTATATTAAAATAAAGTAAAGGAACATGGGAGAATACCGGACAGGGAGTAGATGGACTTGCGAAGTTGGATCAAGCCTACGCGAAAGATCGTTTTGACCATGACGGCGCTTTATCTCGTCGCCATGCTGCTGAACGCGGGAATGCAGGCGGCTTCGATGGGGATGGATTACAGTGCGGTGAGACAGTGGATTGCCGGCCAGTACCCGCTGTTTTTCATGGGGAGCTTCATTTTCTTTTTCCTCCTCCTGGCTGCGGCTTCCATCGTCCGCAATGTGTACGGAGGCACGGCGCTCGTGACTGCGGTCACCGCCCTTACGGGCACAGCCGTCTATCAAAAAATGAAAGCGACAGGAGAGCCGCTCTTCCCCTGGGATCTGCTGCAGCTGAAAAACGCCGGCGAAATGGCCGCCATGACCAGGGGAATGTTCTCGCCGCTTGTCATCGTGCTCACGCTCGCCGTCGTGGGCAGCTTCGGCTTGCTCGTGTTCAAGCTTCCGAAGCTGCGTTTTCCGCTCGTGCTGCGCGTCGTATTCGCCGTGTGCTCCATCACGGGGATTTTCTTCTTCGTCCATATCATGGAGAGCAAGGACAGCTCGCTTCTGAGCAAGATCAGCTACGAAGATATTTTCTGGGACCAGAAGCAGAACTACCAGTACAACGGATTTGTCATCGCTTTCGCTTCCAACCTGACGGGGAGCATGATGGCCGAGCCCGACGGCTACAGCAAGGAGGCTGTCGAGGCGATCGCCGCCAAATACGCGTCCATTCCCGATGCGGAGCCGGCTGCCACGCCGGCCGAGGCGCCCAACATCGTGTTCGTGATGAACGAGGCATTCTTCGATCTGACCCGGGTGACGGATTACAAGCTGAGCGAGGACCCGCTTCCATTCCTGCATGAAGCGAGCAAGGGGAAGCCGTCCGGCTACGTGCTTTCGCCCGAATTCGGAGGCAGTACGGCGAATGTCGAATTCGAGGCGCTGACCGGCCTCACCAACTATTTTCTGAACGACGGCACCGTGCCGTTCCAGCAAAATCTGACCAAGCAGACGGACCTGCCCTCGATTGTCAGCATTTTGAAGCAGCGCGGATATGCGGCGCTGGCGCTCCATCCTTTCGATAAAACCTTCTACAGCCGAAACACCGTCTACCCGATGCTCGGCTTCGAGAAATTCACCAGCTCCAAGGAAATGCCGAACCGGGAGTACCTGTCCTCCCGCAGCTATGTCTCCGACATGGCCGCGATGAAGGAAGCGGTGCGCGAGCTGAAGGAGCAAGAGAAGACCGGCAAGCCGGCGTTCCTTCATCTGGTCACGATGCAGAACCACTTCCCGTATACGAACAAGACCATCCACGGCATGAACACGGTCCGCGCGGCTGGCGTCACTCCTGAATATAGTGATCAGGTGGAGACGTACGCCGAAGGAATCAAGCATACCGACGGCGCCCTTTCGTACTTGTCCTCGGCCATCCAGCAGCTCGGCAGGCCTACGGTCGTCATCCTGTGGGGGGATCATCTGCCCGGCCTTCCGGCCAAAGTGTATGACGATGCAGGCTGGACGGACGAAAGGCTCCGCCACGAAACGCCGCTGCTCGTGCTTTCCAATTACGAGGTGGGCAGCAAGCCGCTCGGCACGTTGAGCCCGTCTTTCATCGGACCGGAGATCTTCTCCTACGCAGGCCAGAAGCTGCCAGCCTACTACAAGCTGCTTCATGAGGTCAAGACGGCCATGCCGGGATTGAACAAGAAAGTGCTGCTCGGTCCGGACGGGAAGGTCGAGAAGCCGACGGCGGAGCAGCAGGCTCTGCTTGACGACTACAAGATGATCCAGTACGACCTGCTGGAGGGCAAGGGGTATGCCAAGGAAATCATGTTCAGCTAATTTCGAGGCCGGCTTTTCGAAGCCGGAAGCCTCCAAGCCGGCGCTCCATGCGCCGGCTTCCTATTTGTCAGGGAGCTGAATCCATCCTTCCGCAACGTATTTTTTCCAACCGGGTGGAGCCGGCGCCGCTTCCGTCTTCGCAGCAGGAACAAGAGGAAACAATTGCCGTCCCATGCTCGTCTGTCCATGTGCGGGGAAAGGATGACGATGGGGGCGACTGAAGGATGAACAGGCGGAGAAAACGGCTGCGGCAGGCGGCGTTGATTGCGGCGGCCGTATTGGTCCTGGCGCTGCTGGCGGATAGGAACGGCTACTATGCGCATCGGGTTGCCGGAAGCGGCGCAGAAGCCTTCCGGACGCGGCTGCTGGAGACGGTCGGACAAGGAAAGCAGGTCAGGCTGTCGGAACTGACGGAGTTCGACTGGGATCGGATGGCCGTCATTCCTCCTTATATGAATTGGGAACAGATGGAGGCGATAGCCGGGGCTGAATGGACGGACGCCAGGACTTATCCGGGCTACGTGCTCCTGCGGATGCTTCCCGATACGTGCACGATGTGCGACGAAGGGATGCATAGGCTCGTATTCGCCAAAGGAAGCCGTGTGACGGCGGACGTAGCCTTATCCCGGATGGATCTTGACTTCACCGGCTTGAGCGGTTTCGCCCGCACGGAGGAGCCGATCGTCGGGACCGAGTATGCGGGAAGTCCGCTAGTCGTTGCAATCGATCCTTGACAGCCGCGCGCCGGCAGGCTGTGGTCTTGCGAGGGACGTTTGTGGTAAACTAGAGCGACTAGCGTCCTGCGGCAACGGATACCGGCAGCCGGATGACGGATTGAATGATAATGAAATGAGTGAAGCAACGAAATGAAAGCATTTGATCAGCCCTACATTGTGGAAACGCCTTTTATATATGATTATTCTCTTGATCAGCTCCAGGGATGGATGAAGGAGCAGGGCCAGCCTGCCTTCCGCGCGGGCCAGCTGTTCGACTGGCTGTACGTGAAGCGCGTCACCTCGTTCGAGGAGATGACCAACCTGCCCAAGGAGCTCCGGGACAAGCTGGCGGAATCGTTCCAGTTCGTCACGCTGACCGAGATCACCCGTTTTGAATCGAAGGACGGGACGGTCAAATTCCTGTTCGGCCTCCATGACAATCATGCCATCGAGACGGTCATCATGCGCCACAACTACGGCAACAGCGTCTGCGTGACGACCCAGGTCGGCTGCCGCATCGGCTGCACGTTCTGCGCCTCCACGCTGGGCGGCCTCAAGCGCAATCTGACCGCCGGCGAGATCATCGCGCAGGTCGTCAAGGCTCAGCAGATGCTTGACCCGAGCGGAGAGCGCGTCTCCAGCATCGTCATCATGGGCTCCGGCGAGCCGTTCGAGAACTATGAGGCGACGATGGGCTTCCTGCGCACGATGATCCACGAGAAGGGGCTCAACATCGGACAGCGCCACATTACGGTATCCACGAGCGGCATCGTGCCGAGCATGTACAAGTTCACGGACGAGAACACGCAGATCAATCTGGCGATCTCGATCCATGCGCCGAACGATGAGCTGCGCTCCAAGCTGATGCCGGTCAACCGCCGCTATCCGTTCCAGGAGGTCATCGACGCCTGCCGCAACTATATCGCCAAGACGGGCCGCAGGATCACATTCGAGTATGCCCTGATCGGGGGCACCAACGACCGGCCGGAGCATGCGCAGGAGCTTGCCGAGGTGCTCAAAGGCATGCTCTGCCACGTCAACCTGATTCCGGTCAACCATGTGCCGGAGCGCAAGTATGTGCGCACGCCGCGGGAGGATATTTTCGAATTCCAGAGAATTCTGGAGAAGAACGGCATCAACGCGACGATCCGCCGCGAGCAGGGCCACGACATCGCGGCAGCCTGCGGCCAGCTTCGCGCCAAGCATATGGAACTTACGCAGTGAGGTGACGGGATTGATAAGAGTGAACCGCAGTGATATCGGCCGGATCCGGATGGCCAACGAAGACCGCTCCTGGGCGGGCGTGACGGACGGAGGCCTGACCGTCGCCATCGTGGCCGACGGCATGGGCGGCCATCAGGCCGGAGACGTGGCGAGCCAGCTTGCCGTCGACGCCTTCCGCGAGGAAGTGGAATCCGCGGCCGCCGGCATGACGGAGGAAGAAGCCCATGAGCTTCTGCGCCGGGCGATCCGCAAAGCCAATGAGGTCGTATTCGACATGGCTTCGCGCAACGAACAGTACCACAACATGGGCACGACGGTCGTCGCGGCCCTGTTTGTCGAGGAGCAGCGGCTGATCGTCGGCCATATCGGAGACAGCAGGGCATACCGCATCTCGGAAGGCGGCATCACGCTGCTGACCGAGGATCACACGCTTGTCAACGAGCTTGTCCGCTCCGGGCAGATCAGCTGCGAGGAGGCGGCGCATCATCCCCGCCGCAACGTGCTGACGCGCGCGCTGGGCACGGATTCCGAGACGGAGCTGGAGCTTCAGGCGCTGCCTTGGGCGGCAGGCGATATTCTGCTGCTGTGCAGCGACGGCCTGAGCGGAATGGTCGGCGACGAGGACATCCGCATGACAGTATCCGCCGAAGGATCCTCCCTGGAGGAAAAGGCCGAGTCTCTGATCCAGCAGGCGCTGGCAGCAGGCGGGGACGACAATATTACGGTAGTGCTGCTGCAATCCGGCTCCGGCACGGACGGAGAGGAGTGAGCGTAAGCGCATGATCGGCAGAGAATTAGGTGGACGCTATGAAATCCTGTCCCGCATAGGCGGGGGAGGCATGGCGCTCGTATACAAAGCCCACGACGTGCTGCTCAGCCGCAACGTCGCGGTGAAAGTGCTTCGTTCCCAGTATGTCCATGACGAGGAGTTCATCCGGAGGTTCCGCCGCGAGGCGCAATCCGCCGCCGCCCTGTCCCATCCCAACGTCGTCAGCATCTATGATGTAGGGCAGGAAGAAGAAGTCCATTACATCGTCATGGAATATGTAGAAGGCCATAATCTCAATGAAATCATTCAGGAGCGGGCGCCGCTCCAGGCGGACGAGGCGGTGCGGATATCCTCGCAGATCGCAGACGCTCTGGACCACGCGCATCAGAACCATATCATCCACCGCGACATCAAGCCGCACAATATTCTGATCGGCCGCAACGGCCGGGTCAAGGTGACGGATTTCGGCATCGCCCGCGCGGTGACGTCCTCGACGATCACCCAGACGGGCTCGGTGATCGGCTCCGTGCATTATTTCTCGCCGGAGCATGCCAAAGGCGTCAGCACGGGAGAAAAGTCGGATATCTATTCGCTCGGCATCGTCCTCTATCAGATGGTGACGGGCAGGCTTCCTTTCCTCGGCGAAAGCCCGATCAGCGTCGCGCTCAAGCATCTGCAGGAGCCGCTTGAGGATCCGAAGTCGGTCAATCCGCTCATTCCGCAAAGCGTGGAGAACATCATCATCAAGGCGACGCGCAAAAATCCTTCCGAACGGTACCGGACGGCAGGCGAGATGCTGGAGGATCTGGAGACGTCCTTGAGGCCGGAAAGAATCCGGGAGCCCAAGATTACGTTTGCGGCCGGCGACATGGACGAAACCAGGGTCATGCCGGCGATACGTCCCGGCATGCTTGCGAATGAAGGCAAGCCTTCATTCGAATATCCGGCCAGCGGGCAGGGAGCCGCGGCGAAGGACACCGTGCGCATGGCGTCTGCCGAGGAGGAAGAAGAGGAGGAGGAGCTTCCCCGCCGCAGAGGCTGGGTCAAGCCTCTCGTCATCATCCTGATCACGCTCGCTGTCATCGGAGCCGTATATGGCGTTTTCCGCGTCGTATCGGGATCCCTTGACGTAGCGGAGGTCGAGGTGCCTTATGTGGTCGGACAGACCGAGCAGCAGGCCCGCACGATGCTGGAGGACGCGGGGCTTATGATCGCCGAGCCTTCCATCCGCGCCTTCAAGGCGGATATTCCGAAGGACCAGGTCTTTGCCCAGTCCAAGTCCAACATGCGGGTGAAAAAGGGCTCGCGTGTCCAGCTGTCGGTCAGCGACGGACCGGAGCTGAAGAAGCTGGGCAGCTATGTCGGCCAGAAAGTCCAGGACGTCGTCGCGGCCCTGCAGGATCTCGGCCTGGATTCCGGACAGATCAAGCAGACCGAAGTGTTCGACGCATCGGCGGAGCCGGGAACGGTCATCAGCCAGAATCCGCCGCCCGATACCGACCTGGACCCGACAACGGCGACGGTGACGCTCACCGTCAGCAAGGGCCAGGAAACGGTGCCGATGCCGGATCTGGTCGGCAAGTCGGTCGACGATGCCAAGAAGATGATTCGCGATGCCGGACTTGAAGTCCGCGACGAGAACATTCTGAAGCAAGACAGCTACGAGAAGGAAGGAATCGTCCTGTCGCAGGATCCTTACGGCCCCGGCTCGCAAGTCTCCAAGGGCACCCAGATTTCGCTGACGGTCAGCGGAGGCTTCCCTAAGGATGCTTTGGACTATACGTTCAACCTGCTCATCTCTCCTTCGCGGGCGGGCAAGTCAAGCGAGATCCGGATCGTCTACAGCGACGCGACGGGCAACGACATCGAAATGCGGAAGACCAGCATCAAGGAGACCAGAAGCTTCGACGTCAAAGTCGTGCTCGCTCCCAATACGGAAGCTCTCGTGAAGATCTACCGCGACGGCCAGCTGGCCGATACGTTCTCGCGCTCCTACGAGGACGAGAAGGCAGGCAGGGACTCGGGGCCGATGGCCGTGCCGGGAACGGATCCGACCCCGTCGCCGACGCCTGAAGCGACCCCGACGCCGGATCTTGGAGCTGTCGCGCCTCCGGATGGAGAGAACGCTTCGATGGATCAGGACGGCAAGCAAGACAAAGACAAAGATAAAGACAAAGACAAAAACAAGGACGGGCGACCATGACGGAAACGACTGATTACTCCGGCACAACGGGCCAAGGCCTGATCGTCAAGGCGCTTAGCGGATTCTATTACGTCATTCCGGACGGCGCCAGCGGCAAGCCGCTGCAATGCAGGGCGCGCGGAATCTTCAAGAAGCGGGGAGAGTCCCCGCTTGTCGGCGACCGCGTCGTCTACAGCGCGAGCGTGACGGGGGAAGGCACGGTGGAGGAGATTCTTCCGCGCAGCACGGAGCTCGTCCGGCCGCCTGTGGCCAATGCCGATCTGGCGGTGCTCGTGTTTTCCGTATCCGAGCCATCGCTCAGCTTGACCCTGTTGGACAAATTCCTTGTCCATATCGAGCATTCGGGCCTCGAAGCGGTGTTATGCCTGAGCAAGCAGGACTTGTCCGAGGATGGCCCGGACGCGGAGGAAGCAAGCGAAGCGATCGATACGGTGGAGCGGGTCTACCGGGCGATCGGCTATCGGGTCATCGGCACAAGCTCCAGGCAAGGCAGAGGGCTGGAGGAGATCCGCGCCGTGCTCAAGGGCCGGCTGGCCTTGTTCGCGGGGCAGTCGGGCGTCGGCAAGTCATCCCTGCTCAACGCGCTCGTTCCGGAGCTGAAGCTGGAGACGAACGAGATCAGCTCCAAGCTGGGCCGAGGCAAGCATACGACGCGCCACGTGGAGCTGGTCGAGGCAGGCGCGGAGCCGGGAGACGGCTATGTCGCCGATACGCCCGGATTCAGCCAGCTCGACTTCCAGGAGCTCGGCATCGAGGATCTGTCCTACGGCTTCAAGGAAATGAGGGAGCTGTCTCCGGACTGCAAATTCCGCGGCTGCACGCATACCCATGAGCCGGGCTGCGCCGTTACGGCCGCGCTCGCGGAAGGAACGGTCGCTCAGAGCCGGTACGACAGCTATGTGCAGTTCCTGGGAGAAATGAAAGAGAAGAAGCGGAGGTACTGAACATGACCATCATCGCGCCATCCATCTTATCCGCTGATTTTTCCAAGCTGGGGGAAGAGATCGCCGCCGTCGAGAAGGCGGGAGCGGATTGGATCCACGTGGACATCATGGACGGCCACTTCGTCCCCAATCTGACCTTCGGCCCTCCGATCATGGGGGCGGTCCGCCATGTGACGAAGCTTCCGTTCGACGTTCATCTCATGATCGAGCAGCCGCAGCAGTACATCGAAGACTACGCCAGAGCCGGAGCGGACCGCATTACCGTGCATCTGGAAGCCTGCACCCATCTGCACCGGGTCATCCACCAGATCAAGGAGCTGGGGCTGCCTGCGGGCGTGGCGATCAATCCCGGCACTCCGGTGCAGCTGCTGGAGCCGGTTCTGGACGATGTCGACCTCGTGCTCATCATGACAGTGAATCCGGGCTTCGGCGGCCAATCCTTCATCCCTTACTCGCTCGACAAGCTGCGGACGCTCCGCGGCATGCTCCACGACCGCGGCCGCAGCGGCGTCCATGTGCAGGTGGACGGAGGCATCAATGCCGCGACAGCGCCGCTCGTGCGTGAAGCGGGCGCGGATGTGTTCGTTGCCGGCAGCTACGTATACGGGGCGGAGGATCTGGCGGCGGCGATAGCCTCGCTGCGGTAGGCGCCATGGAGACGGAGAGCAGATGGAGAGGATTTGCCGCTGCGATGCTCTACGGCATCGCCTGCGGCCTGCTGATGACTTTGTTCGTCATGGTGCCCGGCGTCATCCGGTTCGTTTTTTCCCTTTTGGCTTTATGGCTGGGGCTGCGTTTTTTCCGGACCCACGAGACGGTATGGAGGCGAGTCGGCTTCGTCTTCTTATCCATTCTCTTCTTCATCCTGTCCGTCATCGCGTACACGATGTACGTCTTCGTCAAGCACGGCACCGCTCCGTAAGGTAGGCTGCCGCCCAAGCTGAGGCAGAGGCGGAATAGGACAAATTCTTCCCGCATAGGATGGTTACATGAACTTCAGGTTCTTGTAGCCTTTTTTTGTTGTGCATGAAGAGATAAGGGGCGAATGTTCCGCGGCTGGAGGCGGCCCGGCGGCCTCATTCGGGCGGAAGCGCGGCCCGGCAGTGAATACACGACCAGCGATTTCGAGGAGGGATGAAGCATGAAATTCTACACGATCAAGCTGCCTAAGTTTCTGGGCGGATTTGTCAAGGCCATCTTGAACACCTTCCAAAAAAGCTGACTTCCGTGAGCAGCTGCCGGCCCTTCCGAACTGAAAAGCCCGCAAAAAAGCACCTGGGCATAAGCCCAGGTGCTTTTTGTCGTCGGAAAAGAAGGTACAGGCATGTCCCTTCTTGGACGCAAAGGCGTGTTCACTACACGCGGGTTACCTTGCCGGATTTCAGCGCGCGGGTGCTGACCCATACGCGTTTAGGCTTGCCGTCGACGAGAATGCGCACTTTTTGGACGTTGACGCCCCAAGTACGGCGGTTGCGGTTATTCGCGTGGGAAACGTGGTTTCCGGTGCCCGGAGCTTTGCCGGTTACGAAACATTTGCGAGACATGCGATACACCTCCTTTACAGCTTGCAGGTCGCCCTATGCGAACAACAAAGTCCGCATGAAAACATACTTGGATATCTTAACATACAATAGGCTCTTGATCAACCATCGTTTGGCAGGCGGGACGCGGCCTCGCAAGAGGCAAGAGCAGGCGCATTTGCGAGAAAAACGAAGGGAAGAGCGTTTCAGGCTTCATAAACGGGCTGAAATATAGTACAATGGATGTCAGTCCTTGTTCCCAGGGAATAGTAGGGCGTGCAGCTTGCCAAGTTCTGCCCGATACGAAGGAGTGTGTAACCTGCCATGCCCATGCAGCTATCGACCGAATTAGGTAAAATTTTTGTGACTGACGATGTCATCGCCGTCATTGCGGGATCTGCGGCGCTCGAATGCTACGGGCTTGTCGGCATGGCCTCGCGCAAGCAGCTCAAGGACGGCATCGCCGAGCTGCTCAAGAGGGACAACCTTTCCCGCGGAGTGGAAGTGCGGCGCGAAAACGAAGAATTTCATATCGACCTGCATATCATCGTAAGTTACGGCACCCGGATTTCCGAGGTCGCCCATAATATCCAGACCAAAGTCAAATACGTGCTGAACGAAGTGATCGGCCTGAGGGTCGACCATGTCCATATTTTTGTCCAGGGCGTGCGGGTCATCAGTTAGTGGAAGGGGAAATTTCGTTTGGGAAAGCGCTTTATTAACGGTTCGGACTTCGCCGGTATGGTTTTGCTCGGTGCGGAGAATTTGCAGCGGGGCGCGGAACGCGTCAACGCTTTGAATGTATTCCCCGTTCCCGACGGCGATACGGGTACGAATATGAACTTGACGATGGCTTCCGGAGTCCGGGAGCTGCAGAATAAGAATTCGGACTCGGTGGGCCGTACGGCTGAGGCTTTGTCCAAAGGCCTGCTGATGGGCGCCCGAGGCAATTCCGGGGTCATTCTGTCCCAGCTTTTCCGCGGAACCGCAAAAGCGCTGGCCGGCCTGGACGAGGCAGGGCCGGTGCAATTCGCCGCCGCCCTGCAGCAAGGAGTCGACATGGCCTACAAGGCCGTCGTGAAGCCGGTCGAAGGCACGATTCTGACGGTCGCCAGGGAGACGGCCCGCCATGCCCAGACGGCAGCCCGCCGCACGGACGATATGGAATCCCTGATGAGGGAGGTGCTCTCTCAGGCGGAAGAAACGCTGCGGCGTACGCAGGAGATGCTTCCGGTGCTGAAGCAGGTCGGAGTCGTCGATTCCGGCGGCCAAGGGCTGGTGCTCATCTACGAAGGCTTTTTGGCCTACTTTGTCGAGAATCGGCTGCCGGTGCTTTCGGAAGCCGCCCCGGTCGAGGTCTTCCGCGAGCCTGGCCGCTCCTCCGACCCTTTGCCGGTCTATCCTGCAAGCCCGCAGCCGGCAAGCCGCGCTGGAGCCAAAGCCCAGGCACGGCTTTCGACGAGCGAGATCGAATTTTTCTACGACATGGAATTCTTCATCAAGCCCAAGCTTGCGCTGCCCGGAGCTCCTGCCTTCGACGAAGAAGGCTATCGGCAGCAGCTGGCGAATGACGGCGACTCGATTCTGGTCATCGCCGAAGACGACCTCATCAAGGTCCACGTCCACTCCCGCCGCCCCGGCGACGTGCTGAATCTGTCTCTTCCATACGGCGAGCTGACGGATTTCCATATCCTCAACATGAGGGAGCAGCACCGGGAGCTGCTCGGCGAGGATGCCTTCAACGAAGCGGTCCGCGGTCTGGACATGGCTTCGGACGAGGCGCTCGCCGTGGCGGAAGTGCTGGCGGGATCGGCTTCCGCCCTGCAGACGCCTCCGGAATCCGTTCATGAATGGGCTCCTTACGGCATTATCGCCGTCGCGATCGGAGAGGGCATCTCCGGCATCTTCCTCGACAACAACGTCGATGTCGTGCTGTCCGGGGGACAGACGATGAATCCGAGCACCGAGGATTTCGTCAACGCGATCGAAGCGCTGCCGGCCGAGCATATCTACCTGCTCCCGAACAACAGCAACATCATTCTCGCCGCGGAGCAGGCAGCCGAGCTGTCCGGCCGCAGCGTAAGCGTCATCCCGACCCGTACGGTGCCGCAAGGCCTCGCGGCGGTGCTCGCCTTCAAGGAGAACGAGACGCCGGAGCGCAACAACGCTCTGATGGCCGGCGCGGCCAAGGCTGTGCGGTCGGGAAGCGTCACGCAAGCCGTCCGCAATACCGAGATCGACGGCGTGGAAGTCCGCGAGGGCGATTACATCGGCATCTTCGAGAAGGCGATCGTCGTCTCGGAACCGTCTCTTCTGGAGTCCTGCAAGGGACTTGTCGGACGCCTCCTGGCGAATGGCGGCGACCTGCTGACCATCCTTACGGGAGAAGACTCCACGGAAGAAGGCACGGAGGAGCTGGCGGCCTGGATCGCCGATGCCCATCCGGATGTCGAGCTTGAAGTTCATGAAGGCGGACAACCGCTTTACCCTTATTTGTTTGCCCTGGAATAACGGGGATAATCGGCTGGAGGACGGTTGGAACAGAATCGTCCTCCAGACGAACAGCAGCAGTCCGTGGAGGTTGACGTAAATGACGACGAAGGTTCGGATAGTAACCGACAGTACAGCGGATATTCCGCGCGAAGTCCGGGAGCGGTTGAACATCGAGATGGTGCCGCTTCAGGTGCTTTTTGGAACCGAATCCTACCTGGATTCCGTAACGCTCCAGGCCGATGAATTCTACGAGAAGCTGGAGAAGTTCAGCGGGCTGCCGACGACATCGCAGCCTTCCCCGTCCGAATTCATGGCCGTATACGAGCGGATTCTGGATGAATCTCCCGATGCGCCGATCATCTCCATCCATCTGTCCTCCCAGTTCAGCGGCACCTTCCAATCCGCCCTGCTTGCCCAATCGCTGATCGAGAGAGAGGCCGACATTACGGCGGTGGACTCCAAGTCGGCTTCCTACGGCAACGGCATGCTGGTCGTGAAGGCTGCCGAGATGGCCGAGGCCGGAGCGTCCAAGGAGGATATCCTGGACGAAGTGTACCGGATGCGCAAGGAGACAGGGCTCTATTTCCTCGTGGATACGCTGGAATACCTTCAAAAAGGCGGACGGATCGGCAAAGCTTCGGCATTTTTCGGATCCATCCTCAATATCAAGCCGATCCTGTCCATCGATGACGAAGGCTCCATCACGCCCGTGGACAAAGTCCGCGGCACCAAAAAAGCGGTACAACGCATCGTTGATCTGCTGAAGGAAAAGTTCGGCGACGATCCTGTGGCGGTCCACTTCGCCTGGGGATACCAAAGAGGCTCCGCGCTCGATCTGTATGAAGCGATCAACGCTTCGTTCCAGATCCGCCATACGACCACCACGACGCTCGGTCCTGTCATCGGCGCCCATGTAGGCCCAGGTACCGCAGCGGTGTTCATGCAGAGAGCATGACCCATAAACCTCTTGCCCGGCTGGAAGAAATTCCGCTGAGGCAGATCAAAGGCGTGAGCGCTCCGAAGGAGCAGGAGCTTCACGCCTTTGGCATCTATAACGCAGCCGATCTGTTGAACTATTTTCCTTTCCGTTACGAGGATTATCGTCTCCGTTCCCTCGGAGAGGTGAAGGACGGCGAGAAGATCACCGTTCAGGGCATCATCCGGGGGCTGCCGATGGTCGCCCGCTTCGGCAAAGGAAAAGCCCGCATCACCTGCAAAGCCGAAGTGGACGGACAGCTGGTGACGGCCGTCTGGTTCAACCGGATGTTCCTCAAGGATCAGCTGACGCTGAGCCGGGAAATAACGCTCACGGGCAAATGGGATGCCCGGCGGATGCAGCTGACGGTGACCGACTCGGAGTTTCCCGACAAGGGAGTCGCCAAAACAGGCACGCTGCAGCCGGTCTATTCGGTCGGAGGCGGGATTACGCAGGCTTGGATGCGCAAGACGATCGGACAAGCGCTGGCTCAATACGGCAGCCTCCTGGAGGAGAACCTCCCGGAGAGGCTCGTGGCGAAGTACAAGCTGATGCCGAGGTCCGAAGCGGTGCTGCATATCCATCATCCCGAGCATCCACAGGACGGGCAAGGCGCGCGCAGAAGGCTCGTCTACGAGGAGCTGTTCTTTTTCCAGCTCAAGCTGCAGGCATACCGGATGCTGAACCGCCGCCGCGCGGACGGCATCGTCCACCGGGTCGATCCGGAGGTCATCCGCCAGTTCGCGGCTTCGCTGCCGTTCGAGCTGACGGATGCCCAGAAGAAGGTCGTCAATGAGATTCTTGCCGACATGCGCCAGCCCCATGCGATGAATCGCCTGCTGCAGGGCGATGTCGGCGCGGGCAAGACGGTCGTCGCCGCCATAGCTCTGCTCGCGGCCGTCAAGGCCGGGCATCAGGGAGCGCTCATGGTGCCGACGGAAATATTGGCGGAGCAGCATATGAGGTCTCTGACGAGGCTGTACGAGTCGGCCGGCGTCCAGACCGCGCTGCTAACCGGCAGCGTAGGGGAGCGCAAGCGCCGCGATCTGCTCGCCGGGCTGCAGATGGGGCTCATCGACGTGCTGATCGGGACGCATGCGCTGATCCAGGACGACGTCGTCTTCCGCTCGCTTGGTCTTGTCGTCACGGATGAGCAGCATCGGTTCGGAGTCAATCAGCGCAGCGTGCTCAGGCGCAAGGGACCGAGTCCGGACGTGCTGACGATGACGGCGACGCCGATTCCGCGCACGCTCGCCATTACCGCGTTCGGAGACATGGACGTGTCCACGATCAAGGAACGCCCGAAGGGCCGCATCCCGATCAAAACCTATTGGGTCAAGCATGTCATGATGGACCGGGTGTTCGGGTTCATCCGCCGGGAGACGGCGGAAGGACGGCAGGCATATGTCATCTGTCCGCTCATCGAGGAATCCGAGAAGCTGGACGTGCAGAATGCGATCGATCAGTTCGTGCAGCTGCAGCAGGCTTTCCCGGATCTGAAGGTCGGCTTGCTGCATGGCAGGATGACGACGGCCGAGAAGGACGAGGTCATGCGGGCGTTCGGCGAGAACGAGCTGCAGGTGCTCGTCGCGACGACGGTCGTGGAGGTCGGCGTCGACGTTCCCAACGCGACGCTGATGATCATCATGGACGCGGAGCGCTTCGGCCTCTCGCAGCTGCATCAGCTGCGCGGGCGGGTAGGGCGCGGCGCCCATGCCTCTTACTGCGTGCTCGTCGCGGATCCGAAGAACGAAACCGGACGCGAGCGGATGGCCGTCATGCAGGAGACCGACGACGGCTTCGAGGTGGCGCGGCGCGACCTGGAGCTGAGAGGTCCCGGCGATTTCTTCGGCACGAAGCAGAGCGGCCTGCCGGACTTCAAGCTGGCCGATATGGCCGCTGACTTCGCCGTGCTGGAGGCCGCCCGGGACGATGCGGCGGACATCGCCGCCGAGCCTGATTTCTGGACTGCGCCGGCCTATGCCGACATGCGGGCGATGCTTGCCAAGGATCCGATCTTCCAAGGAGCCCAGCTCGACTGAGCCTTGGCGTCTCCGTCCTTGGGGCGGTAGTTGCCAAGGTTCCGATTTTTCATGGCGATCAGCTATAAGCCGGAAAATAGACAACCGTGTCGGGCCTTCGCGTAATATCTGGCTCCTGCCCCGCAGCTGCTTGCCGGCTGCGGGGCGTTTTTGCGTCCCGTGCGCTTAATTCGCCTTTCTCAGGAAACTCTCGGATGGGCCCGGCATAGGATAACATCGGTGGTTTTGAGGTGTTGCCCGACCAAATCGATGGAGGTGCCTGGCTGCATGAGCTACGAAAAGTACGGAATACGGCCCGAATTCGTGGAACGCGTCAAGCTGAAGCTGAAAAATCCGGCGGTGAAGGATCGCATCAAGCTGCTTGTGAACGGAGTTACGAAGTACGATCTGGCCGACCGCGCCAAAGTGAAAAAGCTGGTCCGCAACGGAGCCGGCATCCTGCAGGAAAAGCTGACGGATACCCAGGAGGAGCAGCTGGTGCAGTTCGTACTGAGCCAAAAGATCGATCCGAACAATACATTCCACCTCATCAAGCTGTGGGGGATGTTTCGCTGAGCAGGACGGAGCGTCTGAATCCTTCTAGCGTGCATGGAGGAAAGCATTCCTATCCATGATTCCGAGCATACTCATCCGTGCTGCCGAGCAATCGAAAGGGATCGACTTTACAGGGATGAATCTTCAGCACTCGAAAGGGATCGACTTTACATGGATGAACCTTCAGCACTCGAAAGGGATCAATTTTGCATGGCTGGATCTTCAGCACTCGACTGGATTGCATGGCTGGATCTTTAACATGTGAATGTAATCAACTTGGCATGGCTGCACCTTGAGCATTTGAATGTAATCAGCTCAGCTATGCATGGATGCAGCTTGAGCGTTGGAAATAGATATATCCGAGCGGATTATCGCCGGCAGCCGGCAGCTGTAAAAGCGTTGAATTTTCGGGCGGAACACCCGGCATTCTGCGCTTTTTTGTGACCCGCGAACTCCCATAAGCATTCCTGATGACAGGCATAGAGGATCTGAATTTAACATCTCTCCCCAACTGTCCTATAGTGAAGTCAACAACAGGACGGAAGGTGAAGGGTTTGACACAGGTTCAGGTACAGGTACAGGCGGCATTCAAGCAGTTGCCGGGAAACAAGGGATTCGCTTTCGGGCTGTTCCTGACGGCGATGCTGGCGGCTGCGGCGAAAATGATCGCCGAGCTGCCGGGATTCCAGGTATTCGGTCCGCTGGTGCTGGCTATCGTGCTTGGCATGGCCTACCGGCATTTTGCGGGAGGAGTGCCGGCGGCGGCAGGGGCGGGCATCTCGTTCGCTTCGAAGACGCTGCTGCGGGCGGGCATCGTCCTGCTCGGCATGCGGCTGAATCTGGGCGACATCGTGTCGGCCGGCCCCCGTGTGCTCGCCATCGACGTCATCCACATCGCGGTGACGATTCCATTCGTCGCCTGGATCGCGTCGCGTCTGGGCACGAGCCGGAATCTGGGACTGCTCACCGCCTGCGGAACCGCGATCTGCGGCGCGGCGGCCGTTGCGGCCATATCGCCGCAGCTCAAGGCCAAGGAGGAGGAGACGGCTGCGGCTGCAGCCGTCGTCGCTATCCTCGGCACCATCTTCACGCTGATCTACACGCTGCTCTATCCGGTGCTTGGAATGAGCGCTTCGGGATACGGAATCTTCTCCGGCTCGACGCTCCATGAGGTTGCCCATGTGCTGGCCGCGGCAGCGCCGGGCGGACGCGAGGCGGTCGACATGGCCGTCGTCGTCAAGCTTGGCCGCGTGGCGATGCTGGTCCCGGTCGCGCTGCTGCTCGGCATGTGGACGGCCAGGAAAAGCCGCATCAAAAGCCGCATCAAAAGCGGAAACGGAGCCGAAACAAAGACTCCGGTGACGATACCTTGGTTTATTTTCGGATTT
Organism: Paenibacillus sp. D51F; assembly: GCF_053345695.1. Taxonomy (NCBI): domain Bacteria; kingdom Bacillati; phylum Bacillota; class Bacilli; order Caryophanales; family Paenibacillaceae; genus Paenibacillus; species Paenibacillus sp. D51F. Next base: position 240,169 of record NZ_JBKFAO010000001.1, on the reverse strand, counting down.
CTGGCCGTCAGCGCCATCCATACGACAGGATTGGTTCCGGAGGAAGCAGCTTCCGCGCTTGTCACGGCGGCTTACCTGCTGATCGCCATGGCGATGGCGGGACTCGGACTGGGCGTAGACGTCAAGATGTTCAGGCGGCTAGGACCAAAGGCTTTCGCGGCGGGGCTTGCCGGCTCGGTGCTGCTGACGGCGATCGGTTTCGGCCTTGTTCATCTGCTCGGGCTTGCGCAGGGCTGAGCCTGCGCCGCTCTACGGCTGGGGGCGGCATTCGCAGTTGGATGGAGAGAGGGGCGGCTTCGGTTCCGGGGCCGCCTTTTTGATCTGATTATCCGCATGATTTTCAACGTATGAATGCGTCTCCATTTAACGCGTCAAGGTGTATAATGAGCGATGGAGGTGTACATGCATGACTTATATTGAAGAAGGAGCCGTCGTATTGTTTCAGGGCGACAGCATTACCGACGCCGGGCGCGACCGCAGCCAGGGAGACAGCCTCGGTTCCGGCTACGCTCTGATGGCAGCCGCTCAGTTCGGAAGAAAGCACCCGCACAAGGACGTGAAGTTCCTCAACAGAGGCATCGGGGGAGATCGCGTCGTCGACCTGGCCAGCCGGTGGGAGGAGGACTGCCTGGAGCTGCGTCCGTCCTGGCTGTCGGTCTATATCGGCATCAACGATACCTGGAGACGCTTCGACAGCGGCATGCCGCTGAGCGCGGAAGCGTACCGGGACACGTATCGTTCCATCCTGGAACGAGCGCTGGAGAAGAGCGCACCGAAGCTCATTCTCGTGGAGCCGTTCGTGCTGCCGGTGAATGAGGGACAGAAGGCATGGCGCGAGGATTTGGATCCTAAAATCCAGGTCGTGCGCGAGCTTGCGGGAGAATACAAGGCTCTTTATGTTCCGCTCGACGGCCTGTTCGCCCAAGCGGCGGCCGCGACAGGACCGGCCTACTGGGCTCCGGACGGCGTCCATCCTTCTCCGGCGGGCAACGCGCTGATCGCCGAGGCTTGGATGGACGCGGTGAAGGCTTAACCGATCCTTCAAGTGCTGAGAAGCAAAAGATAGACATTATAGCGGCAACTGCCGCATGCACAGGCAAAGATAGGCGACAAGCGGCAGGCATTCCGGCTTGATAGCGGAGCTGGACTCAGCTGGCGGATCGCTCAACAACGAACAGAAGCCCGCCGGAGGAGGCGGGCTTTTGCCTTTGCTTCGGCCTTTTCTGCCTGCACAAAGGTTGGCGGTCAAGGCCGCTTCTGCGGCAAGCCTGTATCAGGCAAGCGGACGCAGCTTCTTCTTGAAGCCGGCTTCGCGGGTGAATCCGACCGATTCATAGAAGGCATGCGCTTCGCTGCGGTGGGCGCCGGACACGAGAATCATATACGTGCATTGATGCGCGTTCGCGAATCTTTCCAGATCCGCCATCAGCTTTTTTCCGACGCCGCCGCCCCGGCAATGAGCCGATACAACGACGTTCTCGATCAGCAAATAGGGGCGGAGGCCGCCGACGAGATCCGGGCAGAGTATGCCCATCGCCGTGCCGACGAGCCGCTCTCCGTCGGAGGCAACGGCAACACGGATGCCGTCGTTGCCGGCCATGTTGTCCAGCCGCTCGGCCAGAGCCGCCGGATCGGTATCCGTCCCGGTCAGCTCCAGCAGCAATTCTGCCAAGGACGAGGCATCCGCAGGCATGGCGCCGCGCAGTTCAATCGGATTCGACATCGTTGTCCAGACCACCTTTCTCCGTTGAATCTTTTCTACAGCATACCAAAAATGGCTTTATCCGTCTTGTCCTAAAGGAAGAAGCGGCTCCAAGCCGAATAGAAGAGAATGGGAACGAGAAGGGAACATGGAGTTTATGAGCGTTGTGGCATCTCCAGACGGAGGCTGGCCCCGAACCTTGAGCACCGATGTGAAGAGAAATTGACCCTGATCCAATAAGCTCTGATGCATAGAGAGGAGAAGATGCCGTGAGCGGATCTCTGCATGAATGGATGGATCCACTGGCGCTGCCGGAAACGGAAGAGCCCGCCCGGCTCCTGGCCCAATGCATGTATGCAGGAGGCGATGCGGAGAAGCCGCATCGTGTCCTGCAGCAGTACCGCGAGGACGGGGAGCTTCACCTGACCGGCCTCGGCGAGGGCGGCAGGCTGATCGGCATTGCCGGTTATCGGGCGCCATCCCATAGCGACGCCGTGCTGCTGCATCTTGCGGTGAGTCCGGAGCTGAGGGGCGGCGGGACGGGCAGGCGGCTCGTTTCCCGCTGTCTGCAGGCGGCGAGGAATGGCGTTTTGCGGGCTGAGACCGACGCCGATGCCGTCGGATTTTATCGGAAGCTCGGCTTCGATATCCGCAGCTTGGGAGAGAAGTATCCTGGAGTAGAGCGTTTCGATTGCACGCTCCGCCGTTATGTCCCGAGGAAGGCGGACAGCGGGGACTTCTCCATAATCTCCGCATGGCCGGCCAGCCGCAGCGAGGCGTTTTATATGTTCCCAAGGGGCGGATATCCATTGCGTGCCGACGAGCTGGAGGCTGCGGCGGCCGAACGCATCTGTCCGACGCTGCTGACCGAAGCCGTGGACGGGACGCCTGCCGCTTATGCGAATCTGTACGAGTCGGAAGGCAAGCTATGGCTAGGCAATGTCATCGTCAGTCCGGATTACCGCGGCCAGGGAGCCGCGGCAGCGCTCCTGGAAGCGATGGAAGCGGCAGCCGCGGAGCGGGTGCGGGAGCTGCATCTGACCTGCCATGGCCCGAATGGAAGGGCTCTGTTGTTTTATGCCGGCGCAGGCTGGGTGCCTTGGGACATCCGCAAGATGGAGGGGCCGGATGGAACGCCGATCGCGGCCGTTCGTATGAGGAAGCAACTGGCGCAGCATGGAGAGGATAACGATTGAAAGGATGATGGAAATGGGACGCTGGGAATATAGAACGCTCAAGCATCAATTCGGGGGCTGGACGGGCACGAAAATCAACATCGAAGATCTCGACGAACGGCTGAACCTGCTTGGAGCCGAAGGCTGGGAGCTGGCCTCATCCTTCGATACGAGCCGTTACGAGGGAGCCTCGACGGGAATCGTGATGATCTTCAAGCGATGGGTGGAGGCATGACCGGCAGGGAGGAAACCCGATTCGGCTGAGATCCATGATGAAAACGAGAGGCGGGGCTGGATGGACGTCACTTGCCATCGATTCGTGCTTGCGGCAGCCAAGCCGGCATGAGGCTGCGGCGGGCAGAAACAGAAGAAATGGCTGGCGGAGCTCGCGGCCCTGGAATATCCTTGGGAGCTGTCATGGACGCCTCTCGAAAAAGCCAAAAGCCTTTCGGATGTCCGAAAGGCTTTTCGAGGTCAATCCACCAGCGGCTCGATGCAGTCCCGCGTGTCATTCTTGACGCTGCCGACGCCGGCGCCGACCGGATAGGCGGCCATCTCTTCCTCCGGATAGGGGACGAGCAGCGGCGACAGGCGGGCCGCATCCTGGATGCCGCGGTCAAGCCACAGAGGCTCGTCCTCCGGTCGGAGGATGACCGGCATCCGGTCGTGAATGGAGGCCATCAGCCCGTTCGGGGATGTCGTCAGCACCGTACAGGTGGACAAGCGGTCGCCAGCCGGCGACACCCACGTCTCATAGAGACCGGCCATGGCAAAGGGCTCCCGGCTGCGGAGCGTAATGCGCATCGGCTGCTTGCCCGATTCCGTGCGCTGCCACTCGTAGAAGCCGTCGGCAGGAATGAGGCAGCGCTTGCGGCGAAGCGCATCCCGGAACGCCGGTTTGGCAGCGGCCGTTTCGGCTCTGGCGTTGAGCATGCGGCTGCCGATCTTCGGATCGTCTGCCCATGGCGGCACCAGTCCCCACTTCAGCTCGCCCAGCCGATTGTGCTTGCCGTCGCTGACGACGGCCATGACCATCTGGCCCGGAGCGACGTTGTAGCGGGGTTCCAGCTGCGGGATCGTCGTTTCCCCGATCAAAAAACGGAGCATGAGCTCTTCCAGCGTGACGGTCAGCGTATAACGTCCGCACATGGTTGTCCCTCCTCAAGAAAGGAATGGCTTTGAAAGCAGGATGTTCGCAGCCCTCCAGCTTCCATAAGCATAGTATGTCTGCTGACTTTCGGCAAATCTCCGATCAGCTGATCAGCCGGCAGCAGGCTGCCGGTCATGTGCGCCTCCAATATGGCGCAGGTCGCCGCGCTGGGCTGGGCATCAAGCTTCAGCCGCCCGTCTCCGCCCTGTCGCCGATGAACGGTTGTCCGGAGGATTAAGCGGGAAGCTTTCAGACTATACTGGGAACAGACTGATTCGGTGCGGGAGGAAGACGGGCATATGAAGGAAAGCAAGGCCGGAAACGAGAACGGACAACGGCATCGGCCCGGAAAGCGGGACGATGCGGCCGATATCCGGGAAGCGGCGGATGGAGGGGGCGCGGATGGCGGCATCGAAGCCGCGCCTGACGTCAAAAACGCTCCTGCTCCCCGGAAGCATCCGCTGTTGAGGCTGCTCCTGCTGCCGGCGGCGCTGCCTCTGGCGGCCGCAGCCTATGCGGCCGCCAAGCGGCGCAGCCGACGGGCTTCCCGCGAGCTGGCGGAGCGGGCCGCTCCGCTGACGCTGACCGCTCCGTCCGTCGCGGAGCTGCGCGCCGCCTGGCAGAAGCTGGAGCGGGCTGCCGCCAAGAAAGCCTCCTTCCCTGCCCCGGGCTGGCTGGCGCATCCTCAGGCTGCCTCCGGCAAGCAAGCCGGCCTGCCATCGCCCGATCCGGCATGGGCGATCGAAGCCGCGGCCGCGCCGGGAACGCCGCCTCAAGCTGGCGGTCCTGCCGGCGACGCCGTCCTCGTGCAGGGCATCCGCGCCGAGACCGCGCGGATGAACCGCAACAACTTGACCCGGACGGAAGCCTACCGCCAGTTCTATCTGCGGCGCCCGGAGGTTCACTGGGCGCTGCTGGCCCATATGGTGAGCCGCAACGGCGGCTGGAACATGACCGATCTGCAAGGCGAATGGCTGCCCCGACTGCTCGACACCGCCAAGCGGAGGGCATGCTTCGGGATGCTGGAGAGAGCCAACGCGCTTATTTTCCATGACGCTTATGCACAGCTGCTTCTATACGAGGAAAGCAGGCGAAGCGGGCGCAGCCTGCTGCATCTGCTGCCGGCGCTCGGAGTGTCAGCCTTCATGCGGCCTGTCTGGCAGCAGTTCCTCCGCACGGGCGATGCGGTGCCGCTGACGATCGGGCTGATCGTCAACGAGCAGAACTTCATCGAGAGCCGGGTCGTCCAGAACGGCTACTATCGGCGCAAGGTGCTCGGCACGTTCTACTTCGGCATGCAGTCGGTGCTGCAGCTGAACCAGGTCGTGTTTCCATACGGACGGGATGAAAACGGAGAACCGCTGCTCGCAGGGCTTATCCTCGAGGACTTCTCCGATCTCAAGGAGCGGATCGAGTTCGGCAAGCGGCTGTACGCGCTGCTGTTCGGAGTGCCGGGGGTGTCGAAGGGCGTCCTTGAGTTCGCCAAAAAAAACCGTCATACAGGATCGCGCAGCGACTATGCCCCTGCGATGTACGCAGCTGTACGCCGTTCCCCGCCGACCGCCGCCTACCGGGAACGCCTCTCCGGCGGACGGCTGCGTCACGGAGCGGAGCCCCTCTACAGCCCGCCGCTCCAAGCGGCGTGGTCGGACCGACCCGTCGATGGCCCGGAGCCGGGGGACTGGTTTGCGGGCACCGCTTCCGTCCTGCCTTATTTCCGCGGCTTGCCGCTGCCGCATCCATTCGAGATGACGGCCGACTACCGCATCGCGCTCGGCAAGGTGGAGCTTGCCGTGCTTGCCACGCAAGCAGCCGGCGCCGCGGCCAAGCCGGCTCCATGGCCGGCTCCGCCAGCAGAGGAAGAAAGCATGGACTAGCGAGTCCAGCCGGCTCCGGATCCCGTCCGGACCGGCTTTTTTTGTCATGCCGGCTTGCCGTGCATCCGACGAACGGCCGCCCGAGCAGCCGCAGCCGAAGCAATCACTTGTTCGCTTGGCGACCGGAGGGCGATGGCGTATGATAAGAGCACAGCCAAGATCAAGCTCGCTCTGCCATCCATTCCAGCTTCGGGCGGTGAGACGATGGGAAGCAGACGGTTTTTCAGCCTCAGATCCAAAGTTCTGCTGTTCACCGTGGCGGTGGCGGTTATTCCGCTTGTAATTGTAAGCGGTTTCTCGACATTTGAATCGACGAAGCTCATTCAGAGCCAAGTCGCCCAGCTGAAGCTGGAAAGCGCGCGTGCCGTATCCAGCCATCTCGACATGATGATGAACGACGTCAATACCATCTCCCTCAATCTCATTCAGAATCGGGATGTGTCCGCCTATCTGTCCTCCAATGATCCCGACGCCAAGCAAAAGCAGCTCTCGCGCATCCTGTCCATCTGCAACGAGCAAGCCTTCAACAAGCCTTATCTGTTCTCGATTTATTTGCAGGATCTCGGCGAGAAGGGCATCGACACGCGAGGTGCGCTCAATGCCATCCCTCCCGACCGCCTGCTGCGGGCCAAGGAGCTGAAAGGAGGCGACAGCTGGTACCCCGACAGCGTCTACGTCCAGAACAAGGAGATCAAGGTCATCACCATGATCCGGGACATCCGGGATATCAACAATGTCGGCCGCTCGCTGGGCGTCCTTAAAATCAATATTCCGCAAAGCAGCATCCTGGAGCTGTATCGAAGCAGCATGCCGGGAGAGAGTCCCTTCTACTTGCTGGACGGCAATCGGATCGTGCTTACCTCGGAGAAGACCGGTCCGGACGGAGGCGGCGAGCCTCCGCCGCTGCCTGCCGGCGGGCTCGGCTCCGCGGGCGAGGGCCAGTACGCCGCAGAGCTGGACGGAGCGAGCTACCTGGCGGTCTACTACCGGATGAGCCGCCCGGATTGGCATATCGTGGAGCTGACGCCGCTGCGGCAAATAGCCGAGCCTGCAGCGGTGATCCGGCGTTTCGCTTATGCCTCCATGCTGGCCAGCCTGGCCGTCTGCCTGGCCTTCATCCTCATCTTCGCCTCCAAGGTGCTGAAGCCGCTGAAGAAGATCCGGGAGCTCATGCGCCATGTGGAGCGAGAGAACTTCGGCGGGCAGATGGAGGTGAAGGGCAGCGACGAGATCGCGCTGCTATCGCATGGCTTCAACCGGATGTCGCGCAAGCTGGATGAATTGATCAACGAGGTCCACGTGTCGCGGATGAAGCAGAAGGATGCCGAGCTGAAGGCGCTCGAGGAGCAGATCAATCCCCATTTTCTCTACAATACGCTGGATATGATCTATTGGATGTGCCGGATGGAGCGCGCCTTCGAGACTTCGCTGATGATCAATTCCCTGTCCCAGCTGTTCCGGATCGGCCTGAACAGCGGAAGCCGCTTCACGACAGTCGAGAAGGAAGTCGAGCATATCCGCCATTACATGGCGATCCAGCAGAAGCGGCATGACGGGGGAATCCGATTTCTGGAAGAGATCGATCCATCCGTCCTTTCCTGCAAGGTGACGAAGATCGTGCTGCAGCCGATCGTGGAAAATGCGGTTCGCCACGGCATCGAGGCGGGCGGCGGGGAAGGCGGGATCCGGCTGCGGATCTACCGCCAGGGAGGCGATCTTCTCTACGAGGTCGCCGACGACGGCGCCGGAGCGGATGAGCGGGAGATCCGGACCCGGCTGGAAGCAGGCGAGGCCGGCCAGGGAAGCCGGAAGGAGGGGGGCCTTGGCTTGCCGAATATACGGGATCGGATCCGGCTGAACTACGGCCCTGGCTACGGTCTCGAATTCAGGAGCATTCCGGGCGAAGGCACGGTCGTTACCGTGCGCCAGCCATGCACAGAGGGGGAGGCTGTCCATGTTCAAGGTCATGCTGGTTGACGATGAGAAGATGGTGCGCAAAGGAATACGGATGTCCATCGATTGGCAGCGTTACGGCGTCGAGATCGCATCCGAAGCACGCAACGGGGCGGAAGCTTTGGAGAAGCTGCGGGAAGAGCCGGTCGATCTCATCCTTTCGGATATCCGGATGCCGGTCATGTCGGGCATCGAGCTGGCGCGCACGGTCAAGCAGCAGTATCCCGACGTGGAAATGGTGCTGCTGAGCGGCTATGAAGACTTCGGCTGCGCCAAGGAGGCGATGGCGCTCGGCATCCGGCATTACCTGCTCAAGCCGGTGCTGGCCGACAGTCTGGTGGAGACTGTGTCTGGACTTCGCGACGAGGAGAAGGAGCGCAGGCTCCGGAAGCAGGGGGAGCAGCTGAGAGGACAGCTGTTCCGGGCGAGCGCTCCTCTGCTCAAGTCGAGGCTGGTCGCGGGGATGCTGGAAGGCAGGATCGGCCGGAAGGAGCTTCTCGAGCAGGCGCGGCTGCTGGGCATGGAGCTGGGAGCTCCTCCCTATGCCGCATTCGCGGCCGAAGTGGACGGCTACCGGCAGCTGCAGGAGCGTCTCACGCCCTCGGAGCTGGATGCTTACGGATATGCCTTGCTGAACATCGCCGAGGAAACGCTCGCCGCCGCCCCCGGGAACCCGGTCTGCATAACGGCGATCCGCCCCGGCAGGCTGGCAGGGATCATCCCTGTGCCGAGCGGGAAGCTCCCTTTGGAAGCTTTGGAACGGGTCGCGGAAAATGTCCATGCTTGCCTGGGCGTTTCCATTGGTGTCGGCGTCTCTCTTCCGGTCCCCGGTCTCGAGGATGCGGGACGAGGCTTTGCTGAAGCGCTGGCTGCCCTTCGCCAGAAGGCTGTTCCGGCCAGGGAAGGTGCCGTCGTGTACATGAGCTCGAATCCCGATAGCCGGCTTCCGGAGGATGAGCCGGCTGCGCATGCTGAAGAGGCGGATGGACGGGCATGCGCGGAGGAGGCTGTCCGCAAGCCTAGCGCCGCTAGCCGCCTCGTCAAGGAAGTCATCCGTTTCGCCGCCGAGAACGGCGACAAGCCGATCGGACTAGCGGAAGCGGCCGACCATGCGGGAGTGACGGCGGCTCATCTGAGCAAGGTGTTCAAGGAAGAGACGGGAACGACCTTCATCAAGTGGCTGACGAGGCATCGGATGGAGGAAGCCCAGCGGCTGCTGCGGGGCAGCCGCCTGAGGACGGCGGATATCGCCTGCAAGGTCGGCTACCTGGACTATAAGTACTTCTCGCTGATGTTCAAGAAACATGCGGGAATGTCCCCACGGGACTACCGCAATCGATAGCCGGCGGGAGGCAGGGGGAGAATCGTTCATGATTAAGCGGATTGCGGCGGCGCTGCTGCTTGCGGTTCTGATCACGGCCGCTGCCGGCTGCAGGAGCGATCCGGAGCCAAAGCCGGCAGCAGCGCCTGCAGCGGGGACTGGAGAACCGATGCGGATCACGCTCACGGATTCCTGGCTGCCCACCTCTACCGCCGCCGTCGATGTCGTCCATCGCGAGCTGGTGGACCAGTTCCGGAGGGAGCATCCCGGCTTGGAGCTGGCGGAGGATGTGCTGGACAACAACGCCTTGAAGCTGAAGATCAAGACGCTCGCAGCAGGCAACGCGCTGCCCGACGTCTTCATGGTGCTCGGCTCGGATGCCCGGATGCTGCTCGGCAACGGCTTGATCCAACCGGTGGACGGCGTTCTGGCGGCCGATCCTTCCTGGGGAGGCGGATTCAGGCCCGAGGCATTCGACGATTTCACTTTCGGCGGCAGGCGGGCAGCCTTCCCGATGCAGATTACGGCGACCTCGCTCGTATTCTATAACAGCGCCATGTTCCGCGAAGCGGGCTACGAACGGTTTCCGGGCAGCTGGGAGGAGCTTCTCCAGGCGCTGGAGAAGATCAAGAAGCTTGGCTATACGCCGATCTCGTTCGGCAATAGGGATGCCTGGGTAGGCGGCTCGTGCCTGTTCAGCACGCTGGCGGAACGTTATGTCGGGGAAGCGTGGATGAACGATGCCGTCGCCGGAACGGCCAAGTATACGGACGCCCCGTTCGTGGAGGCGCTTCGCGCCGTGCGCAGCCTGGCCGACAAAGGGCTGCTGAACGCCGATCGGGGAACGCTCGACAACGTGCAGCAGCGGGAGCTGTACTATCAGGGCAAAGCGGCGGTCGTGCTGGAGGGAGGCTGGGCCGTATCGTCGTTCGCCGCGGATGCGCCTCCGCTTGTAGCCGCGCAGACCAAGCTGGCGCTGCTCCCTGCGCCAGCCGCCGTACAGGATGGGCAAGAAGGCGGCGGCCTGACGGTATCCGGCGGTTCCGGCTGGGGCATCGCCCTCAAGGCAGGCTTGAGCGGGGAACGACTTGAGAGCGCATTGGAGCTTGTGAAGCTGCTCACCGGCTCGGAGCAGGCCAATCGGGCCGCCGAAAGCGGCGACTTGTCCAGCTCGTATCCGACCGATTACAATGAGGGCGCGTCGACGCCTCTGTTCAGGGATTATCTGTCGTTGATGCGGCAGGTGCGCCTGACGCCGGTGTTCGATGTCCGGCTGCCCGCCGATGTCACCGAGGCGATGTATGCCGGGATTCAGGAGCTGCTGCGGCCGGATTCGGAGCTGACGCCGGAGGCGCTGGCGGCAAGGATTCAATCAGCCGCAGATGCAGAGTCAGGACGATGAATGCGGAAGGGAGAAGAAGCGGCGATGATGGGAAGGGCGGGCAGCATCGGCGATTATGAGCTGATGACGATTCAAGCGGATATTTTGTTCCAGAGCGGTCGCAGGGGCAGGATGACCGCGGTCAATGAGCCGTCCGGTTCGGCGGCGCCGCTCTTTTTTCTCGGGAGGACGAGCGAGGGAGATGTGATCCGCTTCGGCGAAGATTTTCCCGACGATCAGCTGGAGGCATTTGAGCATGCGGCGGGGAGAGGCCGGACCGGGTTGGAGCTGGCGGAACTGATTCGGAGATGGAACGGAATTCGTGAATTGAAGTCGATCTGGATGGGACCGGCCTACCTGTTCAAAAATCCGGTTCAGGCAGCCGGCGGAGCCATCCGCATTGCGCGCGACAACATGCGCCTGCTTGCTCCCGGATTTCCGGGCTTGGCCGAAGGGCTGGAAGACAGGCATCCGGTTTTTGCCGTCGTCGAAGACGGGCTGGCCGTGTCGGTATGCTTCAGCGCAAGAAAAAGCTCTCTCGGAGCGGAGGCCGGGCTGGAAACGCTGCCGGGCCATCGAGGCCGGGGGCTTGCGATCCGGTGCGCGGAAGCATGGGCCCAGGCGCTGCAGGCCGACGGCCTGCTGCCGCTCTACAGCACCTCATGGGACAACTTCGCTTCGCAGTCGGTCGCCCGCAAGCTGGGCCTTCATGCATACGGCATGGATCTCCACGTTCGTTAGGAGAACAGCCGAAGGTCCTAAAGCTCTCTTTTTTCAAATAATAATGAAAAAAATTCAAAAAAGAGGACCCGTCGGGGTCCTCTTTTGCCATTAGAAAATGACATTCAGCACTAGTAACAAAGGAAAGCGCGCGTAATGATGACGAGCAGAATGAAGAGGACCAGGATCGCTGCCGTGCTCATGCCGAATCCGCCATATCCGCAGCCTACGCCTTCTCCGGCTACTCCGCCGACTCCATAAGACATTTGTCATTTCTCCTTTCGGTAGACTGAGATATCCTATGCCGGCCGTTCCGGTTATGGCTGGACTCCGGGAGAAATGGGCCTGAAAAATTCTGCTGGAGGAGATTAGGCTGACCCTAGCATAAGCACAACTATACCTCCCGTCCAAACATCGCTGCCTGTAGATACATAAGGTAGGGTAGACTCAAGTGAAAGGGGAAATGGAAGATGTCTGAAGTCGGGCGCGTCAAATCGATCAGCACAGCCGTCGTTCTGGTCCTGTTCATTCTGCTGGTCATCATAAGCGCCTCTTTCCTGAACTAATGCAGTAAAATCAGCTTCGCACATGAAGACGCGGAACGAAAGCTTCCGCGTTTTTTCTTTTTTCCATTTTTTTTCGGCATGGCGGGGGCAGCGTCCCAATTCCCCGGCAGCTGTCTATGAAAATTCGGAGTACCTTAGCATAAGCACAACTATACCTCCCGTCCAAACATCGCGCATGGGAGATACATAAGGAAGAGTAGCAAGAATGAGAGAGGTAATGGAAATATCCGAATATGGTCATGGCAAACTCAGCACAGGCGCCATCCTGGTCCTGTTCATCCTGCTGGTCATCGTCGTTAGTTCTTTCATGTACGGATCCGTTTCAAAACATGTTTCAAAGGAAGAGGCGCGGAATGCTAGATTCTGCGTCTCTTTGATTTGGTTCCGATCTTGATCTCGTTTCTTGCCACAACTCGGCAGATGGAGTTATTCAGGTTCGCCGAGAACGAATGCAGGGGATCGAGTCCTCTTTACGAATGTCTTGCTGTCCATATCGCCCGGGATAAGGAACTGTTGAAGCTGGCTTCCTTTTGCGGCGAGGGTCAGCCGGTCCCGAATTTGTTGTTGGGGGCCGTCCATTATTTGCTGCTGTCGGGCTTCGAACATAATTTAAGGGAATTTTACGGTTCCATGACGGAAGCTCCGCGAAGCTTCGGCGAGGCATTCCCTCGGTTCAAATCGTTTTGCCGCCTTCATCGCCATGAGCTGATCCCCATCGGATCGGCATCGACCTGTATACGGTCGATCTGGGCAATAAGGATGAAGATCTCTGGCTCCAGGCTCTTATCTGGCCGGAGCATGCAGGGAGAAGGAAACATTTGGACGCTGCGGCACGTCTTATCAAGAAGCGGCCCCTGATTAGATTGGAGGGAAATGGCGCGCAGCTGCTTGCTCGGGCTGCAGCTTCCATTCCATCCGATACCGCGCTCTGCGTATTCCACACCCATGTCGCCAATCAGATGGGGGCAGAGGACAAGGAGGAGCTTTTGCAGTCCATCAGGAGGCTTGCGGTTTCGATGGCTGGCCGAAGGAGAATGACGCCGGCTGAAGCCTTGAGGACAGGCAAGGAAGGAAAGGGCGGCGGGGCTCAGCAAGAAATCATGGAGGTGACGTATAAGGTTGAACAGGACAAGATTCATGGGCCTTTTCGTCGTTGCCGCCGTTCTCATTGGAGGGCTCTTCATCCATCGGATCGGTCCACGCAACCTGATCCATATGTACTCGCTGCAGACGAGCGGTCAGGATGTCATCGGGATCGGGACGGGTACAAGCGGCGCTGGACGGTATCTCACCGATTCGAACAATCCGGCATCGCTTCTGAAAGCGAGAATGGAAAACGAAGGCTGGAGCTTCGTCGAGCAGGAAGGCAGCGGGTATTTCTTTACGAAGGATGGGCGTAAAGCTCTCGTGACGATGAAGCAATGGATGCATGCCTACCATATTTACAATGTCAGTACGGGTGCAGCGGATTTGTCCGGATAACGGATTTTTTCATAGCCTTGAAGCCCGAGGCTGCTGGCCGGCATAAGGGGGATGGAAATGAACAATCGTATACGGGTTCGCCCGGCTGCCGGGGCGATGGCGTTGATCGCGTTGACGGCTTGCTTCGGAATTCTAGCGTTCTGCGGCGCAAGGGGAGCGGCAACGAAGTGCATGTCGATTCCCGAATGGGTGGATATTCTCCGTGTCAACGGGCTCTATTATGTCCATGATTCCGAAGCGTCGGCAGCCTTGCCGGATGGACGGCTTGGTCCCCGTATCGGCAGCGTGAAGTTCAAGATGGCGGACAACGCCTGCACCGACTACAAAATGAAGGACGGGGACGCCGCTTTTCTGCCGATCGGCACCGAAATTCATGCTTTGAAGGGCTACAGGCCTGACTTCCGCCTGGCAGCGGGCGGCAAGATTTATGAAGTGCGGTCCAATCCCCGGGCGAGGACGATCGGGGAGCTGATGGATATTGAAGGCAAGGTCGTCACTGTCAGCTTGCATAGCGGCATGGACGGCAAACGCATTGGGGATTTCACGACGGAAGCTTCCGAGGCTTTTCTTAAGGCTTTGCTGCCGCTGCCGCTGTTGAACGATACGAGGGAGATGTTCAAGCATGCGGGCAGCGACCGCATTCAGCTCGCTTTGCTTCTGGAGGACGGAACGAGTTCATGGATCGCCTTCTACACGGGCAACAACAGCTTTTCGGCCGGTGCCTACGGCACCGAAGAGCTGAAGCGGCTTCTTGTCGGCGAACGGGAGCGGATCAAGAAAGCGGCCGGCATGTAAAGCTCCTCCAATGGAGCCATGAGGGACGGAGCTCCAGCTCCCGTCGCATTGAGCGGGGGTGTTTGACTTCCGAAAGGGATTGGCATGCCTTGCTGCTGGGCAGAACCGCAGCTCCCGCGGCATGGAACGGCTCCGTCCCGTTTTCGCGATGGCGGCTGGATGTCCATGCAGGCTTCCAGCCCGATGCATATTGGATATAGCATCTCCCTCAAAAGGCTGTGAACAGATGCCCTCCCGAAGCATCTCCGCTTCCTGGACCGTGCCGTTCGTGCTGCCCTCGGCGCGATCCTCGTATTCCTCCGCCTGGATCGGCATCGACGGCTACAACAACAGCAGCCTGATCCAGACCGGAACCGAGCATGAATACGTGAACGGCAAAGCGAACTATTACGCCTGGTTGGAAATTCTGCCCCAGGCCGAGACGAGGATCAAGCTGCCGGTATATCCCGGAGACCTCATCGAGGCTTCCATCGTCAAGCTGAGCCTGTCCAAATGGCTCAGCCGCAGAACGGAAGCCCTACCCCAAAAAAGTGGATATAATCCCAAAACTGCCACCATTTACGGTCCTTCGAGGCCGTTTTATACTTGTTTATGTAAACGCTTACTTCAAGGGAAATGCATCCAATTTAGTTGAGGAATGGGGAGAGGAAGCATGAAGCGTAAAGCGCTAGCCTTAACATTCGCCTCTGTCATGATGACGGGGTCTCTGCTGGCCGCATGCAGCAATTCCACGCCGCCGCCGACGAGCGCGACGAACACCGGAGGGACGGCGGCAACCAAGGAGCCGGCAGCCAGCGCCGATCCTTCGGCCAGCCCGCAGCCGACCGCGAGCACCGACAGCTCCGGCGGAGCCAAGGAAACGCCGCGCAACGAGACGCTCTATATCAACGGCCTGCAGTGGGGAGCGCCGACGAACTTCAACCTGCTGAGCGGCAACCCGGCTTTTCCGATCAACTACGGCAATTCCCGCGAGCTCGTGTATGAAACTCTGTTCATGATCAACATGATCGACGGAAAGCTCGAGCCTCTCCTCGGCAAGTCGTACAGCTGGACGGATGACAAGACGCTGCGCATCGAGCTGAATCCGGAC
This sequence comes from Paenibacillus sp. D51F, assembly GCF_053345695.1. Taxonomy (NCBI): domain Bacteria; kingdom Bacillati; phylum Bacillota; class Bacilli; order Caryophanales; family Paenibacillaceae; genus Paenibacillus; species Paenibacillus sp. D51F. Next base: position 224,957 of record NZ_JBKFAO010000001.1, on the reverse strand, counting down.
GCCAAGTGGAGCGACGGACAGCCTTTTACTTCCGATGATGTCGTGTACACCTATGGCCTCGGCAAAAAATACGAGCTCAACTGGTCCAGCTACTGGGATTACATCCAGGACGTCAAGGCGGACGGAGCGAATGCGGTCGTCATCAGCCTGAATCCTGCCAACGCCAACAAACTGACCGTAACCGAGAGCATCGAGCTGATGCCGATGCTGCCGAAGCATATTTGGGAAGCGATCGAGACGAAGTCGAACAACGACCTGGCGACGATCCGCAAGGAAATGAACGCCGATCCGGTCGGCACCGGACCTTACAAGCTCATGTTCTACAACGACCAGAAAATCTCGCTCATCCGCGACGACAACTACTGGGGCCAGAAGCTGTTCGGCAAGCTGCCTGCTCCGAAATATATCACGCATGTCATCTACAAGGACAACGCGGCTGGAGACCTGGCGTTCAAGAGCGGCCAGGTGGACGTCTCGCAGCAGTTCACGCCGCAGGTGTGGAAGATGCAGGAGAATGCTCCGATCAAGACGTTCTTGAAGGATGCGCCTTACTATTTGCCGGGATCGATGCCATCCATCTTCTTCAATATGTCGAAAAAGGGCCTCGATTCGCCGGAAGTCCGCAAAGCGATCGCGATGTCCATCGACTACAAGAAAGTGTCGCAGCTAGCCATGAGCGGCTATTCGGGCGACATGAAGCCTTCGCTGACGCTCGATACGCCATCGGAGTCCAAGTTCGTCGACCAGGACGCCATCAAGTCGCTGCAGTGGACGACGGACACCAAAGCCGCGAACGCTCTGCTCGACAGCATCGGAGCGAAGAAGGGCAAGGACGGCATCCGCGTGCTGAACGGTCAGCGTCTCGGTCCGTACGAAGTCGAGTGCCCGTACGGCTGGTCCGACTGGAACGCCGCGCTGGAGATCGTCGCACAGAGCGCCAAGGCGATCGGCATCGAGATCCGCACGAAATTCCCTGAAGCACCGGTATGGACGAACGACCTGCAGACCGGCAAGTTCGACATCATCATGAACACGCCGGCCGGCAATGTGACGCCAAGCAACCCGTGGAGCCGCGCCCGCACGATCATGTATTCCAAAGGCGTAGCGCCGGCAGGCGAGATGGCGTTCTGGAACTGGGGCCGCTATAAAAACGACAAGGCTGATGAGCTGATCGACAAGATCCCGACCGCATCCGAAGCCGACGCCAAGTCGATGTACACGGAGCTGACGCAAATCTGGCTGAAGGACGTCCCGTCCATTCCGCTGATGTACCGTCCTTGGGTGTTCTACACTGTGAACGAGACGGTCTGGAAGGGCTTCCCGGTCGACGGGGACGGCAGCAACACTCCGCCGCAGATCGCGATAGACGGGGCGGGCATCAAGGCTCTGTATAAGATTACGAACTGACTTCGGGTCGGATTGACTGTCTGGAAACGAGGCCGCTGCGCTTCCGGGCAGTCGAACCAAACCGCCGCTGCGCGTGCCGATCTCTCTTCCGATCGCGGTTGAACTCGGATGCTCTGATTGCTGACCCCTGCCAGGGTAAGCATCCTCGTTCAAAGGCGAACGCGTTGCTTCTCCAGAGAGATTCGGCCCGCTCCGCTCCGGGCAGTGGAAACGAATAGAAGCTGCGCGGCCCGCTCCGCTTGCAGCCGAACTGAACCGTCGCTGCGCGTGCCGATCTCTCTTCCGATCGCGGTTGAACTTGGATGCTCCGTATGGCTGAGCCTCGACCGCAATCATTGCCTCGCAACCACAGGGCCGCCGCAAATGCGGCCGGCCCTTTCCCTTAAAGGAAGGTGAAGCTCTTGAATGCCTATACCCGCTATTTCCTGAAGAAGTCCGGATGGTATCTCGTCACGCTGCTGATCGCGCTGATTCTTAATTTCCTGCTGCCGAGGCTCATCGAGGGCAACCCGGTCAGCACGATCGCCTCCCAGGTGTCGCAGGGAATGACGGACAGCGATTCCATCAAGAAGGTGTACGACAACTTCATGAAGGAGTTCGGGGTGGACAAACCGCTCCTCGCGCAGTTCGGCATCTATCTCCAGAAGCTCGTCACCGGCGATCTCGGAACGTCCTTCGGCCTGTACCCGCGCAAGGTGTCCGACATCCTGATGGCCGCCGTCCCCTGGACGGTCGCGCTCCAGCTTCCCGCCATCCTCGTCGGCTGGATCATCGGCAACGTGCTCGGCGCGGTAGCCGCTTACCGCAAGGGCGTCTTCGACAAGGTGCTGTTCCCGGCGGCGCTGTTCGTCAACTCGATCCCGTTCTTCACCCTCGCCATCATCATGCTGTACCTGCTCGCGATCACGCTGAAATGGTTCCCGATGTCGGGAGGCTATGATTATCAGATGGTGCCGCATTTCAGCCTCGACTTCATCCTCTCGGTGCTCCGCCACCACACGCTGCCGTTCCTCTCGATCGTGCTCGTCACGATCGGCGGCCAGGCGATCGGCATGAGGGAGATGAGCATCTACGAGCTCAACTCCGACTATGTGCTGTACAGCAAGCTGCTCGGCATCCGCGATTCCCGAGTGGCGCGTTATGTGTTCAAGAACGCCATGCTGCCGCAAATTACGGGCCTTGCCCTGTCCATCGGCACGATGGTCGGCGGCTCGCTCATCTGCGAGATCGTCTTCAGCTACCCCGGCATCGGCACCTGGCTGTTCACGGCCATCCGGCAGCTGGATTATCCGCTCATCTCCGGCTGCACGCTGCTGATCGCGCTGACGGTGCTGCTGGCGAACTTCACGATCGAGATCGTCTATGGCATCGTCGATCCCCGCATCAAGGCGTCCCAAATGGAGGAGAACTGAGATGAAGCATTCCGTAGGCATTCTGATCCGTTCGCCCAAGTTCATGTTCGGCGCCATCATGCTGCTGCTGATGGTCGCTCTTGTCATCATCGTGCCGCTGATCAACCGGGCCGACCCGCTGTCGATGGAGGCGCTGGCGTTCCAGCCTCCGGGCGGGGGGCTGCTGCTCGGCTCCGACAACTTCGGCCGCGACCTGTTCCTGGAGCTCGTCTACGGCATCCGCACCTCCATCATGGTCGGCCTCGTCGCGGGCATCTTCGCCACGATCATCGGCCTGGCGATCGGGCTGCTGTGCGGATACGCCGGGGGTCTCCTGGACAATATCCTGACCGCGGTCACGAACATGTTCATCGTCATCCCGTCATTCATCATCCTGATCCTCATCTCCGTCAGCATCAACTCCCGCAGTTCGCTGCTCGTCGCCGTCATCATCGGCCTGACGAGCTGGCCGTGGACCGCGCGGGCGGTACGCGCGCAGACGAGCTCGCTGAGGAACCGGGACCATGTCAATCTGGCTAAAATATCGGGGCACAGCACGCCGAAGATCATCGTCTTCGAAATCCTGCCCTATATCGCTTCCTACGTCGTCATGGCCTTCATCCTGCAGGTCGCATCCGGCATCCTGTCGGAGGCTTCCATCTCGATGCTCGGCCTGGGGCCGTACAATACGATCTCGCTCGGCATCATCATGAACTGGGCGCTCGTCTTCGAGGCTCCGGTCGCCGGGGCGTGGTGGGCATTCATCCCGGCGGCCTTCTCGATCGCCGTCATCACCTTCTCGCTGTACATGATCAACACCGGCATGGACGAGATCTTCAATCCGAAAATCAGGAGTGAGCGCGCATGAGCCGGAAGCTGGCGGATCTGCAACCCGAACTTGTCCCCGAGCCCCTGCGGCGCGTATTGGAGGTCGAAGGGCTCAAGACGTATTACCGGACGCGCCTGAACGAAAAGGTGTTCGCCGTCGACGGCGTCGACTTCGCGCTCGAGGAGGGCAAGGCACTCGGCATCGCCGGCGAGTCCGGCTGCGGCAAGTCGACGCTGTCGATGAGCCTGATGGGCTTTTATTTTCCGCCTCTTTATTACGGGGAAGGCTCCATCTCCATAGACGGCATCGATATCATGAAGCTCGGCAAGGAGCGGCTGCGCAGGCAGATTCTCGGCCGGGAAATCGCCTACATTCCGCAGGCGGCGATGAACGCGCTCAATCCGACGCTGAAGATCATCCGCTTCATCGAGGATCTCATGAAGGAGCATCAGCCCAAGCTGACGAAGCCGCAGGTGAGGGCGATGGCGGAGGAGAGGTTCCGCACGCTGCATCTCGCTCCGGAGGTGCTGGACGCCTATCCGAGCGAGCTGTCGGGCGGCATGAAGCAGCGGACCGTCATCGCCATCTCGACCATTCTCAATCCGAAGGTGCTCGTCGCCGACGAGCCGACCTCAGCGCTCGACGTCACCTCGCAGAAGGCGGTCATCCGCCTGCTCAAGGAGCTGCTGGAGAAGAAATTCATCCGATCCCTCATCTTCATCACGCATGAGCTGCCGCTGCTCTACCATGTGACGGACGACATCATGGTCATGTATGCGGGCGAGATCGTCGAGCGGGGCACGGCGCAGCAGATGGTGTTCGATCCTGTCCATCCTTACACCAAGCGGCTGATGGGCTCCATCATCGTCCCCGAGGAAGGCATGAAGGACCACAAGCTGTCCGCCATCCCCGGAGCCCCTCCCAACCTCAAGAACGTGCCGGAAGGCTGCCGCTTCGCGGAGCGCTGCGATTTCGCCCGGGAAGAATGCCGCAGGGGCAGCATTCCGATGCGCGAGGAGGCCGGCAGGACGTACCGCTGCATATTCGGCGTGGATACCTTGAAGGAGTGGTATGCGGATGAAGAAGTTCAGCGATAAGGACATTCTGCTCGCCGGGGTCAGCGTCACCAAGGTATTCGGCTACGGCAAAAAGAAGAAGACGGCCGTGCGCGAGGTGGACTTCGCCTTCCACAAGGGCGAGATCATCTCCATCGTCGGGGAGAGCGGCAGCGGCAAGACGACGCTCGCCAAGATGCTGCTCGGCCTGCTCAAGGAAACGAGCGGCAGGATCGAATACGAAGGAGCGCCGAGACGGCTGAAGGGGCATAAGGAGCGCCGGAACTATTGGAAGGACATCCAGGCGATTTTCCAGGACCCGTTCTCCTCGTTCAATATGTTCCACCGGGTCGAGAAGCTGCTGCGCGACTGCATCGCCCTGCAGAATCTGCAGCTGACCAAGGAGGAAGAGCGAAGGCGGATGATCGACGCCTGCTCGTTCGTCAACCTGAAGTTCGACGAGCTGTACAACAAGTACCCGTTCGAGCTGTCCGGCGGGCAAATGCAGCGGCTCATGATCGCGCGCATCTTCATGATGCGGCCGCGCATCCTGATCGCCGACGAGCCAACCTCGATGATCGACGCCTGCTCCCGCTCCACCATTCTCGATATGCTCATGAAGCTGCGGGAGGAGAACGGGATGACGATCATCTTCATCACGCATGACGTCGGGCTGGCCTACTATGTGAGCGATACGCTCTATATTATGGAAAAGGGGCGCATCGTGGAAAAGGGGCCGGCGGAGAGGGTCATCCTGCAGCCGCAGCATGCCTACACGCAGCAGCTCATCGCGGATGTGCCGAAAATCCATGAGGAGTGGAATCTGGCTTGAAAAGAAGCCGGGAATAAGCGAACAAGCCATTTCGGCCCGAACAGGTCGGAATGGCTTGTTTGCTGCAGCATGAGCGCCCCTGGCGGCTTCCGTTTATTGCTGCCGGTGTCTTTTCCGCTGAAGGGACACATAGGCGGCCGCTGATGCGACGAGCAGCGCAAAAATGCCTGCGGTCAGAAGGGCATAGGGACGGGAGCTCGAGAGATGTCCCGCGCCTGATTTTGCAGAGGCGTCCTCTTCATTTTTGCTGCCGTCATATTTCGCTTGATAATCCGCCTTCAAATAAAGGCCGCCGCCGTTCCGGACGGCTAGGGCAAGCTTTGGATCGACGCCCTGGATTTCGAAGTAAGCGGTGCCGACGGGATAGCTGTTGGAAAAGTTGCCGGAGCGTCAGGCTGTCGTTGAGGTAAGATTCAACTCTTGCTAGCCGCATAGCGTAAGCTGTTCCAGCCGTGAAAGGCTGCTTCTGCTTCATCTCGGCTTCTGCTTCATCCGCTTGCATGGGGCGCGAAAAAAAGCCTTTGTCGGGGACAAAGGCTTTTTTCTGGTTGCCAAATGATCGTTCTAGATCCGAGACGGTTCTCATGGAGCTTGAAGCGCACAGTCCAAGCTTCTCCTATTGCTCCTATTCCGCCTATTGCTCCTACTGCTCCTGCTCCGACGTGCCGGACAACGGCCGCAGCCCGTTCGCCTCGCGGACAAGCGAGAAATACTGATCCGCCCGGACGGCTTCGAATTCAGGCCCGAGAGAGCCGTTCAAGGCGGCGACGTCCGTCGGGGTCATGTTCCAGGCGAGCAGGCCGAGCGAGATGAAGAGAGGCGACTTGCCGTCCCACTTCGCCTTGGCTTCCGCCAGGACGCGCTGGCCATCCTTGACCGTGCCGATGCCCTGGATCGTGGAGATCGGCAGCTTGTTCTTCGCCAGCTCGACACCATAGCGATCCTCCCAGCTGAGGAACAGGCCGGGGGCGTGATACTCGTCGGCATAGGCGTTGGCCTTCGCGTCGCTGAGTGGAACGTTTTCGCTGTCGATGCGGTTCAGCACATACGGGATCGTCATGCCGGTTTTTTTCAGGTATGGATAGGTTGCCTTCAAATAGGACGGGAAGGTGCTGTCCGGCCAGGCGTTCGCGTAGAAGTAGCCGGCTCCGGAAGGTCCGGAGATGAGCTGGTCGCTTGGCGTCGCCGTCTTCAGGTAGTAGTCCAGAATGGCCGGAGCGCCGTCGTACAGCAGCGGGCTGGACGTCCAGTTGAGCGGCACCTTGCCGCGTGAAGGATCATCCCACAGGACGCGCATCCGATGCTGGTTGTACTGGAAGTTGTCGCCTTCGCTGAACGTATAGGTGACGTAGATTTTGTTCTGCAGTTTCGGGGCTTTGGCCGCCTTGAGCGGCGCCGCCGCCGATCTGCCGCCCGAGAATACGGTCATGTTGCTGAACCAGTCGGCGGCAAGCACGTACACGCTATGCCGGGAGGTGATCTCCACGGAGCTGAATTCACCGACGGTATCGTTGCTGAACCAGCCGAGATAAGGGGTGCCGGGCTGCACATCCGACAGGATGCGCTCGAACAGCTCCCGCTGCGCCGGCACGTTGGAGTCGAGCCAGAATACCATCGCCTTGTTCGCGACGGCGTAGTCGCGCAGGTAGCCGTAAGGCTCCTTCTGCTCCGAGGATGCCGGCTGCTCGCTGCCGGCGCTGACCTTGAACTGGTTCCACATCTCGATGGATGTCGTCAATTGCTTGGCGCCTGCCGGAGGCGTGAAGCGGTAGACGAAATAACGTCCGTTGTCGGCGAAGCGGTGGCCGCCGCTGCCGGCCGATACCTGGGAGCTCTGGGCGTCGTACAGGAACGGCTCCTCCTCGGGAGTGCCGGGAACGAAGCTCGCGATCGTCTGCCCGTCGGCCTTGACGGTGACCTCGTGCACGGCCGGACCCCAGCCGTCCTCGGGGAAGGCGTCGTCGAAGCGGAGATAGACCGATTGCTGGCCGAGGAAAGGCGACAGGTCGAGGTCATATACCTTGCGGTTGCCCGCGTCCCGCTCCTGCGACGTCTCCTGCGCGACCGTCTTGTACGAGGCTGGGATGCCGGTGGACGGCAGGCGGATGGACGTATCGGGACTGAGGCCGACCAGCATCCGATGGGTCGTCTGGCTCCATAGCTGCTCGTACTGCCAGGTGTAAGCATCGAGCCGGTCCTTGAAGCGCCCCTGCAGATCGTCGAGCACCTTGAAGGAATAAGGAGAAGCCGTCAGCTTTTTAGCCAGCTCGGGGCTCGCGACGACCGCATCCTTGATTCCCGCCAGGGTGGTCGCCACGTTGATGGAATCGGGTACTTCAGGGTCATAAACGATAATGCCCTTGACCTCGCTTTTGAACTTGTCCAGCAGCGACCATTCGTTGTCGCGGACTTTGTAGGGGACGTCGAGATCGTTCAGCCAGGCGAACTTGCCTTCTTCCTTGCTCTCGAGCAAATAAATGCGCGGCTCGCTGCGGTTGACGAGGCCCTGGAGCGTGGCCAGAAGCAGCTTCACATCGCCGGGAGCGTCATAGATATCCGCCACTTCAAGCTGCCTGGCCTTGGCGAAGCTGGGGAGCTGCTGCTGCTGGGGCCAGGAAATGGAACCGGACGGGGAGCGATCCTCCTTCCGAGCATCCGGCTCGGCGGAAACGGCGAAGGAGAAAGACAATGTGCAGGCCAGCGCAAGACTGGCTGCCGCAAGCTTTCGAATCATCACGAAACACCTCTTTTGATCAGAATAGGTTGCTTTCCAAGCCTTGTTCGGGAGATCGGTCCCTGCGCTCCCGAGGCTCACCTCCTTGAGAGGGAGTGGCGAAACGCGTCAGCGATTTGAATGCGCTTGCATTTATATTAAATATATTATACATATATAATTCAAGATCTTCGACAAAGATTGTTCGGAAAATGCTCCGAAAGGCTGAGGTTTAGTTCCAGCGAAGCAAAGGGCTGGAGAGGAACTTGCGGCTCTGTACCCAGGAAGGAGGAAAGGAAAACGGTTGCGCAACGATAAGCAAGAATATATTATATATACAAATATCGAACCGAAACTGGTGATGGAAAATGAGCTCGACAGATCGAACTCCGCTGTATCAGAAAATTCAGGATTACATCCGTGATCTTATCGATTCGAACGAGCTGAAGGAAGGCGACCGGATCCCGACGGAAAAAGAGCTGATGGACCGGTTCAACGTGAGCAAGATCACGGTCGTCAATGCCTTGTCCGGCTTGGCCAACGAGAAGCTGATCACCCGGGTGCCCGGACGCGGCAGCTTCGTGAGCAGCCGGTCGCCGGAAGAGAGCGCCGCGGATGCCGCGCCGCTGCAGCCGGGCGCAGCCGCACCGGCTCCGGAGCGGGGTGCCGGCGGCCGCCGGACGGGCCTGATCGGCCTCGTCATGCCTTCCATCGACGACTATTTCGCCATCCGGCTTATCGACGGCGTGCGCATGGCGCTCGAGGACAAGGGCTACCGGAGCGTGATCCTGCTCTCCGGTGGCCAGGTGGACAAGGAGAAGGAAGCGATCAAGACGCTGAAGGAAATCGGGGCCGAGGGGCTGCTGATCTTTCCCGTGGACGAGGAACAGTACAATGAAGAGATTCTCGCGATGAAGTTCTCCGGATTTCCGTTCGTTCTGATCGACCGCTATCTGCCCGGGGTGGAGACGAATTACATCGCCGCCGACGGAAGGATGGGCACGAGTCTGGCGGTGGACCATCTATGGGAGCTCGGGCATCGCGAGATCGCCATCTGCTCCGACTCGCCGATGCAGACCGTTACGGTCCAGGAGCGTCTCGAAGGCTATATGAACGAGCTGAAAAACAAAGGGGCGCTTATCAATCCCGCCCATATGATTACCGGTTTCCGGGTAGAAAGCCTCAAAAAAGCGGAGACACATCCGTTGTTCCGGTATATCCGCAACCGGATGGCGACCGCTTATATCACGCTGAACGGGCGGCTCGCGGTGCAGATCTACCAGATGGCCCTGCAGGCGGGGCTGCGCGTGCCGGAGGATCTGTCGATCGTCAGCTTCGACGATCCGACCTCGATCGTGGAGGAATTCAGCATGTTCACGCATATCCGGCAGTTCGAATTCGATATGGGCAGCCGGGCGGCGGATAAGCTGCTGGAGGTCATCCGCAAGGGCGAGGCGGGAGGCGGCTACACGAAAACGCTGCTGGAGCCCGAGCTCGTCATCCGCCAGACATCGGGCCCGCCGCTTTAGGGATGCCGGACGTTTTACCATGGACCGTTCCGATGCATGTTCCGACGCATGCCGCGCGCTCCCTGCAGACGGCTCCTCGCCTTCAAGGCGGCGGAGCCGTTTTTTGATTGCGCTGCTTTGCAGATTCCGGTTCCTTCAAGGGACCGGTTTTTTTTATTCCTTTAATTTCTAAAAACATATTGAACATATACAATAGATATATTATAGTTGGTTTGAGCTTGGGGAAAGAACTAGAGGCTAAGTCTGCATAAAGGAGTCGGTTAAAGCATGCCATACGAAGTCATCCGGCCTGAACAATTGAGAGGCGTGCTGGGACGCCTGCAGGCGAGCATATACGAGCCGGTCGCCGAGCTTGCCGTATCGGCTTGGATAACGCCCGAGCCGGTGCCGTACGAGGAGCGCCGGTCGGGCCGGCTCGTCCAGCTTCAGCCGGGAGAGCGCTGGGGAGAGCTGTGGGACTGCGCCTGGTTCCATTTCTCCGGTTCCGTGCCGGAGTCGGCCAAGGGCGGGAAAGTCGTGCTGCTCATCGACGTGAACGGCGAGCTTTGCCTGGTGGACGAGGACGGGTCGCCGGTCCAGGGACTGACCAACATCAATTCTGAGTTCGACCTTTCGCTCGGCTTGCCCGGCAAGCGGGTCGTGCATGTGAGCGAGCGCTGCAGCGGAACGGAAGCCATCGACCTGTGGGGCGATGCGGGCTGCAACGACCTGTTCGGCCGCTACCGCAGCGGCACGCTCAAGGAAGCGGTCGTCGCCGTCTGCCGGGAGGAGCTGCGGCAGCTGTACTACGATTTCGAGGTGCTGCTGGAGACGGCGGAGCGCCTGCCTGCCGGCTCCGCTCGCAAGGAGCGGATATTCCGCACGCTGCATGACGCCTCGCATCGGCTCGCGGGCTTGACGGACGAGGAGATCGCGCAGGCGCGGAGCCTGCTCGGCGAGCAGCTCGCCAAGCGCGGCGGCGATCCCGTGCTGACGATCAGCGCCGTCGGCCATGCGCATATCGATCTGGCGTGGCTCTGGCCGATCCGGGAGACGATCCGCAAGGGAGCCCGGACGTTCTCGACGGCGCTGTCCATGATGGAGCGCTATCCGGATTATGTGTTCGGAGCGAGCCAGCCGCAGCTGTACGAGTGGATGAAGATCCATTATCCGAAGCTGTACGGACGGATCAAGGAACGCGTAGCTGAGGGCCGCTGGGAGCCGCAGGGCGCGATGTGGGTCGAGTCGGACACGAACGTTCCGGGCGGAGAATCGCTCGTGCGCCAGCTGCTCTACGGCAAGCGGTATTTCCAGCAGGAGTTCGGCCAGGAGATGAAGTCGCTCTGGATGCCGGATGTGTTCGGCTACACGGCCAGCCTGCCGCAGCTGCTGAAGAAAGCCGGCGTCGATTACATGATGACGCAGAAGCTGAGCTGGAGCGTGTACAACCGCCATCCGCACCACACGTTCCTGTGGGAGGGGATCGACGGCTCGCAGGTGCTGACGCATATGCCTCCCGAGGATACGTACAACAGCCCGGCGGCGCCGCGCTCGATCGTGAAGGCGGAGCAGGAGTATTTGGACAAAGGCATATCCGACCGCGCGCTCATGCTGTTCGGCATCGGCGACGGCGGCGGGGGGCCTGGAGAAGAGCATCTCGAGCGGCTCGCCCGGGAGCAGGATCTGCTCGGGCTGAGCCCGGTCGAGCAGGAGCCGTCCTCGCGCTTTTTCGAGCGGCTCGCCGAGGGCTCGGAGCGTTACGAGACGTGGCGCGGAGAGCTGTACCTGGAGAAGCATCAGGGGACGCTGACGAGCCAGGGCCGGAGCAAGCGCTACAACCGCAAGCTGGAGAAGGCGCTGCGCGAGCTGGAATTCGCCGCCGTGCTCGCCGAGATGGCGGACGGCAGTCCGTATCCGGCCCGGGAGCTGGAGGAGATCTGGAAGGAAGTGCTTCTCTATCAATTCCACGATATTCTGCCGGGCTCCTCGATCAAGCGGGTCTACGACGAATCGTTGGAACGGTACGCCGTGCTTCTGGACAAAACGGAACGAATGACAGAGGCGGCTTACGCCAGCGCATCCGGCGGCGCATCCGGCACGGCCGTCTTCAACTCGCTCCCTTGGGAGCGGGAGGAATGGCTCCGGCTGGACGGCCGCTGGCAGCTCGTGCGCGTGCCTGCGATGGGCTTCGTCTCGGTGGAGGGAGCCGCTTCCGGGGCGGAAGATGCCGCCGGCTTCCCTGACCTGCGGGCTTCGGCCGAGAGCCGGGTCATCGAGAACGGGCTGCTGGCGCTGGCCTTCGATGCGGAGGGCGGCATGGTCTCCATCGTCGACAAGGAAGCCGGCCGCGAGCTCGTGCAGCCGGGACGGGGCGCCAACGCGCTGCGCGTCTACTCCGATGACGGAGACGCCTGGGACTTCCGCCAGGATTACCGGGCTGCAGGAGGAATGGCGCTGCGGCTTGAGGAGATCGAAGCGTTCGCCGACGGGCCGAAGGCCGGCCTGATCATGCGGTATGCTTTCGGCAGCTCGACCCTTCTCCAGCGGGTGATGCTGACGGACGGCAGCCGCCGGATCGACTTCGAGACGAAGGTCGACTGGAAGGAATCGGGCAAGATGCTCCGCACGTCGTTCCCGCTCGGCATCCGCTGCGATTCCGTCAGCTGCGACATCCAGTTCGGCTATCTCAAGCGGCCGACGCATCGCAACACGATGTGGGATTACGCCAAGGACGAGATCTGCGCCCATCACTACGCGGATCTGTCCGAGCCCGATTACGGCGTGGCGCTGCTCAACGACTGCAAGTACGGCCACCGCGCCGAGGGCGGCGAGCTGGATCTCAACCTGCTGCGCAGTCCGTCCTATCCCGATCCGGAAGCCGACAGGGCCGAGCATGAGTTCACCTATTCCCTGTATCCGCATTCCGGCGACCATGTCCAGGCGGGCATCTACCGGCGCGGCTACGAGCTGAACGTGCCTCTGCGGACTGTGGCTGCGGCATCGCCGTCCGTCCGGTCCTCTCAGGACGGTGCCGAGCTGACAACGGTGCAAGCTGCGGCGGTGTCCGCAGGCGCCGCCGCAGCCGAGACAGCGGCAGCGGCGGATGGGCCTTCGGCGGGAGCGGCATCCGGCTGGCAGGAGGGACGCTCGTTCCTGCTGCCGGACCATCCGCACGTGATGGTGGAGGCGGTGAAGCGCGCCGAGGATGACGGAGATCTCGTCGTCCGGCTGTACGAGACGGCCGGCACTCGGCTGAGGACTACGCTGCAAGCGGGCTTCGCTCTCTCGGAAGCGTGGCTGGCCGATCTGATGGAGCAGAAGCAGCACCCGCTGGAAATAACCGGCGGAGCGGTCGAGCTTGCCTTCGATCCGTTCGAGGTCAAGACGCTCAAGCTGTCTCTCCAGCCGTAACCGTCCGGCCGACCGCGCCTTTCGGCTGGCCGCCGATTATTTGACCGCCGTTCTGCGAAGCCGCGGCTTTGCCTTTGCGGACCGATTCATCCGGAGACGCGGCGCCTGCCGAACGACAGCGGGCGCCGTCCGATCCGGCCGTTCCACAACCGACAAGGAGGTTGAATCCCATGATGGCTAACCCGCTGCTGAAGCGGATCTGGCGGCACAAGCTGTTCTATCTGTTCATGCTGCCCGGCATCGTCTGGTTTTTCCTGTTCTCCTACGTTCCCCTCTACGGCATTCAAGTCGCCTTCCGCGATTTCCGGTTTTCCGGCGGCTTTACCGGCAGCCCGTGGGCCGGCCTGAAATACTTCCATCAATTTTTCGATTATTACCAGTCCAGCCAGCTCATCCGCAACACGCTGCTCATCAGCGGCCTCAAGCTGCTGATCGGATTCGCGATGCCGATCCTGCTGGCCATTCTGCTCAACGAGGTTCGGATCCTTAAATTCAAGAAAACTTTGCAAACGCTTTCTTACTTGCCTTACTTCGTCTCCTGGGTCGTCGTCGTGACGCTCATGCAGCGCCTGCTCACTCCGTACGGCGGTCCGGTCAACGATCTGCTCCTCTCCTCCGGCGCCTTGAAGGACCCTGTCCAGTTCCTCAACAACACCACCTGGTTCTACCAGATCATCGTCGGCTCCGACGTCTGGAAGAACATCGGGTGGAACTCCATCATCTACATGGCCGCCATCGCCGGCATCGACCAGCAGCTGTACGAGGCGGCGAAGATCGACGGCGCGGGCCGGTTCCGCCAGATCTGGCATGTCACGCTGCCGGGCGTCCGCAACATCGCGGTCATCCTGTTCATCCTCGCCACCGGCAGCCTCATGAGCGCGGGCTACGAGCAGCTGCTGCTGCTGAACGGGCCGGCCACCGCCGCCATCGGCAGCGTGCTCGACGTGCATGTCATCAGCTCCGGCATCGGCGAAGGGCGGCTCAGCTATGCGGCCGCAGTCGGCCTGTTCCAGAGCTTCATCGCGCTCGTGCTGATCCTGACCGTCAACCGGATCGCCCGCAAGGTCAGCGACGTATCCCTTTTCTAATCCGAAAGGAGGCTCCATTCATGGGAAGGCGCAAATTCTCCCTCTTCAGCGTGTTCAATTACACCGTCCTGACGCTGTTCGGGCTGTCGATGATCTACCCGTTCATCTATATCCTCGTCTACTCGCTGAACGACGGCAAAGATTCCATGATGGGGGCGCTCTACTTCTACCCCCGCCAGTTCACGCTCGACAACTACGCGCAGATCTTCGACAACGCCAAGATCTGGCAGGCCTACAAGATCACGCTGCTGCGGACGCTGCTCGGCACGTTCCTGCATGTGACGCTGTGCACGCTGATGGCCTACGCGCTGTCCAAGAAGACGCTGCCCGGCCGGACGTTCTTCACCTTCTATATTTTCCTGCCGACCATCTTCAGCGCGGGCTTCATTCCCTACTTCATCACGCTCCAGAAGCTTCATCTCATCAACAGCTTCTGGGTTTATGTCATTCCGATGCTGTTCAGCTTCTTCCACATCGTCATCATCCGCACGTTCCTGCAAGGAATTCCGGAGGAGCTGGAGGAATCGGCCCGCATCGACGGCTACGGCGATTTCCAGATTTTCCTGAGGATCATTCTCCCTCTGTCGGGGCCGGTGCTGGCGACGATCTCGCTCTTCATCGGCGTCTCCCACTGGAACGACTGGTTCAGCGGGGCTTACTACGTCTCCGACAAGAGCCTCATTCCCGTCCAGACGCTGCTTCAGCAGATGCTCACCGAAGCGGAAGCGCTGTCATCCTCCATGCAGCGGGCGGCCCAGCAGGGCGGCCAGACGATGAACGTCAACGTGGCGGGAGCGACGCCGGAATCGCTGCGGATGGCGCTGCTGGTCATCACTGTGTTTCCGATCCTGTGCATCTATCCGTTCCTGCAGAAATACTTCGTCAAGGGCGTCATGATGGGCTCGGTCAAAGGCTAGGGTAAACGTCCTGCGGTCGTCGGCGGGCTTTCGGCCGGCGGCTGCGAAGGGACTTTATCATATACCACTTACGAATATCGGAGGGGTTACCATGAGGAACAAGCGGACCAAGGCTGCGGCGGCGCTGCTCGCCGCGGCGATGATGGGCGGCACGCTCATCGGCTGCAGCAACGGCGGAGGCAACGATGCGGGAGCGGGAAATGGCGGCGGGGACGGCGGCACGGGCAAGGAAGTGACGCTGAAGATTTTGCACAACTGGAACGGCTCCGGCGCCGGGGATGTAGACTTGACTCCTGTCGCCAAGGCGATCGAGGAGAAGACCGGCGTCAAGGTGCAGATGGATTACACCAAGGGCAGCGAGGTCGAGAAGGTGAACCAGATCTTCGCGACGCAGGATCTGCCGGACATCTACACGGGACCGGCCTGGGGCGGAGAGCTGGACGGAATCATCAAGGCGGCCAAGGAGGATCAGCTCGTCGACATCTCCGGCAAGCTGGACCAGTACCCGAACCTCGCCAAGGCGATCGCCAAGGAAAACGTGCCCCCGGCTCTCTACGACAAGGCGATCGGGGCGTTCGGCGACAAAAAGTTCATGATGTACCAGAACCAGCCGTCCACGGACAAGGACGCCATGGATTGGCTCTACGGCTTCTATGTGCGCAAGGACATCGCGGAGAAGATCGGAATCGATCCTCAGTCGGTCAAGACGAAAGACGACATGTACAATTTCCTCAAAAAGATCAAGGACGCGGGACTGAAGGAGAGCGGCATGCCGGTCTTCCCGCTTGGCGGCTTCTCCAACGGCTGGGCCGTCGGCATCGGCAATACGATGTTCTACGGTTCCGACTACGTCGACAAGGGCGACGGCACGCTTGAGCATGTCTTCTTCACCAAGCCCTACGAGGATTACACGCTTTACTACCGCAAGCTCATCTCGGAAGGGCTGCTCGATCCGGAGACGTTCACGCAGACCGACCCGATCGCGCAGGAGAAGATCAAGCAGGGCCGCATCGCCGTCCTGGCCGCGCATCTGCCGGCGATCATCGATGCTTCCAAGGATTATGTGAAATCGCATCCGGGAAGCGACTACGTGCCGGTAGGCCCGCTGGAGCGCGCCGGCGCCGAGCCGGACCGGCCGGTCGATCTCGGCATCCAGGGCAACAACGTGACCGTCATCACGAAGGCATGCAAAAACGTGGACGCCGCGCTGAAGCTGCTCGATTTCCTCGCGTCGGACGAAGGCTTCAAGCTGGTCCGCTACGGCGTTGAGGGCGTCCATTACGATATGGTGGACGGCAAGCCCGTCGCCAAAAAGGAGTTCTTCGACAAGTTCGCGAGCGATACGACGGGCAAGGCCAAGAAGAACGAAGGCTTCAGCATCGGCTATGAGGATATGACCGGCCAGGACCGCTTGAATTCTCTTGGAGGCGACATCTGGGCAGATCAGGACCGGATCGCCAAGATGGACAACGCGCGCAAGATTCTGCGCCCGAACGGCATCTCGGTCATCTCGGCCTACAACCCCGGCGATGTCATGGCCAAGTCGCCGCAGTGGGAGGCGCTCAAGCCGTCCATGGATAAGATCGGGGACGTATGGAAGGAAGCGATCTTCGCCAAGTCCGACGATGCGGCGCTCAAGGTCATCGGCGCGCTGCGCGACCAGATGAACAAGACCGGGTATCCGGATGCAATCAAGTACGTGAACGACAACCTGAAGGGCAAGGAAGTCGTCACGCTGGGAATGCCGAACTGACCCTGAGTCCGCAAGGATGCGGGGAAGCCGGAGCCGTACGGGAAAGGCTGCGGGCGAGCATGAAACCGCAGCTGGAAAGGGGACGGACGAATTTGAACCGGAACGGGCAGGAAAGGCAGGAATGGACGGGATTCCAGGAATCCCGTCCCTACGGGCCGAAGTACGATCTGCGTACCGATTTCGTCATGGTGTACGGCATCTCGGAGGATCTGCCGAGGCGAATCGAAGGGTGGAAGAAAGCCGGCTACAGCATCCATCTCATGACCGGCGTCTCTTGGGGAGAGTACCAGGATTATCTGTACGGCCGCTTCGACGGCCGGGAGCATTGGGATGAAGCGCAGACGGAGCGCTCCGGCGGCCATCTGCTGCATGGCAAGGATGTGCCGTACATGGTGCCGACGATCTCGTTCGCCGATTACCTGGCCGCGCATATCAAGAAGGCGATCGACTGCGGCGTCGAGGCGATCCATCTGGAGGAGCCGGAGTTCTGGGCGCAGGCGGGCTACGAGGAGGCGTTCAAGCGGGAGTGGCTGAACTATTACGGAACGCAGTGGCAGGAGCCGCATTCCTCGCCGGATGCCCAATACCGGGCCTCCAAGCTGAAGGCGGCGATGTATTACCGCGCTCTCGACCGGATCTGCAGCGAAATGAAGGAATACTCCCTCGTCGCCTATGGACGAAGGGTCCGGTTCTACGTGCCGACGCACAGCCTGATCAACTACACGCAGTGGCGGATCGTCAGCCCCGAGGCGCTGCTCGTTTCGATGCCGGCCTGCGACGGCTTCATCGCCCAGATCTGGACCGGAACGGCGCGCACGGCCAACGTCTACAAGGGAGTCCGCCGCGAGCGGACGTTCGAGACGGCGTACCTGGAGTACGGCATCATGCAGGAGCTTACGCGCGGGACGGGACGGGAGATGTGGTTCCTGCATGATCCGATCGAGGACAACCCGCGCTACAGCTGGAGCGACTACCGCCGCAATTACCGGGCGACGGTAGCCGCATCGCTGCTGCATCCCGGGGTCAGCCGGTACGAGGTCTGTCCTTGGCCTTGGCGGGTGTTCGAGCTTCCCTACCCGACCGAGGACGGGAAGGGCAAGGAGACGATTCCCGGCGGGTACGCCACCGTTCTGCTGACGGTCATGAATATGCTGCGCGACATGCATAACCATGAGGAAGTTTCCGGGGCTGCCGGCGGAGAGGCTGCGCGGCCGGGCGGCATCGGGCTTTGCCTCGCCAACTCGGCCATGTACCAGCGCGGAGACGTTCTGGCGGAGGGGGAAGAAGAAGAGGGGTTCAACTATGACGGCACCGCAGCGGCAGGCGGCCTGACGGAGCGGCAGCAGGAGCTGCTCGACTGGTCGGCGTTCTACGGGCTGGCGCTGCCGCCGGTGAAGAAGGGCATTCCTCTTCGCCCTGTCCAGCTGGACAACATGCTGACCTTCCCCGGTTATCTGGAGGGCTATCGCGTGCTGCTGCTCAGCTACGAGTTCATGAAGCCGGAGCATCCCGGCATCCATCAGGCGCTTGGCCAGTGGGTTCGCGAGGGCGGCGTGCTGATCTACGTCGGCGACGGCTCGGATCCCTATCACGGCGTCAGCGAATGGTGGAACCGCGGCGCAGGCAGCCGGGTATATCAGCGTCCGGAGGAGCATCTGTTCGAATCGATGGGGCTCGGACGAAACCCGGAGGAAGGCGAGCATGCCGTCGGGGATGGAGCGGTACTGCATCTGAACCGCCATCCCGCCGAGCTGTCCCGTTCCCCGGAAGGGGCAGAGAAGGTGCTCGCCTCTATCCGGCGCGCGCTGGAGCTGCGCGGAGAAGCGGATGAGTACAGGGAAAGCGGCGTTCTGCGCATCCAGCGCGGCCCGTATGTGATCGCGCATGCGCTGGACGAAGCGGAAGCGGATGGAGCGGCTGCCGCCTCGGCGACGGAGAAGAAGGGCGCGCAGACGGTGCTTCAAGGCTGCTTCATCGATCTGTTCGAAGCCGATCTGCCCGTTCTGCAGCGGGTCGAGCTGGCGCCGGGCGAGGACTGCCTGCTCTATGACCTGAGCTATGCCGGAGCAAGCTCCGGAGAGAAGATCTCCCCGGAAGCTGCTGCGGGCTCTGCGCCGGAGGGAGCAGGCCGTGATGCCGGCGAGGCCGGCGGCTCCGCGGCGGCACTGCTCGTCAGCTCGTCGCGCATCCGGGACGAACGCCGGGAGGGCTCCGGCTTCTCCTATGTGTCGGAGTCGCCTGCCGGCATCTTGGTGAGCACAAGGCTGCGGGTCCCTGCCAGGCCCGCCCGGGTATCGGCTGAGCCGGCTGCCGCCGGAGCATCCGGGGAAGCGTCCGGCTCGGCAGCCGGATTATCCGGCCTGGATGCGGCCGGAACCGCCGATGAGCTCTCCGTGGAGACCGTATTCGATTCGGCATCGTCCACGCTGCTTCTGCGGCATCCCGGCCGTCCGTCCGGCGTCCGGATCACGATGGCATGGAGTTGAATGGATGACGAGAAGCCGCCTTTCCTCGGGAAGGCGGCTTTCGTTTTTTTTTTAATTCTATAGGCAAAAAGACCTAAGAATTTGAGCCGGATCTTCCGTTAATAAAGAAGTCGGTAGATTAAATTCATTCAAGAGGTGGATGGATCATGAGTTCCGTCAAAATCATTCACAAGGCCAAGCGCATTCTGGAACTCGTCTGGGACGGCAGCGTCGCTCCCGGCGAAGTCGACGCCATCAATTCGGAGCTGCTGCAAATGGTGAAGGACGAGGGCATGGACGATTTCAGCCTTGTCGTCGACATGCGGGAGATGAAGGCGTTTACTCCGGCGGCGAGGGAGCGGCTGGTGGAGCATCAACGCGATATCAAGGCCGCGGGCCTGAGCGCGGCGGCTGTCGTCGTCGCCAGCAAGATCACCGAGCTTCAGCTGCGCCGCGCGGCTGCGGAATCGCAGCATTCGACCGAAACGCATTGGTCCTCCTATGAAGAAGCGCTGCAGTATTTGACTGAAAAAGCCTGATCGCCGGCAAAGGCCAAGCAGCCCTTGCGGGGGATCCAGGCTCGGATCGGCGGATGGCGAAAGTAATATTCGTAACAGGCCCGTTCGCTCTATGGAGCGCCTCGGGCCTGTTTTATGTTCCTGGCTGAGACGGAAGGCGATGATCGCATTGCCGGAAGGCTGAGTACAGTCCAGTGGCAGCGGCGCGGGAGCAGAAGGCATGCGCAGTCTACCCGCCTGGAAAAATTTATGGCATGATAGGGCGGGAGGGGATGCTGTGAAAGCAAGAGCGGCTTGGACCGGAATCGTATTCGTGCTTGCGCTGGCAGCCGTCGTGTTCGTTCATCTCTTCACATTGAGGCTGGAGCCGGGCAGAGGCCTGTCGGGCAACGGCAATCCGGGCTTGATTCCGCTCTTCTTCGTCCTCTTGTTCTATCCTTTGCTGCTGCTGCAGACCGCCCGGCTCCTGCGCGGCAGCGCCGCGGCGACCCGGGGCCGGTCCGCGCAAAATGCGCTGGCAGGATTGGCGCTGATCGTCCTGCTCCTGCTCGACGCGGCTTATATCCGCCGCAAGACCGCTCATCTGGATTTGATTCCGGAATTCGGAGCTTTGAATATTTACACCAATACGATCTATGCCAACGCCTATCATTTCTTCATCGGGCTCGTCATGCTGCATCTCGTCATTCTGAACACCCGCTGGGGCGGCCGCAAGGTCCCCTTCCGGAGCGCGGAGCAGCCTGATCCGTACAGCACCGTGATCGATTGCGGCGGAGAAGAGGGGCGCCGGTAGTTCCGGAAGAAGTGAAAGCAGGAATCAGACATGCGGCTCCAGCTTGGCCTGCAGCTCCGAAGAGGCCGGGGTCATGGGCAGGCGGAGCGTCTCGGAGGGCACGCTGGAGGCTTTCCTCGGCAGCCTGGCCGAAAAGTGGAAAAGATCGCCATTCCTTCTTCGGAAGGGATGGCGATCTTTTTTGATTTTATTTTCCGTCGGTGCGCTCCTCCCCGTCAATCGGGAGGATGGCTTTGTTCTTGTACTCCGGATGGCCGGCGCGCTCGATGGCGCCGAGCTCCTTGCCGGCGCCATTGGAATCGATGCCCGCGGCATCCGGCCGCGCCGGAGCCGGGGAGAAGCCCGCTCCTCAACCGGCCTCCGCTGCCTCGAGGACGACAAAGCCATAGGGCGGAAGCTCGACAGCAAGCAGGCCGTCGGCTTCCGTCCGGACGGAACCGCGTTCCTCGAAGCTGGAGAGGAGCGTCCTCCAAGCGGGACTCCGCCCGGCGGAATCGGTCCTCGACGGAGCTGCCGGGAGCGCCGGCGAGGCGGCTTCAGGCCGGACGGCTTGTCCGGGCGAAAGGCTCGTAGACGCGGATTCGCCCTCCTCGCCGAACCCGCGGAAGGAGAGGGGCTGAGCGGCATCGCTGCCGTGCGGAGGCGCCGCGCCGAACCGCAGGCTCGCCGTCTCGCCGCGGGCGTTCATCGCGATGAGCAGGCGCTGTCCGCCGCCCGTGCGCTCGTAGGCGAGCGCGCCTTCTCCCGGATCCGCCTGCAGGAAGCGGAGTCCGGCGCTCCGCAGCGCGGGAGAGGAGCGGCGCAGGGCGATGGCGGCCTTGTAAAAGGCGAGCAGGTCCGCGTTTTGCCGGCCGGCATCCCATTCCATGCATTTGCGGCAGCCGGGATCTCCATCGCCGTCGAGGCCGACCTCGTCGCCGTAGTAGATGCATGGAGCGCCGGGATAAGCGAGCAGGAAAAGGGCGGCCAGCTTCATCCTGGAGACGCTGCCGCCGCATATCGTCAGCAGGCGCGGCGTGTCGTGGCTGCCGAGCAGATTGAACGCCGCCTCGGTCGCCTGGCGCGGATAGGCGGCCAGCTGGCGGCCGATCGCATCGGCGAATTCGCCAGCCCCGATGTCCTCCTGGGCGAAGAATTCCAGCACGGCGCTGGAAAACGGGTAGTTCATGACGGCGTCGAACTGGTCGCCCTGCAGCCACATCATGGAATCATGCCAGATTTCGCCGAGAATGTACGCATCGGGTCTGGCCTCCTTAACGGTCAGGCGGAATTCGCGCCAGAACTGGTGATCGACCTCGTTGGCCACGTCCAGGCGCCAGCCGTCGATGCCGATCTCCTCGATCCAGTACCGCGCGACCTCCAGCAGGTACTTCTTGACCTCGGGATGGGCCGTGTTCAGCTTGGGCATGAGCGGCTCGAAAGCGTAGGTCTCGTAAGGAGAGAGCCCGCCGCTGCCGCTCGGCCATGGACGCCTGTGGAACCACCCGGCATAACGGGAGCGTTCTCCGTTCTCCAGCGCGTCCGCGAACGGCGCGAACGATTGCCCGCAGTGGTTGAAGACGGCGTCCAGCAGCACGCGTATCCCTCGCTCATGGCAGAGGTCCACGAGCTCCTTCAGCTTGGCGTTGGTGCCGAAGTGGCGGTCGACCCGCATGTAATCCTGCGTGTCGTATTTATGATTGGTCTCGGCTTCGAACACCGGCGTGAAATAAATCGCGTTCACGCCGAGCTCCGTCAGATGGTCCAGACGGTCCATCACTCCCTGAAGGTCTCCTCCGAAAAAGCTTTCCTCGGTAGGCTCCCCTCCCCAGGGCAGCGTTCCTTCCGGGTTGAGGGACGGGTCGCCGTTCGCGAACCGTTCGGGGAAGATCTGGTAGAACACCGCGTCCTTCACCCAGGCGGGGGGCTCGAACACATCCGCGGGGTTCAAATAGGGGAACTCGAACAGCGCCGGCGGATTGTCGGGAAGCTCCTCGACGAATCCTGCTTCGGTCATATAGAGCGTCTGACCGCCGGAATAGAGCCTGAACGCGTAGCGGAGGCGGCGGAACGCGGGGATGACCGCCGCTTCCCAGTAATCGAACATGGCGTCGCTGGCGAATATGCGCAGCTCGATATCCGTTACGGTCTGCTCCCATCCGTACTTGTCGCCGGCTACCGCCTGCACCCGGTCGATGTCGCCGCGCTTCGTGCGCAGGCGCAGATGCACTGTTTCCCTGTCATACGCATAGGCCCAATTCAGCTTGGGCCGGTGATAGACCGCTTCCCGCAGCATCGTCATCTCTCCTTGATCATTCTGGTTGCGCCGGAGACCGGCCTCGACAGGCAAGCGGACATCCGGCTTCTCACATAAAATACCATCCGGATCCGCCTTCCAAACAAGGGAGAGGCCGCGATTCCGGCAAGCGGAAGCGCGAGGCTGGAACGGCCGGGAGCCTCCGCCTCCCAAGGCCGCCGGACGTCGTCCTCCCAGCCGCCGCGCGGCTTCGGCAGCTGGATGATTTTTCTCCTTGCATAGGGAACATACATTCGGTATATAATACGTCTAGAGTGATATACGAACATACATTCGACAACAGGGAGAGGGAAAGTCTCCGCGAGCCCGCTCCCGCAGAACAGGAGGTGCCCGGTGGAGAGAGTGATCATGCTGGCAGATTGCCAGTCGTTCTATGCTTCAGTAGAGAAGGCGGCGCATCCCGAATATCACGACAAGCCGGTTGCCGTGGGCGACCCGTCCCGGATGAACGGCATCGTGCTGGCCGCCTGTCCGATGGCCAAGGCCCGCGGCGTGACGACGGCCTCGCGGGTCGGCGAGGCGCTGGCCCATTGCCCGGAGCTGGTCGTCATCCGGCCCCGGATGGCCATGTACATCGAAGTGTCCTTGTTCATCACGAAGATATTCGAGACGTACACCGATCTCGTGGAGCCTTACAGCATCGACGAGCAGTTCCTCGACGTCACCGGCTCGGCAGGCTACTACGGCTCGCCGGACGAGATGGCGCGCAATATCCAGAACCATATCCAGCTGTCCACGGGCATCTGGTCGAGGGTCGGCATCGGTCCCACCAAGATTCTCGCCAAGATGGCGACGGACAATTACGCCAAGAAAAGCCCGGAGGGCGTCTTCGAGCTGAACCCCGGCAAGCTGGAGTCGACGCTGTGGACGCTGCCCGTGCACCAGATGTTCATGGTGGCCTCGCGGATGACGCGGCACTTCACGCGGATGGGGCTGAATACGATCGGGGACATCGCGCGGCTGGACTTCTCGGAGTTCAAGCGGCGGATGCGGCTGGAGATGGGCAAGCAGAGCGACATCCAGGCAGGCTATTATTGGCAGACGGCGAGAGGGATCGATCCCAGCCCGGTCGTCACCGGCATCCGCCATCAGCTCAAGTCGGTCAGCCACGGCAAGGCGCTGCGCTGGCGGCTGTACCGCCATCTGCCGGACATCGAGGTCGTGCTGCTGGAGCTCGTCGTGGAGGTATGCCAGCGCACGAGGCGGCATGGCTGCATGGGCTCGGTCGTCTCGGTCGCCGCCATGGAGACGGACGGCGAGCGCTCGTCCTGGTTCAGCCGCCAGCTTACGCTGCCCCAGCCGACCTCGCTGACGCATGAGGTCGCCGCGGCGGTGCGGGAGCTGTTCGTCCGGCATTGGAGCGGCCTGCCGGTCGGCCGGATGAACATCTCCCTCTCCGGGCTGACGGATGACAGCGTCATGCAGCTGACGCTGTTCGAGGACCGTACCCGGGCGTACAGCAAGGAGAAGACGATCGACCGGATCAAGCAGCGGTTCGGGTCCGATGCCATCATGCGGGCTTCCTCGCTGCTGGAATCCGGCGTGGCCCGCGAGCGGGCCGAACAAATTGGGGGGCATTACAAATGAGCAAGCTGGACGGCAACGAGCGCTGGAAGTCCAAGATGCTGCTGACGGAGCATGTGGAGCAGTACGACGGGCAGCATACGGCCCGGGAGGCCAAGGTGACGACGGCGGAGGAGCGCGTCATGATCCGGGACTATATCTTGCTGCCCCATATGGAGAAGATGGTCCAGAAGAGCCTGTCCGAGCTCGAGAACTCATCCAATCTGATGCGGCGCCTGTACGGGATGGCGGGCCACCGGGTGCTGGACCGGATCATGCACGACCTGTACGCCCTGCGCCGGGAGCTCAAGGCGCGCAACATCCGCATCCTCGCGGAGGAGCAGTCGAACTCGGTCGTGTACCACCGCTATTATTGCCGGGGCTACGAGGAGCACTTCGGCATGACGCGGGAGGTCATGCGCTCGGAGATCAGCTGGCAGCTGTCCCGTTATACAACGGAGATCGGCGAGCTGCTGAAGGGCGGAGCGCCCAAGTGAAGCCGAATCAGGCGCGCAAATGAAAATACGAGCAAGGAGCCGTTTGCCTAAGGCAGACGGCTCCTTGCTGTTGGGCTGATTTGTATAAGAGTCAAGATGGCTCTCTTGCAAAATCCGCACTTGTTCTTCCCGCGGAAGAAAACGATTCGAATTGCTTGTTCGTTTCCGATGAACGACCGTTTTTGTTCGTTGAATGAATTCCGCCGACAGAATCAATCGCGGCATCGACACCCGGCCCCATCCGTTTGCTCTTTCATCAGGCCGATATCATAACCATTGGAATTTAGTGTATCATGAAGCCAGCCGCAATACATTTGCTTGGTGAAAAGCGGGAGGTGAAGCGTCGTGGCTCAAGACGAGGAAGTCTTAAAAGGCGGCAATATCAATCACATTGTCCGCATGGCGAACACAGTTCGTCGCCCTACAGGTTATTGGAGTCCTTCCGTTCATCGACTTCTAAGACATTTGGAGCAGCAAGGATTCGAGGGAGCGCCAAGATTTAGGGGAATCGATCCCTCCGGCCGTGAAATATTGACCTTTATTTCTGGAGAGGTTCCAGGAAACGACTATCCCGACCTTCAACCGTACATGTGGTCGGACGAAGCGCTTGCGGGTGTGGCACGCCTTCTGCGCAGCTGCCATGATGCTGCCCAAGGCTTCCCATTCCATCCGGAGGACCGATGGCAGCTCAGCTATGCAGAGGCTCGCGAGCACGAAGTGATCTGCCACAATGATGCTGCGTTGTACAATGTGGTCTTTCAACATGGGGCGCCAGCAGCGCTGATTGATTTTGATATGGCAGGTCCTGGTCCGCGCATGTGGGATATTGCGTATACCCTTTACACATCGGTTCCGCTTGCGAGTTTCGCGCCGGACCTTTCTTCGGCCGCTACGACGGCATACCGATCCGATCTGCATGCGGAAGAACGCCGCCGAAGAATTCGGTTGTTTTTCGAATCCTATGGAATGCCTGTACCCGATGATTTGCCGAGGTGGATCATTCAACGCCTGACAGCACTATGCGATACGCTGAAGACCGGTGCCGCCGAAGGGAATCCGGCCTTTCAAAAAATGGTCGATGAGGGACACTTGGCGCACTATGAGAGCGAAATTCGCTTTGTAGAAGATCATGTGGAACGCTGGATAAAGAATTAGCTGCCAAAGAGCGCCGCATATCGGGCATGCGCGCAAGGGCGGCTATGAATAAAGGTCGAGCGGGTTCCCTGCGCAGCCCGCTTGTTTTACTATGGAAAGACAAGGAGAGTGAGGACATATGGTCAAGGTGCTGGTATCCGGCTTCGAGCCGTTCGGAGGCGATGACGTCAATCCGACCGGCTGGCTGATGGAGAAGCTGAAGGAGGAGCGACTCGAGGGCGTGGAGCTCCGCGCCGTGCTGCTTCCGGTTCATTTCGACGAATGCGCCGACCGGCTCATCGAGGAGATGGACAAGTTCAAGCCTGACGCCGTCATCGCATGCGGACTGGCCAAGGGCCGGACGGCGATCACGCCGGAGCGGATCGCGGTGAACGTCAAGGATGTCCCGGTCCGTTCGCATGGCGACAACCGGGGCGCCCGGCCGTCCGACGAGCCGATTGCCGAGGAGGGACCGGACGGACTGTTCTCCACGCTGCCGGTCCGCGCCATGACGCAGCGTCTGGCGGAGCTCGGCATCCCCTGCGAAATTTCCAATACAGCCGGAACCTACATATGCAACAACACGATGTACCGGGTGCTCCATCACATCCGCAGCCTCGAGCTGCCGGTCTTGGCCGGCTTCGTGCATTTCCCCGCCTCGGCGGAGATGGCCGCGCTGCAGCCTTCGGTTCCCTTCATGCCGCAGGCGATGATGCTGGAAGGGCTGCGAGCGATTATTGGCGTATCCGTATCGGCCCTGCAGGCGAGGTAGGACTTGACGAGCTTCCGCCTTCTATCTCCACGGTACATGCCTTGTTTGAGCTATATTGGATAGGTTGAACCGATATCCCAGCTGCAGGAGGTTTTCAAATGCCGGTCATTCGCAAGGAGCAGGCGCAGGAGTTAACCTTATTTCCGGATTGGAGCGAGATCAACCATTACGGAATCAATCGACTGAAAGTCGGACAAGAGGTTCCGTTGCATTACCATGACTGCAATGAATATTGGATCATTGTCAGCGGCAGAGGGATCTGCACGACCGAGGGGGATGAATACGCAATCGGTCCCGGGGATCTCGTGCTGACCAGAAAGGGCGAAGAGCATTCGCTCCTTGTAACGGAGGAGATGACGGCTGTTTATATGTACGGCATTCTTGCTCCAGGCTGTCGGTTAGGCTACTTATACCGGGAAAGGCCGGATGAGGGTTGAGAAGGAATTTCGGAGGGGGAACAGGGAATGCGTTTGAAACTGATCCAAGTCGGTCTGGGCAATCATGGCCAGGGGGTGGGGAAGCATTTTGTCCTGCCGTCCAAAGATTTTGCTTGCGCAGGGCTGGTGGATATCAATCGCAGCGCCGTGATCGAATACGCGCGGAAAAATGATCTGCCGGAAAGCTTATGCTACACGGACACGAGCAGGCGTTTCGCGAAGCGGACGCGGATGCCGTGTTCATCTCCGCCTTCTCTCCGGTGCATTATGCCATAGCCAGGTCCGCATTGGAGCATAAGCTCCATGTGCTGATCGAAAAGCCGTTCGTGCTGTCCTGGAGGAAGCGGAAGAACTGAATGAGCTGGCAGCCCGCAACAAGCTGAATGTGATGATCAATCAGAACTACCGTTATTTTGCGACCGTGATCGCCTTGAAGAAAGCCTTGCAGAGCGCGAATCTGGGGAGATTGTCGTTTGTTCAATCGGAGTTCTTTTATGAGCATCAGGGCAAGCCTTATCAGAAGACGATGGACAATTACGTTCTGCTGGAGATGAGCGTCCATCATGTCGATATGATTCGGTTTCTATTGGATTCCGATATCGCGCAGTGACAGGAAAGACGTGGAATACCCCCGGCAGCGGCTATGCAGGAGATCCGCATGTGCATGCCGTTTACCAAACGGAATCAGGCGTAAACGTCTTCTACCTGGGGAGCCTGTTGGCGAAAGGCGCTGCGACGCCATGGGAAGGCGTATGGAGATTCCAGTTCGAGGGCGGATCGGTTCATCTGGATGATCTGGGCGATGGCTATGGCGTCTATATTGAGACGGCCGCACGAAGAACAAGATAGAATCTCAAGCGCAAGAGCTGGAAAGCATTCATGGCGTCCTGGTTGAATTCGCAGCTTCCATCCGAGAGCAGCGGGAGCCGAAAATCTCAGGCGCGGACAATATACGCACGCTTGCCGCCCTCTTGGCGACGGCGGAGTCATCCAGGCAAGGAAATGCGATTCAGCTCATCCCTGAAGGGCGACGCTGCCGGGACGATTAACATAAGCTGGATAAAAAACCTCTCCCATGCCCAGAATAAGGTCATTCTGGATAAGGGAGGGGTTTGTTTTGTCTGCAGCCCAAAGCGGAAACGGCTCGGCGGAAAACAGCGCAAGCGGCAGCCAAAGCCACGGGGGCGCCAGCGCCAGCGGCAGCAACGGCGGCAGCAACGGCGGCAAAGGAAGAGCCAACGGCGGCAGCAACGGCGGCAAAGGAAGAGCCAACGGCGGCAACGGCGGCAAAGGAAGAGCCAACGGCGGCAACGGCGGCGCAGCGAAGCCCCCTCCTCTCGGAAGGAGGAGGACGGCCACCGCGCTGAGCCCGTCGCTGGCCGCCAACGCCCATGCGATCCGCATGCAGTTCCATCACAGCGGAGACCTGCGGCTGCGGCTGCTGTCCAGCGGGGCTCTGCCCGGCGTCCAGCTGGCGGTGCTGTATTTGCAGGGGATCGTAGACGAGGAAGGGATCAGCAAGAACGTCCTTGAGCCGCTGCAGGCGGCGGAGGAAGCGGAGCCCGGCAGCGTCAAGGGGAGAGGCCGGCTCAAGGAGCGCATCGAGCAGCTGCGCTTGAACGCAATCTCCACCGGCCTGACAGAGCCGGTGCGGACGCTGGAAGGGGCGCTCGACGCGCTGCTGCTCGGCTGCTGCCTGCTGCTCGTCGATGGCAGCGGCGAAGCCGTGGCGGCGGAGGCGGCGGGCGGGGAAACCCGCCATGTCGGCGAACCGACGGCCCAGACGGTCATCCGGGGACCCCAGCATGCGTTCACGGAGTCGGCCCAGACGAATATCGGACTCATCCGCAGAATCATCCGCTCGGAGCGGCTGACGGTGGAGTCGCGGCGCATCGGGCGGGAGACATGCACGGAGGTGTCGCTGCTGTACATGAGCGGCATCATGGATTCCGGCATCGTGCAGGAAGCGCGCAGGCGCCTGGATGACATCGATATCGACAGCGTCCTGGACAGCGGCTACATCGAGGAATTCATCCAGGACTCCACGTTCACGCCGTTTCCGACCGTGCTCAATACGGAGCGTCCCGACCAGGCGGCGGCCGGGCTGCTGGAGGGGCATTTCGCTGTCGTGGTCGACGGCAGCCCTTATGTGCTGCTCGGTCCGGTGACGTTCTTCCGCTTCTTCCAGTCGCCGGAGGATCATTATCAGCGCTTCGACATCGCCAGCTTCCTGCGGCTGATCCGGATCGCGGCCTTTTTCATATCCATGCATCTGCCGGCTCTCTACATCGCCATCACGACCTTCCATCAGGAGATGCTTCCGAGCAATCTGCTCATCGGCTTGTCCGCGCAGCGCGAGGGCGTCCCGTTCCCGGCCTTGGTGGAAGCATTCCTGATGGAGCTGACCTTCGAGGTGCTGCGCGAGGCGGGGGCGCGCATGCCGCGCGCCATCGGACCGGCGATCTCCATCGTAGGAGCGCTCGTGCTCGGCACGGCCGCCGTGCAGGCGGGGCTCGTGTCCGCGGCGATGGTCATCATCGTCGCCTTCACGGCGATCTCCAACTTCGTCGTGCCGCAGATCAACATCGCCATCGCCGCGCGGCTGATCCGCTTCCTGCTCATGATCAGCGCGGGAATTCTCGGTTTTGTCGGCATCATCTCGGTCGATCTGTTCGTCATCATCCACCTCGCCGGCCTGTATTCCTTCGGCGTGCCTTACCTCAAGCCGGTCGCTCCGTATGTCAAGGGCGAATGGAAGGATACGTTCGTCCGGGCGCCGCGCTGGAGCCTCGTCAGACGGCCGGTCATCGCGCAGAAGGGAGGCAGGCGCAGGCAGCCCGGAGGCAAGCCCAAGCGCCAGCATTCATGAGCCGGGGCATCTTCGGCCGTTGGGCGCTGCTGCTGGCGGCGGCGCTGGTGTTCCTTCCGCTTGCGGGCTGCTGGGACCGGAAGGAGCTCAACGAGCTCGGCATCATCGCGGCGACCGGTATCGACGTCACCGAGGAGGGGAAATGGAAAATCAGCTATCAGCTGGTCATTCCAAGCGCCATTTCCTCCCAGAACGGCTTTGCCAGCACGACGGAATCTCCGGTCAACGTCTTCTCTACGGAAGGAGAGAGCGTACGGGGCGCCGTAGCCCGGGCGACGCAGGAAATGTCCCGAAGCCTCTACTTCGGGCACAACCAAGTCGTCGTCATCGGCGAGCGTGCCGCCCGCAAGGGCATCGGCGGCTTGCTGGACGTCTATCTCCGCAACGGCAATTCCCGGGAGACGGTCATGGTGTTCGTGACCGATGGCGAAGCCCGGCCCATCCTGGAGCAGCTGCTTCCGATGGAGAGAATATCGGGCAACGCCTTGACGAAGCTGATCGCGCTGGAAAAAGAGAGCGGGGGCAACTTCCGGCCCCAGACCGTCTATTCGATGCTGCTGCAGCTGCTGGGCCCCCTTCACGCTTCGGCCGCCCCCGGCATCGCGATCAGCGGATCGGGCGAAGGCGTGCGCAATGTGGACGCGAACAAGAACACGTCGACGCCTTCGAAGGTGAGGCTGCAGAAGCTGGCCTTGTTCCGGGACGACCATATGATCGGCTGGATCCGCACGAATGAGAGCCGGGGCCTGCTCTGGCTGCGCAGCGAAGTGTCCGGGACGACGATTTCCTTTCCGTGCCGCGAGGGAGGGCCCAAGGTCAACAGCGCCAGGATCACCGGGCTCAAGACGAAGATGAAGCCTGCGAGGAGCGGAGACGGCTGGCTGCTTCAGGCGAATGTGGAGGCGGACGCAACCTTGTTCGAGTATACATGCGGTGGAAATCTTCATGACCCGGCTGCGGTTGCCGGCATCGAGCGGATTCTTGGGCAGCAGGTCCGATCCGACATCGAGGACGGACTCAAAGCTTCCCAGAGACTGAAGGCGGATGTGGCCGGCATCGGAGAAGCGGTGCGGCGGAAGTACCCGCGTACATGGAAAGGAATCGCTTCGGAGTGGAACAGCAGGCTCTACCCCGAGATGAAAGCCGAAATCGGGGTCGATGTCGGACTGATCAAGACAGGCCGGAGCAACCGTTCCTACGAGCAGGCGAGCGAGGACAGCCGGGAGAGGAAGTGAGGGCATGAAAGCCAAGGAAGCAAGCGTAAGCGCGGGGCAGATCGCCGTCTTCCTCGTGCTGTTCACCATCGGCAGCACGCCGATGTACGAGCTCGGATCCGAGGCGGGACAGGATTCCTGGATTGCGATCAGCATCGCTGCCGCCGCGGGCTTCTGCCTGCTGCTCGTCTACCGCGCGCTCTACAACCGGGCCCCCGACACGAATCTGGTCGGGCTGTACAAGCTGCATTTCGGCAAGCTGCTCGGCGGCTTGCTCGGCGCGGCGCTGGCTGTCGTCTTCGCCCTGGAATCGATGCGCAACGTGCGCGACTTCGGGGAGCTGATCTCCGCCACCTTGCTGCCGCAGACGCCGATGTGGTGCACGATGCTGGTCTTGACGGGAATCGTCTATTACACCGCCAAGCAGGGGGTCGAGGCTTTCTTCCGGGTCAACCAAGTGCTGATTCCGGTGCTGGCCGTAAGCTACATTTCCCTTTTGGGGTTGTTTTTGGCGGCAGGCCTGCTCGACTTCAACCGTCTGCGGCCCGTGCTGGAGAACGGCTTCGGACCTGTCCTGCATGCGGCGTTTCCCGATATCCTGTCGTTTCCGTTCGGACAGGTCATCGTGCTGATGATGTTCTGGAACTACGCGAGGCGGTCTCCGTCCACGGGCGCCGCGTCCTATGGCGCCTATGCCGGCGTCTCGCTGTTCCTGATCGCGGTCAACATGGTGCTGATCATGGTGCTCGGTCCGGAGCTGTACCGGCTCGCCGAGCTTCCGACGCTGGAGGCGGTGGAGCAGATCCGGCTGTTCAACTTTCTCGAGAGGCTCGATATTCTCGTGACGCTGCTGCTGTACATCGGGCTGTACGTCAAGGCGACCGGACTGTTTTTCGGTTCGGTCATCGCTTTGCAGACAGCCTGGGGAGTTCCCTATCGGGCCGGCGCCCTCGTCATGGCTCCGCTCATATTCACGGCGAGCCTCCTGGAGCCTGCCTTGTCGCAGCATTTATGGGCCGGCATGACCGTCTATCTGAAATTCAGTCCCTATTACCAGATCGCGCTTCCGCTGCTCATGCTTGTCATGGGGATCGGCTGGGTCAAAAAGAAAGCGCAGCGGCAAGCGGGGCAAGGCGGCGAAAA
The DNA here is from genome assembly GCF_053345695.1 of Paenibacillus sp. D51F. Taxonomy (NCBI): domain Bacteria; kingdom Bacillati; phylum Bacillota; class Bacilli; order Caryophanales; family Paenibacillaceae; genus Paenibacillus; species Paenibacillus sp. D51F. The sequence continues at coordinate 192,352 of NZ_JBKFAO010000001.1, read as the reverse complement.
GGCGGGAGCAGGCGGGCAGGCCAAGGGCCGCGGGGCCGGCGGTCAGAGCGGCGGCGGCAGCCAAAGCGGTGCCGGAAAGGCAGCCGGCGGCGCCGAGACGGGCCGAGGCGGACAGCCGGGGGACGGACAGGCAGGCGCCGATGGGAGCGCCGAAAAGGCTGGAAACCAGGACGGATAGGCAGGCGCCGATCAAGGCTCGCAAGCCGGCGGCAGCCAAAAAGGACAGCGGGAGGAGAGTCAAGGCTCTGGCAGCGGAGACGGCGAACAAAACAAAGCTGGCGAAGCCCGGCCGACTCTGGCGCCAAGCGGCGGCCGTCTTCAGGCTCGGAAAGTCCGGAAGCCGGCTCTACATGATGCCGCGCCCGCAAATTTCGACACGGAAGGTTGCAATAAAAGGCTCCTCTGCTATAATGGCTCTATTGACAACCGAATGAGCCTGGGGAGCTGGCGTACGCCGGCTGAGAGGGGAGAAGCATCCCGACCCGTTAAACCTGATCTGGATAATGCCAGCGTAGGAACCGCATGTCAGCCGAGCCTTTTGCCGCCCTCGGGCGCAACGGGATTCACGTGACGAAGACGTCTTCCTTGGGAGGCGTCTTTTTTTATTGTCCCTCTCATGCTGGCGCTGGCGCTCCGGACAAGGCCCGGCCGGGCTCACGGCTGCGAGAGAAAGAAGGGGAAGCAACATGGGCATTTCAAGCAAGATGGGCAAAAAAGCGGGGCTGGCCGCGCTTGTTCTGGCGACGCTGCTGACAGGCTGCGGCAACGGGAACGGAGCCGGCAGCGGGAATGACGGGAGCAGCGGCACGGCGACGCCGGCGCCTTCCGGCAGCGCGGGAGTCGGCGCCACGGCCGCACCGGTCAAGAAAGTGAAGGTCGTCCTCGACTGGACGCCGAACACGAATCATACCGGCCTGTATGTCGCTCGGGACAAAGGCTTTTTCCTGAACCACGGCCTCGACGTCGAGATCGTGCAGCCGCCGGAGGGGACGGCCGCCGATACGCTGGTCGCCAAGGGAGAGGCTGAGTTCGGCGTCGGCTACCAGGAGAACATCACGCTCGCCCGCAGCGAGGGCTTGCCGCTCGTGTCGCTGGCTGCCGTCATCCAGCACAACACTTCCGGCTTTGCTTCGCCTGAGGCCAAAGGCATCAAGGACCCGAAAGCATTCGAGGGCAAAACCTACGGCGGCTGGGGAGCCCCGGTCGAGCAGGAGATCATCTCCTCGCTCATGCAGGAGCAGGGCGCCGATGTCGGCAAGGTCAAGATCGTCAACATGGGCAACGCGGACTTCTTCACCGCCGTGAAGCGGAATATCGACTTCGCCTGGATCTATTACGCCTGGACAGGGGTAGAGGCGGAGCTGCGCGGGGAGAAGCTGAACATGGTGTACTTGACCGACTACAGCAAAAAGCTGGATTACTACACGCCGGTGCTGGAAACGAGCGAGAAGCTGATCCAGGACAGCCCCGATGTGGTGAAGGCGTTCATGGCCGGAGCTTCCGAGGGTTACGCCTACGCGATCTCCGAGCCCGACGCCGCCGCGGACATCCTGATCAAGGCCGTTCCGGACCTCAATCCGGAGCTGGTGCGCGCCAGCCAGAAATGGCTGAGCCCCAAATATCAGGATGACGCTCCGCGCTGGGGCGAGCAGAAGGCGGAAGTCTGGACGAACTATGCCGAATGGATGCATGAGCACAAGCTGCTCGATACCTTGCCGGATCTGTCCAAGGCGTTCACGAACGATTACTTGCCGGCATCCTGATGCCGGCTGACGGGGAGAGGGAACCGGATATGGCCAATGCACTTGTGAGCATTCAGATTTTGCCGACGACGCCCGGCGGGGAAAGCGTGCTTCCGTACGTGGACCGGGCGATCGAGATCATCAAGGAGGCCGGCGTGCCGTACCGTGTCGCGCCGCTCGAGACGACGATGGAGGGAGAACTGTCGCACTTGCTCGCCGTCGTCGCGGAGATGAGCGAGGAGATGGCGGCGATGGGCTGCCCGTCCGTCATCTCTCAGGTGAAGATTTACTACAACCCGGAGAACGGCGCTTCGATGGACCGGCTGCTGGAGAAATACCCGGATGGACAGTAGAACGATCCGATGGGAGGCTCTGCTGCCTCCGGTCGTCGTCATGGCCGCCTTCCTGCTGATGTGGGAGGCGGCCGTGCGTCTGTCCGGGACGGAGGCGTGGCTGCTGCCCGCCCCGAGCGATATCGCCCGCGATGCCTGGGCGGCGCGCCAGAGACTGGCACAGCACACAGGCGCGACCTTGAGCCTGACGCTGCTCGGCTTCGCCGGCGGCTCGGCCGCCGGCCTGCTGCTGGGAGCTGTCCTGCATTTGCTGCCGCTCGTGCGATCGGGCTTCTATCCGCTGCTCGTCCTGTCGCAGAACATTCCCGTCATCGCGATCGGGCCTCTGCTCGTCATCTGGTTCGGCTTCGGGCTGCTGCCCAAGCTGCTGCTCGTCATGCTCGTCTGCTTTTTCCCCGTCTGCGTCGCGATGCTCGGCGGCCTGCAGGGAGCGGATCCGGGCCTGGAGCGGTACATGCGGATGATCGGAGCGGGGCGCTGGCGCCGCTTCCTCAGCCTGGAGCTGCCGGGCTCTCTGCCGCAGCTGTTCTCCGGCCTCAAGATCGCAGCTTCGTACAGCGTCACGAGCGCGGTCGTGGCGGAATGGATCGGGTCCGACCGGGGGCTCGGCTACTTCATGCTGCTGTCCTCCAAGGGCTTCAAGACTTCGCTCGTATTCGCCGGAGTCGCGCTTGTCGTGCTGCTCAGCCTGCTGCTGTTCACAGCCGTCGCAGGGGCGGAGAAGCTGGCGCTGTCCTGGCGTCCGCGCAAGGAGGGGGGACGATGAACGTGCTTGAAATCCGGAATCTGCGCAAGTCGTTCGCCGGCCGCGGCGGCGGCGTCATTGAAGTGCTTGGCGGACTGTCCCTGACTGTGGGCGAAGGCGAGTTCGTCTCGCTCATCGGCCCTTCCGGCAGCGGCAAAACGACGCTGCTCAGCCTAATCGGGGGGCTCGAGCGGTCGGACTCGGGCGAGATCATGCTCGCCGGGAAGCCGGCTTCGGAGGGAGCCGGCCGCGCCGCGTACATGCCGCAGCAGGCTGCGCTTCTGCCCTGGAGGACGGTCCAGGGCAACATCGAGCTGGCGCTGCGCATCGCGGGCAGAGAACGGGCCGAGGCGAAGCGTCTTGCCGGAGAAGGACTGCGCAGGCTCGGTCTGGAACGCTATGCCCGCTCGTATCCGCATGTGCTGTCCGGCGGCATGCAGCAGCGCGTCTCGTTTTTGCGCGCCCTGCTGTCCCCGCAGCCGCTCATGCTGCTCGACGAGCCTTTCGGAGCGCTTGACGCGCTGACGCGGCAGCGGATGCAGCGCTGGCTGCTGTCGCTGTGGGAGGAGGAGCGCCGCTCGGTGCTGTTCGTCACGCATTCCATCGAGGAGGCGCTGCTGCTGTCCGACCGCGTGCTCGTCCTGTCGGCATCGCCGGCCGTCGTCGTTCAGGAGCTCCAGGTGCCGTTTGCGCGGCCGCGCAGCGGACAGCTGGGAAGCGATCCGCGGTTCGGCGAGCTGAAGGAGTCTCTCTATGAATCGCTCGGAAGCCTGGAAGAGGGGGATATGCCGTTATGAACCCGATGGGAATCGCCGCCGGAGCTGGAAAGCCGGCATCCCCGCCGGCTGGAGCTGCCTTGGAACGCCCCGGAGCTGGGGCTTCTCCGCAGACGCCGCAGAGCCGGAGCGATGCCTCGGACTGCTGGAATGAAGCTGCGTCGATGAGCGAGGCCCAGCTTCCGCTCATCGACGCCCACATTCATTTGGAGCAGTATGCTGCGGATGAGCTGCAGAGCATGCTGGAGCAGTCGTTCAGCGGCGGCTTGACGGCTGCGGTCGCCGTATCCATGGATCTGGATTCAGCCAAGCGGACGCGGGAGCTCGCCCGGGCGCATCCGGGCCGGATCATGCCGGCTTACGGCTGGCATCCGGAGCAGGAGCTTCCGGACGAGGCAGAGATGCAGGCGCTGCTGGCCTGGATCCGGGAGCGCCATGAAGCCGGGGAGGCGTTGGCGATCGGCGAGGTCGGCCTCCCTTACTACATGCGGACGGAGGCGGAAGCGGCGGGACGGAAATTCGACGAAGCGGGGTACTTGCGCATCCTGCGGGAATTCGTCTCCCTTGCCGCCGATACCAGACGAGCGATCATCCTGCATGCCGTCTACGAGGACGCCGCCAAGGCGCTGGAGCTGCTGAGGGAATACGGCGTTACCCGCGCGCATTTCCACTGGTACAAGGGAGACGAGGCCGTGACGCGAATGCTCGCGGATGCCGGATTCTACATTTCGCTCACTCCGGATGTGCTCTACGAGGAGGAAATCCGTCTGCTGGCCGTCTCGTACCCGCTGGAGCGCCTCATGACGGAGACGGACGGTCCGTGGCCGTTCGAAGGGCCGTTCGCCGGGCAGGCGACCCATCCGCTCATGATGAGGGAGTCGGTCAGGGAAATCGCCCGTCTCAGAGGGATGGACGAGAGAGAGGCTGCCTCTGCGCTGGCCGCGAACGCGCGCCGGCTTTATTATACCTGAACACGAAGCGGCGCCCGGATCATCTCCGGGCGCCGCTTCGATTATTTTGCCAATTGCCGGAGGCCTTCCATAAACGTATCCACCAGCATGCGAAACGTGACGTCGAGGTCAAGCGGCATGCCGAAGCCGCCGATCCTCTCCAGCGAGGCGAAGCCATGCAGCAGGCTGCGGATGCCGCGAACCGCATGGATGGCGGCATCGCCCTGCAGCCCGAAGCCGGACATCGCCTCGAGCGTAAGCCGCACGACGGTTCCGCCGGCCTGCTGAAGCTGCTCGTCTTCCGGCTCGGGAGCCCTCTGGACCGCTTCGTACAGTCCCGGATGATTCCGCGCGAACTCCAGATAAGCGGCGCAGAACGAACGCATGGCCTCGTCGCCTTGCTTGCCGTCGAGCGCCAGCACGAGGCGGCCGTTCAGCCGCTCCAGCGCGTTCAGGGCGAGCAGCCGCCGGAGCTCGGGCAGGCCGGCCACATGATTGTAGAGAGATGGAGAGCGGACGTTCAGCTTGTGGGCCAGCGACGCCAGCGTCACGGCCTCGAAGCCTTGGGCGTCGGCAAGCTCGGCTGCAGCTCCCAGCAGCGCTGCTTGGTCAAGACCGATTCGCGGCGACATGGCTTTTGACTCCTTGGCGGAATTCGGCTTGCCGGATGGCCTGTTGCAGAGCGGCTCCGGGCTGCCGCATCATGCGTCCGTGGCCGGCTGCGAGGAGCGTCGGCTTCAGCGCGGCAAGCTTGCGGGCAGACTCCAGCGCGACATCCGCGTTCCAGGTAGCCATGGCGGGAAACGGGAACAGAATCCGCATCTGGCCGCTGACGGCGAAGCCGCCGCGGACTTGGAACGCATCCCCGACAAGCAGCGCCCCGTTGCGGCCATCGAGGAACGCCATCGAGCCGGGAGTGTGTCCGGGAGCGGCGATGGCGGTCAGCGAGCCGATCACGTCGCCGTCCCGCAGCAGCGCGTCTGGGCGGGTTTTCAGGTTTTTCGGAATATCGCCGCGGATCGGAGTGGACGGTTCCCCTTCGTCGAGGGACAGATCTCCGTCCAGCAGCCTTGCGTCGCGGGCCGACAGATGGACGGTAGCATGAGGCAGCGCCGCCTTGAGGGCGTCCAGCGCTCCGACATGGTCGCCGTGTGCATGCGTCAGCACGATGCGGGCGATCGGCTTGCCGATCGATGCGGCCGCCTCCAGGATGCCCTTCGAGCTGTACGGAAGCGCGGCGTCGATCAGCGTCAGCCCGTCTTCTTCTTCGACGAAATAAGCATTGACCGGGAACAGGCGGGGGAGAAAGGCCAGCTGGTGAACCGTTTGATTCCGAACCGTTTTCATACAGAATCCGCTCCTTCACTAAAACTAATCTAATTAGCTTTAATATAAACTAATGCAATTAGTTTTTGCAAGCCCTTTTTTCGCAAGCTCTGTACTGGACTGCTTTCCTTCCTTGCCGAGGGCGGACGGAAGCGGCAAACGGTCCGTCCCTGTCGGCGGATGCCGCCGGCAAAAAAACAGCGGCAGAACCGCATGGGCGTCGAGCCCGGTTCTGCCGCTGTCTGTCCTGTCAGGATACCCGAAGCCGGCTCGGAAAAGAAGCCCGGCCATCACGCCGACGCCGGGACCGTGTCGGCCTTGCTGCCGGTCCGGGATTTCTTCCATCCCGATCCCAGCAGCGCCAGAAGGCATCCGCCGGCGATGCATGCCAGCACGGAGGCGCTGCCGCCGGCCGAGTCCAGGCCGCCGAAGTACATCACTTCCCGCAAGCCGTAAGCGGCGAACCGCAGCGGAGTCCAGGAGTAGATCCAGAAATGGGATGTCTCCGTCAGGAATTCCGGGGCCATGTTGAGCAGCGGCATGGAGAAGAACATGAGCAGGACGAGGATCGCCATCGCGGGGTATCCGATCCAGTTGAGCAGCGCGGACTGCAGCATATAGAAGGCGGCGGCGGCAAGCCAGAGGAACAGCCAGGTGTCCAGCGAGTGCGCGAGCTCCATGCCATACCAGGAGGAGGCGGTCCACACGAGGAATCCCGACGCGATGCCTGCAATCACGATGCCGATGACCGGCTGCCAAGCGATTGCCGCCGGCCTCGCCGCTCCGTCCTGGACGGCTTTGCCGCCGGCCAGGAAGAGCATCATGGCGCTGACCAGGCTGCCCATCCACATGATCTGGGTAAGCAGGCCGGGCGCGCTGCCGGAAGCGTTGTTGGCGCCGACCGGATGAACGGTTTCTTCCTGCACCTGAATCGGGGCCAGAAGCGCCTGAGCGGCGGCGACCGGAAGCTGCTGCGAGTTCTGGGCGATTCCGGCGAGCATCGATCTGGACAGCTCTGCTCCCGCCATGCTCATGACCTGCCCCAGTCCTTGCCGGACGACAGTGGAGGCTTGCGCATTCAAGCCTTCGCTGACGAGAATCCGCACGGTCGGCTGCTGCGGCGCGGCGCCGGATATCGAGGCGATGCCGGAGCTGAGATCGGCGGGGAGGATGAGCGCTCCATAGTATTCTCTGGCGTCCAAAGCCTGGCGGGCGGCTTGCTCCGAATCGAGGACGGTCCATTTGATCGGCAGCTTGTCATTGGAGAGCAGCTGCTCCTTCAGCTTCTCGCCGACCGCAAGCGAGCCTCCGCCGGGAAGATCCGCCGGCTGGTCGAGGATCACCAGAGCAGCAGGCACCTCCTTCGGCTTCGTGCCGAGCACGGACCCCATCATTGCGGCTCCGAACACGGCGAGAACGGCCAGAACGACGATCATTCCGATCCATACCATTTTTTGCTTGAAGATGGCCATAATTCCCTATCCACTCCTTCTCTATGTGTAAATGAACACTTTGTTGAATACAAAGCACGTTGTTAATTATAATGAGGGGAGCAAAAAGCACAATCATCACATTTCAACGGAATGTCGAGTATTCGTCATGATCGGCGGAAGTGTTCAGCAACAACTTGATCCGGGAGGAATAGACATGCATTCAAACACAGGAAAGCCGGATCGGAGACGAGCCCGCACGAAACAGCTGCTTTATGAAGCCCTTATGAGCCTCGTCCGGGAAAAGGGAGCGGAGAACGTGACCGTGACCGATATCGCCGGACGCGCCGACGTCAACCGGGGAACGTTCTATTTGCATTACCGGGACGTGCCGGACATGCTCCAGCAGCTGAAGGACGAGGTGTTCATCCGGATCCGGACCGAGGTGGAGAAGCTGGATAAGGCGGAAGCGTGGGCGTATGCCGATCGGGATGAGGCTTATCCCCAGAGCGTTGCCATCTTCGACACGCTGGCGGCGCATGCCGACTTTCTCCGCGCGATGTTCGGGACGCAAGGCGACATGTCCTATGCCCTGCGGTTCCGCCAGCTGTTCACGGAGCATATCTACGAAAAGGCCAAAGACATGCCGGAGCGCAAATCGACCATGCCGCCGGATTATTTCGTCGCGTATGTGACGTCGGCGAACTTCGGCCTCCTTATGCATTGGATCGGGTCGGGAATGAACCTGACCTCCGAAGAGATGGCGAGAATCATGATCCGCACCATGCATTATGGGCCGCTCGTCGCGCTCGGCTTGAAGGAGGCTCCCGGCGGCGGGACGCGGGTAGGCGGGGAAGGAATGAATGGGGATGGGCCGTCGAATCCGTCCTGAATATCCAGATCGTTGGACAGTCCGGGAGGTACTACTATGAATCGATTGCAGCTCATCCGCGATTACGAAAAGAGATACCATGACGACTGCTACGAAAATAGGATTCTGTTTCAAAGCGGCTCCTGGCTGGAAAAGCCGGTGCGGACCGTTATCGACCTGTTCGGGCAGCTGGAGCGCCGGAGCGGTCTGCGCCTGCTCGATCTGGGCTGCGGGGTCGGCCGCAACAGCATACCGCTGGCTTCGCGGCTGGCCGGCACCGGAGGCAAGGTCGTCTGCGTCGATCTGCTGGAATCCGCCATCCGCCAGCTGGAGAAGTACGGCCGCGAGCATGGGGTGGCGGAGATGCTGGAGCTTCATCGATCCGATATCGCAGCCTTTCACATCGAGCCCGACCTGTACGACTACATCTTTTCCGTCTCCAGCCTGGAGCATCTGGATTCCATGGACTCATTGGGAAGAGTGCTCGATGACATGGAGGCAGGGACGCGAACGGGAGGCATCCACGCTCTCATCGTCAATGCAGGCGTCAGGGAAGTCAGCCTGGCGACGGGGGAGGAGCTGGATCCGAAGTTCGAGCTGCTGCTGGATGCGGAGGAGCTGGGATCCTTGCTGGCGGAGAAGTACCGGGGCTGGGAGCTGCTGCGTCACGCCGTGAAGCCTTACGAGCTGGAAATCGAGCGCGACGGAGTGCCGGTCTCCCTGAGCAGCGACGTCGTGACCTGGGCGGCCAGAAAAAGATCGGAAACAGGATAGGCAGACAGGAACGGATGTCTGTTATGGGGATGGCAGGTGCAAGCGGCGAAAGGCCTCGGTTATCCGGCTGCCCTCGGTTTCATCCGCTCGGACGGCCTGAGCAGGACCCTCGGAGTGGAGCGCGGCCAATCCCGGCATATATATAGTAGGAGGTGGAACGGCAATCTGCGGTTCCGCGACTGCCTGCGCAGCGATCCGGATCTGCTGGCTCAGTATGCCGGGCTGAAGGCTGAGCTGGCCAGCCGGTACCGGGATGACCGGGCCGCTTATACGGTTCATAAGGGGCTGTTCATCACAGCCGTGATGGAGAGTGCCGGGAGGCAGAACCAGGGCAAGGAGGCTCAGGCTTGATGCGGAGATCCAGCGTGGAGCCGCCTCGCACATAGCTGAAGGAGCGGCAGCTTCATTCCAGGGCATCGCAAGGTTGGATCCAAACAAACAATCGGCTTGCCGGATTGCCATGTTCACCGTACTTTAACAGCAGCTGAAGTTGATCTGCTCGGCGCTGGCGTCCCTGCCGGGGAACTTGGCGGGAAGCACGCCGCGCCGCATGCATCGAAGGGAGCCTGAGTGATGGCCGTAAAAGAAATTTTGCCGTTCGGAGACCCCATTCTCCGCCGCAGGGCCCGCGAGGTCGACAGTGTCGATGAGCGCACGATCCGCTACCTCGACAGCCTCGCCGAGACGCTGTACGCCCGGGAGGGCAGGGCGGGACTTGCCGCTCCTCAGGTCGGCATCCTGCGGCGCCTCATCGTCATGGACTGCGGAGAGGGCTTGATCGAGCTCATCAATCCGGAGATCATCCACCGGGAAGGCGAGCAGACGGGAGCGGAGGGCTGTCTCTCCTTGCCAGGGTATTACGGCAATGTGACCCGCTCGCAGAAGGTCCGGGTCAAAACGCTGACCCGGTCGGGCGAGACTGCCGTGCTGCACGGAGAAGGCTATCTGGCCCGCTGCATGCAGCATGAGATCGATCATTTGGACGGAATCCTATATGTCGACCACGTCCGCGAGAACTGGCTGACCGAGGAGCGCACGGGACGAAGGGCCGATCTCCTTCCGATCCTGCAGCTGAGCCGGAAGACTTGAGATCTGGGCTGGCCTGAGCGGATCTGGATCCGTTCGGAATCCGGGATCCGTTCGGGAGCCTGGCGTTTTTATTCCATCGCGTCGTTCGTTTTTGACATGATCGAGAAATGCTTGGCCAGAAAGGCCGGCGAATAGGGCATGTCGTTCCTCACCCAAGCTACGATCGTTCCGATCAGGGCCGCGGATCCGTACCAGATCGCAATATCCTTTGGGGTGCCCGATTTCGAGAGGACAGAATCGCCGCCCGACCGTTCGATCCGCAGGGCGATCGATTCCGACAGCATCTTGAGCAAGCGTTCGGTAAACACCGGCGTCCGTTTCGAGCCGAGAACGATCTTATAGAATTTGGCATGCTCCGCGATATGCTGGAGAAGATTGACCAGCTTGAGCGATTCGGCTTCTTCCGGCGATCGGTCGTTTACCGCGGATTGGTTCAATACCCGCTGGATATCATCCACCATATCGTCCGCCATCTTCTCCAGCATGTCGGGTATATCGCGATAGTGCAAATAAAAGGTGACGCGGTTGATCGTTGCGCGCTCCGCGATCCGGTTGACGGATATTTTTTCGAGATCCATTTCTTGCAGGAGATCGATCAAAGCATCCTTCAACAGCTGCCGAGTACGGAGCACTCGGGGATCGACACGAGGCTTGGCGGGATCTGTCATGGTTTTTGGCTCCTTCATCAGATACTTTACAATAATTCGTTTTATGTCTGTAATGTGCGAATTGGACGACATATATCCACAATGTGATGACTAGTTTACATTTTGCCCCGATGCGTTACTTGTAAGATACTGCTTTCTGAATATAATCTAATTTATACAGTGTCGATTATCTTACACATTGTAAATTAAGTCTAGATTATAGGTTTGGAGAGGATGGAGCAAGTTGAGCACAAGCAAGGAATTGAACGCCAGTAACATAAAAAAGGGACCGATCTTGTTCATCATGATTTTGGGAGCCTTTTTAGCGACGCTGAATCAAACGATCATGAGCGTCGCCACTCCGGAACTGATGAACGATTTCAACATTACGGCTGCGACCGCGCAGTGGCTGACGACGGGTTATATGCTCGTCAACGGGGTGCTGATCCCGATCACGGCTTTCTTCATGCAGCGGTTCACGACGAGGCAGCTGTTCCAGGCCTCCATGATGATCTTCCTTGTCGGAACGATCGTATCGGCTCTCTCGCATAGCTTCCCTGTCCTGTTGACCGGACGGATGATCCAGGCGGCAGGCGCAGGCATCATCATGCCGCTGCTCATGAATGTCATCCTGACGCTGTTCCCTCCGGAGAAGCGGGGGGCCGCCATGGGGATGATGGGTCTGGCCATCATTTTCGCCCCGGCTATCGGCCCGACTCTCGCCGGCTACATTCTGGAAAACTACGCTTGGGAAACGCTGTTCTACGGAATGATTCCCTTTACTCTTATCGTCATCGTCTGCGGATTCATCTTCTTGCGGAATGTATCGGAGCGGGGCCAAGCGAAGATCGACATGCTCAGCGTTCTGCTGTCCACCGTCGGCTTCGGCGCTTTGCTCTACGGCTTCAGCCGGGCCGCCGGCAAAGGCTGGTCGAGCTCGGAAGTCATCGCGACCATCGTTGCCGGCGTGCTGGCTCTCGTCCTGTTCTCGGTGCGGCAGCTGACCTCCAAAAGCCCGCTGCTTGACCTGCGGGCGTTCAAGTACAATATGTTCTCCTTGACGACGGTCATCAATGTCGCGATTACGATGGTCATGTACGCGGATATGATGCTGCTTCCGCTCTATCTCCAAAATGCCCGCGGCTACACGGCTCTCGAATCCGGCCTGCTGCTGCTTCCCGGCGCGCTTGTCATGGGCTTCATGATGCCGGTCGCCGGCAAGCTGTTCGACCGCTTCGGCGCCAAGTGGCTGGCTGTCGCAGGCATGATCATCACCATCGTGACGACAATCGGCTTCACGGACCTGACGGACTCCACCAGCTATACGTATCTGGTCCTCATGTCTACAGGCCGCAGGATCGGGATGGCGCTGCTGCTGATGCCGGTGCAGACCGCAGGCTTGAACCAGCTGCCGAACCGGCTTAATGCGCATGGCACGGCCATCTCCAACACGGTGCGGCAGGTAGCCGGCGCCGTAGGCACTTCCCTGCTCATTACCGTCATGTCCAGCCGCGCCAAAACGCATGCTCAGGAGATGATGGCATCGGGCGCGGCCCAGACAAAAGAGCAGCTGGCGATGCAAGCTTCCATCCAAGGCATCAACGATGCCTACCTCGTCATCGTCTGCATCGGCGTTGTCGCGCTGGTCCTTTCCTTCTTCATCAAGAAAGTCAAGCAAGTGACAGAAGTAGAGTCCACAAGCACGGCGACGAAGTCGGCCGTACAAGAAGCTTAACGAGCCCGCGGCAGCTGCTGCCGGCCTCCGCAAGCAGCCTATCAAGACGGCTTTCCTTTTCGCGAAGGAAGGCGTCTTTTTTTCTGTCCGGGCCTCAAGGCCCAGCTGTTCTGTGAAAATAAAGTGTTAGACTGAAAAATAAAGGTTTAGACCGTGAAAATGAAGTTGTAGACTGGCAGTTGGCATTAAGGTGACGGGCAAGATTTCATGATAAAATTAGATTATCTGACTGAATTTAGGGGTGGTGGAGAGATGGCTGAAAGTCTTGACAAAGGTCCTTATTATCATGGGACACGAGCAGATTTGCAGATTGGAGACTTGCTCACAGCTGGCTTTCGCTCAAATTACAATCCCGATGTTGTGATGAATCACATTTATTTTACAGCTTTGCGTGATGGGGCTGGGTTAGCTGCTGAGTTGGCAAAAGGCAATGGTGTACCGCGCGTGTATCTCGTTGAGCCGACTGGCGACTGGGAAAATGATCCAAATGTGACGGACAAGAAATTTCCAGGCAATCCGACGCGATCATATCGCAGCACAGCCCCACTAAAAATTGTTGGCGAAGTGAAAGATTGGGTGCGACAAACGCCTGAACAACTCGCAGTTTGGAGAGAACGTTTGGCGAAAATAGATAAAGGCGAAATTCTAAATTAGCCTAATTGTTTAATGGTCAGTAGACATCTATTAAACGCTATATTTGATACTGATGTCCGCCATTGAGCTATCGTGAAACGATAACATCAACAAAAATGAAGGCTGCCGATCGCAATTGATCCGCAGCCTTCGCTCAACTCCCTCGGTAAAATGTAGTTTTCTCACGAATGCTCGCTTATTCGCAGGATCTCCCCAAAGGATAAATCGCTGTCCGGATAGAAGAGGGGATGTACCGTCCAATTCGGCAACCGAAGCGCATGCGGGAACAGAAGGGGCGAGTTTTCGCTCCTTTTTTACTGCTCTGTTGCACGCTGCTCCACGTACCTCCGGAGGCTCTCACTCCCATTTCTCGACGGGTCGATGCCCTTTCATTCCTTCGTTACGCCTATCCGGTGGGTGGAGGCCGGTTATCCTAACGGTACGGGTCTGTGCCCTTTTGTTGAACGCAATCCGGTACTCCGTGCAGTCTTGAGATCCCGCGAATAAGCCAGTATTCGTGCTAATTGAGAAGCGATTAAGCAGCTTGTTTCATAGGATGAGCACGATCCGGTTCGTAAGCTTCGCCGCTCTGTGCCATGGCAACTATAAGGCGAGCTAGCTTGCCGCAAAGCTTCATCACTGAGCGCATTGGCTTCATGCTTTTCGTCTTCACATTCACTTCATGCTGTCGTTTAAACGATACATCGTTCATGATGAGGGCCATGGTTGCCATGAACAGGGCATGCCGAAGCCTTGGTCGGCCACGTTTGCTGATGGACATCTGGCCCTTCCATTTGCCAGAGCTCGCTTCAGCTAGGTTGAGGCCGGCATGCCGCAGCAACGCATTGCCATGTGCATAGCCGCTGAGGTCGCCAGCTTCACCCAGAATGCCGGCGACAGACAAGATGCTCATGCCCTTAATGGCCAGCAGCGGCTTGGCCAGTGGGATCCGGGCCAGCGCAGCCGCCACTTCATCCTCGATTACCTGCAGCTGCTCCGTAGCCAGATCGTATTCGGCCAGCAGCTGTTGCAGATGAAGCTTGTAGGCTTTCTCGGCATGCTTGGCGCCGACTGAGCGCGCTGCCAGAGCCAGTAGTTCGCCAGCTCTTCGTTCACCACTGTGCCGCTTCATGACCGTTTTCCAGCCGTCGACTAACTGGCGAACGGTGAGCTTTTGAAGATCGGCAGGCGTAGGAAAGAGACGCAGGGTTGCAAGCGATCCGGAGCCAATGAGGTGTTTGTATACCTGCCGCAGCTCGGGGAACACAATGTCGACCCAGCGGTGGATCTGGTTCTTGACGCTGACGAGACGATGGACGATTGTCTCCCGGTTTGCCATGAGAACGCGCAGTTCCATGAATACTTCGCTGGATTCTTTGATAAATGTGTAGTAGCCGTTTTTCACCATGTCGGCGATAACGAAGGCATCCTTGATGTCGCTTTTAGATGGTGTATTGTCGCGGTTTTCCTTGTTCTTTTTGACGAGATGAGGATTCACCAACACGACCTCGAGGCTGCGGTCTTTGAGCCAGGCCGCGAGGCTGAGCCAGTAGTGGCCGGTTGGTTCCATGCCGATTATGGTGTCGTTTAGTTGGTGCGTTTCCTGCAAATCTTTCATCCACTGCAGCAGTAGGCTGAAGCCGGCGGCGTCGTTGGAGAAGTGAAGCGTAGTGCCGAGCAGAATTCCACGGAAGTTGACGGCGCGTGCAACGTGGGTTTGCTGGGCAATGTCGATACCGACGACAAGGTGCTGGGTTGAAATGCGTTCGAGCAGTTGATTTTGTTTGGTTTGCGCTTTAAACTTCAAGATAGAGCGACCTCCTTATGATGGCTAAAGGGCTATGACCCGTGACTACCCCATCGTACCGGAGTCGCTCGTTTTTGTGCAAAGTGCAAAATTAACGCTCTACAGGAATCCTAACGGGCAGGATAGCGTGGTGACATTTATGATAAGGTTCACCGTAATTTAGCCTACAACCTTACTGGTTTGTTGGCTAATTTTATATTTCAAAATACGTTGATTTAAATTTGAAACATTTCAAACCACAAATTTAAGATTTTGCAAGTTGATGTTCTTCCTTCAAACAACATTTCAATAAATATAGTTTTTGACATTGTGAGGATGGCGGAAGCGGGAGTAAACGGACTTCGGTTCTCTGACCTATAAACTGTCATGTGAAAGCTTACAAGCCGTCAGAATGGATTCTAGTTGTTCTGATGAGGTGTAAGGAGTGGGGGCATGGTTTACATCTTTTTCGTGTTTATTGTTTTCAGATATGCCGTATGCACTTCCAGCGACCGACTCTTAGTGAAATTTGAAGCGATACGATAATAATGAAATTTACAATATATGGTATAATGTGAGTGTTGGTTCTTTGGACTTGAAAGAATGATTTTATATACAAGTTCTATAAATTTGGAGGGAAATGATGATTGCTGATCTAGAAGAACTTAATTCCATTATTAAAAGTGAAGCGGATGGAATTTTATATGAGAATGGTCTAATGCACGTATTCAATAAATTTGGAAAAGCATTAGTAAGTGGAAGTTACTTCTTGGAATTAATGACATGGAGGGACTTAGATATATATCTAGCCGATGATGAAATGGATGTAAATAGCTTTTTTGAATTAGGAAAGGAACTTGCTCTGTGTATTAAACCATCCAAGATGAATTATCGTAATGAGTTAATTGGACATACAGAACACTTACCTCTAGGATATTACTGGGGTTGCTACACATTTATATATTCAAATGATTGGAAAGTTGATGTTTGGGTGATTTCTTCCGAAGATTTTGCTCGAAGAGAGTTGGAGATACATGAATTGAAATCCAAAATTGATGTGATGCAAAGGAAGGCAATTTTGAAGTTGAAGAACAGATTATATAGTCATCCTTTGTATCGAAAGAAATTTTATAGTGTAGATATATACAATGCGGTTATTGAAGACAGCGTTTATAACGAAGATGATTTTACGAATTGGTTGCTACATAACAGAGGAATCACTTTATAAAGGGAAGTTCTATCCAAAAAAGCCACTCCATTGTCAGGAGTGGCTTTTTCATTATAAGTAGATATATTTTGTGGTTGAACTTTACTTTGTGCTTAGATACGATACGGTGATCCGTATTATAAATGGTATGTTGGACATTGATCATTGAGCTAACGGGGAACGTTAGTTCAATGAACCAGCAGCAGTCTAGGACTTATTTTCAGGTCCTAATCTGCCGCTGGTTTTATATTTGAACAGTCTAGAACTAATTATTCCGAGTCTGACGATTTAGCAATTCAAAATCAGCGTAGGACCAACAAATCCAGTCTAAATCTTTATTTTCATCGGGCATCAGCATGCATGGGCTTCGGGACGGGCAGCGATCTCTGGGAGCCCCTCCTTACTGCGGCATGCGGAGCATGGTAAGATGAAGCCATTCGGAACATAGAATAGAGCAGGGCAAGCATCTTTTCGGCCGATGCCGGTACATAAGAGGAGGAAACCATTTTGTCCAAGGACTACTCCAAGTATTTTGATTTTTCGAACGCCAAGCTTATGCGCCAGGAGGACGGCAAGACGGCCTACCGGATCAACGGCCGCACGATCCAGATCGGCTCGGCTCCATCCTACAAGGAGGAGAAGAGGCGCGGCAAGGAAGAGGTGGAGATCCACCGGGGATTCCGCATTCCCGAGCGGATGAAGGATTTCGGCCAGGGCAAGCGCTATCTGATCCGCACCTACGGCTGCCAGATGAACGAGCATGACACCGAGGCGATGCGGGGAATACTCGAGCAGATGGGGTATGAGGCGACGGACGAGTACGCCCTGTCGGACGTCATCCTGCTCAATACTTGCGCGATCCGCGAGAATGCGGAAGACAAGGTGTTCGGCGAGCTGGGGCATCTTAAAAAGCTCAAGACCGAACGGCCCGGCCTGCTGCTCGGCATTTGCGGCTGCATGCCGCAGGAGGAGACGGTCGTCGGCCGCATTCTCCAGAAGCATGGCTTCGTCGACATGGTCTTCGGAACCCACAACATCCATCGGCTGCCCCATCTGCTCGAGGAAGCGGCGCTGAGCAAGGAAATGGTCGTCGAGGTATGGTCCAAGGAAGGCGACATCATCGAGAACATGCCCAAGAAGCGCGAGGGGCTTCGGGCATGGGTGAACATCATGTACGGCTGCGACAAGTTCTGCACGTACTGCATCGTTCCGTATACGCGCGGCAAGGAACGCAGCCGCCGTCCGGAGGATGTGCTGGCCGAGGTCCGGGAGCTGGCTGCGCAAGGCTTCAAGGAAGTGACGCTGCTCGGCCAGAACGTCAATGCTTACGGCAAGGATTTCGAGGATATAGACTACCGCTTCGGAGATCTGATGCGGGATATGTCCGGCATCGCCGTCCCGCGGGTCCGGTTCACGACCTCCCATCCGCGCGACTTCGATGATCAGCTGATTTCGGTTCTCGCGCAGCGCGGCAATCTCGTGGAGCATATCCACCTGCCCGTCCAGTCGGGCAGCACGGAGGTGCTGAAGAGGATGAGCCGCAAGTATACGAGGGAGGCGTATCTGGAGCTGGCCGGCAAAATCCGGGCGGCGATTCCGGACGCGGTTCTGACCAGCGACATCATCGTCGGGTTTCCCGGCGAGACGGAGGAGCAGTTCGAAGAGACGCTGTCGCTCGTTCGCGAGGTCAGGTTCGACTTCGCCTATACGTTCATCTACTCGCCGCGGGAGGGAACTCCGGCTGCAGGCATGGACAACGACGTGCCGGAAGAAGTCAAGAAAGCCCGGCTGACGAGGCTGAATGCCTTGCTCGCGGAGATCGGCCGGGAAGCCCATGAGGCGCTTCTCGGGCGGACGGTTGAAGTGCTGGTCGAGAGCGAAAGCAAGAACCGGCCGGATGTGCTGTCCGGGCGCACGCGCAGCAACAAGCTCGTTCATCTGGAAGGGCCGAAGTCGCTGATCGGACAGTTCGTCCAGGCGAGGATCGTCGATGCCCACACCTGGTACATCAAGGGCGAGATCGCGGCGGAGACGAGCGAGGCGGGTTGAAATCCATTGGGAGCAGGCTGCGCGGCAGCCTGCTTTTTTGGTATGAGACATAAGCCGGGTTTACGCTCGTACAGTCTGGACGCCATTTGGTATAAAACAAAAGGTTCACGCCCGTCCAGCCTGGACGCCGGCTGCCTGTCCTCAGGCAGGGCAATATGCGTCTTCTCTTCACGGCGATTTCCCTATCAACTTGAAGTAGAGCGGCCGTCAGCGAGATATTTTTGAAGGACGAGCGGCGTCAGCCCGAGAGAATCCGAAAATCCGATCATAGACTGATAGGGAGAGCTCGTATGAAAGGAGGAGAGGGAAATGAAAGGAATCGATTGCGCGGTTCCGTTGACCGTTTCAACGGCCAAGGCGGCGGCCGCGGCCGGTTATGTTTTCGCCTGCCGCTACCTCGTGCCTGCGGCGTATGCCTGGAAGAGGCTGACGCGCGCCGAGGCCGAGGCCATTACGGGAGCGGGCATGATGATCGTCTCCGTATACGAGACGGCGAACAACCGCGCGGCATCGGGAGCGGCGGCCGGCAAGGCCGACGGAGCGGCGGCGCTTCTGGAGGCGCAAGCCGTCGGGCAGCCGGCCGGCAGCGTCATCTATTTCGCCGTCGACTATGATGCCCAGGCATCGGATTTTGACGCTATCGAGGCTTATTTGAAAGCGGCCCGGGCGCAAATTCCGGCTTATCGGATCGGCGTGTACGGCTCCTATGCCGTCGTGGAGGAGATGGCCAGGCGAGGAGCGGCCCAGTCGTACTGGCAGACGTATTCCTGGAGCCGGGGCAAGCTCAGCAGCCGCGCCAATATCCACCAGTACAGCAACGATCAGAAGCTTGCGGGCATGACGGTGGATTTCAACGAATCATTCGGAGGAGAAGGATGGTGGAATACAATGGCATCGGCATTCAAGGATGTTCCGGACAGCTACTGGGCGAGCTCGGCGATCGAGAGAGCGGTAAAAGAAAATCTGATGGCAGGTTACCCGGACGGAACCTTCAAGCCGGATCAGCCGCTTA
Organism: Paenibacillus sp. D51F; assembly: GCF_053345695.1. NCBI lineage: Bacteria > Bacillati > Bacillota > Bacilli > Caryophanales > Paenibacillaceae > Paenibacillus > Paenibacillus sp. D51F. The sequence goes on along the minus strand of NZ_JBKFAO010000001.1, from coordinate 173,227 downwards.
CGCGTGCGGAAATGGCGGTCATTCTGTCCCGTCTGCTCGACAGGGGCTGATTCCGTCGGGAGGCGAAGAGAAGAGCAAGCGGCAGCCGGAAGTTGATATGCTCCCCATACGGTAGACAGGTGAAAGGATAAAAAGCCTGCTATTGCGAGGGGAGCTTTTTGTTATGCCCTGTTTTCAATCCTGATGAAAGCAGGAATGTTTTTGACAAGCAGCAGGAGGACGGAGACAAAAAACGTCAAGCCTCCCATGCCCGCAAGCAGGATGCCTTTCCAGCGGATCTGCAGGATGAAGTTCTGCAGCACGAGCACGATATGGAACTGGGCCGTATCCATGCTGCCGCCGTTGTTGGCCAGATAGAGCCCGGCCTGCTCGGAGCCCCACTGGACGGAATGATCCAGATGGATGCCGCCAACGATCAGCATGACCAAGGATAGAGCCGCCACAAAGAGAACGATGGCATTGAATCGGTTCATTGGACCCCCCATTTCATGAGCGTCAGAAAGATAGTTTCTGCTCCGATCCTTCCAAATCCTCCCTTTCTTCTGGAAAAAGACTAACAGCGGCAAGCCTTGAGGTCGACATAGATAAGGCGGTTGGACCGCGATTTCATTGCGGTTGGTCCGCGACTACAGCAAGGCTGGAACGAAAGGGAGTCATGCAATGAAGAAAGCATCTGCAAGCCGAAAATCGAGGGGGATGCTGCTGCTGGCGGCAGCATCGCTGCTTCCAGGCCTGGCGCTGGGAGCCGTGCCGGCTCATGCGGCGGAGAAAACATACGGATACACGGACGCCGACGCGTCGTTCGTGCCGCTCCGCGCGCTCAAGCAGCTGCCCGGAATCAGCGTGTCCTGGGACGCAGGCCAAGGGAAGGCCGAAATTGTGCGGGACGGCAGCAAGGCTGTTCTGACGATCGGCAAAAAAGAAGCCGTCGCAAACGGGGAGAAGGCCTCGTTGAATAGAGCTCCTTTTCTGGAAAACGGGGCTGCTTATGTGCCTCTTTCCTTTATGAGCAAGCAATTCGGCATCGGGACGGAACGGCTCCTGTCGGCTAATGCCGTGTCCCTGTCCCTGGACGGCGGGAAGCTCAGGCTGCCGCTCGTGCCGAGAGGCGCCTTCAGCGTGGCGAGAAAGCCGATCGTCATCGAAAGCAAGTCGGTCAAGGCGGCAGGCAGAAGCTTCTCCGTCCAGACGGCGACGGTGTCGCTGATGGACCCCCGCGTCGACCTGGAGGTGGCTGTCGCCGGAGGCAAGGCGGGCCGTACCGAAGAGCTGGCGGCGATGGCGAAGCGCGGAGGGGCGGTTCTCGCCGTCAACGGAGCTTTCTTCGATGCGTATACTGATTCCAGCGTCAAAAATCCATACGGATATCTGTTCAATGGAGGGCAGATTCTCTACAAGAGCTCCGGCGACAAAAAGACAGTCGTCACCTTCGATTCCAATATGCTGACCGAGCTGCTGTCCGGCGCCGAGTTCGAAGCCCGCTATCCGGACGGCGGCGTGGACGGAGCGGTGCAGGCAGGACCAAGGCTGCTAAAGGATGGAGCAGCGGCGATTGATCCCAAGACGGAAGGCTTCCGCGATCCGAAGATTTTGACGGGCGGCGGTTCCCGCAGCGCGCTGGGCTTGACCCGCGACCACAAGCTGATCATCGTCACGACCGGAGGCGCGACCATTCCGCAGCTGGCGGCCGTGATGAAAAGCCTTGGCGCCTGGCAGGCGATGAACCTCGACGGCGGCGCATCGAGCGGCCTTTATTACGACGGCAAGTACTTGACGAGGCCGGGCCGTCTTCTGAGCAACGCCTTAATGGTGCGTCTGGTGAAATGATCCTGGCGGATGCCTTCGATCCGCAGCTCCGCAAGGATAAAAGCCTTTATAACGGCTGGACCAGAATGAAGCGGGCCCCGGTATTCCGCCGGGGCTTTTTGGCATGCTAATCGTGAGACATTTCGCAAACGGCTGCGAAATTTGGTACAATGAAAAATCCCCGAGTGCGTAAATCGAGGGGTACTCGTTTATAAACATTTGTACTGTTTGAAAAAGAATGCGGAGGTCTGTATGAAATCATTGCGCACTTTATGGTTTACAATTGCAGTCATGCTGTTTGCCGCGACGGGACTGGCCGGGCATGCCCAGCCGGCGTCGGCGGCCGAGCAGGCCGTCAAAACGTATGACATCGCCACGGATGTCACGTTCGCTCCGTTCGAGTTCCAGGACGTGAGCGGACAGTATGTCGGCATCGACATGGATCTGATCCGGGCGATCGCCGAGGATCAGAACTTCAAGGTCAACATCAAGCCGCTCGGCTTCAACGCGGCTGTGCAGGCGCTGGAGGCGAAGCAGGTGGACGGCGTCATCGCCGGCATGAGCATCACCGACGAGCGCAAGGCGAAGTTCGACTTCTCTACTCCGTACTTCACGTCCGGGGTCATCATGGCTGTCAAGGCCGACAACGACTCCATCAAGAGTTATGAGGACCTCAAGGGCAAGCGGGTAGCCGTCAAAACCGGTACGGAAGGATATTCGTATGCGGAATCCATCAGCGCCCAATACGGCTTCACGCTCGTGCCCTTCGATGACTCCGCCCAGATGTACGACGAGGTCAAGGGCGGCAATTCGGCCGCCTGCTTCGACGATTATCCCGTGCTGGAGTATGGCGTCAAGCAGAACAACGGCCTGAAAACGGTCGGAGAGCGGACCGAAGGGGCTTCCTATGGGTTTGCGGTAGGGAAAGGCCAAAATGCCGAGCTGCTGGAAAAATTCAACCAAGGCTTTGCGAATCTGGAACAGAACGGCAAGCTGGACGAAATTAAAAACAAATACTTGGTAGCTTCCGAGAACAAAACCGGCTGGGCGCTCGTCGTCGAATCGCTGCCGGCGCTGCTAAAGGGACTCGGCAAAACGCTGCTGTACACGATCGTATCGCTCTTCTTCGCCTTCATTCTGGGCCTGATCTTCGGCTTCATGAAGGTCGGCCGCAATCGCTGGCTGCGCGGCATCGCCACGGTATTCGTGGATATTTTCCGCGGCATACCGCTGATCGTCCTGGCGTTCTTCATTTATTTCGGCATTCCGCAGGCGCTCGACTTCAAGATGCCGCTCTTCCTGGCGGCCGTCCTGACGCTCTCGCTCAACGCCGGCGCATATATGACGGAAATCATCCGCGGCGGCATCCAGTCCATCGACCGCGGCCAGATGGAAGCGGCGCGCTCGCTGGGCTTGTCCTACCGCAAGTCGATGATCAAAATTGTCATCCCGCAGGCAGTGAAGGTCATGATCCCATCCTTCATCAACCAGATGGTCATCACGCTCAAGGATACGTCGATTCTGTCCGTCATTGGACTCGTGGAGCTGACCCAGTCGGGCAAGATCGTCATCGCCCGCACGTTCGAGTCGTTCAACATCTGGGCCACGGTAGCGGTCATGTACCTCATCGTCATCACGGTGCTGACGAAGATTGCCGACGGGATGGAAAGGAAGATCAAGAATGGGTAAAATCAGCGTCACCGGACTTAAAAAGAGCTTCGGCACGAACCATGTCCTCAAAGGCATCGACCTGAAGGTCCAGGAAGGCGAAGTCGTCTGCGTCATCGGACCTTCCGGCTCCGGCAAGAGCACCTTGCTGCGCTGCCTGAACCGGCTGGAGGACATCACGGAAGGCACGGTCATCGTGGACGAGATGGACATCAACGACCGCCGCACGGACATCAACAAGGTTCGCGAGAATATCGGCATGGTATTCCAGCATTTCAACCTGTTTCCCAATATGACGGTGCTGAAAAACATCATGTTCGCTCCCGTGGAGCTGAACAAGCTGAAGACGGAGGAAGCCAGGGCCGCCGCTTTGAAGCTGCTCGACCGGGTCGGACTGGCGGACAAGGCGAATGCCTATCCGGCCTCGCTGTCCGGCGGGCAGAAGCAGCGTGTCGCGATCGCCCGCGCGCTGGCGATGAACCCCGACATCATGCTGTTCGACGAGCCGACCTCGGCTCTCGACCCGGAAATGGTCGGCGAGGTGCTCGGCGTCATGAAGGATCTCGCCCGCGAAGGCATGACGATGGTCATCGTCACCCACGAGATGGGCTTCGCCCGCGAGGTGGCCGACCGCGTCATCTTCATGGACGGCGGCTACATCGTTGAGGAAGGCTCGCCGGAGCAGGTGTTCGGCAGTCCGAAGCATGAGCGTACGATCAGCTTCCTGGACAAGGTATTGTAGAGTAAAAAAAGCGTTCCGCCCCTGTTCGATCGGGCGGAACGCTTTTTTTGTGCGAGAGGGCTTCTCAGCGAACGACGATCCGGACTCTCGTCCCGTCCGGATATTCGCTCAGCTGGTTGCCGATCCAGGAGCCGGCGCCCCGGTTGTCGGAGGATTTGACATAAGCGACATCGGCGCCGCTGCCTCCTTCGCGACACATCGCCATCGGCCATTCGTCCCGGTCGTATTTCTTTTTGGTCGGAATGCCTTTGAGCGACAGCTTGCGGTTCTCCTCCGCTCCTTCCCGTTCAATCGTGCAGATGGGGGAGGCGCCTTTGGAGACGGCGCTGCGGATATGCTCCGCCGTCTCCGGATAGCGGTCGGACGGAAAATAGATCGTGACGTCGTGGCCCGCAGGAGCGGAAGGCGACTGCTCCCATTCGATGCTGCAGCCGCCTGCGAAGGCGGCCAGCAGGAGCAGCAGGGCCAGGCTCCATAACGGCAAAAGTTTCTTCATGTTGTCGATCCTGTTCCTTTCCGTGGCTTCGCCGCATGTATGTACTAGAAAAGTATACCAGCGCGGAGGAGGAAGAAAAGACTTGAATTGTCCCGACAGGCCCGAAAGGGCTAGTCTAAGCGGCTCCAGGCTTCTATAAACTGTAGAAACGGCCTTTTTGGGCAGATGCGGATCCGCTTGGAGGAGGAGGCATGGGCAAGCTGAAGATCGGAGTGGCGGCGAGAGCGCTGACAGCGGTGCTGATTTTTTTGACGTTGAGCACGGGGACAGCTGCCGCTGCTGAAGGCGGGCTGATTGCGGAAGCGGGAGAGCGGGGGATGCCGGCAGCGATGTCGTTGACCTCGAATTTCGTGTCGATGTCTTCGGAGAGGGCGGACAGCGGTAATCGTCGACTATCCAGCGAAGTTGCGGATTCCGGCGATACAGGTCATGCCGCAGCGGATGCCGGCATGTCCGGCATGGACCATGGCCAACCTGCTGGCGGGGCTGAGACGTTCGGATATGCGGCTGCCAAAGTATTGTCCTTGCTGGCGGCCGGGATCGCCGTCTTCTACTATACGCTTCGAATTCGATGGATGAGGAGCGCGCCGCGCATGCATCTCATGATGGCCTGCATGACGCTCGCGATGGCGGCGGGGCTGACGGGCGGAACGCTGCTCGCTCTCGTCACGGCCAGCTTTTCGCTCTCTGCGATGGCCGCAGCTGCTGCCTGCGCAGCAGCCGGATATATGGCGGGCAGCCCGCACGGAGTCTTGCCTTCTCTTGAAGGAGCTCTTGCCGGGCTCATGGGCGGACTGATGGGAGGCATGATGGGCTACATGTCGCTCGGAGACCATCCATTTGCCGTGCTGGCATTCGTGGATGCGTCGCTTGCTGCGGCAGCGGTCCTGCTGTCGAGGCTGCTCCGGGAGTGCTCGGGCCTGCTTGCCGCCGCCGAACCGAAGGAACAATGGCATGGCGAGGAAGGCGATTCTTTCGAAGAGGGGCTGGTCCAGAAATTCGTGGGCGATTAGGTATAAATGTCCGGAAACCGGGCATCATGAGGATATCGGCGTCGAGAGATGCCGTAGACACCGCGGAGAAGGCTTACGTTTCCCCATAAGCTCTTCGTCCGGTTTCTCCTCTCCCATGATAGGGGCCCCTGCAAAGGGGCTCCGATTTTAATGTTATAAATCCAGTAATATCAAGGGATTTTAGAGTTTTTGGGATTTATATTTTGGGTGATATCTGTTAATTGGGCACCGATTGGGCACCAAATTCTACACACTGAGGCCGTTGGGCACCGTAAAGGGCACCCATCAGGCTTTTTTTCTTGTTGAAGAGGAATTCATCCTCCTTTTTCCGACTTCCCTGCGTAATATTCGGATTAAGTTTCGCGACTAGCTCCATGCCGTTCTCGTTGGTGTAAATAAGGTTTTCCTTCTCCGAATAAGCCGTATCGCCAATGACCGTCTTGACGTCCATCCCCGCTGCTTGGCTCTTCTTGATGAGCATCTGCAATTGCTTGCCGTCATTCTTTTCGCCTGTCGTGATGACAGCTGCCGTGATGCCGTGATGATGAGTTCCTCGGTCATGGCCAGATGCGTCTTATATCCAAAAAAGGCGGAGTCTGCGCTCTTGTGTCCCACTCGCGCATCGGGGTCCGCCGCCAGGGCAAGCTGTTCGATGTCATCCTGGACCGTTTCTTTAAGCAGGTTGAGCGGCTGCAGCACTTTCGGTACTTGGGCGATGCCGGACTCCGTCTCGATGAAGGCGATGAGCTTCTGGCAGTAGGCAATCTCGTCCCCAATGGTGTCAATGGCGTTCTTGGCGGGCATGCGGACTTTGACCGCTTCGTCCATGGCGTAAACAGCCTTCCGCAGCTTCCGCGCCTGATCTTGCAGGATCTCCCGCGGTGTCTTCTGATTGTAACGCGCTTTCGTATGCGTCGCATCCATGATGATGGAGGTGCTTTTCAGGATCTTTTTCTCTAGGGCCAGTTCGACAGTCTTGCGATCAGCAGGTCCAAGAGATTCGTGCCTTTCAACCGCAGCTTGCGGAATTTCGTCAACGAACTCGAGTCGATTGACGTCATCTTCGGGCGCCATGCCGAGGAAGTACTTGAACGACAGATCGTACCGCGAGCGTTCCACGATGTCGACATCCGACAGCTCGAAAATGGCTTTCAAGAGCAAGTATTTGAACATGCAGTTGCATCTATAGCGTTCCTGCCGTTGTCCAAGCTGTAGTTATGTTTGAGTTCATCGTAAATGAACTGAAAGTCCACCAAGTCGTTGATCTGACGAAGCATATTGTCCCTGGGTATAAGGATGTTGTACAGCTTCGCGTATGGACTTAACATGAGGGATTGTTGTTGCCGAATCATCCGTTCACCTGCTCTCCATGATGCTTTTAGTATAAACGAAAAGAGGTGCAGCCTCCTCAATTTCTTGGGGGACTGCACCTTTTCTAGTAAACGGACTTTTTCAGTGGCCTCGGAAGAGGGCCCTCTATTCTTCAAAACCATGAAGAAGAAGTTTAATAACTAAAGAAAGAATGCACGCGAAATGATGACCAGCAAAATGAACAGAACCAGGATTGCAGCCGTGCTCATGCCGCCACCATAGCCTCCAACTTCTCCGCCAACTCCGTAAGACATTGTCATTCCTCCCTTCGATTAGACTTCAGCATCCTATGCTGCTGAAGCAGAGCCGGATTGGACGTTTACCTCTTCGACCTTATTTGGGTTTTGGAGTCGTCTAACCTGGGATCGTAAAAGAAAAGACGAAGAACCTATCGTTCCGCGTCTCTTCTTTGCATGAGGGAACCTGGATTAGTAGTGACAGAATGCGCTAACGATGATGACCAGTAGAATGAACAGGACCAGAATGGCGCCTGTGTTGGAGAACAGATTGCGGTGTTCGAATTCGGACATTTTTCAAACCCCCTTTCTTTGAGTCTGCCCTACTTTATGCTTCGGAATATTGAGATGTTTGGACGGGCGGTATATTTGTGCTTATGCTAGGGTCTGCTCTAGCAGATCATCTCCGGAGTTCGTTAGCTTCTTGATATGAAAAAAAGAGCCGGGGATGCTCCACATTATAGCCGCCGCCATTTTTCTGCCCTTGGTGTTGAATGCGGCCGACATTCAGGAGATCATGGGTATAGGTTTAAAACAGACATACGAGCTCTTGAACTCTGGGAAATTTCATGTCGTTCGCACTGGACGAATGATCAAAGTACCTCGGGAAGTATTCTTAAGTTGGCTAAATGGGGATGAGGAATGATGGGGAAGAGTTGGGCACTAATTGGGCACTAATTGGGCACCCAATTCATATATCCGTACCCAAAAAGCACAATTCTACATTATGGGTAAATGAGAAAACCCGCAATATACAAGGATTTCTCCCATGATAAGGGCTCCCCCGCAAGGGGCGCCTGATTTTTGTTGGAATCACTGTAATATCAAGGGTTTCTGAGTGACCTGTCTAGCAATAATAGGACCAGTTTCAATAAACGGGCTCAAATTCTACGTACTGAAGCCATTGGGTACGCAAAAGGCGCCCCCTCAGGCCTTTTTCTTGTTGAATGTCACAACGATATCGTCGAATACACCAGTTACTGCTTGATCTGCTGACTCGAATATGATTGTACACATAGGGCAGGCAATTCGTTGAGTGGATTTATTTTCAAGGAATAGCGGTCAGAGCCTTTTTTGCCGGACCATGGATCGCCTGTGGTAATACCTGCTTGCAGTAGATCCGCTTGGCAGTCGTACTAATGCTGATCCCAGCGCCGGCCGACGAGGTGGATTGTGATTGTATCCGTCCTACGTTCATTCACAACCTATGCTGTCCTTCATTTCTTCCTCTAAGCAAGGACTACCCAGCAGTGAGTTACGACTGGTTGGCTCCTGATCTTGATTCAAGAGTTCCCGCTAATTTATACTTCCAATTTGTCCGATAAGTTCAGTTGGGGTGAAGCGATTTGGACAAGTTTTTAGAGATGATGTTAGGCGAGGCATATAAACTCGGGCTTAAGAAGCTGTTCGGCGTTCGTCGAGAAGAAAGGAATGACGGAGGCGGTTGCGGCTGTTTCTTATGGATCTTGCTGTGGGCAGTTGGCATTCCGATAGCCATACATCATGGCAGTGATTTGTGGGTGGGCATTCTTATCGCAGCTCCTTTTGTACTTGCCTTGTTTATGAGTGCGCCAGGATGTGTAACGATCCTTATTCTTCTTGTGTTGTTCATGTATTTCGCGGCTAAGATGACAGGTTTTTGGCCTAATTAATACATATTACTCTTCCCGAGCAGATAAGCTGCATTGTTGAGGATGATCAATATTCTTCCACGTATTAAGAAACTTGTTCTTAATACGTGGAAGAAGGGGAAGGCGGATCAGGCTATGGGTCAGTTTTTCTTATGGGACAAGAAGGCAAAAGTTAATTAGTATACAGTGGGACCGGATATCTTAAAACCGTAGGAGCAAATGGTGCAGGCATCAATCATGACACTGGTCAGGGGGCTTCTATGACGAGCCATTCTCATGACATACTCGCGATGGTACAATGAGGAACGTTGAACTCATTCGCGAAGGGGTTAGGGGAACGATGAACAAGCATTACGAGCAGGTGAAGCAATTCCACGCCGCCTTCGGCGCTCCGGTCGCGGAAGCTCCGACGATGGCTTTCAGAGGAGAAGGGGAGGCCGTCGCCGAAGCCGGGCGGGCGACCGAGGAGCTGGCAGGCCGGATGAAAGCCGCCTCCCTTCAAGGGCAAGGAGGAAGGGCGCTGGCGAGAGCATCCTGGATGACCGAGGAGATCGACGAGTTTCTGGCGGCGGAGACGGTCGAGGATCAGGCCGACGCGCTGATCGACCTGATGTACTTCGCGCTCGGGACCTTCGTCGAGATGGGCGTGGAGCCGGAGAGGCTGTTCGAGATCGTGCATTCCGCCAATATGGCCAAGCTCGGGCCGGACGGCAAGCCGATCTACAACGAGCAGGGCAAAGTCGCCAAGCCGGCCGGCTGGCAGGCGCCGGAGCCGCAGCTGATCGCGGAGATCGAGCGGCAGAAGCAGACGGCGAAAGTCTAGCCGCTGAAAAAAAGCTGCTTTCAGCTTGGCTGAAACGATAGCATCGAACCCTCTCCGAACTGGAGGGGGTTCGTGTTTTTTAATGGTCTGTTTGAATGGGCCATAACGGACAGATCGGGGGGCAAAATCCATGCAGCCTGCTGAATACTTTGAGACCGCAGCGGAAGCGTGCTTGATCCATTAAGGCACTCTTCCCTTCAAGCAGAAAAGGCAAAAAAAGACAAAGCCGACGGCTCTGACTTTTTTCCGTCCAAGCGCATTTCGTCCGGCACAATCGGGAATCCCAATATCATCATCGGCTGGAAGCGAATCGGAGGAATCGGGATGGATGGAGTCAAGGATGAACGGCGCGGGCATCTGCCGGAAATAGAGGGATCCGAGGGGCAGGCACGGCCTTCCAAGCTGCTCGCGGCAGCTCTCGGAGGCGTCAACGAAATCGGCAAGAACATGTATATGCTTCAGTGCGGAGACGATATCGTCCTGATCGACTGCGGCTCCAAGTTTCCGGACGAAAGCCAGCCCGGCGTCGATCTGATCGTGCCGGATCTGTCCTATCTGATCGAGCGCAAGGAGCAGGTGAGGGCGCTGCTTGTCACCCACGGGCATGAGGACCATATCGGAGGCATTCCGTATTTATTGAAGCAGCTGCCTGTGCCGGTGTACGCGACGAGGCTGACGATGGGGCTGATCGAGATCAAGCTGAAGGAGCATGGCCTGATGGGCGGAGCGCAGCTTCATGTCATTGACGCGGACTCGGCCGTCGAGCTCGGCAGCTGCTTCAGGGCGGCTTTTTTCACGATCAGCCACAGCATCCCGGACTGCCTCGGAATCGTCTTTGATACCCCTCAGGGAACGATCGTGCATACGGGGGATTTCAAGTTCGACATGTCTCCGGTCAGCGGTCCTTATCCCGATCTGCACCGGATGGCCGACATCGGCAGCAAGGGAGTCCAGCTGCTCCTCTCCGAGAGCACCAACGCCGAAAGGCCGGGCTTCACGCCATCGGAGAGGGTCGTCGGAGGCCATATTCTGGATGCCTTCTCCAAGGCGAAGCAGAGAGTGTTCCTGTCCACCTTCGCCTCCAATGTCAACCGGGTGCAGCAGGTCGTCGACGCCTCGGCCGCGACAGGACGCAAGCTGGTGCTGCTCGGGAGAAGCATGGTGAATGTGGTGGATGTCGCAGCCTCTCTCGGGTACTTGAACGTGCCGGAGGAGCTGATCATCGACGCCGGCGAAGCAGAGGATTATGCGCCTGAGCGGATTGCCGTGCTGTGCACCGGCAGCCAGGGAGAGCCGATGGCGGCGCTTGCCAGGCTGGCCGCAGGGAGCCACCGCCAGATGGCCGTAGCTCCCGGGGACACCGTAATCATCGCGGCAGGCGCGATTCCGGGCAACGAGCGGAGCGTCTCCCGGATCATCGACCATTTGTATCAGATCGGAGCGAACGTCATTTATGGAGCGGGAAGCGCGACCGGCATGCATGTATCTGGACATGGCAGCCAGGAGGAGCTGAAGCTCATGCTGACCTTGATGAAGCCGCGATATCTCATACCGGTCCACGGAGAGTTCCGGATGCTGCATCAGCACCGCTTGCTGGCGGAAGCGGTCGGCATTCCGCAGGAGCGCGTCTTCATCCTGAACAACGGCGATACGGTGGAGCTGGCTGACGGCGAGGCGAGCAAGGGAAAATCGATTCCGGCCGGAAGCAGCCTGGTCGACGGCCTCGGACGGGATGTAGGCCAGATCGTGCTGCGGGACCGCAGGCAGCTGTCCGGCGACGGCATGCTCGTCGTCGTGGTGACGCTGAGCGAGTACGACGGGCGCATGCTGGCCAAGCCGGAGATCATCTCCCGCGGCTTCGTGTTCGTCCGGGACAACGAGGAGCTGATGGCCGGCATCCAGGAGCTCGTGCTGAAGACGGTGAACGGCTTGGAAGAAGAGCGGCCGGGCAGGTGGAGTCTCGTCAAGCGTTCGCTCAAGGATGATCTGGCCCGCTATATTTACGCCCGGACGAGAAGAAGGCCGATGATCCTGCCGATCGTCATCGAGGTATAGAGCCGGTCAGCTAGAGGATCTTCTCCCCGAAAAGGGAAGCCAGCAGCTCGACCGCCAGGCGGGCCGTCCGGTTCCCCCTGTCGAGCCGAGGGTTGACCTCCACCAGCTCCGCCGAGGTGAGCAGGCCGGTTTCATGCAGCAGTTCCATGGCCAAATGGGCTTCACGGTATGACAGGCCGCCGCGCACCGGCGTGCCGGTGCCGGGAGCCTCTCCGGGATCGACGCTGTCGATGTCGAAGCTGAGATGGACGCCGTCCGATCCGTTCGAGACAATCGCGATCGCCTCCTTCATGACGTCGGCCATGCCCCTGCGGTCGATGTCATGCATGGTGAAGCAGGCGATGCCGAGACGGCCGATGATTTCCCGCTCCCCCTCGTCGAGGGAACGGGCGCCGACAAGCGCGATGCGCTCCGGTTGGAGCTTCGGGGAATAACCCCCGACGGCGGCCAGGTCCGGATCTCCGAGACCGAGGCAAGCCGCGAGCGACATGCCGTGAAGATTGCCGGACGGGGTGGTCGAAGGAGTATTGAGATCGGAATGGGCGTCGATCCACAGGACACCCAGCCTCTCACGGCGGGAGGCGAGGCCGGCTATCGTCCCGATGGCGATGCTGTGGTCGCCGCCGAGTATGAGGGGGAAGCCCCTGTCGGCTGCGGTAGCGGCTGCCGCAGCCGTTTCTTCGGCCATTGCCAGCACCCGGCCCCAATGCTTCATGCCGGGAGCGCTTCGGAAATCGGCCTGCAGGTTCGCCGCCGGGACGCGGGGGAGCAGAACGGCTTGCCGGCCCAGGCCGGCAAGCCGATCGGCAAGGCCTGCCTGGAGCAGCGCTTCGGGGCCGGATGCGGCGCCACCGCGCCCGGCGCCGTAATCGAACGCCACGGGCAGGATGCTGACGGGCACAGTTGGATTCATCGACATTCTCCTCTCGTCGAAGCAGGGCAGCGTGCCTTCAGCTCCGCTTGAACAGGTTCCTCAGGACAAAGCCGACATTTTCGGGGCGCTCCGCAAGCCTCCTTACGAAATACGGATACCACCGCTCTCCGTAGGGCACATAGCAGCGGACGGTATATCCTTCGGCGGCAAGCCGTTCCTGCATGGACATCCTCATTCCGTACAGCATCTGGAACTCGAAGGCTCCCCTCGAGACTCCGCGCCGGGCCGCGTAAGCCTTGGTCCAGCGGATGATCTCGTCGTCATGCGTGGCCACGGCGGTGTACACGCCGCTGTCCAGCCGCATCCGGATCAGCCGCTTGAAGCTGGCCGAGACGGTGTCCGGCTTGGCGAACGCGATGGCCCGGCTTTCCTTGTACGCCCCCTTTACGAGCCTCAGATTGATGCGGGCGTTGCTGAGCTTGCGCACATCCTCGGCGCTTCGGTACAAATAGGCCTGGATGACCGTTCCGGTATTGGTCAGCCCTTCCTTATACAGCTGGCGCACGAGCTCGATGGTGCGTCCCGTATAGGGACTGTCCTCCATGTCCAGCCGCACGAATGCCCCTCTAGCCTTGGCTTCCCTGGCGATCGCCGTGATCCGCTCCAGGCAGGAGGCTTCATCCAGGGCAAGCCCCATCTGAGTCGGCTTCAGCGACACGTTGCCGGACAGCCCTTCCAGATGCAGCCGCTGCAGCAGCAAAATATAGGCGTCCCGGTAGGCATCCGCTTCGTCCAGCGTCTTGATTCCTTCCCCGAGATGATCCATCGACACTTGGATGCCTTTATCCCGCAATCGGCACGCGGCTGCAACCGCTTCGTCCAGCGTCGTTCCAGCAACGAAGCGGGAAGCTCCGAGCTTCATGCCGACTTTATGGGCTGCAGCCTCTACAGCGCCGTTGCCGGCGAGTCCAAGCAGCACCGAACGGTAAATTTTGTTGCCCAATTCCATCGAGCCCTCACCCTCCCCTCCGCCGGCGCTTGTGGCGCGAGCGGCTCCAAGTCATGTTCAAGGCCGGTCATGATTATATATAGGCAGAGTGCCTGACACCCATGACTGCAAGCCAAAAGGACATACGGAGGCGAACGATATGTTGGAACCGTTCCGCAACGAGCCGCTCACCGATTTCCGCGACGACCGCAACCGCTCGCTGTTTCATGCGGCGCTCGATGAAGAGCGCGGACGCCAGGGCCAGACCTATCCGCTTCTGATCGGAGGCCGGGAGAAGTTTGAAGGAGCGGCGGCAGATTCCCTAAACCCGGCACGCTATGGAGATGTGATCGGACGGGTCGTCCAGGCGGACCTGCGGCAGGCGGCGGAAGCGGTGGAATCGGCCCATGCAGCCGCAGCCGGCTGGGCGCGGGAGCCGTTCGCCGTGAGGGCGCGGATTCTATACCGCGCGGCGGCGCTGCTCAGGAGGCGCAAGCACGAATTTTCCGCGCTCATGGTGCTGGAGGCGGGCAAGCCCTGGGGGGAAGCCGACGCCGATACGGCGGAGGCGATCGACTTCCTGGACTATTACGGCCGCGAGGCCGAGCGCATCGGCGCGCCGCAGCCGCTGATCCGCCTGCAGGGGGAAGACAACGAGCTTCTCTACATCCCGCTCGGCACCGGGGTCGTCATTCCGCCGTGGAATTTCCCGCTCGCGATCATGGCCGGCATGACGGCGGCCGCGCTCGTCTGCGGCAATCCGGTCGTGCTCAAGCCGGCCAGCCCGACAGCGGTAATCGCAGCGAGGTTCGTCGCGCTGCTGCTGGAAGCGGGACTGCCGGAGCAGGTCATCCAGTTCGTGCCGGGACCGGGATCGGTCATCGGCGACGCGCTGGTGGATCATCCCCTCGCCCGGTTCATCAGCTTTACGGGATCGCTGGAGACGGGACTGCGAATCCATGAGAGAGCATCGCGGCTGGCCAAAGGCCAGCGCTGGATGAAGCGAGTCATCGCGGAGCTTGGCGGCAAGGATGCGATCGTCGTCGACAAAAGCGCCGATCTCGAGGCGGCCGCGGAGGCGATCGCAGCATCGGCCTTCGGCTTTTCGGGGCAGAAATGCAGCGCCTGCTCCCGCGCGATCATCCATGCCGACGTCTATGACCGGGTGCTGGAGGATGTGGTGCGGCGCGCCTCGGGGCTGCGGGTCGGTGACCCGGCCGAATACGGCACCGACATGGGGCCGGTCATCGACAAGGCGGCGCTCCGCAAGATCGCGGACTATGTGGAGATCGGCAGCGGCGAAGGCAAGATCGTCTGGGGCGGCGGCACCGACGACAGCTTCGGCTATTTCGCCCAGCCGACGATCATCGAGGGGGTGGACCGCAAGGCGAGAGTAGCCCAGGAGGAAATTTTCGGGCCTGTTCTGGCGTTCATCCAGGCGGACGATTATGGAGATGCGCTGGACATCGCCAATGATACGGCTTACGGCCTTACCGGCTCGGTATTTTCAGGCAAGCGGGCGCATCTGGAAGAGGCACGGCGCTCCTTCCATGTCGGGAATCTGTACTTGAACCGCAAATGCACCGGCGCTCTCGTCGGCGTGCATCCGTTCGGAGGCTTCAATCTGTCCGGCACCGATTCCAAGGCTGGCGGCAGCGATTATCTGCTGCAGTTCACGCAGGCGAAGGCGATATCGGAGAAGCTGTAGGGAGCGGAAGGGTCGCTGCGGCACATCCAAAGCAGAAATAAAGAGCAGTCGAAGCAGCGGGCATGGCAAAAAAGTCCGGACCGTCAGCGGAAGAGCCGACGGCGTCCGGACTTATCCACGTTTCAGGCCTCCATGGATGTCTCTGGCTCTAGGCTTGGAGCAGCCAAAGAGCGGGGACATTCGGAGGCTCCCAGCCTTGAAGCGAAGTATGCGGCTGGCGGCATGAATACGTTTTGCCGCCGTAGGTGGCGAGATCGCCGGTTTTGTAGGCGACGCCCGCAGCCCAAGCCTGCGCGCCTGCGGCATCGGTGGACGCCGTCACGGCAGCGGCGGGAGAGACGTTGCCGGCGGCGTCCTTGGCCTTGACCGTGAACGTATAGGAGGTTCCGGCGGCCAAGCCCGATACGGTGACGCTCGTGCCGGATACGGCCAGCTGCTGGCTGCCGTAGGCGACGGTGTATCCGGTCACGCCGACATTGTCGGTCGATGCGGTCCAGGACAGCGATATGGAGGAGGAGGTCTTGCCTGCGACGGCCAATCCCCCAGGGGCGGTCGGAGGCGACGTGTCGCCCGAAGCCGCGCTCGTGCGCACATTCAGCGCCGCGCTGGCGGCGGATAGATTGCCGGCGGCATCCTTCGCCTTGACGGTAAACGAATAGCTTGTATCCGGAACGAGGCCGGTGATGACGGCGGAAGTCCCGGACGCATTGAGCTGGGTGGAGCCGTAGCTCACGACGTAGCCGGCCACGCCGACGTTGTCGGTCGAAGCGGTCCAGGACAGCGACACGCTGGTGGAGGACACGCCTGTCGACGCCAGATTGGCCGGGGCGGATGGCGGCTGCGTATCCGGCGCCTGGGGAGCGATCGCGTTCAGATAGGCCCGGTGCTTGGTGGAGAACTCGAAGCTGTTGAATTTATCCCAATTGATCGACCAGGTCATCAGTCCGCCGAAGTTCGGATAGCCGGTCGAGCTGCCTCTCGTTTTGTACGAGGACAGCTGCTTGCCCTTGATGAGGGCGTCGAGTGCCGTCTGCACATCCGCTACGGATGTGAATCCGCCGCCGGCATTGCCGTTGGCCGGCAATCCGAGAATGACCTGCTCCTGCTTGAGCGCAGGGAATACCTGGCTGGCGTTTTTGGCGACGGGGAAGCCGGTCAGCAGCATATCGGCCATCGCGACATGGAAGTCGGCGTTGCCCATCGTGTGGTATTGGTCGTCAAGGCCGGTGATCGGGCCGGAATTGTAATTCTGCACCTGCAGCCAGTCGAGGATGTCCCGGGTGGCGTGGATGACGGGCAAATAGGCGCCGGCGCGCGAGTCGCAGCTGATGCAGCTGCCGCCATAGAACGAATAGCCGAGCTGGACGAAAAACGTTTCCGGAGCCATCGTCAGAATGAAGCTGCCGGTCCCGTATTTTCCGTTGATCGACTTCAGGGCGCTGATCAGGTTGACGATGACCGGCGTCGTCGGATTGCGGAAGTCCGAATCGCCGGCGTTCAGATAGAGGGAATGTCCCTCGAAGTCGACGTCGAGGCCGTCGAAGCCGTATTTATCGATGATTCCGGTTACAGAGGATACAAAGGCGTCTCTTGCCGCGGCGGTCGCAAGCTGAACCTGCCCGTTGGCGCCTCCGATGGAGATAAGCACTTTTTTGCCTTTGCTTTTCAAGTAAGCGACATCCGCCTTGAAGTCCGTATCGGTATAGTTGAATGGAACGAAACCGATGCTGCCCGTCGTGCTGCCTCCGACCGGCTCCGCGAAGGAAACGTTGACGACGTCGAAGTCGGGCGAGACGTCGCGCAGGCGGATGAAGCCGGAGCCGTTGTCGAAGTTGTGCCAATAGCCGACGATTTTGTATCCGCCTGCAGGAGCGGCCGAGGCGCGGGACGGAAAAGCGGCCATGCTCAGGATCGACGCAGCCAGGACGGCCAGGCTGAGCCAGGCGGCCAGCAGGGATCTTCGCGCCATGGAAGATGGATAAGCGTACATAATGAAGCCTCCTCAAAAGGATTCGGAATTCGGGCTTTGCGCCGCTTCTGTCAAGCGGCTGAACCTGCTCGCGGGCTGCCTGTTCGGGCTGTCGGATCATGCCTCCTTTCGAAGGAATGGAACAAGGGGAGACGATGCGTCTTCAGCGCAGAGTCCTTGACGCTGATTCTATTATCAGGGGCGCTGGCTGCCGGCAGAAGGGAGAAGTTACGATCGTGCAGGGGATAATTTCCTCTTGAGCTGCATGGCGAGGCGCCGATGCGGCCTAGGGGACAGGCTGGATCGGGCTGTCGGGCACGCTTCCAAACGCATCGGCGGTTGTGGTACGATAGCAGGGCAAATGGGCGGCGGAAGCCGCTAGAAGCAGGAGGGGCAGGCACGAATGAGAGTAATCGCGGGCGAGGCCAAGGGCAGGCCGCTGAAGGCGGTACCGGGCATGAATACGCGTCCGACGACCGACAAGGTGAAGGAAGCCGTGTTCAGCATGATCGGCCCTTATTTTGAAGGTGGATGGGCGCTGGACCTGTTCGCCGGCACGGGAGGCCTCGGCATCGAGGCGCTGAGCCGCGGCATGGAGAAGGCGGTCTTCGTCGATCAGGATAGGACGAGCATTGCGGTCGTCAAGGCCAATGTAGAGGCGGCAGGCATGTCCGGGCGCGCCGAAATATATACGAACGACGCCGGAAGGGCGGTCAAGGCGCTCGCGAAGCGGGAAATATCGTTTGCGGCCGTATTCCTTGATCCGCCCTACCGGCTGACCCATATGGATGCGCAGATCATGGAGCTGCAGGAGCGGCTGCTGCTCGCTGACGATGCGGTGATTGTGGTGGAGCACGACGCAGGGCATGCATACCCCGAAGTCATCGGCGGCTGCGAGCAGACGAGAAGAGTGCAATATGGCGAGACGGCCGTGACCGTATATCGGTATCGGCTTCAACAGACGGAGGTAGCGTATACAGATGGGAACTAATTCGGGCGGAACACAGGACGGCTTGAAGGAAGAGGACGGATTGATCCTAAGCGGCAGGGTGGCTGTCTACCCGGGAAGCTTCGACCCCGTCACATGCGGGCATCTCGACATCATCCAGCGGGCGGCCAGGCAATTCGATACGGTTATCGTGGCCGTTCTGAACAACACGAGCAAAAACCCGCTGTTCTCCGTCGAGGAGCGTCTCGAGCTGCTGGCGGAGATTACCCGGGACATCCCCAACGTGGAGATCGACAGCTTCCGCGACCTGACCGTCCGCTTCATGCGCTCGCGCGGAGCGCGCACGATCGTACGGGGCATCCGGTCGGTGACGGACTTCGAATACGAGCTGCAGCTGGCGTCGATGAACCATCAGCTCGACGGCGACATCGAGACGATCTTCATGATGACGAATCCCAAATACTCTTACCTCAGCTCCAGCATCGTCAAGGAGATCGCCCGCTTCCATGGAAGCGTCAAGGATCTCGTTCCGCCTGAAGTGGAGAGGGAGCTCGAACGCAAATACGCAGACCGGCAGCCTTGAGCAGCCGGTCTGTTGTCGCTAGGCTCGTCGGCGCAGTCCGCGGACGGCGGCCGAGAGCAGGAGCAGCGCTGCCAGAATGACGGCCCAGGCTGCGGCGGAATAAGGAAGGGATGGCCAAAGAGAGGCCGGCAGAGCTTGCTCCCAGCCGGACTTGCCGGGAGAAAGAAAGGCTGGACGCGCGGCGGAAGCGGCTGTCTCAACGAAGGAGGCCAACGCGCTCAGCGGTCTCCATAGAACGAGCGTCAGGCCGGCGGCAATGACGGAGGCGAGCAGCCTGGCCCCGGCCAGCGGGAGCAGCCGCAGTCCGGTTCCCGACGACGCTCCGGCTGCCTGGAGCAAGGAGCAGAGCCCGCCCCATGAGAGCGCAGCGGCAATGGCTGCCGCCTGCAGCAGCGAGGACGGCTCTGGAGCGTGCCAGCTTGCGAGGGCGTTCATGCCGAGATGGACTTCCGCGAGCGAGATCATGAGCGGCCCTTGAACAGCCTCGGGAAGAAACGGCTGCAGCAGCCGGATGACAACGGCGGCCAGGATGATGAGTCCGCCGGCGTTCATGAGCTGCTGCACGGCGCCGGTGACGCCGTCGCCTAAAGCTTTGCCGAAGGAGCGGCCGTCCCGTTTCCTGCCTTCTTCCATGGCGAGCACAATGCGCCAAGCCGCTCCTTTTCCGGCCTCAGCCGCTGCTTGCTCCTCCAAGCGAGGGACCTCCGCAGGCTTCCGGCTCACGATGCTTACGATCATGCCGGAGATGAGACTGGACAGCCACAGCAAGGGCATGAGCATGAGCCCGAACTGAGGCTGATGGAGGAAGCCGGCGCCGACGACGACGATGACGAAGATCGGATTGGGGAGATGGGCCGCAGCGAGCAGCCGCTGTCCTTCCGAGCGAGTCAAGCGTCCGCTGGATACAAGCGAGGCGGCTGCCTGGGCTCCGGCAGGGAAGCCTCCTGTCCAGCCTTGGACGAGGCCCCAGCCTGCCGCTCCGGGAAGCCGCAGCAGCCTTGTCGTCAGCGGAGCCAGCATAGCTCCGATAGCGTCGACGAGGCCGAAGGCGAGCATCAGCTCGGCAAGCACGAGGAAGGGAAGCAGCGAGGGGAAGACGAAGTTCCACCAGAGGGACAGGCCGGATAGCGACGCTTGAAACGCTTCGGACGTTCCTCCGACGATGGCTGCGACGAGCAGGACGGCGGCGCAGGCGGTTAGCAGAGTACGCAGCATGAGGGAAGCCTCCTAGCGGGATGGAATGGTCGGCCGATGGTTGTCCGCGGACAAACGGTACCTAACTATACGCCTCGCGCGGACAGGTTAGAACGCCCGTGCTCCTGTCTTGGAAGAGTCGGTCCGCTCAGGGTCGGCCGCCTCGCTGCCCGCAGCTGCGATCAACAAGAAGGAGGCTTTGCTCCATGCGTTCCCAATCAACCGGTTTGCCGGCCGCCAGGTCCCGGCGACAATCGGGAGCTGCCCGCAGGCTGCTGCCGCTCGCCGCTTTAGGCGCGGTCCTGCTTCTTTGCGCCGTGCCGCGTCCCTATTACATCGTAAAGCCGGGCTTTGCGCTGGATGCGGCCGGGCTGCTCCCGCCGGGCCAGGCAGGAAGCGGCAAGGGAAGCTGGCTGTATACGGCCATCCGGGTTGACGATGCCAGCGCCGCCGAAGCGGTGGCCGCATGGCTATTCAAAGGCCGTCAGGTGATGGAGAAGAGGGTTTTGCTGAGGGGCGAGTCCGAGGCTGATTACATGGCCGGCATGAAGCTGGTCATGGAAGCTTCCCAAGCCGACGCAGCCGAGGCTGCCTACCGGCTGTCCGGGACTTCTTATCTCCGCATTCCGGAGAAGGTCGTCGTTCTGGAGGGGGGCCGCTTGGGAAAAGGAGCGGAGCTCGCGGCGGGCGATCTCGTCACGAGCTGCGCCGGAAGTCCCGTCGAATCCTTGTCCGGTCTGGCGGCTTGCCTGGACGCTGCCGCCGCTCGCGGAGGCGCCGGCTTGGAGCTTGCGCGTGGTTCGCGGACAATCACCGTTCATGTGGATATGAACCGGGACGAGCTGAGAGCGTATGCCGAAGGGCTGCGGGGAATGGCTGCCGGAAGGGAGGGGGAGGCCGGAACGGAAGCCGAAAAAGCGTCCGCTGCTCTTGCGGCGGGCGCTCCGACATGGGGAGAAGTGCGAGTCATCAAAGACGAGGAGACCGGACTCCCGCTGGAATGGAAGGAAGCCTCCGCAGGCGGACCGTCCGCAGGATTGATGATGGCGCTGGCCGTGTACGATCGCTTGACTGCGGGAGACGGCACCGGCGGCCTGAAGGTTGCCGGAACCGGAACGATGTCTCCGGACGGCTCGGTCGGAGCTGTCGGCGGCGTCGTCCAGAAGGTCGCAGCCGCAGCGGCTGCCGGAGCCGAGCTGTTCCTCGTCCCTCCGCAGGAAAGGCGAGAGGCGGAGGCATCGGCGATGCAGCTGCATACGCCGATGAAGATCGCCGCGGCCGCGACGCTGGAGGCTGCGGCGGAGGCTGTCGCCGCGCAGGCGAGGCTGCGGGAGTAGCCGTTTTTCCCAAAGCAGATCACTCCAGACGGACGGGAGGCTCGTAATAGTCGCGGAACAGCTCTTTCGGCCCTGGCGGGGCCATTCCGCCGCGGCCGGCGGAAGCGTACACGGCTGTCGCCCGCACGTCCAGCTCCAGCATGGGGAGCCCTTGCGGAGCTCTCGCGGCGCTGAGCAGAACGGGCGCCGAAGCGGAGCGCCTCATCCGCGCCAGCAGCTCCCGGCCTTTGGGGGTGAAGCCGAGCACGCGGATGTAGCCCGGCCCCCCGCTCAGCCGTTCGGGAGACAGCTCGTCCTTGCGCAGGTCCAGCAGCACGCCGAGCAGGGCGCGCTGGAGCCTGGTTCTCGTGTAGCGCTTCGTTTTCATCGCCTGCAGCAGCGCCTCCATGCCGGCGGCTGGCAGCTGCCGAAGGCTTGACAGCAGGCGATGCTCGAGTCCCTCGCCCATGCCGAGGATGCTTGCGAGCGAAGCCGGCGTTCCGGTCAGGATTCGATGCAGCAGCTGGGGGAAATAATCGTCCCAGGAGCGCGGAGCGTTTCCGTCCTGCCATTCGCGCTCCAGCACCTCGATCGTGCCGGGAGGCACGAACGGCGCAAGCGAGGAGAGGCTGCTTCCTGCGGAGAGCTTTTTCCTGAGGGCGGTCGCGCTTGCGATGGAGCCGGATTCCGCTACCGGATCGTGGTAGCCGGCTCCTTCGCGGCGGATCGTAAGCGGCTCCATCCGTCCCTTCAGCCGCCGCAAGGCGATCAGGTAGTGAAGGCCGAGCGTCTGATTCGGAAGCGCAAGCTCCTCCGGAGCCAGGCCCAGATCGGCGGCGTCTCCGGATAGGGCCATATAGTCCATCAGGGCGGAGGAATACGCGGATGGATAAGGCGCGCCTTCTCCGAGACGATGGCGCAGCAGGGAGCGGAATTCGGCCGGCTCGTCCGCCAGCAGACCGGCTGCGCGGCTCAGCGGCTCAAGCCTTCCGCTCTCGCTGCCGAAGCAGAACGCGTCGACGACGCCGGTCGACTCCAGCACCGCGACGGCGCCGTGCGCGAACCATTCGGCAGGCTGCACGGAATAGGCGAGCGGAAGCTCCAGCACGAGGTCGCAGCCTCCGAGCAGAGCGGTGCGCGCACGCGCCCACTTGTCCATGAGCGCGGGTTCGCCGCGCTGCAGGAAATGGCCGCTCATGACGGCGACGACGGCATCGGCGCCCGCGGCCTCTACGGATTTTTGCAAATGATAGGCATGGCCGTTGTGAAAAGGGTTATACTCGACGATAAGACCAGTTGTGCGCATAATACACCTCGACAAATCGGCAGATTTCCGCTTTACTATAGCATGAAATGTCCCGAGCGGTAATCGGTGGGCTTTTGGTTGACAAATGGTTCCCGCGCTCGATATAATAAATTTTGTTTGTTTGGAGTGATCTTATGGAATTTCGTGTTATGGAAGTTGTTTCCAAAGGGGTCGAGCACAGCTTCAACGAAGAGCTGGACATGCAGGAGCTTTTGGGCGACCGCAAGGACGTCCTGTCCGCTAGTCCGCTTCGCGCCAGCCTTGCCGTCCGTCCTTTCGACGGGACCGCGCAGGTAAGCGGAGAGCTGAGCGCCGATCTCACAATGGCTTGTTCCCGATGCCTGGAGCCGACCGAGGAGCATATCGTCATTCCGATCGAAGAACGGTTTGCCCATGTTTCCGCGGTGAAGGACATCAACGAGGACGAAGATCTGATCATCGTAAGTGAGGACAAGGTCGACCTGAAGCCTTATGTCGAGGGCACCATGCTTCTCTATCTTCCGATGTCTCCGCTGTGCAGCGACGACTGCAAGGGGCTTTGTCCGGATTGCGGGATCAATCTCAACGAGCAATCATGCGGCTGTTCCCAGGATAAGATCGATCCGAGGTTCGAGGCGCTTAAGAAGCTTCTGGAGTAGGACTTGGCATGATTGTCGGCGGAAGCCGCCCATTCTTTTAAGGAGGTGTTAGACAATGGCAGTACCACAACGTAGAACGTCCAAAACCCGCCGCGACAAACGCCGCACGCACTTCAAGCTTGCAGTGCCGGGCATGGTGAAATGCGAGCAGTGCGGAGAGCTCAAGCTGGCTCACCATGTTTGCAAAGTATGCGGATACTACAAAACCAAAGAGGTTATTTCCCAGTAGTCTCTTGCCGTTCCCGTCACGGGGACATTCTCGAAGCGCTCCGCCTCTGTGGCGGAGCGTTTTTTATTGCCCGGGGGCAGGCGCTGTGCGCCTTGCAATGCCGTCTGGCGGCAGGGTGCGGGGAGTCCATTGCGGCCATCGGCGATTTTCTATATACTGAATTGGTACCAGGTGTTAAAAATGAGACGGTCGAAGGTGGTGGCGGTATCGAGCGCCTGCCGAAGAAGCAGCGGCACCAGCAGCTGCTGGGCCTGTTGAACGACAACCCGTTCGCCACGGACCGGGAGCTGACCAGGCTGCTTAGAGTAAGCATACAGACGATCCGGCTGGACCGGATGGAGCTCGGCATTCCGGAGCTGCGCGAGCGGATGAAGCTGATGGCCGAGCGTTCCTACGATTCCGTGCGTTCGCTTCCGCTGGACGAGGTCATCGGCGAGATCGTGGACCTGCAGCTCGACAAAAGCGGAATTTCCCTGTTCGAAATCGGCGAGGAGCATTCGTTCTCTCGGACCGGCATTGCAAGGGGCCATCATATTTTCGCCCAGGCCAACTCGCTTGCCGTCGCCGTGATCAACGACGAGATCGCTTTGACGGCTACCGCCGATATCCGTTTTCTCCGGTCCGTCCGGCTGGGGGAGAAGTGCATCGCCAAAGCGTACGTCCGCTCCAATACAGGGCAGCGGAGCAAGGCGAAGGTGGAAGTATTCTCCTATGTCGGAGACGAGATGGTTTTCGAAGGCCATTTCGTCATCCATCGTTCGGGGGGAGAAGCGGCCGCGCCAGAAGGAGGAGAATAGCGTGAGAATTGCCATCGATGCGATGGGAGGCGACCATGCGCCCGGCCAGATCGTGCTTGGCGCGCTGGAAGCGGCCCGCCAGTGGCCGGATACGGAAATCCTGCTGGTGGGGGATGAGGCTGCGATCGAGGCTGCCCTTGGGGGGCAGTCGGCGGCCAATCTGACGGTTCAGCATGCATCCGAGAAGATAGGAAGCGACGAAGAGCCGGTAAGAGCGGTCCGCCGCAAGAAGGACGCCTCGATGGTGGTGGCCGGACGGATGCTGAAGGAAAATTCCGTCGATGCCATGCTGTCGGCCGGCAATACGGGCGCCTTGATGACAACCGGCCTGCTTGTCGTCGGCCGCATGCCCGGAATCGAGCGGCCTGCGCTGGCGACCGTGCTGCCGACGATGGACAATAAGGGCGTGCTCGCTCTGGATCTCGGCGCCAATATGGATGCCAAGCCGGAGCATCTGATGCAGTATGCGGTGATGGGGAGCATTTACCGCTCCAAGGTCGAAGGCATCGAGCGGCCGCGCGTCGGCTTGCTGAGCGTCGGCACCGAAGCTTCCAAGGGCAACGAGCTGACGAAGGCTGCCTACGGCTTGATCGAGGCGGCGCCCGTGCATTTCATCGGCAACGTGGAATCCAGGGACGTCATGCAGCGCAACTGCGACGTCCTGGTCTGCGACGGATTCGCCGGCAATATATTGCTCAAGACGATGGAGGGCACGGCAGGCGCCGTCATGAAGGAGATCAAGGGGGCCTTCACGAAGTCCCTGATGACGAAGCTTGCCGCAGCCATCATGATGCCGGGGCTCAAGGGCCTTCGCGACAAGATGGACTACTCCCATCACGGGGGGGCTCCGCTTCTCGGCTTGAACGGCCTTGTCGTCAAATGCCACGGCTCCTCCAATGCGGCCGCCGTCAAGAACGCGGTCCGGATAGCCCGGACCGCGCTGCAAGCCGGCCTTATCGAGACGGTAGCCGCGGAAATCAGCGGAAAAGAGGACTTATCATGAATCTAATCCCAGTCGGTATTATCGGTACGGGCAAATACGTTCCGGAACGAGTGTTGACCAATAAAGATCTCGAACAGATGGTGGAAACGAACGACGAGTGGATCGTCACCCGCACCGGCATGCGTGAACGCCGCATCGCGGCGCCGGACCAGGCGACCTCCGATCTCGCCTACGAGGCTTCCGTCAAGGCGCTTGACAGCGCGGGCATAACGGCCGAGGACCTGGACTTGATCGTGGTGGCGACGGTCACCCCGGACATGTTCTTCCCGTCCACGGCCAGCCTGCTCCAGGATCGGCTCGGCGCCAAGCGCGCAGCCGCTTTCGACCTGTCCGCCGCATGCTCGGGCTTCATCTACGGCCTGGCGACGGCAGCCAACATGGTGGCGACCGGAATGTACAGGAAAGTGCTGGTCGTCGGGGCCGAATGCCTCTCGCGGATTACGGATTACACGGACCGCAATACATGCATCCTGTTCGGCGACGGAGCGGGCGCTGTCGTGCTCGGCGAAGTGCCGGCCGGCCGCGGCTTCAAGTCCTTCGATCTCGGCTCGGACGGCTCCGGCGGGCATCTGCTCAAGATTCCCGGAGGCGGATCGCGCATTCCGTCCACGGCGGAGTCGGTCGAGGAGAAGCATCATTTCCTCAAGATGGCCGGAAACGACGTCTTCAAGTTCGCAGTCCGGGTCATGGGCGCCGCAGCCGACGACGCTCTGCGCAAAGCCGGCCTGACCAAGCAGGACATCGACCTGCTCATTCCGCATCAGGCCAACATCCGCATCATCCAGGCGGCGCTGAACCGGCTCGACCTGCCGGAGGAGAAGGCCGTCATCAACCTCGACCGCTACGGCAACGTGTCCGCCGCATCGATTCCGCTCGCCCTTTGCGACGCCGTCGAGCAAGGCAGAGTATCCGAGGGAGACACGCTGCTCATGGTGGGCTTCGGCGGCGGCCTTACTTGGGGAGCGGCGGTCCTGGTCTGGTAAGCAAGCCTTTCAGCGAATTTCCGTGAAGGAAACCATTTGATCGGAGGAGCATCTTTGAGCAAAATCGCGTTTGTATTTCCGGGGCAGGGAGCTCAGGCAGTCGGCATGGGACGGGATCTGTACGAGTCCAATGCCCGCGCCAAAGCCGTATTCGACGAAGCCGACGCGGCACTGGGCTTCCCGCTGTCCGATATCATATTCAACGGCCCTGACGAGGCTCTCAAGCAGACGGCCAACACGCAGCCCGCGCTGCTGACGACGAGCGTGGCGTTTCTGGAAGCATTTCGGGAGTCCGGCATTATGCCGGCTTATGCCGCGGGCCACAGCCTTGGCGAATACAGTGCGCTGGTGGCCGCAGGCTCGCTCGGCTTCGCCGATGCGGTCCGCACCGTTCGCGCCAGAGGCGAGTTCATGGAGCAGGCCGTTCCTGGAGGACAGGGAGCCATGGCGGCCGTCCTCGGCGCCGAGCGCGGACCGCTTGCGGAGCTGTGCGCTTCGATCACGGCCGAAGGCAAGCCGGTGGAGCTGGCCAACGTCAACTGTCCGGGACAGATCGTCGTGTCGGGCAGCGCAGAGGGCGTTGCGGCAGCTGTAGAGAGGGTCAAGGAGGCCGGAGCCAAGCGGGCGATTCCGCTCGAAGTGAGCGGCCCCTTCCATTCCTCCCTGATGAAGCCTGCAGCCGTGCGGCTGGCCGAGGTTTTGGAGCAGGTGGAGTTCAAGGACGCGCAGTATCCTGTCGTCGCCAATGTGAACGCGGCAGCCGTGCAGGCGGCCGTCGACATCCGCAGGCTGCTGGTGGAGCAGGTCTATTCTCCCGTGCTGTGGGAAGATACGGTCCGGATGCTGATCGCCGAGGGTGTGGACACATTCGTCGAGATCGGATCGGGCACCGTCCTGGCGGGGCTCATCAAGAAGACGGACCGCGGAGCTCGCGTCATCAACGTGAACGGCGCCGATTCGCTTGCGGCCGCGATTCAGGAGCTTGCCTAGAATACAGCTTGCAGCGGCGTCAGGCTCATGCCTGCGTCGGCAGCATCAGCAGTCATTTAGATAGGAGGAACACGCCATGTTTGCAGATTTGACGGGCCGCACGGCCCTCGTGACAGGCGCTTCCCGCGGCATCGGCCGCGCGATCGCGATCGCTCTGGCAGAGGCCGGCGCCGACGTCGCGGTCAATTATTCCGGCAGCGAGGCGGCGGCTGCGGAAACGGCAGCCGCTATCGAAGCCCTCGGCCGCAAAGCGGTGATCCTCAAAGCCAACGTAGGCAAGGCCGCCGAGTTCGACGAAATGGTCAAGTCCGTCCTGGACGCCTTCGGGAAGCTCGACATCCTCGTCAACAACGCCGGCATCACGCGCGACAACCTGATCATGCGGATGAAGGAAGAGGAGTTCGACCAGGTCATCGAAACGAATCTGAAGGGCGTCTTCAACGGCATCAAAGCCGTTACCCGTCCGATGATGAAGCAGCGTTCGGGCCGGATCATCAACATTTCTTCCGTTGTCGGAGCGATGGGAAATCCGGGTCAGGCCAACTACGTCGCCGCCAAGGCCGGCGTCATCGGCCTCACCAAGTCCGCCGCCCGCGAGCTGAGCTCGCGCGGAATTACGGTGAACTGCATCGCTCCGGGCTTCATCGAGACGGAAATGACGGACAAGCTTCCCGAGGACGTCAAAGGCTCCATGATGGGCGGCATTCCGCTCGCCCGTCTCGGCAAGCCGGAGGATATCGCGGCTGCCGTCCGTTTCCTGGCGTCGTCGGAGGCTTCTTATATGACCGGCCAGACGGTGCATGTCGACGGCGGCATGTACATGTAATGACAGCATTCGGGCAATGATAAGTCGCTGCCGGCGATCGGCGGGCATTCCACGCGCCTGGCGGGACGGGGCAAGCCGACAGACCGGGGCTGTCCTGGCCTTCCGGGCGGAAAGCGGCCGCCGGCGGCAAGGAAACGTTTGCGGTCTGGCATTTTAAATTGGATTCTCGTATAATACCATGGAGGAGGTGAACCGGATGTCCGAAGTAGTGGATCGCGTCAAACGCATCGTAGTGGATCGTCTTGGCGTAGACGAGGCGGAAGTTACCCTCGAAGCTTCTTTCAAGGATGACCTCGGCGCTGACTCGTTAGACGTCGTTGAACTCGTCATGGAGCTTGAAGATGAATTCGACCTGGAAATCTCTGATGAAGATGCGGAGAAGATCACGACGGTGGGAGAAGTAGTCAATTACATACAATCTCATACGTAATTGTCCACGAGAGTCCCGTTTCACGACGGGACTTCTCTCTTCATCACCGCATGATTATCCCGCGGCCCCTTCAAGCCGTTTGATCGGCGGCCATTCTCTCCCTGATTCTCCAAACGTTATCCGCACATGCGCTCGTCCCGGATCGGGACCGAGGCGCCATATCCGAACTCACTAACCTGCATGCTGCAGCTGCGATGGTCAAGCCCGCTACGAAGCGGCGCACGGCCCGTATGCTGATGGATAGATATAGTTGCAAGACGGCGCAAGACGAGCCGTCCACATTGCCGTTCTCCGAGGTGAATTGAATGAATAAACGAGTGGTAGTAACAGGCTTGGGCGTATTGACTGCCCTTGGCGACAACAAAGAGCAGTTCTGGAGCAGCCTGATGGAAGGCAAATCCGGCGTATCGGAAATCGAATCATTCGATATTTCCGAATACCCGACCAAGATCGCGGCCGAAATCAAAGGCTTCGACCCGGAGAGCTACGGTCTCGACCGGAAAGAAGCGCGCCGCATGGACCGCTTCGTCCAGCTGGCTGTCGTGGCGAGCCTCAAGGCTGTCGAAGACTCCGGCCTGCGCATCGGCGAGAACAGCGATGCCGAGCGCACAGGGGTCATGGTCGGCTCCGGCATCGGGGGCCTCGGCACTTGGGAAGACCAGCACAGCGTGCTGCTGGAGAAAGGGCCTAAGCGCGTCAGCCCGTTCTTCATTCCGATGATGATCGCGAACATGGCTTCCGGCCAAGTATCGATGGCAACCGGCGCCAAGGGTCCCAATACGACCGTGGTAACGGCATGCGCGACGGGTACCCATACGATCGGGGATTCGTTCAAGATGATCCAGCGCGGCGACGCCGATGTCATGATCTGCGGCGGCGCGGAATCCACGATCCGCCCGATGGCGATGGCCGGCTTCTGCTCCATGCGCGCCATGTCGGTACGCAATGACGAGCCGCAGAAGGCAAGCCGTCCATTCGATGTCGACCGCGACGGATTCGTCATGGGCGAAGGCGCAGGCGTCCTGATCCTGGAATCCATGGAGCATGCCGAGGCGCGAGGAGCCCATATCTATGCGGAAGTGATCGGCTACGGCATGAGCGGAGACGCCCATCATATGACGGAGCCGGATCCGGACGGAGCGGCCCGCTGCATGAAGATGGCGCTGCGCGACGCCAAGCTGGAGCCGGAGAGCATCGATTATATCAATGCGCACGGCACGTCGACGCCGGTCGGCGACAAATCCGAGACGACGGCGATCAAGAATACGTTCGGAGAGCATGCCTACAAAGTCGCCGTCAGCTCCACCAAGTCGATGACGGGACATCTGCTCGGCGCCGCAGGCGGCGTTGAGGCGGTCATCCTGGCGCTGACGCTGCAGAACGGAGTCATCGCTCCGACGATCAACCTCGACAATCAGGATCCGGAATGCGATCTGGACTACGTGCCCAACGTTCCGCGCCAGGCGGATGTCCGCACGGCGCTGTCCAACTCCTTCGGATTCGGAGGCCACAACGCGACGATCATCATGAAGAAATATGAAGCGTGAGCGATTCCAGGACCTGCAGCGCCAGCTAGGCCTCGCCTTCGCCAAACCCCAGCTGCTCAGACAGGCCTTCACGCATACTTCTTACGTGAACGAACATCGCGATACCGTAACCGAAGATAATGAAAGGCTCGAGTTTCTAGGCGACGCCGTGCTTCAGCTGCTCGTGTCCGAGCATCTGTTCCAGACTTATCCCGAGCGCCCGGAAGGGGATCTCACCCGGATGCGGGCGGCGATCGTCTGCGAGCCTTCGCTGGCCAGATTCGCCGAGCGGCTTGATTTCGGCTCGTTCGTCCGTCTGGGCAAAGGCGAAGAGCAGCTTGGCGGCAGGCAGCGCCCTGCGCTGCTGGCCGATCTGTTCGAAGCGTTTGTCGGCTCGCTTTATTTGGACGCCGGGGTCGACGCGGTCAGGGACTTTCTCCGCCGGGTGATGTTCGCCAGGCTGGAAGGCAATGAGGGCCTCTCCGGCAAGGATTACAAGTCCAAGCTGCAGGAGCGCGTGCAGAACCTTTCCCTTGGCGGCGTTGAGTATCGCGTTGCCGAGGAGCGCGGTCCGGCCCATGACCGGGAGTTCGTCGTTCATGTCCTTGTCGGCGAGGAGATTCGCGGGCGGGGCATCGGACGCACCAAGAAGGAAGCGGAGCAAAAGGCCGCTGAGGAGGCTTGGCAGGCTGTTTCGGAGCCGCAGGCCGATTAGCACCGCCAGCCATCCAGGGCCCGGCACCGTCATTTCAGGTGCCCGGGCTTTTTTTATTGTCTATGGAAGGCGCCCATGCATCAAGCACGCTGACCAGCCGCCCTGCCGTATGGTACAATAGCCACAAGAGGTGAACCGCTATCCATGTTGTTGAAACGGATTGAATTATCGGGCTTCAAATCCTTTGCGGACAAAACCGAAATGGAGTTTGTGCGCGGCATTACCGCCGTCGTCGGTCCTAACGGCAGCGGCAAGAGCAATATTTCCGACGGCATCCGGTGGGTGCTCGGCGAGCAGAGCGCCAAAAGCCTGCGCGGCGGCAAGATGGAGGACATCATCTTCGCCGGAAGCGATGCCCGCAAGGCGGTCAATTACGGCGAGGTCTCGCTTACGCTGGACAACTCGGACGGCACGCTGTCGCTCGAGCATCAGGAAGTGACGGTGACCAGGCGCGTGCACCGGAGCGGCGACAGCGAATACATGATCAACCGCCAGTCCTGCCGGCTCAAGGATATTACGGAACTGTTCATGGATACGGGCATCGGCAAGGAAGCCTATTCCATCATCGGCCAGGGCCGCATCGAGGAAATCCTCAGCACCCGTTCGGAGGACCGGCGCGGCATCTTCGAGGAAGCCTCCGGCATCGTGAAGTACAAATCCCGCAAGCGGGAAGCCCAGCGCAAGCTGGACGACACCGAGAGCAACCTGCTGCGCATCTACGACCTCGTCTCGGAGCTGGAGGATCAGGTCGAGCCGCTGCGGGAGCAGTCGGAGCGGGCGATCCAGTTCAAGGCTCTCAAGGAAGAGCTCAAGAGCAGCGAGATCGGCTTGTATGTCCATCAGATCGACCAGGTGCATCAAGGCTGGAACGAGAACAATGCGAAGCTCGAAGTTCTCCGCAAGGAGGAGCTGGAGCTGTCCTCTGTCGTCAGCAAGCATGATGCATTGCTCGAGAAGGACCGCATGCAGCTGCGGGAGCTGGAATCGCAGCTGGAGGAGCTGCATGCGGCGATGCTGCAGTACAGCGAGGATTACGAGAAATGCGAAGGGTATGGCGAGGTGCTCAAGGAGCGCCGCCGCAATCTGGACGGCAACAGGGTCCAGCTGGAGCAATCGCTGGAATCGCTGCGCGGCCGCCAAGAGCAGATGGCCGCGGAGGAAGAGGAGATCCGGGCCAAGGCAAGCGCCTTGGAGGCTGTCCTCATCGATCTCCGCAGCCGCATGCAGGGAGAAGAAGGCCGCCTGGCGGGAGTCGCCGGGGGCACGTCGACCGAAGCGGGCGAATCGCTCAAGGGCGAATTGCTGGAAGTGCTGAGCACGATGGCCCAGCTGCGCAACGAAATCCGCTATTCCGAGCAGCAGAAGGAATCGCTCCAGCGCCGAATGGATCGTCTTGGCGGCGAAGAGGGCAAATGGCAGGAGAGTTCGGAGCGGCTGGAGAGCCGCAGGGCCGAGCTGGAGCTCTCGCTCAAGGGGACGGTGCAGGAGCTGGAGTCCGTTCGGAACCAATACATACAGCAATCCCAGCGGGTCCAGGAAATCCAGCGTCTGCAGGAGGAAGCCGGTTCCGCCTTGCGCAAATGGGAGCAGCGGCTGGAGGCGCTCACCTCGCGCCGGGATACGATGAAGGAAATGCAGGATGCGCTCGACGGCTTCATGCACGGCGTCCGCGAGGTGCTCAAGGCTGCGCGGCGCTCTTCCGGAGGACTCGAAGGCGTGCACGGTGCCGTAGCCGAGCTCGTCCGGGTGCCGCAGCGGATCGAGACCGCCGTCGAGACGGCTCTGGGCGGAGCGCTGCAGCATGTCGTCATGCAGGACGAACGGACGGCGCGCGCGGCTATCACATTCCTGAAGCAGCGTCAGCTTGGAAGGGCGACGTTCCTTCCCCTCGATGTGATCAAGGGGAGATCGGTGCCCGAGCAGGACAAGCGCCAGGCCGCATCGATGGAAGGCTACATCGGCGTTGCCGCCGAGCTGGTCGGCTGCGAGCCGCGATACGAGAATATCGTGAACAATCTGCTCGGCAACGTGCTTCTGGCCGAGAATCTGGAATGTGCGAACCGGATCGCAGCCCGCTGCGGCTACCGCTTCCGCGTCGTGACGCTGGAAGGCGACGTCGTCAATGCCGGCGGTTCCATGACCGGGGGCAGTCTCCAGAAGAAAGGCGCAAGCCTGCTCGGCCGCCAGCGGCAGATCGAGCAGCTGGACATGGAAGCCTCCGACATGCAGAAGCAGATCGATCGGCTTCGGGGGGAACAGTCGGACTTGCGCAAGGAAGCGTCGATCGCCGCCCAAACTCGGGACGAGCATCGGGAGACGGCGGAGCGGCTGAACGTGCAGGAGCAGCAGCGGCGCACGGAGCTGCAGCATGTCACGAGCGAGGCTGCAGCGCTTGCCGAACAAGGCGCGGTCTTCAGTTCCGACCGCAGCGGCAATGAAGAGGAGCTGCGCCAGCTGGACCAGGCCGCAGCGGAAGCCGCGAGCCGGCTGGATGAGCTGGGCATACGCGAAGCGGGCCTGCAGGAAGCGATCGCGATGGCGGAGCAGCGGCGCAAGGCGAGCGAGTCGGCCAAGGAGGAGCTGCAGGGGCAGCTGACCGATCTCAAGATCCAGGTCGCGAAGGCGGACCAGGAGCGGCTTGCCGTGCAGGATGTGCTGAACCGGATCAAGGGCGACAGCGGAAGGGCGCGGTCGGAAGCGGCCTCCCTGGAGGCTGCCCTGCGCGACCGGCTTCAAGAGCAGGAGTCTCTCGAAGCCGAGTCGGTGAAGCAGATCGAGGAGCTCAACCGGTTGCGGCTGCGCAAGGAGGAATGCTCCGCGCAGACGGATCTCAAGCGATCGGCGCGCGCGGACAAGAGCAAGGAGCTTGAGCTGGGCGAAAGCGAAACCCGCGAGCAGCGCAGCGGACTGAAGCGCGTCGAGGAGCAGCTCCGGCAGACGGAAATCGCCGTCAACCGGCTCGATGTGGAGCTGGACAACCTTCTCCGCAAGCTGAGCGAGGAATACGGCCTCAGCTACGAGTTGGCCAAAACCCGCTATTCCATGGCGGGAGAAGCCGCCGAAGTGCAGACGGCGGTGCGCGACTTGAAGCGGCGCATCGCCTCGCTCGGCGAAGTCAACCTCGGCGCCATCGAAGAGTACCAGCGGGTTCGGGAACGCTATGAATTTCTGGATGCCCAGAGGCTGGATCTGGTCGAGGCGAAGGCGACTCTCTATGAAGTCATCCGAGAGATGGACGAGGAGATGTCGAAGCGCTTCCGAATCACCTTCGAGGAGATTCGCCGCCACTTCGTCGTCGTATTCTCCAAGCTGTTCGGAGGAGGACGCGCCGATCTGGTGCTCGTCGATCCTGAACGGGTGCTCGAGACCGGCATCGACATCGTAGCCCAGCCTCCGGGCAAGAAGCTGCAGAACCTGCAGCTGCTCTCCGGCGGCGAGAGGGCGCTTACCGCGATCGCGCTGCTGTTCGCCATCCTTCAGGTCAAGCCCGTTCCGTTCTGCGTGCTCGATGAGGTGGAGGCGGCGCTCGACGAGGCCAACGTCGCCCGCTTCGCCCAGTATTTGCGGGAGTTCTCGGAGCTGACCCAGTTCATCGTCGTCACCCACCGCAAAGGCACGATGGAGGAAGCGGACGTGCTTTACGGCGTCACGATGGAGGAGGGCGGCGTCTCCAAGCTCGTATCGGTGCGGCTTGAGGACGAGGATGCGGCCGTATCGGCCTGAATGGCCCAAGAAAGGTCGGCAGCCGCATGGCTGCCCGCCTCGACTATAGAATGATGAAGGACCGGAGGAGACGGCATGGGATTTTTCAAGAAGCTTAGAGAAAGCATCGCCTCCAAGACGGAGTCGGTCACGACGATATTCAAGGACGGGCTGTCCAAAACCCGCACAGCTCTTGTGGAACGGGTGGAGGAGCTCATCACCCGCAGGAAAAAGATCGACGAGGATTTCTACGAGGAGCTGGAGGAAATACTCATCAGCGCGGATGTCGGCGTCAATACCGTCATGGAATTGATCGACGACCTGCGCTCCGAGGTGAAGAAGCGCAAGATCGAGGATGCCGCACAGCTGCAGCCGGTGCTGTCGGAGAAGCTGATCGGACTGCTCGGCAGCGACAACGGCAGCGAGCTGCGCATGGCGGACGAAGGGATTACGGTCATTCTGTTCGTCGGGGTCAACGGCGTCGGCAAAACGACGACGATCGGCAAGCTCGCCCATAAGTTCAAGAGCGAAGGGAAATCGGTTCTGATGGCGGCCGGCGACACATTCCGGGCCGGCGCGATCGAGCAGCTGGAAGTGTGGGGCCAGCGCGTCGGCGTGGACGTCATCCGCCAGCAGGCGGGCTCCGATCCGGCTGCGGTCATGTATGACGCCGTCCAGGCGGCCAAGCAGCGCAAGGCGGACGTGCTTCTGTGCGACACGGCGGGCAGGCTGCAGAACAAGAGCAACCTGATGGAAGAGCTGAACAAGATCTTCCGCGTCATCCAGCGCGAGATTCCGGGAGCTCCGCATGAGGTGCTGCTCGTTCTTGACGCCAATACGGGGCAGAACGCGCTCAGCCAGGCCAAGATGTTCGGCGAGAAGAGCGGCGTGACCGGCCTCGTGCTGACGAAGCTCGACAGCACGGCCAAGGGCGGGATCGTCATCGCGATCCGCCATGAGCTGGACCTTCCCGTCAAATTCGTCGGCCTCGGCGAGAAGATGGAGGACCTCCAGCAATTCGACTCCGAGCAGTTCGTGCATGCGTTGTTCGCGGGGCTTATCCGGGATCAGGAGTCCGGTCCGGAGCAATAGCCTGATTGCTGACAAGGTCAAAAGCTTGACACCTGCTCCGGCGTAGGTTATGATAAGCTTCGCTAACGCAGGATGACCGGCGGCGGCCGGCCTGCAGGATCTGGAAGGAGCTGCTGCCGATGGCTGCCGATCAGCGCGACGCGCTGGAGAAGACGACGCGGATCAACATGCTGTTCGATCTGTACGGTCTGCTGCTTACGGAGAAGCAGGTCTCCATCCTGACTTATTATTTCCTCGACGATTTCTCGCTCGGAGAGATCGCTGCCGAGCTCGGCGTCAGCCGCCAAGCGGTGTATGAGCATGTCAAGCGCGGCGCGGCGCTGCTGGAGGATTACGAGGCGAAGCTCGGACTGCTGTCCCGCTCGCTCTCGGCGTCCAGGCTGCTGGACGAGCTGCAGGCAGGACTTGGAGAGATCGCTCTCACGCCCGCCGGCGCCAAGCTCGCCGAGCTCGCGGAGGCTCTCCGGGAGTCGTTGATGCCGGGAGAGCATGAGAACTGACGAAGGACCGCCTTGGAGCGGTTTGGAATAAATACATGATAAGCATGGAAGCGGACAGGAGGTGGCGGGAATGGCTTTTGAAGGGTTGTCTAGCCGGCTGCAGAACGTATTCGGCAAGCTGCGGGGCAAAGGCAAGGTAACGGAAGACGATGTGAACGAAGCCATGCGCGAGGTCAGGCTCGCACTGCTGGAAGCCGACGTCAACTTCAAGGTCGTCAAGGAATTCATCGCCAAGGTGAAGGAGCGCGCCCTCGGCCAGGAGCTGCAGAAGAGCTTCACGCCGGGCATGGTCATCATCGACATCGTCAACAAGGAATTGACGGAGCTGATGGGCGGCACGCAGAGCAAGCTGGCCAAGGCGAACCGTCCTCCGACGGTCATCATGATGGCGGGCCTGCAAGGCGCCGGCAAGACGACGACTTCCGGCAAGCTCGCCCTGATGCTGAAGAAGTCCAACCACAAGCCGCTGCTCGTGGCGGGCGACATCTATCGCCCGGCGGCGATCAAGCAGCTGCAGGTCGTGGGCGGAGGCATCGGCGTGCCGGTGTTCAGTCTCGGCGACCAGACCTCCCCGGTCGAGATCGCCCGCCAGGGCGTCGAGCATGCCAAGGAGAACGGTCTGGACTATGTCATCATCGATACCGCAGGCCGCCTTCATATCGACGAAGCGCTCATGGACGAGCTGAAGCAGATCCATGAAGTGACGAAGCCCGATGAAGTGCTTCTAGTCGTGGATGCGATGACCGGCCAGGAAGCGGTCAACGTCGCTCAGAGCTTCCATGATCAGCTCGCCCTCACCGGCGTCGTGCTGACGAAGCTCGACGGCGATACCCGCGGCGGCGCGGCCCTCTCGGTCAAAGCCGTCACGGGCTGTCCGATCAAGTTCGCCGCTACCGGCGAGAAGATCGAGCCGCTGGAGCCGTTCCATCCGGAACGGATGGCTTCCCGGATTCTCGGCATGGGCGACATGCTTTCCCTCATCGAGAAGGCGCAGTCGAGCATCGACGCCGACAAGGCTGCCGAGATGGAGCGCAAGATGCGCAACGCCGAGTTCACCTTCGAGGATTTTCTGGAGCAGATGGAGCAGGTCCGCAGCATGGGCCCGCTGGATCAGATCATGGATATGCTGCCCGGCATGAACAAGATGAAGGGCATGAAGGATCTCAAAGTGGACGACAAGCAGGTCGGCCGGGTCGAAGCGATCGTGAAGTCGATGACGACAGAAGAGAAGCGCAAGCCTGAGCTTCTCAACCACAGCCGCCGCAAGCGGATCGCCGCAGGCAGCGGCACATCGGTGGCGGAAGTCAACCGGCTGATCAAGCAGTTCGACGACATGCGCAAGATGATGAAGCAATTCTCCTCCATGATGGGTCCGAAAGGTCCAAAAGGCGGCATGAAAGGCCTCAAAGGCTTGCTCGGCAAAAACATGAAATTCCCGTTCGGCTGATCTGATCTTCAGCCTGCGATAACGTCCAGGGCGCGATTCCTTTCCAGGAAAAGCCGAAGACGTCTTATTCTTTCAAGGAGGTGAAGTATAATGGCAGTACGTATCCGTCTTAAACGCATTGGTGCCCACAAAGCCCCGTTCTACCGTCTGGTAGTTTCTGATTCCCGTTCGCCGCGTGACGGCCGTTTCATCGAAGAAATCGGCACTTATAACCCGGTTGCACAACCGGCTCAAGTGAACATCGACGAAGAAAAAGCCCTCAAATGGCTGCAAACCGGAGCTCAAGCATCCGACACCGTCCGCAACCTGCTTTCCAAAGCAGGCGTGCTCAAGAAATTCCACGAGCAGAAACTTCAAAAGTAAGGATTTCACCCGCAAGGGGATTTCCCGAATATAAGCTCGGAAAAGGGTTAGGATGAATATCCTAGCCCTTTTGCTTCCGAATTTATTTCTTGACGGCGCCAGGAGCGAACGTCGTGATCATTCGCATCGGCGTCATTATCCAAGGAGGAACTGAGCATGGCGGATCAGTGGTTTACAGTCGGCGAGATCGTGAATACGCAAGGCATCCGCGGCGAGCTTAAGGTCGTGCCGCATACGGACTTTGCCGATCAGCGCTTTGCCCCGGGAAGCAGGCTTTCCTTGCAGAAGGAAGGAACTCCCGGTAGCTTTCAGGTTGAGGTTCAAAGCTCCAGATCCCATAAGAACGTGTACATCGTCAAGCTGAAAGGCTACGAAAACATCAATGAGGTCGAGAAGTTCAAGGGATATCTGATGAAGGTGTCCGATTCCCAGCGCGAGCCGCTTGCAAAGGGCGAATTCTACTACACGGACATCATCGGCTCCGAAGTCGTCACGGAAGAGGGAGAAAGTCTCGGACTCGTGACCGAGATTCTCCGTCCCGGCGCCAATGATGTCTGGGCGGTTGAGCTGAAGGACGGCAAAGAGCTGCTGCTTCCTTACATCGACGACGTCGTGCTTGACGTGAATGTGCGCGCGAAGCGAGTAACGGTACGGCTCATGGAAGGATTGATGTAAGGAGATGCGCATCGACGTTTTGACGCTGTTTCCGGAAATGTTCGACGGCGTGTTCGGAGCGAGCATACTCGGCAAGGCCAGGGACAAAGGCATCGTTTCGCTGCAGGCAGTCAACTTTCGGAATTATGCCAACAACAAGCACAATACCGTCGATGACTATCCTTACGGCGGAGGCGGCGGCATGGTGCTGAAGGCCGAGCCGGTATTCTCGGCTGTCGAGGATCTGCTCGCGGGCTCCAGTGCCGACGCCGGCGAGTCTCAGGCGGCGGAGAGCAAGCCTCCGCGCGTCATTCTGATGTGTCCGCAAGGGGAGCCGTTCAGCCAGCGCAAGGCGGAAGAACTGTCGCGCGAGGATCGCTTGATTTTCATTTGCGGCCATTACGAAGGCTACGACGAGCGCATCCGGGAGCATCTCGTGACCGACGAGCTGTCGATCGGCGACTACGTGCTGACCGGAGGCGAGCTGCCGGCGATGGTCATGATCGACAGCGTCGTGCGGCTGCTGCCTGGCGTGCTCGGCAACGAATCGTCCGCCGTTACGGACTCCTACAGCACCGGACTGCTTGAATACCCCCACTATACACGTCCGGCCAGCTTCCGCGGCTGGGATGTGCCCGAGGTGCTGATCTCCGGACATCACCGCAACATCGACGTCTGGAGGCGCCAGCAATCGCTGCACAGGACACTCCAGCGCAGGCCTGATCTGCTGGAAACGGCGGAGCTGACCGACAAAGAGCGGAAATGGCTGCGGGAGCAACAGTCCAATGCAGCGGATCCGGAATCTTTTTCCTGACTGACGGCCCGATTCATGGAGATAAGGTTGTTTTCTGGGCTCGGGTATGGTATGATTTGAAATGTTGTTTTAATGACTCGGACGGTCCTCTATCGGCCATGATCCGGCTCACAAGGCGAGCCGGTTAGCTTATATGAACGTCTATGGTGGAAGGAGTGACTAAACTCATGAATCTTTTACAAACGATTGCTCAAGAGCAGCTTCGCACGGACATGCCTAGCTTCCGTCCAGGCGACACGCTGAAGGTGTACGTAAAGGTTATCGAGGGTTCCCGTGAGCGGGTTCAGCTGTTCGAGGGCGTTGTTATCAAACGTCGCGGCGGCGGAATCAGCGAGACTTTCACTGTCCGCAAAATTTCTTACGGCGTTGGCGTGGAGCGTACGTTCCCGATCAACTCGCCTAAGATTGACCGCATCGAAGTTACCCGTCGCGGCAAAGTACGTCGCGCGAAACTGTACTACCTGCGCGAACTGCGCGGAAAAGCGGCCCGTATCAAGGAAATTCGCCGCTAAGAATGGAACGTCAAGAGGGGCTTGCCGCAAACAAGCCCCTTTTCGTTATTTTAAGCTATTTTCTGAAGGCCTCTGCGCCTCGATGATTCTTTTCATAAACCATTACCCTATTCGTGTGACGAAAGAAGGCTGAACTGCAGATGGCTGAAGAGCAGTTTCCAGAAGAGCAGAATGCGGCAACGCGCGGCGGCAAAGCCCGCAAGGAAGTGTTTGAATGGGTCAAGGCGCTGGCGATCGCGGCCATTCTCGTATGGCTGATCCGCTGGTTCCTCTTCGCTCCGTTCGCTGTCGACGGACCTTCCATGCAGCCTAACTTCCACACGGGTGAACGGCTGATCGTCAACAAGATCATCTTCGACATCAGGCAGCCGCATCGCGGTGAAGTGGTCGTGTTCCATGTTCCCCAGGAGGGAAGGGATTTCATCAAGCGGGTCATCGCGCTCCCGGGCGACAAGGTCAAGGTCGAGGGCGACGACGTCTTCGTCAACGATGTCAAGCAGGACGAGCCTTACCTGAAGCAAGCCATTGAGGAAGCGAACAAAAAAGGCGAGCTGTGGAACCAGACGGGACTGAACTTCCCTAATGAGAATGTAACCGAAGGCACGGTTCCCGCCGACTCCTTCCTCGCGATGGGCGACAACCGCAGCAACAGCGAGGACAGCCGCAGAATCGGCTATATTCCCTACAAGCAGCTGATCGGACGCGCCGACGTCATTTTCTGGCCGCCTTCCGACATGAAAATCATCAAACACGGTTAGCCTAAAGGGAGCTAAGCTTCCAAGGTACCGACGATAGAGCAAATGAGGTGCTGGCATGACGATTCAGTGGTTCCCCGGACATATGACGCGGGCAAGAAGGCAGATAGAAGACAAGCTCAAGCTGATTGACATCGCGATCGAGCTGCTCGACGCCCGCGTTCCCATGTCCAGCCGCAACCCTATGGTCGACGACATCCTGAGGGGCAAACCACGTCTCATCCTGCTGAACAAGGCAGACCTGGCCGATTCCCGCGAAACGGAACGGTGGATGCAATACTTTGCTTCCAAAGGGTATGTGAGCCTGGCCGTCGATTCCTCGACCGGATCCAGGGTGAATGAGATTCCCGTCAAGGTCAGGGAAATCCTTCACGAAAAAATCCAGCGCATGCTGGACAGGGGCATGAACCCGCGTGCGATGCGCGCGCTTATTGTCGGCATTCCCAACGTCGGCAAGTCCACCCTGACCAACCGGCTGGCCGGCAGGCATATCGCCGCCACCGGAGACCGTCCCGGCGTGACCAAGGGGCAGCAATGGATCAAGGTCGGCTCGGAGATGGAGCTTCTCGACACACCGGGCATTCTGTGGCCGAAGTTCGAGGATCAGCTTGTAGGCTACAAGCTCGCCATGACCGGCGCGATCAAGGAGCAGGTGCTCAATATCGAAGACGTGGCGTACTTTGCCGTGCGCGTGCTCGTAGAGAGATACTGGCCCGAGATGCAGGAACGATTCGGTCTGGAAGAACAGCCTGAGGATTTCGATGACAACATGCAGATCGTCGCGGTCATGGAACAGATCGGCCGCAACCGCGGCTGCCTGCTCAGCGGCGGCCGCATCGATCTCGAGAAGGTATCCGGAATCATCCTGCGGGAGCTTCGTGCCGGCAAGCTCGGACGTCTCACGCTGGAAGCAGCGCCTCCGGCAAGGCCGTGACGCCGCGCCGCAAAGCGGATCAGCCGAATCCGGAAGCTTCCCCTTCATTATGGGAGGAAGGAACAGAATCCGGTGAATCCGCTGCTTCCGGCTCGGGCGAGCCGGGTGATCTGCTCTCCTACGAGCGGCCGCTCTGGGAGTCGGGGGTCGAGCATGTCTGCGGCGTGGACGAAGTCGGGCGGGGCTGCCTGTTCGGCGATGTCGTCGCTGCGGCGGTCATCCTGCCGCGAGGGCTCGTTCTCGACGGAGTCGACGATTCCAAGAAGCTCTCGGAGAAGAAGCGCGAAAAGCTCTACGATGTCATCCTCGACTCGGCTGTTGCCTGGGCGGTCGCAAGGATCGATTCCGAGACGATCGACCGCATCAACATCCGCCAAGCATCGCGTCTGGCGATGAAGCAGGCGGTGGAGTCGCTCGGCGTACGGCCTTGCCATCTGCTGGTCGATGCGGAGACCGTCGATCTGGACTTTCCGCAAACGGCCATTATTCATGGCGATGCGGTGAGCCAGAGCATCGGGGCGGCATCCATCCTGGCCAAAGTGACACGCGACCGTCTCTGCAAGGAGATATGGGACCTGCATTATCCGGCTTACGGGATTGCCGTACATAAAGGCTACGCGACCAGGCATCACCGCTCCATGCTGATCGAGCACGGACCAAGCCCGCTCCACCGGCGTTCTTTCCTCGGCAAGATTTTGCCGGAGGAGCAGCTGGCGCTGTTTTAGACCGATCCGACCCTTGCGGGAACGCAAGGGTTTTTTGATTTTTTGAGTCGGCATGATTTGCTTTCATATTTGCCGATAACGCCAGATAAGGTTCTATCCGGCGAAGGAGCAGGAATTCGGCCATTCAGTCCGCATTCGGCCGTCCGAACTAACACCGTCCGAGAGGAAATCTCCCGTATCAGCTTCTGTGCGATGCTTCGGATGACGTCGGGTTCCCGAAGCTCAGATGGTTCCTGCATCAGCAGCTCGCTAGGAGACGTCCATCTGCTTCGCCAGGATCATCAGCCGTCTGTAAGGATGGTCAGGGCGGCGACTGATACGGGTTCGGTTGTCTGAATAGATGACTGTGGATACCTTTAGAGAAATTGCAGCCGTAAAGGCGCAGATCGGGAGCTTGAGCCTCCCATGCGTCAGATACCGATGCAAAGTGGAAATATAGAGACGGGCCGATGAAATGGTTGGCTTGAAATAAGAATAGAACAAATGTTCCCCTCTTACAACCATTATGTTTTACCGCGTAAATGTCGATAAAGGACTACAGAGAAATTAGGACTTAAGCGAGCGGAGGCCGTAACGACGATGAATATCGGAAGTCTCATCAAACTGATCGGCGACGTGCAGCCAGCCGCCAGCCGCACGCTGGAGCTGCGTCCCGGCCAGACGGTCCGGGCTCAGGTCGTGGAGCTGATGGGGGACAATGAAGCGCTATTGCAGATCGGCGGCACGCAGCTCGTCGCCAAGTTGGAGACGCCTTTGAAGCAAGGACAGACGGCTGTCCTGCAGGTACAGTCGGAAACGGCGGACGGCAAGCTGGTTTTGAAACGTCAGGAGCCGGGC
This sequence comes from Paenibacillus sp. D51F, assembly GCF_053345695.1. Taxonomy (NCBI): domain Bacteria; kingdom Bacillati; phylum Bacillota; class Bacilli; order Caryophanales; family Paenibacillaceae; genus Paenibacillus; species Paenibacillus sp. D51F. The sequence continues at coordinate 130,027 of NZ_JBKFAO010000001.1, read as the reverse complement.
AAAACGGCCTCTGAACCGACCGATGAAGTCTGGAAGTCGCTCGGGCTCAAGTTCGGTGTTGGCGGCAAAGAACAGGCCGGGCAAGCTCTTGTGCGCGAATTGAAGGCGATGGGCCTAGCGATCGACGGCGCGACTGCCGGCTCGCTGGCTGAAGCGGCCGAATTCATGCCGGAAGGCGAGAATCCGCAGTTATGGCTGAAAGCTGCCGCGGTCGCCATTCAGCGGGGGTTGCCGATGACGGAAGCGACGGTATCGTCGCTGCGGCAGATCCAATCCGGTCCGTCTGTGCACGAGCTTTTGGAGCAATTGTCATCGGCATTAAAAGCAATGACCGAACATGCATCCGGAGAGGACGGGGCCGCTAAGCTCAACGCCACCCGCTTGCTGGAGCTGCTGGGCGGCAGCGGAAGCTGGCCGGATGCCAATGAACTTGCCAACCTGCCGACGGACAGCGGCAGCATGAAATCCAACCTGCCGGCGGACAGCGGCAGCATGAAATCCAACCTGCCCGCTGATTTGAAAGCCGCTTTGTCCCCGGACGTGAAAGCGGCTCAGGAAACAACGGCGGATACCGCAGATATAAGCCCGATAAAACCTGCAGCAGGAGATCAACAAGGTGTGCATGCACAGGCCGAAGAGCTCATTCAACCCGCCAAGACGGCGAATGTCGAAGGGAAGCTGCTCCAAGCTGAGGGAGCAAGACCGCATGCAGAACAAATCAACGGAACCGATGCCGATTCGGCTCTGATGGAGCAAGAAAACCAACCAGCCGAACCGGCCCGGAACTGGGCGCGTAAAATGCTGGATTGGCTGGGAGCAGGCCACGAGAATCAGCTGCGGAACCAGCTGTCGGCGGAGCGGTCTGCCGGAAGCACGGTCCGTACGCCGCTGGCCGGAAGCGTGGACGTCCAGACGGGACTCATGGAGCGCAGCTCTGCCCTTGCTCCGCATAGCTCAGCTTCCATGACATCAACAGCTTCAGGAGGAGCGCCGCAGATCCCATCAGATATGGTGGACAAGGGAGTGGGAGCAGCAGGCGGCGGCAAGGAAACTGCTGCTGCTCCTTCAGAGGGAAAGCAGGCGCCGTCTGCTGCTGCTCCTCCAGAGGGAAAGCAGGGGCCGTCTGCTGCTGCTCCTCCAGAGGGAAAGCAGGGGCCGTCTGCTGCTGCTCCACCAGAGGGAAAGCAGGGGCCGTCTGCATCCGGTATGCTGGATGCCGTGGATAGCCGGGAGAAAGCTGGCGGTCCGAAGGCTGCCATATCGATGAACGCCGCATCAGCCGTGGAACCAGCCGACGCCAAAGCGAATCAGTTGAAATCGGGCGCGCAAGGTGTGCATGGAAGCGAACGGGCTGCTGCCGAAACGGATGTTTCCCCGGCGAATGGAAAGCCTGCAGCGGAAGGGCCGGCGAGACTGCTTGCCGGTCCCGTTCACGGAGAACCAGGCCTTCCGGCCTTGGCGCCCGGCGCCAGGGAGGCGGCGGTTCCGGAAACGGCGACAATCAAGTCCGCGCTGCTCTCGCTGCTGCAGTCGGCGGACTTGCCGCCGGCGGTAAAGGACCCGGCCCAGCAGCTGCTGCAGCATATTACCGGGCAGCAGCTGATGCTGTCGCCGGAGCGCAGCGGAACGTTTTTCTCGCAGCTCACGTTACAGATTCCTCTGCAAACGGCTAACGGCGGTCAGACTGCTTCCGTGCATGTGCAGTCGAGACGAAATGCAAAGGGCGGTTTGGATGCATCCAACTGCCGGCTCCTTTTCGACCTGAGAATGGATGTGATCGGGGACACGGTCGTTGACGTGGCAGTCGCGGACAAAGTCGTCAGCCTGACGGTGTTCAACGGCCATCCTGCCGTTCCGCTGCTGGCCGATGCCGGAAAGACGGCGTTGGCCGAGCTGCTGCGTGCTTCGGGCTATCGTCTTCTCGGCATGAAAGTCGTCCATCCGGAAGAGCGCAAGGTAGCGGAGAAGAAGATGAATCTTTCCGATGCGGCTCTTGCATCTGCAGAGCCGTACAAGGGAGTTGATCTAAGGGTATGAGCGAGGATGAGCGCAAATATGGAAGTCCGGGAACGGAAGAGCCCGTGCAAGAGAAGAAAAAGGCTGTCGCGCTCAAGTACGATCCGCTGGAAGGCGGAGCCCCGGTCATCGTGGCGAAGGGAACCGGACATTTGGCCGACGAAATCCTGCAGCGGGCTCGGGAGAACGGAGTGCCGGTGCAGGAGGACCGCTCGCTCGTGGAGGTACTGTCCAAGCTGGATCTGGACCAGCAGATTCCCCCCGAGCTGTACGGCCTGGTCGCCGAAATTCTCAGCTTTCTCTATCGGGCTGACCGCGAGGCGGGGGACAGCGCATGAAGAACGGACCCGGAAACGCCGAGCCGGACAAGTCCCGAAAGGCGGGCACGCGCATCGGAGCTGCGAGGAGCCTCTCTGGAAGGATCGGAGAGGATGCAGCCGCTCAATGGATGGAAGCCGGCGGCTTCAGGCTGCTGGAGCGCAATTGGCGCTGCCGGGAGGGGGAGCTGGATATTATTGCCGTTGAAGGCGGATCCCTCGTCGTGACGGAAGTCCGTTCTCTGCGGCAGGGAAGCCGGTTCGGAACCGCGCTGGAATCGATCGACGCCCGCAAGCAGCTTAAGGTACGTAAGATCGCCCGCCAGTATTTGAGTCAAAAGGGGTGGCAGGAGAAGACGGTCCGCTTTGATGCGGCTGCCGTTACGCTTGATCCTGCCGGCATAAGGCCGATCGAGGTCACTTATGTACGAAATGCCTTTTGACTTGGCCTGGCTGCAATTCTAAACGAAAAAGGCCGATCCTGGCATCAGGATCGGCCTTGCTGTCTGCTTCAAGGTTCATCGGATTTGCCTCTCTGTTTCAAGCTTAATCGGACTCGCCTTGCTGTTTCAAGGCTCATCGGATTTGCCTTGCGGTTTCATGACCATCGGACCGGCTTTTCCAGGCCTTGATGGCTTTAGATCATTCCCGCCATCACGATATCATAATCATCGGCGAGGTCGCTGAGGTCATTTTCGCTGATGCGGCTTCGGCCCGCTTCGATGAAAAGGCTATGTACGGGATGGTCCTCTCCGACAACGACCTTGCCTTGCATGCCCGGCAGCTGGTCGGCCGTAATGTCGATGAAGAGGCCCTCATGCTCCAGCCAGGCATGGCTGGAGCCGCTGCTGTCGGATGCGGCCACATAGTCGCAATCGACCCCGTGTTCGTTCAGCAGGTAGATGCCGAGCAGCAGCGACGCGTCGCTCGATGCGCCTCTGGGATAGTCGTTGCTTCCCAGCTGCGCGCTTTTGAACTCATGCCTCCGAACAGAATCCAGGGCGGAGCGGAAGCGGCGGCTGCTGGAATGAATCGTTTCCGTGTTGATGATACCTATCCCCTCCAATATGAACTGATTATACCTGTTCCTTTTGAAGCATGCCAATGGGTTGGGAGTCCTCCTGGCTCCGAAGCCTGCCAATGGGGTGAGAGTCCTCATAGCTCCAGCCTGCGGTATTGAATCGCTTCAGCGACATGAGCCGTTAGGATTTGCGATGAGCCTTCCACGTCAGCGATCGTGCGCGCGAGCTTCAAGATCCGCTCATGGGCGCGCAGGCTGATTCCGAGCCGGTCGTAGGCTTGCTGAAGCAGGCGGGCTCCTTCGGCTTGAAGGGGGGCGGCATGCTTCAGCGCTTTGCCCGCCAGATCGCCGTTCCACGCTACGCCCGTCTCCTGCTCTCTATCCTTCTGGCGTCTAACAGCGCCAGCGATCAAGTTTTTCATGTCCGCGGTGCTCATGCCGGCCTGCATGGCATCGGCATGCTGCGGCCGAGGAACCTCGACGAGCAGGTCGATCCGGTCGAGCAGCGGGCCTGATATCCGCGAGCGGTAGCGGGCGATCTGCACCGGAGAACAGATGCAGCCGCGCTGCCCCGGAACGTCGGAGCCATGCTGTCCGCACGGGCAGGGATTCATCGAGGCGGCCAGCTGAAAATGAGCCGGGAAGCGGAACACCGCTCGTGCTCTGGCTATGGTCACTTCCCGATCCTCGAGCGGCTGGCGCAGCACCTCGAGCACGGAGCGGGGGAACTCCGGCAGCTCGTCGAGAAAGAGGACGCCTCGATGGGCGAGCGTCGCCTCGCCGGGACGGGGGATGGAGCCGCCGCCGATAAGGCCGCCGGTGGAAATCGTATGATGCGGAGTGCGGAATGGACGCTCCGCAATGAGGGAGCCTGAGGCGGCGAGCTTGCCGGAGACGCTGAAGATTTTGGTCACTTCAAGCGCCTCTTCCTCGCTCATGGGAGGGAGAATGCCGGGCAGACGGCGGATGAGCATCGTCTTGCCGGTTCCAGGCGGTCCGCTCAGCAGCAGATTGTGCCTGCCGGCGGCGGCGATCATCAGCGCGCGCTTGGCATGATGCTGACCGAATACGTCGGCGTAGTCAGGAGCTGCTGTCCCTTCGCCGCTGGAGGCAGTCTCTCCAGGCGATGGATTTCCGGCTGAAGGATGCCAGGCAAGCCGATTCCAGCCTTCTCCGCTTCCTCCGCAGCCAGCCAGGGAAGCAAGGTCGGCCGCCGCATAGATGTCCATGCCGCCTACGAGCGCGGCTTCGCAGGCGTTGTCGGGAGGCAGGAGCACGCGCCGCAGGCCGCGTGTCCGCGCTTCCTCGACCATGGGCAGCACGCCGGGCACGGGACGAAGCCCGCCGTTGAGGGCGAGCTCGCCGATGACGAGCATGCCGTCGAAGGCATCGGCCTCCATCTGTCCGCTGGCCGTAAGGATCGCAGCCGCGATAGCCAGATCGAAAGCCGTCCCTTCCTTGCGCAGATCGGCGGGCGCGAGGTTCACCGTCACTCTTTCCAGCGGGAATTTGAAGCCGGAATTCCGCATGGCGGCGCGGACTCGCTCCACCGATTCGCGGACGGATGGATCGGGAAGGCCGACCAGATTCACTTGAGGCAGTCCGCTGGACAGATCGACCTCCACGGTAATGCTTTTGCCGTCGACGCCGAGCACGCTCGCGCTTATGCATTTGCTGTAAGGCATGACAAAAAAACACCTCCCGAAATAAGACGGCGAAGGTGCTTCCTCACATTCCATCTGTAAACAAACTTGTTAGCTACAGGATAGGCATGCCGACGAAATTTGTCAACATTTGGATCGATCGTTGCCATGCGCGGCAAAATCAAAAAATAATTTACATGATAAAGATTATTTTGCAGGAAGGCTTGCTTCGATTGTGTTATAATGACAGATGTTTGTTTGATAGTTTCCCAGCTGTTCCACCTGAGTCAGAGGATTGGAGGATGTCGTGAATGAATATTCATGAGTATCAAGGCAAAGAAGTCTTGAAACAATACGGGGTAGCCGTACCTGAAGGCAAAGTCGCCTTCACGGTAGACGAGGCTGTCGAAGCCGCCAAGGAACTTGGCACTTCCGTCGTAGTTGTCAAGGCACAGATCCATGCGGGCGGCCGCGGCAAGGCAGGCGGCGTCAAGGTTGCGAAAAACCTGGACGAGGTCCGCGCATACGCGTCCGAGATTCTCGGCAAGACGCTCGTTACCCACCAGACGGGTCCGGAAGGCAAGGAAGTCAAGCGCCTCTTGATCGAGCAAGGCTGCGACATCAAGAAAGAATACTATGTCGGCGTCGTTGTCGACCGCGCTACGGGCCGCGTCGTCATGATGGCATCCGAAGAGGGCGGCACGGAGATTGAAGAAGTCGCCGAGCATTCCCCGGAGAAAATCATCAAGGAAGTCATCGATCCGGCTGTAGGCCTGCTGCCATTCCAGGCGCAACGCCTCGCTTATGCGATCAATATCCCGAAGGAATTGGTCCGGAAGGCGGTTCAGTTCATGACAGCGCTTTATACCGCTTTTGTGGACAAGGACTGCTCCATCGCCGAGATCAATCCGCTCGTCGTTACGGGTGACGGCAACGTCATGGCCCTCGACGCCAAGCTGAACTTCGATTCCAACGCCCTGTTCCGCCACAAGGACATCCTGGCGCTGCGCGACCTCGAAGAGGAAGACGCGAAAGAAATCGAAGCTTCCAAATACGACCTGAGCTACATCGCTCTGGACGGCAACATCGGCTGCATGGTCAACGGCGCAGGCCTTGCCATGGCGACGATGGACATCATCAAGCACTACGGCGGCGACCCTGCGAACTTCCTGGACGTAGGCGGCGGCGCGACGAAGGAGAAAGTAACGGAAGCCTTCAAAATCCTGCTTTCCGACGCCAACGTCAAAGGCATCTTCGTCAATATTTTCGGCGGCATCATGCGCTGCGACGTCATCGCCGAAGGCGTTGTCGCGGCTGCGCGCGAGCTTGGTCTGGAGCGTCCGCTTGTCGTCCGCCTGGAAGGCACGAACGTAGAGCTCGGCAAGAAGATTCTGAACGAATCGGGCCTGAATCTGGTCGCGGCGGACAGCATGTCCGACGGCGCCCAAAAAATCGTTGCGCTCGTAAAATAATGCCCTTGGGGCTGCAGATACGAATTCTGTTAGGGGATGTGAATTTGCGATGAGCATTTTGATCAACAAAGACACCAAAGTGATCACCCAGGGCATTACCGGCCAAACCGGTCTGTTCCACACGAAGGGCGCTCTTGAATACGGCACCCAGATGGTTGGCGGCGTAACTCCTGGCAAAGGCGGCACGTCCGTCGACATCACGCTTGAAAACGGCGAGACGAAATCGCTGCCGGTCTACAATTCCGTTCGCGAAGCGGTTGCCGACACGGGCGCGACGGTATCCGTCATCTACGTGCCGCCGGCATTCGCGGCCGACTCCATCCTGGAAGCGGTAGAGGCGGAGCTTGACCTCGTCATCTGCATTACGGAAGGCATTCCGGTTCTGGACATGGTGCGCGTGAAGCGTTACATGGAAGGCAAGAAAACCCGCCTGATCGGACCTAACTGCCCAGGCGTCATTACGCCGGACGAGATCAAGATCGGCATCATGCCGGGATACATCCACAGAAAAGGCCATGTAGGCGTCGTTTCCCGCTCGGGAACGCTGACTTACGAAGCGGTCCATCAGCTGACGACCCGCGGCATCGGCCAATCGACGGCTGTAGGCATCGGCGGCGACCCGGTCAAAGGATCCGAGTTCATCGACATCCTGAACCTGTTCAATGAAGATCCCGACACCTATGCGGTCATCATGATCGGGGAGATCGGCGGCACGGCTGAGGAAGAAGCGGCCGAGTGGGTCAAAGCCAACATGAAGAAGCCGGTAGTAGGCTTCATCGGCGGCGCGACGGCTCCTCCGGGAAAACGCATGGGCCATGCAGGCGCCATTATCTCCGGCGGCAAAGGAACGGCAGCGGAAAAAATCGCGACGCTGGAAGCTTGCGGCATCAAGGTTGCTCCGACTCCGTCCGACATGGGTTCGACTCTCGTCGGCGTTCTGGAAGAGCAAGGCCTTCTGGAGAAATGCAAAACCCACTGAATCAAATCAGTTAGCTGAAGGCAGGCAGCCTTCTTCGACCCGTTAGGGGTTGGGGAAGGCTGCCTTTTGTTTTGCCGGTCCGCCTGCGCTTGCAATCTCCATTCTTGTGCCCCACAATAGGAAGGAGCGCGGAGCCGGCCGATCCTTATTGCGAGAGGACGAATCCGCCAGATGGTGACTTGGCTCCCTAATCATGACAACGAACCGCTTATCCGAAAATTCATCGTGACGCTGAGCGAGACTCCAGGCATCGGCTGGGCATCGGTCAACAAGGTTCTGATGTCCCGCCTGAGCTTGAAGGAGACGATGGCTGCTGACAAGCTGATGCGCCTTGGCATCAGGGCGCAGCCTGCCGAGGAATTCTGCCGACGCTGGACCGGAGATATCGAGCCGGCATGGGAAGCCGCCCTAGCCGACCAAGGAGGCTGGAGGCTGACACCGCTCGATTCGGATTATCCGGAGCTGCTGAGGCAGATTCCTCAGCCGCCGTGGGTACTGTACGGAATCGGAGATCGGCGCCTGATGAGCACCCCTTGCCTATCCGTTGTAGGCACCCGCAACCCGAGCGTCTACGGCAGGCAGGCCGCTTCAGCGCTTGCCGGAGGAATCGCCCGGCAGGGCTTTACCGTCGTCAGCGGCATGGCCAAGGGCATTGACGGCATCGTTCATCAGGCTGCCCTTGATGCCGGCTGCGGTACGATCGCCGTCTTGGGGACGCCGGTCGATACGGCATACCCGCCGGAGAACCGGCCGCTGTACAGACGGATCGCCCGCGACGGCCTGCTGCTCTCGGAATATCCGATCGGGACCCCGGTTCATCCCGGCATGTTCCCGCAGCGCAACCGCATCATTGCCGGACTCAGTCTCGGAACCGTCGTTGTGGAGGCCGCTTCGAGGAGCGGCTCCCTCATTACGGCGGAGCAGGCTCTCGAGATGAACCGGGATGTATTCGCGGTGCCAGGCCCGCTCGGCTCGACCCGCAGCGAGGGCTGCAATGAGCTCATTCGCTGCGGTTATGCGCGTCTGCTCAGCGATGCGCGCCAGATCGGCGAGGAATATCCGGACAGCCGCCGACGCATGCCCGAACCAGAGCGGGAAGATAATGCGTTGACGGCTGAAGAGGAGGCGGTTCTCCGCCTTCTGCAGGATGGACCGCGATCTGCAGATGGATTGCTGGAGGCTTTGAACATGCCTTTTGGACTTTTGCAGGCAGTTCTGATAAATTTATCTTTAAAACATAAGATTGAACAGCAAAGCGGTTCCATATATATGGCATTGTAATTACAGCTGTGGAAGGAGGACGCCAGAATGGCCGATTCACTTGTCATTGTCGAATCACCGGCAAAAGCAAAGACGATTGGCAAATATTTAGGAAGCAAATTCATTGTGAAAGCCTCCATGGGCCACATCCGCGATTTGCCGAAAAGCCAGATCGGCGTCGAAGTCGAGAACGATTTCAACCCCAAATATATTACGATTCGCGGCAAAGGCTCCATCCTCAAGGAACTTAAGGACGCGAGCAAAAAAGTCAAAAAAGTTTATCTGGCGGCTGACCCCGATCGCGAAGGGGAAGCGATAGCCTGGCATTTGGCGCATTATCTGGACATCAGCGAGACGGACACCTGCCGCGTCGTCTTCAATGAGATTACGAAGCAGGCCGTCAAGGACGCCTTCAAGACTCCGCGCAAGATCGATATGGATCTGGTCAACGCGCAGCAGGCGCGCCGCATTCTCGACCGCCTCGTCGGCTACAAGATCAGCCCTCTATTATGGAAGAAAGTCAAAAAAGGCCTTTCGGCCGGCCGTGTCCAATCGGTAGCGGTGAAGCTGATCATCGACCGCGAGCATGAGATCGATGCCTTCATTCCCGAAGAGTACTGGTCGATTACAGCGGGCCTCGTCAAGGGCAAATCCGAATTCGAAGCGAAGTTCCACAGCCTTGCCGGCGAAAAGGGAGAGCTGCGGAGCGAAGCCGAGATGCAGCGCGTTCTGGATGCCATCGGCAGCCAGTCCTTTACGGTAGCCGAAGTGAAAGAGAAGGAGCGCCAGCGCAATCCGGCTCCGCCGTTCATTACAAGCTCGCTCCAGCAGGAAGCCGCGCGCAAGCTGAACTTCCGCGCCTCCAAGACGATGAGCGTCGCCCAGCAACTGTATGAGGGCGTCGATCTCGGCAAGGAAGGCACAGCGGGTCTTATTACGTACATGAGGACCGATTCAACTCGGATTTCCCCGATAGCTCAAGAGGAAACCAAGGAATATATCACGTCGAAGTACGGCGCGGATTATTATCCCGAGCAGCCAAGGGTTTATCTGAAGAAGAACAGCAATGCCCAGGATGCGCATGAAGCGATTCGCCCGACTTCAATGGACTGGGAGCCGGATGCGGTCAAAGAGTTTTTGAGCCGGGATCAGTATCGCTTGTACAAGCTTGTCTGGGAGCGCTTCGTTGCGAGCCAGATGAGCTCGGCCGTGCTTGATACGATGACGGTGGATCTCGCTGCAGGAGAAGTCGTCTTCCGGGCGGCGGGCTCCAAGGTGAAATTCCCGGGATTCATGAAGGTGTACGTCGAAGGCAATGACGACGGTACGACCGAAGAGGACAAATTCCTCCCTGCACTGTCGGTCGGAGACGCGGTGAAGACGGAATCCATGGTTCCCAAGCAGCATTTCACGCAGCCTCCTCCTCGCTACACGGAAGCGCGTCTTGTAAAAACGCTGGAAGAGCTCGGCATCGGCCGTCCGTCCACCTACGCTCCGACGCTGGAGACGATCCAGAAGCGCGGTTATGTCGCGATCGAAGAGAAGAAATTCATGCCCACCGAGCTTGGCGACCTCGTCATCCAGCTCATGGAAGAGTTCTTCCCCGAAATTCTGGATGCGGAGTTCACCGCCCATATGGAAGGCGACCTTGACCATGTCGAGGAGGGCAAGGAGGACTGGGTCAAGGTGCTCGCCCAGTTTTACGATTCCTTCGAGAAGCGTCTTGAAGTAGCCGAGGAAGAGATGAAGGAAGTCGAGCTTCAAGACGAGGTTTCGGATGAAACCTGCGAGAAATGCGGCATGCCGATGGTCTACAAGATGGGCCGCTTCGGCAAGTTCCTGGCCTGCTCGGGATTCCCGGACTGCCGGAATACGAAGCCGATCGTCAAAAGCATCGGAGTCGTGTGCCCGAAATGCGAGAAAGGCCACATCATTGAACGCCGCAGCAAAAAAGGAAGAATCTTTTTCGGCTGCGATCAATATCCTGAATGTGACTATGTCTCCTGGGACCGGCCATCCGGCAAGCCATGTCCTCAGTGCGACAGCATGCTCGTCGTAAAGCGGAACAAGACCGGAGCCCGCCTCCAATGCCCTTCCTGCGATTATACGGAAGAGCTTCCCGAAGACCAGGATCTCGATCAGCTGTAACCTATATCCACGTAGAAGCGGAAAGCCGTCTCGACATGCTTTCCGCTTCCCTGCGGTTATGAAGTCCTTTGAAGCAAAGAAAGCGAGGAATTGCAAGTGTCCACACCACAGCACGTTACCGTTATTGGAGCCGGCCTGGCCGGCAGCGAAGCCGCCTGGCAGATCGCATCACAGGGAGTGCCGGTCCATCTGTACGAAATGCGTCCGGTTACCCGCACTCCTGCCCATCATACCGACAAATTCGCCGAGCTTGTATGCAGCAACAGCTTGCGCGCCAACGGCCTCGCCAATGCGGTCGGCGTCTTGAAGGAAGAAATGAGAAGGCTCGGATCCCTCGTTCTCGGATCGGCCGACCGCAATGCGGTGCCCGCCGGCGGCGCGCTCGCCGTTGACCGTGACGGATTTTCGGGAGATATTACGCAAACGCTGCGCAATCATCCTTTGATCACGGTAAGCAATGAAGAGATCACATCGATTCCGGAGGACGGAATCACGGTCATCGCTACCGGGCCTCTGACAGCGCCTGCGCTCTCCGGAGCGATCAAGGACCTGATGGGCGAGGAGTATTTCTACTTCTACGACGCCGCCGCTCCTATCGTGGAGAAGGACTCCATCGACATGGATAAGGTCTATCTGGCTTCCCGCTATGACAAGGGCGAAGCGGCCTATCTGAATTGCCCGATGACGGAAGAGGAGTTCGAGATCTTCCATGAAGCGTTGATTACCGCCGAGACGGCCGCCTTGAAGGAATTCGAGAAGGAAGTCTATTTCGAAGGCTGCATGCCGATCGAGGTCATGGCCCAGCGCGGCAAGCAGACGGTGCTGTTCGGCCCGATGAAGCCGGTCGGGCTCATCGATCCTCGTACGGGCAAGCTGCCGCATGCAGTCATCCAGCTGCGCCAGGACAACGCCGCCGGCACGCTCTACAATCTGGTCGGCTTCCAGACCCACCTGAAATGGGGCGAGCAGAAGCGAGTGTTCTCTCTCATCCCGGGGCTTGAAAATGCGGAATTCGTCCGATACGGAGTCATGCACCGCAATACGTTCATCAACTCGCCGAAGCTGCTGGAGTCGACGTACCAATTCAAGGGCCGCGAGAATCTCTTCTTCGCGGGCCAGATGACCGGGGTCGAGGGTTACGTGGAATCGGCAGCCTCCGGCCTGCTGGCAGGCCTCAACGCCGGACGGCTGGCCAAAGGGCTGGAACCGCTCGTCTTGCCTGCAGAGACGGCTCTCGGCAGCATGGCGGGTTACATCACGACGGCTGACTTCCGCCACTTCCAGCCGATGAACGCCAACTTCGGCCTATTCCCTCCGCTGGAGAAGCGGATCCGCAACAAGAAGGAAAAGAACGAAATGATCGCCGCTAGGGCGATCGAAGCTGTTGAAACCTTCAAGCGCGATGTTCTAGGAGCGGTTCCGTCCGTTTAGGAGCCAGACACGAAGGGGGACATGTTCATGGAAATGCAGTTCCACGCGACGACGATATGCGCCGTCCGCCATAATGGAAAAGGCGCCATAGCGGGTGACGGTCAAGTGACCTTCGGCAACAGCATGATCATGAAAGGCTCCGCCAAAAAAGTCCGGCGCTTGTACCGCGGCCAAGTAGCCGCGGGCTTTGCCGGCTCGGTTGCGGATGCGATCACCTTGTTCGAAAAGTTCGAAAGCAAGCTCGAGGAGCATCACGGGAACTTGCAGCGTGCTGCCGTAGAGCTCGCCAAGGAATGGAGATCGGACCGGGTGCTGCGCCGGCTCGAGGCGATGCTGCTCGTCATGGATACCACCGGACTGCTCCTGATTTCGGGCAACGGGGAAGTCATTGAGCCGGATGACGGCATTTTGGCGATTGGCTCAGGGGGCAGCTTCGCCCTTGCGGCCGCGAGGGCATTGAAGCGGCATGCGCCTGATCTCAGCGCTAGGGACATGGCCCAAGCAGCGCTTGAGACGGCGGCGGAAATATGCGTATTCACCAATCACAGCATAATCGTGGAAGAAGTCTGAAGATTCCTGCCCTTAACGCAAAAGCGATTATTAGTATGCAGAGGGAGTGAGCCTGTGAAGGAAGATTTGACGCCAAGGCAAATCGTTGCTGAGCTGGACAAATATATCGTAGGCCAGAAGCAGGCCAAGCGCTCGGTAGCGGTCGCCTTGCGCAACCGTTACCGCCGCAGCAAGCTCGACGAAGCCTTGAGGGACGAGATCGTTCCAAAGAACATGCTGATGATTGGTCCGACCGGCGTCGGCAAAACGGAAATTGCAAGGCGTTTAGCCAAGCTTGTTGGAGCGCCGTTCGTCAAGATCGAGGCGACGAAATTCACGGAGGTCGGTTATGTCGGCCGCGACGTGGAATCGATGATCCGCGATCTAGTGGAAGTGTCGATCCGCATGGTCAAGGCGGAACGGACCGAACGGGTGAAGGATAGAGCGGAAGAGCAGGCCAACGAACGGCTCGTCGAGCTTCTTGTTCCGTCTCCCGTCAAGTCCAAGGGCGGCAAAAATCCTCTCGAAATGCTCTTCGGCAATCAAGGGTCCAAGGACGATGAGGAAGAGAAGGTGAACGATCCCGACATTCTGGGCAAAAGGCAGGCTGTCCGCGCAAAGCTCAAAGCCGGCGAGCTGGAGAACGATCTGCTGGAGCTTGATGTAGAGGATACTTCGCCAACGATGATGGATATGATGTCGGGGCAAGGCAATGAAATGATGGGCATGAACATGCAAGAGATGCTGGGACAGTTCATGCCGAAGCGGACCAAGCGCCGCAAGCTTACAGTCAAGGAAGCCCGCAAGGTATTGACTCAGGAAGAAGCGGCCAAGCTGATTGATATGGACGAGGTCATCGGCGAATCGGTGAGAAGGGCGGAGCAGTCCGGGATCGTCTTCCTGGACGAGATCGACAAGATCGCGAGTCCTTCCAAGGGGTCGGGTCCTGACGTGTCTCGTGAAGGCGTGCAGCGCGATATTCTGCCGATCGTCGAAGGATCTACCGTCATGACGAAATATGGAGCGGTCAAAACCGACTACATCCTGTTCATTGCCGCAGGAGCGTTCCACGTTTCCAAACCGTCCGATCTCATTCCTGAGCTCCAGGGAAGATTTCCGATTCGGGTGGAATTGACGTCGCTGACGCTGGAGGACTTCGTACAGATTCTCAAGGAGCCCAAAAACGCTCTGACCAAACAGTACACCGCGCTGTTGGCCACGGAAGGAATCGCAATCGAATTTTCGGATGATGCGATTGCGGAGCTTGCGTCCATCGCGGCCGACGTCAACCGCAATACAGAAAACATAGGCGCGCGCAGGCTTCATACGATACTGGAGAAGCTGCTCGAGGACTTGTCGTTCGAAGCGCCGGACCTGACGCTGGAAAGTCTGCTCATCACGCCGGAGTATGTGAAGGAAAAGCTTTCCTCCATCGCGCAAGACCGGGATTTGAGCCAATATATATTGTAGGGTAGTTCGGGGGGCAAGCAGGAAGATGACATTATTGACCAAAACAAGATCGCTTAACCGGCTGCTGCAAAAAGCAGCCGGCAAGGCACTAAGCTTCAGGGAGATGGCGGAAGTTCTCAGCTCCGTCATTCAAGCCAATATTTTCGTCGTCAGCCGCAGAGGCAAGATTTTGGGCTGCGCCGCAGTAGACCGTTTCGACCATGATCAGTTCCGGAGTCTGGCTGCGGAAGCCGAGCTGCGCTTTCCTCAGGAGACAAACAACCGGTTCCTGCAGATGAGAGAGCCAGAGACCAATGTCGTTCCCGATCCCGGCATCGCGGATGTATTCCGCTTCATGAACGCCCAGGAGATGATGTGCGTCGTTCCGATCACAGGCGGCGGAGACCGGCTCGGAACCGTTGTCCTGACGCGTCTGAACGGAGTGTTCGATGATGAGGATCTCATCCTCGCCGAGTACGGGTCGACGATCGTAGGCATGGAAATCCTGCGGGAGAGGGCGGAAGAAATCGCGCTTGAGGCGCGCAGCAGAGCTGTCGTCGCCGTCGCGATCGGATCGCTTTCCTTCAGCGAGATGGAAGCTGTCGAGCATATATTCGAGGAACTCGAAGGCAAGGAAGGTTTGCTGGTTGCTTCGAAGATCGCCGATCGGGTCGGTATAACTAGATCCGTTATCGTGAACGCGCTTCGCAAACTCGAGAGCGCTGGAGTTATCGAAACGCGATCTTTAGGAATGAAAGGCACCTACATCCGCATTCTGAATCATCAGCTTTTGGAAGAATTAGGTAAGATGAAGAAGTAAAAGAGGTTCTTTATGCCCATGAAAGCCCTATCTTTATATAAAGATAGGGCTTTTTTCTCATTGTAATAAATATGAAATTTTAGGAAGATTATCGTACTCGGCAAATCTCGACACAGATCTCTCATATTTTTAATTATTTTATGTCGAAGATGCAGGAATGCTTGAAGATTTGTTGAATAAGTGATAAACCATTAAGGAAGAAAGTGGTGAAATATCATTGAATGTCTTGAACGGCGCGGATTTCAGCAGACTTGTAGGGGCAATGAGAGCCGCTGAAGCAAGGCAGCAGGTAATCTCGGATAATATTTCCAATGCTGACACGCCGCACTTCAAACGTTCGGAACTGGTATTCGAGGAGCTGCTGAATGACCAGCTGGACGGCCAGAAAAACCACGATTTAGCAGGTATAAAGACCCAGAAAATGCATATGGACATAGGTCAGATTGGCCGAATTCCAACCATGCAGCTAGTCACGGATGAAAAATCTGTCATGAATAATAATGGAAACAACGTGGATCCTGATCGCGAGATGGCATTGCTTGCGAAAAACCAGCTCCGCTACAACTCCTACATTCAACAGATCAATCACGAGATCAAGATGATGCGGACTGCTATCGACGGGAGAGGGTAAGAAATGAAGCTGACCAACGGATTCGACATCAGTGCCTCCGCATTGACCGCCCAGCGGCTCCGAATGGATGTGATCTCCTCCAATATCGCGAATGCCGAGACGACTCGAGCCTCCTATGTGAATGGCGAGTTCCAGCCCTATAAGCGCAAAATGGTCGTATTGGAGCCCATGAAGGAAGGCAGCTTCGCATCGATGCTTCAGAATGAGATGGGAGAGGCGTCCAAAGGGGTTAAAGTTAGCCGGATCCAGGAGGATCGCACTCCGGACAAGCTGGTCTACAATCCGTCTCATCCCGATGCGGACAAGAACGGCTACGTGAAGATGCCGAACGTGGACGTAACGAAGGAAATGGTGGATATGATCTCGGCGTCCCGTTCCTACGAGGCGAACGTGACCGCATTGAATGCAACGAAGACGATGTTCGTCAAAGCGCTTGAAATCGGAAAATAAAAGCCGAAAGGATAGTCCATAATGATCCAGCCTATAACGCTTGCGCAGGTCTCTCCTCTGAATACACCAGCCATCACGGCCAAGACGCAAGCCGCGTCGCCGAGCGAAGTGACCGAAAGCTTCGGGACGATGCTCAAAAACGCCCTGGACAGTGTCAGCGCGCAAGAAAAAACCGTGCATCAAGTCAACAACCAATATCTGGTTGGCCAAGCGGATATTTCACAAGTCATGATTGTCTCGCAGCAGGCTGAGCTCAGCCTTCAGCTGGTGACGCAGGTCCGGAACAAGGCCGTAGAGGCCTATCAGGACATCATGCGCATGCAAATTTAAAGCTGACTGCATTGCAATAGCATTCTGCGGGGTGAAGATGTGAACGAAAAGATGGCCCGCCTGCGCGATTCCGCCAAAAATTACTGGGGAGCGATGGGCAAGAAGCAAAAGATTTGGCTGGGAGCGACGATCGGGATATTGTTGCTGACGATCATTCTGCTTACTTCGATCCTGACCAAAACACAATACGAAACGGTGTTCAAGGATCTGGACACAACCGATGCCCAGGCAATCATGAATTATCTGGACAGCAGCAGCATTTCTTATCGGCTTGGCGACGGCGGCAATTCAATCTCCGTTCCGAGCAGCGAAGCAGATCGTGTGCGGGTTGCTGCGGGATCGCAAGGCATGGTCCAGAATGGATCGATCGGATTCGCAGCGTTCAATACAGGTTCCTCTCAGTTCGGCATGACCGACAATGAATTCGATGTCAAATACCGCAGCGCCTTGAACGGTGAGATCCAGCAGCTGCTCAACGGCATGCAGGGAGTCGCATCCAGCAAGGTCGTCGTCAATCTTCCGAAGGAAAGCGTATTTGCCCAAACGGAAGAAGCCAGCGGCGCGTCGGCTTCCATCGTCATGAAATTCAAGCCGGGATTCCGGCCCAGCCAGGATGAGATCGACGGCTACTTCAATCTCGTCAAAACATCGGTGCCGAATCTTAAAATCGCGGATATCACGATTACGAGCCCGCAAGGCGAGCTGACAGCTTCCTCCAAAATCGGCGGGACGCTGAACAACTCGGGGAGCGCGAACTCTCAATTCCAGATCCAAAAGAAATATGAGAGCGACTTGAAGCGGAATATCGAACAGTTCCTCGGAACGATGGTAGGCAGCGATAATCTTGCCGTCAGCGTGCTGAGCAGCCTGAACTTCGATCAGGTCAGCCGCGAGGAAAGCCTGGTCAAGCCGCTGGACAACAACAACAACAACGGTCTCGTGATCAGCCAGCAGCAATCAAGCGAAAGCTCGGAAGGAACGGAAGGGAATGCCGGCGGGGTGGCCGGCACCGGAGAAACCGATGTTCCCGGATATTCCTCGACATCGGGCGGAGGCAGCAGCACGGCAGAGAAAACCTCCAGCACGACCAATTACGAGCCTAACCGCTACAAGAATACGATCATTGGCGGCCCTTACTCCGTCAAAGATCTCAGCATCAGCGTCGGGATTCCTACTTCTTTATTAACCCAAGAAACAAAAGATCAAATCACCCAATATCTAAATTCTTTTGTCCGTTCCCAGCTGGTGGATTCCGGACAGGATGTCAGCAATGACGCGATCATAGCCAAAAAGGTTTCTGTCATCGGTCAAAATTTTGCCGCAGCAGGAGCTTCCGCTTCCGGCAATGGCCTTACAGCCGGATGGATCGCCGCCATCGCTGTCGCCGCTGCCGCGCTAATCGGCGGAATCGTGCTCGCCGTTCGCCGCCGCCGCGCCAAGGAAGAAGAAATCATCGAAGAAATGGCGCCGAGAGTCGAATATCCTTCGATCAACCTGGAGAGCGTCACGAATGAGAATCAAGTGCGCAAGAATTTGGAAACACTCGCCAAGCGGAAGCCGGATGATTTCGTCAACCTTCTTCGCACCTGGCTAGTAGAGGAATAGAGGTGGCAACTCATGGTTAAAGCGCTGCAAAGCTTGAGCGGGCGCCAAAAGGCTGCCATTTTGCTGATCACGCTCGGCCCGGATGTATCGGCCCAGATCTTCAAGCATCTGAGGGAAGAGGAAATCGAGCAGCTGACTCTGGAAATCGCCAACGTGAGGAAGGTCGACAGCTCGGAGCGGGACACGATCATGAGCGAGTTCTATCAGATCTGCCTAGCTCAGGAGTATATCTCCCAAGGCGGCATCGCGTACGCGAAGGATATCCTCGAGAAGGCGCTCGGCTCGCAAAAGGCTTTGGAGGTCATCAGCAGGCTTACGGCGACGCTGCAAGTAAGGCCTTTCGACTTTGCCCGCAAGGCGGAGCCGGCCCAGATCCTGAACTTCATCCAGAACGAAAATACCCAGACGATTGCTCTCGTGCTGTCGTACCTTCAGCCGGAGCAGGCTTCTCATATTCTTTCTTCGCTTCCTCAAGAGAAGCAGGCGGAAGTCGCCCGCAGGGTCGCGCTGATGGACAGCACCTCTCCTGAGGTCATCTCTCAGGTGGAGAGGGTGCTGGAACAGAAGCTGAGCGCGACCGTGACCCAAGACTACACGAACGCGGGCGGCATCGACTCCATCGTTCAGATTCTGAACGGCGTCGATCGCGGCACCGAGCGGACGATTCTGGATTCCCTGGAAATTCAAGACCCGGAGCTGGCGGAAGAGATCAAGAAGCGGATGTTCGTCTTCGAAGACATCGTCAGCATCGACAACCGTTCCATCCAGCGCATCATCCGCGATATCGAGAGCGCCGACCTTCAGCTTGCGCTCAAGGTGGCAAGCGAGGAAGTGCGCGAAGCGATCTTCCGGAACATGTCCAAGCGGATGGCAGAGACGTTCAAGGAAGAAATGGAATTCATGGGTCCCGTGCGGCTGCGTGACGTCGAGGAAGCCCAGACGCGCATCGTAGGAACGATCCGCAGGCTGGAGGAATCCGGTGACATCATCATCGCCCGCGGCGGAGGAGATGACATCATTGTCTAATCTGTTCAAATCCTCGCAGGTTGTCCCCCAGGAACAGCTTCAGCGGCTGGAGAGATTTTACCGGAAACCTGCCGCCAGCGAATCGGACGGATTCAGCGAGCAGCACAATCGCGTCGAGATCCGCCCGGATGCAGCCACGGAGTCTCTGCGCAGCCAGATCCTCGGCGACGCCCAGAGCGTCGCCGAGGAGACGCTGGCGGATGCGGCCAGGCAAGCCCAGGAGCTGCTTGAACAGGCCCGTCAGGAAGCCGAGGATTGGTGGCATGCCAGACGGGCGGACGATGAACGGATCGCCGAAGAAGCCCGCCTGGCCGGATATGGCGATGGCTTCAGCCAAGGCAGCCAGGATGCCGAGGCAGCGCTGCGGAAGGAATGGGAGCAGAGAATCGAGGAATCCTCCTCCATTCTTGAATCCTCCTTCCGAATGAAGGAACAGATCATCCAGGAGGCGGAGCCGTTCCTCGTCGAGCTGAGTTGCGCCATTGCAGAGAAGCTGGTCGGCAAGCAGCTGGATCTTGAGCCCGAAATCGCCATCGAGCTCATCCGCAGCATGCTTTCCCGGCGAAGAGAGAATGGCAGCATCGTTCTGTGCGTCAGTCCCGCGCAGCTCTCATCGGTTCTGGCCGCCAGGGACGAGCTGGAGCTGTCGATCGATTCTCAGGCCGAGCTGCAGATCCTGCCCGACGCATCGGTCAAGGATCACGGCTGCGTGATCCGGACCGCATTCGGCAGCATCGATGCCCGCATCGACACGCAGCTGTCCGAAATCAAACGTGAGCTGATGGGAATCGCTTCCCAGCGTGAAGGTCAGGAGGCGCCTGCTTCATGAATTACCGGATTCCCAAGGCTTCGAGATATACGGAGCAGCTCGAGGGCATCGATCCTGTGCGCATCAACGGCAAAGTAACCCAGGTCATCGGGCTTACCGTCGAAAGCGAAGGACCCGATGCCGGCATCGGGGATGTCTGCCAGATCTATCCCGGAAGAGGGGCGCTCCCGCTCCTTGCCGAAGTCGTCGGTTTCCGGGACAATAGGCTGATTCTCATGCCGCTCGGAGATCTCAATGCGATCGCCCCTGGATGCGACGTCGTAGGCACAGGCAAGCCGCTTACGGTCCAGGTCGGGGCGGAGCTGCTCGGCAAAGTGCTTGACGGCCTCGGGCGGCCTCTTGACGGCAGCTTCATTCCCAGCCGCATGATCCGCTATCCGACGACCGCGCCTCCAAGCAATCCGCTCTTCAGACCGCGCGTCCAGCAGCCGCTGGGCATCGGGGTTCGCGCGATCGACGGCCTGCTTACCGTAGGCCAAGGCCAGCGCGTCGGGATTTTTGCAGGCTCGGGGGTTGGAAAGAGCACGCTGCTGGGGATGATCGCCCGCAATACTGCTGCCGACGTCAATGTGATTGCTCTCATCGGCGAACGCGGACGAGAGGTGCTCGAGTTCATCGAGAAGGATCTGGGACCGGAAGGGCTGGCCCGTTCCGTCGTGATCGTGGCCACATCCGATCAGCCGGCGTTGATCCGCATCAAGGGCGCGGTAATCGCGACGACGATTGCGGAGTACTTCCGGGACCGCGGCATGAACGTCATGCTGATGATGGATTCGGTCACCCGGTATGCGATGGCGCAGCGGGAAGTCGGGCTGGCGGTCGGAGAGCCTCCGGCGACGAGAGGGTACACGCCGTCGGTCTTCGCCGGCCTTCCCAAGCTGCTTGAAAGAGCGGGCACAGGGCCGACGGGGTCCATAACGGCTTTTTATACCGTTCTCGTGGATGGGGACGACATGAATGAGCCGGTAGCGGATGCCGTGAGAGGCATTCTCGACGGACACATCGTCTTAAGCCGCGACTTGGCTCAGAAAGGCCATTTTCCGGCGATCGACGTGCTCGCCTCGGTAAGCCGGGTCATGAAGGAGATCATAGATCCCGAGCATCAGGAGGCGGCTTCCGCTCTCAAAAAGATGCTCGCTGTCTATAAAGATTCGGAGGACTTGATCAATATCGGGGCGTACCAGCCCGGATCGAACAAGGAGATCGACCAGGCGATCAGCCAGATGGACGGAATCCTGGATTTCACGCAGCAACGAACGAATGAAAAAGCCCATTTTGACGAGACGCTGGACCATCTGATCCGGCAATTCAACGGGAGCTGAACAGAGACGTGACGGCATTCCGCTATGCATATCAAAGCATTGTCAACTTGAAGCAAAGCGAGACGACGCAAGCCAAATGGGGACTCACGGCCGCGCTCGATCTGCTGCATGCGGAGGAGATGTCCCTGTCCGAGCTGCATGCGGAGCGTATGCGCTGGGAAGGGAAGCTTGAAGAGCTCGGCATGCAAGGAAGCCCGCTCATGGAGCTGCAAGCGATCCAGCGGTTCCTCTCCCATCTGGATGCCTGCATTGGAAGCAAGCAGCAAGTCGTGCAGGCGGCAGAGAACGAAGTCGAATCCTCCAGGCATCGTCTGGCAGAGCGTAAGATCCAGGAGAAGATCTGGCTGAAATCCAAAGAAAAAGCCTTGAACCGATTCAAGGCTGCGCAGCTTGCCGGAGAGCAGGCGGAGCTCGATGAAATCGCGGTCCAACGCCATTCGCGCGCCGCGCTTTAGCAGAATGCAAGATGAGGCAGTCGGGGACGACTCATGCCCCCGGGAGGGATGAAATGTTGGCAGAAGAACATGAGAAACAAAGCTACAGCGGAATGGAACGCTTCCTGTTTTTTGTCACGCCGTTGCTGTTCACGCTGGTGCTGGTGCTGGTGCTTCTAGTGGTGTTCAACCCGTCGCTCCGCTCGAGGCTGATGGATACCGGACGCAGCATTCCGGTAGTCGGATCGCTCATTCCGGAAAGCCAGAGCGCATCCGGCGCCCCTGTTCAGGACAACGGCGATGCTCAGCGCAAGCAGATCGCCGGTCTGCAGGGAGATTTGCAAGCAGCGAAAGGGAAACTTCAGGCCGCTGAGGCGGAGAAGGCTTCCCTCGAGAAGGAAATCAACGATCTGCAGGACAAGCTCGACCAGCTGATCAAAAGCGACGAGCAGAAAAAGTTGAGCAGCAGCGAGTATCAAGCCAAAATAACGGAGCTCGCAGGAATGTTCTCCTCGATGACGCCGAGCAAAGCGGCTCCAATTATTCAGAATATGACCTTGGAAGAAGCTGTGCTCGTGCTGAACTCGATGGACAGCCGATCCCAAGGAGCGATTCTGGCCAAAATGGATCCAAAGCTGGCAGCCGAGACGGCAGCGAGGCTGAAGGATTCCGTTCCGGTCCAGGATCAACAGATTGCTGCCTTGCAATCGAGAATCCGGCAGGCTTCCAGCGCAGCTCCTGCATCCGGCTCAGCGCTGCTCAGCGAAGATCAGCTCAGCAAAACGTTCGAATCGATGGATCCGGCGAAGGCGGCGCAGCTGCTGATGGCGATGTCGGATGTGAGCGCGAGCAAAGTGCTTCGAATTCTTGGCTCGGTCAGCGATTCCAAACGCTCGTCAATCGTTCAGGAGATGTCGGGACTAGACAAAAAGCTGACTTCTCAGCTCGTGAGCAAGCTCATGGCGGGAAAATAGAATAGGAGGTGAACAATGGAGATCACGACGTCTCAACCGGCTGCAGCAACCGGCCCGGGAACATCAGCGCAAGCGGCCGGAGGCAAGGCGGCCGGAGCTGCCCCTTTCAGCCAAGCAATGGCAGGAGCATTGCAGACGGGCGTTCAGGGTCAAGCCACTCCGAATGCGGGAACGGCTCCGCAGGACGCCATTGCGGCTGCTGCGGCATTGGCAGCCTCGCTTGTACTGAACGCAGCTCCTGTGCTGAACTCAGCTCCCGTGCTGCCTGACGGCATGGAGCCGAGCACCCCGGCTCCAGCAGACGGAGCGCTGCCGGAAGCTCTGCAGCCCGGAGAAGCCAGTCCAGCAGCAGCTTCCTCCGAGGAGCAGGCAGCCGAGCCGCTGCTTGCCAAATTGGAGGAGCTGCTTGATCAGCTTTACGAAGGCAAGGAAGAGGATGGCTCCATTCCGCTCGAGGATTGGCAGCAAGCCGCTTCCGAGCTCGGAGCCCTGCTTGCGCTGCTCGGCATTCAGCCGCCTCCTGCAGTGAAGCTTGCAGGCGACGGCCAGCAGAGGCAGGATGAGCCCGCAGCTGCTTCCGCAACGGCAGCCGCCAAGGGGGAAGTCGGAGAGCTGCTGCTGGCTCTGAGGCAGCAATTGCCCGACGTTCTCGCCAAGCCATCCGGTAAGGTCGATTCCCAGGCGTTGACCCAGGCGCAGCTGACCAAGCTGCAGAGCCTGCTCGAAGCGCCGCCAACAGCCAAATCCGCTCCAGGCGGAACGATTCCGGAGGGTCAGCCTGAAGGGACTCCTGTTGCGGGTATTCCGGCTTCCGGCACAACGCTTCTGGCGAAGCTCGAAGCGCCGCAAACAGCCAAATCCGCTCCAGGCGGAACGATTCCGGACGGTCAGCCTGATGGGACTCCTTTTACGGGAATTCCGGCTTCCGGCACAACGCTTCTGGCGAAGCTCGAAGCATCTTCAGCCCATATCCGTGCGGCGGTCGACGCCGCGGCGGGAAGCGCTCAGGGAGATGATGCCGCGCAGCCAGCCATGCTCATATCGGAAACGAATGAACAGCCGTCGTCAACCGCGACCTATGCAACAGGAAATGTCCAGCCGGGAGCTGCGGTTCCGGACAGCCCGGAAGCGACTGTAAAAGTGCCTGTCCATCGGTTTGCCCAGGAGGTGGCCGGGCTCGTCTTGAAGAAGCTTGATGTCTCGTCTTCATCCGGCATGACAGAAGCAAGATTGACGCTGACCCCGGAGAACTTGGGGCAGGTGGACGTCAAGCTTCAAATCCACAACGGCCAATTGACGGCGCTGTTCGCAGCGGATTCGCCGGCGGCGAGGGAAGCGATCGAGAACCAGTTGGGCCAGCTCAGGATGTCCTTGCAAAACCAAGGCTTCCAGGTTGAACGGCTTGATGTTTCGGCCTCAAGCCAGCTTCAGACCTCGCTTTCATTCGGCCAGCAGAGCCGGGGCGGAGGCGAACAGGGCGGCCAGTTTGCACGAAATGGTTCCGACCGCCCTGAAGAACAGGGCATGCAGGAAGCTGAAGTCATCCAGACCGCCATTCGCGAGCTGGGATACGGCAGGGCAATTAACGAAACGGCATAAGCCGGTTTCGAGGGGGATCAACGATGGCAGCATCCGTGAACGCCAATTCCATTTATCCGTTCGTGAGCCAAAAGAATTCCAAGGCGTCATCCACAAGCATGGACAACTCCACGCTCGGCAAGGATGCCTTCCTGCAGCTTCTGGTCGCACAGCTGAAGTATCAGGACCCGATGAATCCGTCCGACAACACGACTTACATCGCTCAGCTCGCTCAGTTCTCTTCTGTCGAGCAGCTGTCGAACATTTCCGGACAGCTCAACGTGCAGGGACAGAATCTGGGACTTACATCCGATCTCATCGGGAAGCAAGCGGAATGGGACATCTTTGATGCTGCCGGCAAGCTGACGACCGCAAGCGGCCTCGTCGATTCGGTCGTGCTCAAGGACGGCATCCAGTATATCGTCTCCAGCGGGAATTATGTTCCGATCGACGCGCTGAAGTCCATCCGATCCGATGCGGCGGAAGAGGCTCCGGAACAGGCGCCGGAAGAGTCTTCCGGAGAACAGCCGGCAGGAGCCTGAAAGAGCAGTATCCATCCATTTAGGAGGTTTTAGATTATGTTGAGATCTATGTATTCGGGCGTATCCGGCATGCGGGGCTTCCAAACCAAGCTTGATGTCATCGGCAACAATATTGCGAACGTGAACACCGTCGGCTTCAAAGCGGGACGGGTCATGTTCCAGGATATTCTGAGCCAGACTGTCGCAGGAGCGACGCAGCCTGAAGATGGAGCGCGCGGCGGCAAAAACGCGCAGCAGATCGGCCTTGGCGTGACGGTGGCCTCGATCGACACCCTGCATACGGCGGGCAGCGCCATGACGACCAACGTGCCGACGGATCTGCGCATTGACGGAGACGGATTTTTCGCCGTCCGTCCTGCGGGAATGGAAGACGGCTTCTATCTGACGCGTGCCGGCAACTTCTCGGTCGATGCCGCGGGACAGCTGGTCAACGCCGACGGCGCTCTCGTGCTCAGCTCCGACGGCGAACCGATTTCGCTGGCCGGAGTCAGCGCCTTCACGATCGGCAAGGACGGCTCGGTGACAGGCGTCAATGCGGACGGAACGACAGGAGATGTCATCGCCACCATCGGCGTCGTAAAAGTGACCAATCCGAACGGCCTGGAAAAAGTCGGCGGCAACCTTTACCGCTCTACGGTGAATTCCAATGCCGAGGAGCTGGCTATCGGAGCTCCCGGAGATCCGGAGACCGGAACGGGCAACATCGTAGCCGGCCAGCTGGAGATGTCCAACGTCGACCTTACGAGCGAGTTCACGGAAATGATCGTTGCGCAGCGCGGTTTCCAAGCCAACTCCCGAATCATTACGACATCGGATGAAATTCTTCAGGAGCTCGTCAATCTGAAGAGATAATTGATCTAGCCCTGTCGGTTTGAATCCGCAGGCCGAGCTCTACTCGGCGTCATCGGTTCGGCCAAGGGCGCAGCCGCGGGAGGGTTCACATGATTGAAGTAACAAGGCTCAACGGCAGCAAGCTGATGATAAATGCCCTGTTGATCGAGCTCCTGGAAGAAACGCCGGATACGCTCGTGACGATGACCACCGGCAAAAAAATGGTCGTTGTGGAGTCGGCTGCCGTTCTGGCCGGGCGGATGACCGATTTCTACCGCTCCATCGGCCTCGCGGCATCATCTCATAAGAGTGGATATACGGAGGAATAAGCGCTATGAAAAAAATGCTTCCCTGGCTGATCACCACGCTGCTGGCAATTTCGCTCATCGCTGTGGTGGCGGTCATTCTGTACAACTCGCTCCTGAAGGAGCCTGTAACGGCTTCAGGAGGGGATACGGCCAAGACGACGGCGGCAGCCGCCAAGGTCAAGCCGCTTACGGCTGACGAACGTGTCGAGGTAACGTCCGAGCTCAAGGATATCAAGCGGAATCTGAAGGACGACAACAAATTCCTGCTCGTGAGCTTCGCTTTCCAGCTGGACAAAAAGGCGACGAAGGAAGACTTCGACAAGATCAAGGATATCGTCGTGAAGCCGATCATCAACCGTACGCTTGCAGATACGGAAGCCCAGTCGCTGCAAGGCTCCGCCGGGCAGGATGCGCTCGAGGCCAAGCTGCTCAACCAAATCAATGAAGTTCTTCCCAAAGGCAAGCTGATCAAGGTTTCCATCACGGACTATACCTTGACGGAAATCTAGGACGGCCAAGTGAGATAAGCGAAGGAGGTGAGAGTGATGGTGGATGTGCTTTCCCAGAATGAGATCGACGCTCTGCTTGCCGCCTTGTCGTCCGGGGAGATGGATGCGGAGGAACTGAAGAAGGAAGAAAGCCAGAAGAAGATCCGCGCGTACGATTTCAAGCGGGCGGTCCGGTTTTCCAAGGACCATATACGAAGCTTGACCCGGATTCATGAAAACTTCGCCCGATACTTGACGACTTATTTCTCGGCGCAGCTGCGAACGTTCGTGCAGATCAGCGTCGTGCAGGTAGAACAGCTTCCATACGACGAATTCATCCGCTCGATTCCCAAAATGACCATTCTGAACATCTTTGAGGCGGAGCCGCTGGAGGGAAGGATGGTGCTTGAAGTCCATCCCAACGTGGCATATGCCATGGTCGACAGGCTGCTTGGAGGCACAGGAACCGCTCCCGCCAAGATCGGGGCGCTCACGGAGATCGAAACCATGATCATGGAGAAAATCTTCAGCCGTGCCTTCGAAAGCCTGCAGGAAGCCTGGAAAACGGTGTACGATATATCGCCGAGGCTGGACTCGCTTGAAACGAACCCGCAGTTCATGCAGATCGTTTCTCCCAACGAAACGATCGCTTTGATTTCATTGAGCACGAAAATCGGGGATACGACCGGCATGATCAACTTGTGCATTCCGCATGTGGTCATCGAGCCGATCATGCCGAGACTGTCTGTGCATCACTGGTTCGTATCCCAGAAGAAGTCGCGTGCCCCTGAAGAAGTGGAGATCCTGGAGCAGCGCGTACATAAAGCGAAGCTGCCGATCATCGCCGAGCTCGGAGAATCCTCCATTACGGTGAGAGAGTTCATGAGCCTTGCCTCAGGAGATGTCATTTCCTTGAAGAAGCCGGTCGGTGAAGGCTTGCATATCAAGGTTGGAGAAAAGCTGAAGTTCATCGGCAGCCCGGGATCGGTCCGCGACCGCCTTGCTGTCCAGGTGGACGAGATCGTAAGCGAAGGAGCAGACGAAGATTATGACGAGTAAGGATTATTTGTCCCAGGAGGAGATCGATGCCCTGCTCCGGCAGAGCTCGGACGGTTATTCCGCCGCTCCTTCCGACACGGCAGGCGAGGCGCAGATATCCCAATACCTGAGCTCCATCGAGCAGGATGCTCTGGGCGAGATCGGCAACATCACGTTCGGAAGCGCGGCTACCGCGCTGTCTACCCTGCTGGGAAGAAAAGTGGACATCACGACTCCGCAGGTCGCCCTGATCAAGCGGGAAGATCTCGCCGACGAATTCCCCCGGCCTCATGTCGCGGTGTCGGTCAGCTATGTAGAAGGCTTTCAAGGCATCAATTCGCTGGTCATCAGGTCAAAGGATGCCGGCGTTATCGCCGATCTGATGCTTGGCGGCGAAGGCGACGTCGGCCAGACGGAGCTCAATGACATCCATATCAGCGCCGTGCAGGAAGCGATGAACCAAATGATGGGTTCTTCGGCGACTTCGATGTCGACGATCTTCAACCGGATGGTCAACATCTCGCCTCCCGGCATCGATATCCTCGATGTGGAGCAAGGCGGAGGACTCGCTCAGCTGCCGCCGGATGACGTCTTCATCAAAGTCAGCTTCCGGCTGATGATCGGAGACCTGATCGATTCGACGATCATGCAGCTGCTGCCGGTCAACTTCGCCAAGCAGATGGTCGACACGCTGATGGGCGGAAGCGGGGATGAGGCCGCCGCATCATCTGCGGCTCCATTGATCGAAACGGCTTCAACAGCTCCATACTCGGAACCATCGGTGCAGCAGCCCGTCCAACAGCAGCCTGTTCACGAACCACCTGTGCATCAACAGCCCGTCCAACAGCAGCCTGTTTATGAACAGCCGGCCTATCAGCAGCCAACGGCCTATATGCACGCCGCACCCGCTGTCAACAACCAAGGCCCGCAGACTTTCGGCGCTCCGGTAGGCCGCAACGTCAATGTTCAACCGGTTCAATTTTCCGGTTTCCAGCCGGGATATCCTCAAGGAGACGAGAGCAATCTCGGCCTGCTCCTCGATATCCCGCTGAAAGTAACCGTAGAGCTTGGACGCACGCAAAAACAGATCAAGGATATTCTTGAGCTGTCGCAAGGATCCATCATCGAGCTCGACAAGCTGGCAGGCGAGCCCGTAGACATTCTGGTGAACAACAAGCTGATTGCAAAAGGCGAAGTTGTCGTCATTGATGAGAATTTCGGGGTCCGGGTCACGGATATCGTGAGCCAGTGGGACCGCATGACCAAAATTCAATAAGTGCATCCTGGGAGGAAATGACAAATGGCAAACCGTATTCTGATCGTTGATGACGCTGCATTCATGCGAATGATGATTCGCGATATTCTGACTAAAAATGGCTACGAGGTCGTGGGCGAGGCTCAGGACGGATCGCAGGCAATCGAGAAATATAAGGAAGTCAAGCCGGATCT
Source organism: Paenibacillus sp. D51F (assembly GCF_053345695.1). NCBI lineage: Bacteria > Bacillati > Bacillota > Bacilli > Caryophanales > Paenibacillaceae > Paenibacillus > Paenibacillus sp. D51F. The sequence continues at coordinate 101,087 of NZ_JBKFAO010000001.1, read as the reverse complement.
GATCACGATGGACATCACGATGCCGGAGATGGACGGCATCGCCGCATTGAAGGAAATCAGGAAAATCGACCCGAACGTGAAAGTCATCATGTGCTCGGCCATGGGCCAGCAAGCGATGGTCATCGACGCCATTCAAGCAGGCGCGAAAGATTTCATCGTGAAGCCGTTCCAGGCTGACCGGGTCATCGAGGCCATCAAGAAGACGCTTGGGTAACGGAAATGCCATGGATAGCCGGATTGGCGGCTCAGGCGGCCGCTCCTTCCGCTTCACCGAAGCCTGATGGAACGCTTGATTATTCCCTTCCTTCCGGCGGGAGCGAGGTGCCGCACTTTGCGAGCGGAGGCATGACGGGCAGCGTGGTCTGGGTGCTGGTCTCGCTTGCTCTTGTCATCGGATTGATCACCCTCCTTATTCGCTGGCTCTCCAAGCGAAGCCAGCTGATGGGAGGCGCAAGAGCTCTTGAACAGCTTGGAGGATTGACGCTGGGACCGAACAAGTCGATCCAGGTCATCGAAGCGGCTGGCAGAATCTATGTTGTCGGCGTCGGCGAGAATGTGACGCTTCTGGACCGGTTCCCGGCAGGGGAAGAAGCGGACAGCCTCCGCAGCCAGCTGCTGGAGAAGCGCAATGCCGCATCCGGCGTGCCGCTGGGGGAATGGGTGCGCAGAATCCAAGGCAAGACAGGAGAAGGGAACCGGTCTGTTCAAGCTCCAGCCGATGATGACAAGGAAGAGGCGAAGCGGTTCCAGAAGCTGCTGCATCAAAAGCTTGAGCAGCAATCCAGACAGCAGGAAGAGCTTGAACAGCTGTTCCAGGAATCTAGAGACAGGGATCGGTTGAGGGACGAATGACAAGAAAACGTATGCTTTCTCTGATGACTGTCCTGGCCATGTCGCTTGCCTGGCAGAGCGCCGCTTATGCCGAGCCTCTGCCGGGCATCGATATCAACATTGGCGGTGATAGCGCCGGAGGAACGAGCGCTGTATCCATCCTATTGATGGTGACCGTTCTGACGGTTGCTCCTTCCTTCCTTATTCTTATGACCAGCTTTACCCGGATTGTCATCGTGCTTGGTTTCGTGCGCACTTCGCTCGGAACCCAGCAGATGCCTCCGAATCAGGTTCTGATCGGTCTGGCATTGTTTTTGACGCTTTTCATCATGTCTCCTACGCTTTCGCAAGTGAATGATACGGCCCTGCAGCCTTATATGAAGGGTGAGCTGACTCAGACCGAGGCGCTTGAAAAAGCGGCCGTGCCGATGAAGAAGTTCATGTTCCAGCATACGAGGGAAAAAGACCTGCTGCTGTTTCTGAACTACACCAAAGCGGAAAAGCCCAAAACCTATCAGGATATTCCGATCACGGTGCTGGTGCCGGCATACGCGATCAGCGAACTGAAGACAGCGTTCCAGATGGGATTCATGATCTTCATTCCCTTTTTGATTATCGACATGGTTGTTTCGAGTACGCTGATGGCGATGGGGATGATGATGCTGCCGCCGGTCATGATCTCGCTTCCTTTCAAAATTCTGCTGTTTGTTCTCGTAGACGGGTGGTATTTGGTCATCAAGTCGCTGCTGCTCAGCTTTAATCCGTCATGACCGCAGAAGAAGGAGGGGAATGCGATGAGTTCCAATTTCATCATCGGCTTGGCGGGTCAGGCGATGTTCGTCATGCTGAAGGCGAGCGCGCCCATGCTTATTCTCGGGCTTGTCGTCGGACTAGCCGTCAGCATTTTTCAAGCCACGACTCAGATCCAGGAACAGACGCTTGCGTTCGTCCCGAAGATCGTCGCCGTATTGGCCGCGGTTCTGCTGTTCGGTCCATGGATATTGAACACGCTGGTGGATTTCACCTACAACCTGCTGAACAACCTGCACAACTATATCGGGTAGGCAGAGGCTGATGGAACAATTTCTTAACGGATTTCCTATTTTTTTGCTGATTTTTTGTCGAATGACCTCTTTTTTTGTAGTCGCGCCTGTCTTTTCCGCTCGAACCGTGCCGGCGAGGCTCAAGATCGGCATCGGTTTCGCCGTTTCGCTTCTTGTGTACTTCTCGTACGGAATCAAGCAGACGGCTGCTGCCGATGCGGGCTTCATCCTGCTGATCCTCCAGGAAATCCTGATCGGACTCCTGCTTGGATTCATCGTCTACCTGTTCTTCACGGTCGTCCAGACGGCCGGCGCTTTCATCGATCTGCAGATGGGCCTCGCCATGTCGAACATCATCGATCCGCTGAGCGGAACGTCGGCGCCGATTACCGGCAATCTCAAGTATATGGTGCTGACGCTGCTGTTTCTGACGATGAACGGCCATCTGTACATGCTGCAAGCGCTGATGAACAGCTACAACTGGATGCCTCTCAAGCTGGGGCTGATGGAGCATATCTCCAGCGGCTTGATCTCGGACTTCCTCGTCAGGGCGTTCTCCCAGTCTTTCCTGCTCGCCCTGCAGATCGCGGCGCCGATAGTCGTGGCCATGTTCCTGACGGATGTCGGTCTTGGCTTCCTGGCGCGGACAGCGCCTCAATACAACGTATTCGTCATCGGCGCTCCGCTCAAAATTATGCTCGGCATCCTGCTGTTGATGCTGCTGATGCCGTCTCTCGGCGTTTTGTTCGGGCATTTGTTCAGCCTGATGTTCGAGAAGCTCGGCGAGCTGTTCAACGCTGTCGGCAGCAAAGGCGGGACAGGCTATTGAGGAGGGACACGGCCATGAGGCTCCGGTTCAAAGTCGACCTGCAGCTGTTCAACGGCGAGAAGACCGAAAAAGCGACGCCGAAGAAGCGCAGCGAGGCACGCGACAAGGGCCAGATCGCCAAAACCCACGAGCTTCCCGGCGCTTTCATCATCTTGTTCGTCATTGGAAGCTTCCTCGTCCTCGGAGGGTATTACAAGGAACGGATCTACCGTATTTTCGGCAGCCTGTTCAATGACTGGCTCACTCTGGATCTGACCTCGGGCAACGTCATGTCGCTGTTCTATCACGTCATGATGGAGCTGCTCATGCTGCTGGCTCCGATTCTGCTGCTCGCATTCGTGGCGGCGGCGGCATTCAACTACGTGCAGGTAGGCTTCCTGCTCACGGGAACTCCGCTCAAGCCCGACTTCAAGAAACTGAATCCGATCAGCGGATTCAAGAATATCTTCTCGATGCGGTCGGTCGCGGAATTCTTCAAGAGCATCATCAAGCTGATCGTTGTCGGAGTGGTCGTGTTCTACACGATCTGGGGAGAATGGGGACGCATTCTCATGCTGGGACATTCTCCCGTCGAACACATCTTCACGTTCACAGCCGGCCTGACCTTGAAGCTCGGCCTCGAATTCGCCTCGCTGATGATCGTCATCGCGGCTGCGGACTATTTCTATCAGAAATACGAGTACGAGAAGAATCTGCGAATGTCGAAGCAGGACATCAAGGATGAGTACATCAAGAGCGAAGGCAATCCGCTCATCAAGGGGAAGATCAAGGAGCGGCAGCGGAAGATGGCGCTTCAGCGCATGATGCAGGAAGTGCCCAAGGCCGATGTCGTCATTACGAACCCGACCCACTTCGCCATCGCCATCCGTTACGACGGCACGCGCATGCAGGCTCCCGTCATTCTGGCGAAGGGAATGGATTACGTCGCCTTGAGGATCAAGGAAGTTGCGAAGGAGAACGGAGTCGTCACCATGGAGAACCGTCCGCTGGCAAGAGCCTTGTACGACAGGACGGAGATCGGGGACAGCATCCCGCCGGATCTGTTCCAAGCGGTCGCGGAAGTACTGGCCTATGTATACAAGCTGAAAGGCCGCAGCAAATCATCTTAATTCAGTAAGCGGAGGCATTCGTCATGAAACCGAGGGACCTGGCAATCTTGGTAGGGATTATCGGCATTGTCCTAATGATGGTCATCCCCATCCCTACTTTTCTGATGGACTTCCTGCTCGTAATCAACATATCGGTCGCTCTTATCATTCTCTTAATAGCGATGAATACAAAAGAAGCGCTGGATTTTTCCATCTTTCCGGCCCTCCTGTTGATTACGACTTTGTTCAGGCTCGCCCTCAACGTATCGACAACCCGCAACATTCTTGTCCATGCCCACGCAGGCGAGGTGGTCCAGACATTCGGAAACTGGGTTGCCGGAGGCCAGGTCGCCATCGGCTTTGTCGTGTTCCTGATCTTGGTTGTCGTGCAGTTCATCGTCATCACCAAAGGCTCCGAGAGGGTCGCAGAGGTTGCGGCAAGGTTCACGCTCGATGCCATGCCGGGCAAGCAGATGAGCATCGATGCGGATCTCAATGCAGGCATGATCAACGAGCAGCAGGCTCGGGCCCGCCGCTCAAAGATCGAGCGGGAAGCCGACTTCTACGGCTCGATGGACGGCGCGAGCAAATTCGTCAAGGGTGATGCGATCGCGTCGATCATCATCCTCATCATCAACCTTCTCGGAGGTTTCATCATCGGGATGGCGGTGCACGGGATGGGCTTCTCCGAGGCGCTCAACACGTATTCGATCCTGACGATCGGCGACGGACTCGTCAGTCAAGTACCGGCGCTGCTTATCTCTACGGCTGCCGGCCTGATCGTGACAAGATCGGCATCGGAAGGCAATCTGGCCCATGACCTGACCAGCCAGATTCTGCGGTATCCGCAGCTGCTGTTCGTCGTGGCCGGCACAATCGCTCTGCTGGGACTGTTCACTCCGATCGGAATCATCCGCACGTTCCCGATCGCGGGACTGCTTGTTTACCTGGGGTGGAAGATGAAGGGCGAGCAAAGCCGCGCGATCGCAGAGCAGGAGCAGATGGTGGAGGAGAAGGAGATCGAGGAAGTGCGGAGCCCGGAAAGCGTCGTGAACCTGCTGCATGTGGATCCGATCGAATTCGAATTCGGCTACGGCCTCATCCCGCTCGCGGATACGCAGCAGGGGGGCGATCTTCTGGACCGGATCATCATGATCCGCCGCCAGTGCGCGCTCGAGCTCGGGCTTGTCGTTCCCGTCATTCGCATCCGGGACAACATTCAGCTTCGTCCGAACGAATACATCATTAAAATCAAAGGCAATACGGTCGCCCGCGGCGACCTGCTCCTGAATCATTATCTGGCGATGAGCCCGGGCTTCGAGGACGAGTCCATCATCGGCATCGAAACGATGGAGCCGGCCTTCGGACTTCCGGCATTATGGATCGACGAGGCGACCAAGGAGAGAGCCGAGATGTCCGGCTACACCGTCGTCGATCCGCCGTCGGTTGTCGCCACCCATCTGACCGAGATCATCAAGCGCCACGCCCATGAGCTGCTCGGCAGACAGGAGACGAAGGCGCTCATCGACAACATGCGGGAAGCGTACCCGGCGCTCGTGGAAGAACTCATTCCTTCCGTCATGACGATCGGGGATGTGCAGAAAGTGCTGGCCAAGCTGCTCAAGGAGAAAATCTCGATCCGGGACCTTGTCAGCATCTTCGAGACTCTGGCCGATCACGGGCTGTACTCGAAGGATACCGACATTCTGACGGAATATGCCCGCCAGGCTCTCTCCCGTCAGATTACGCAGCAGTACAGCACTGGCGGCACCTCGATGCGGGTCATTACGGTCAGCCCGGCGCTGGAGAAGAAGATCGCCGAAGCCGTTCAGCAGTCGGAGCATGGCAGCTACCTGGCCATGGACCCGATCGCTACCCAGCAGATCTGCAATAAAGTCAGCGAGCAAGTCAATCGGCAGATCCAGTCCGGACACCAGCCGGTCGTGCTTGCTTCGCCGACGATCCGCATGTATCTGCGGCAGATGATCGAACGGGTGATGGGAGACATTCCGGTCCTGTCCTACAGCGAGCTGGAGCCTTCCATTGAAGTTCAGAGCATAGGGACGGTGAGCTTGTGAGAGTGAAGCGTTACGTCGTGTCGTCCATGCCGGAGGCTATGGCGCTTATCCGAGGAGATTTGGGCAAGGATGCCGTCATTTTGAGCACGAAGGAAATCAAGACCGGAGGGTTCCTCGGCATGTTCGGCAAAAAAGGCATAGAGGTCGTTGCGGCTGCGGAAACCGTCAGCCCTCCGCCGCCCTCCGCCGCATTGGCCGATACCCTTCAGTCGCTGGCAGCAGCGGCGTCAAGGCAGCCGGCTTCGACCGTTTCAGGGGCAACGCCCAGGCAGCCGGCTCCTTTGGCTTCCGCGGCAGCCCCGTCTGCTCCTGCCTCGCTGGCAGCGGCCAAGTACAAGGCGGTCGCGAAGCCTGCGGCCAGCCCGCTTGCATTTGCAAGCGAAACCGCTCCTGAACCTGCTGTATCCGCTGGGGAAGCGGCCGCTTCAAACGGTTCCGCTGCCGCCGCCCAGGCAAGCGGCTTCCGCGAGCCGGCCGTTCAAGGAATGGAACAGGATCTGCTCCGGGAAGTTCGCGACCTTAGAACCTGGATCCGTCAGCTATCCGGCGCCCAGGCCGCCGAAACGGTATCGGTCCATGTGTCCAGCCTGATGGATAGGCTGGAAGCCCAGGAGGTCAAGACTGCTTGGCGGGAAAGGCTTCTGGCCGACTTGCAGGCCAAGCCTGAATACAGCGTTCTGAGCGAAGATCCGCAAGCTCTATGGGCGGCAGCCGCAGAGCAATTGCAGATGTGGCTGGAGCCTTATATGGGAGAGAAACCGGCAGAACATAGCCGGGTCCTGCATTTCGTCGGTCCGACAGGCGTCGGCAAGACGACGACTATCGCGAAGCTGGCGGCGGATCTTACTTTGCGCCATCGCAAAGCAGTCGGCTTGATCACGGCGGATACCTATCGCATCGCCGCTGTCGATCAGCTTCGGACCTATGCGGATATTTTGGGAATCCCGCTGGAAGTCGTATTCTCCCCCGCGGAAGCGGCAAGGGCATTTCAGCAGCTGGACCAGAAGGATGCCGTGCTCATGGATACGGCCGGCAGGAATTACCGCAGCGAGCTGCAGATCCACGAGGTCAACAGCTTGCTGAGAAACAGCGAGGATGCGGATACGCTGCTGGTGCTCAGCCTGACCGCCCGCACGCCGGATATGGAGGCGGTAGCGCAGCCTTTCATCCGGCATGGGGTGGACAAGGTCATCTTCACCAAGCTGGATGAAACGACGGTGTACGGCGCGGCCTTCAATCTGATCATGGATCACGGACTGAAGCCGGCTTATCTGGCCTTCGGCCAGACCGTTCCGGATGATCTCGAGCCGTTCCGGTCAGCGCGTTATGTGAAGCTGCTTCTGGGAAACCATCCGCATGAGTGACCAAGCCCAGGCGCTTCGCAATCTGATCAAGGAGCGGGCGGGCGGGCGGATGGAAAAGAACGCGCGGCTGCTTACGGTGACGAGCGGGAAGGGCGGAGTCGGCAAGTCCAACTTCAGTCTGAATTTCGGACTCGCGCTGCAGTCTCTGGGCCGAAAAGTGCTCATCATCGACGCGGATATCGGCATGGCCAATCTGGACGTGCTGATGGGCATTCCGGCGCCATACTCTCTCTATCATCTGTTCACCGGTGACAAAAGCATCCGTGACATCATCCAATTGGGACCATCCGGGCTGCATTTCGTAGCTGGCGGGTCCGGATTCCGGGAGCTGCTTCATCTTACGGATCGGCAGCTTCAGGAAGCGGACGAGCAGCTCGGCATGCTCCAGGGGGAATATGATTTCATCCTGTTCGATACCGGCGCGGGACTGACGCGGGAGTCGGAACGATTCATCCAGGCGGCCCACGAAACCTTCGTCGTGACGACTCCCGAGCCGACATCCATCACGGATGCTTACGCGCTCGTCAAGATGGTTTCGGGAAGCATGCCGGATACGCGGTTCCGGGTAGTCGTCAATCGTGCCTTCGATGAACAGGAAGGACGCCATGCGGCGGCCAAGATGGACATGGCGGCAGACCGCTTTCTCGGTATCCGCCTTCCTTACGGCGGTTACGTTGCCGATGACAGCAAGGTGGGCAAAGCGGTCCGGACGCAGAAGCCTTTCCTCATCGCTTATCCGGAATCGGACGCGGCAAGGAACATCATGCAGATTGCCCGGCAATACCTCGATTTGCCGGCAGACAGTCTTCCTCATCGCAGCGTCAAAGGTATTCTACAGCAGTGGTTCAGTCGGAAACGTTAACCTTTGGCTTCAGATGGGAGAGATAGGGAGATGGAGAAGTTCCGTATTTTGATCGTGGACGATTCCGCCTTCATGCGTGCCATTATTCGTGATTTAATCCTGCAAGACCCGGCTTTTGAGGTTGCCGGGACGGCGGCGACAGGCAGGGAAGCGCTGGAGGCCGCAAGGCTTCTCGCACCCGATGCCATGACTATGGATCTCGAGATGCCCGAAATGAACGGGCTCGAAGCTCTCGTGGCAGTCATGGAGAGCCGCCCGCTTCCGGTGATCATGTTCTCCGGCATCAGCGAGGAACATACCTCGCTCACGATTGCCGCGCTGCAGCAGGGAGCATTCGACTTCATCCGCAAGCCTTCACCCGCTTCGCCCCCAGGGGAGATTGAAACGATCGGACGCTTGCTGAGGGAGAAGCTGCATACCGCTCTTCAATTCCGAGGCCGACTGATCCATCCTCGCCTTCCGGCGCGGGAGGCGGGAGGGAAGAAGGAGCTGCCTGCACGCAAACAGGCAGCAAAGGATGCCGGCAGCCATGCGAAGCCTTCATCCGCTCCAGGCCCGAGCGGCGCAGCCCGTGGGACGCCGGACGAGACACGCAAGACGCGGATTCCTCCTGTTGCGGATGCCAAGCGCAGGCAAGCAAGCGCAAGTGAAGCCCCCCTTTCCAAGGAGCGGGCAGCACGGCCGGCTTCAGGCGCCTCGCGGCCTGCGCGGACGGGGATGCCTTCCAATCCGCATGCTTCAGCTGAGGAATCGGTCCCCAAATCTCTGGCTTCCAGGGAAAAGTGGACGCAGGTTGTCGCCATCGGCACATCGACTGGCGGACCGCGAGCGCTCAGCGAAGTGATCGGCTCGCTGCCGGCAGACTTGCCGGCCCCGGTGCTGGTCGTCCAGCATATGCCCCCCCGATTCACGGCATCGCTGGCCAAGCGGCTTGAAGCAGGCAGCATGATCGAGGTGAAGGAGGCGGAGCAGGGCGAACGCGTGCTTGCCGGCCGTGTCTATATCGCTCCCGGCGGAAGCCACATGGAGCTCGAGAAGGACGGAGCCGGCTACCAGATCCGGCTGACCCAATCGCCGGCAGTCAGCGGGCATCGCCCTTCGGTTGATGTACTGTTCCGCTCCATCGTTCCCTATGCGGAGCTGGAGCGCCACTGCGTTCTGCTTACCGGCATGGGAAGCGACGGCGCGCGAGGCATGCTGGAGCTTCGGGAAAGCGGCGCGGCCAGCATGATCACAGAGTCGGAGGAAACCTGTGTGGTGTACGGAATGCCTCGCAGCGCGGTTGAGCTCGGAGGCTCGCAGACGGCTCTGCCGCTTTTCCAAATTGCAGGAGAGCTTGCCCGGCGCTGCACGTAGGGCAGGACAGCAAACTTAGTTCAGGAGGTGGACCTGTAATGGATATGAACGCTTATCTGTCTATGTTTATCGATGAATCCAATGATCATCTTCAAGCACTCAATGAAAATCTCCTGAAGCTCGAAAGCGACCCGGCCGACATCGGCATTGTCCAGATCATCTTCCGCTCGGCCCATACGCTGAAAGGAATGTCGGCTACGATGGGATTCGAGGATCTTGCTTCCCTTACCCATGAGATGGAGAATGTCCTTGATCTTGTCCGCAACGGCAAGCTGACGATGGACGCTTTCATCTTCGATGTGCTCTTCAAAGGGTTGGATGCTCTGGAGACGATGGTGGCCGACATTACGGCCGGCGGGGCCGGCAAAGCCGATGTCGCCGATCTGCTGTCCTCCCTGAAATCCATCGTGGACGGCAGTTATTTGGCCAAGGACGCGGCAGCGGGAACTCAAGCCGCTTCCAAGAAAGAGAACGGAGCCTCGGCCGATCTGGACGAGTTCCAGCTGTCGGTGCTCAAGCAGTCGGTCGAAAGCGGGCTTAAAGCCGTGCGGCTCGATGTCGAGCTGGAGGATTCCTGCGTGCTGAAAGCAGCACGTTCGTATATGGTATTCAATTTCCTGGAACAGCACGGAGAAGTCATCAAATCGATTCCGTCGGTGACGGATCTCGAGCAGGAGAAGTTCGACAAGTCCTTCACCGTCATTCTCGTAACAGGCTCCGACGAGCAGGCCATTGCGGAAGGAGCCGGCAGCATTTCCGAAATTGCCTCAGCGGCTGCCAGCCTTCTGGACGAAGCCGCTCTGGAAGCGCTGGCCCATCCGGAAATCCCTGAAGCCGTGAAAGGGGCGGATGCAAGGATAGCGGACGTTCAAGCCGCGTCTTCCGCAGCCGCGGAAGCCAAGCGGCAGACGGCGGCAGCGTCGGCTCCTGCAGCTCAGGCCGCATCGCGGACGATACGGGTGGACATCGACCGGCTGGATTCGCTGATGAATCTGTTCAGCGAGCTGCTGATCGACCGGGTCCGGCTGGAGCAGCTCTCTTCCGAGATCGGCCGCACGGAGCTGAGCGAAACGGTCGAGCACCTATCCCGCATCAGCGGCGATCTGCAGAACATCGTGCTCAAGCTCCGCATGGTTCCGATCGATTCCGTCTTCAACCGCTTCCCTCGCATGGTGCGGGATCTGGCCAAAAATCTGAATAAAAAGGTCGATCTCGTCATCGTAGGCGCCGACACCGAGCTGGACCGGACGGTCATCGACGAAATCGGCGATCCTCTCGTCCATCTGCTCCGCAATTCCCTCGACCATGGCCTGGAAACGACGGATGGCCGCCTGGAGGCAGGCAAGCCGGAAACCGGCACGATATTCCTGCGGGCTTATCATAGCGGCAACCATGTCTTTATCGAGGTGGAGGAAGACGGAAGGGGCATCAACTCCGAGAAGGTCAAGGCCAAGGCTGTCGAGAACGGGGTGCTCAGCGCGCAGGAAGCGGCGCGGATGACCCAGGACGAAATCAACAACCTGATCTTCGCGCCCGGCTTCAGCACGGCGGATACGATCTCGGACATTTCGGGCCGCGGGGTCGGACTCGACGTCGTCCGCTCGAAGATTCTTTCCTTGGGCGGCAATGTATCGGTCGAATCCAAGGCCGGCATCGGCTCCAAGTTCAGCATCCAGCTTCCGCTCACGCTGTCGATCATCACCGCGATGCTGATCAAGCTCGGCTCGGAGAAATACGCCATTCCGCTTTCTTCCATCGTGGAAACCGGCATTCTCAGCAGGGACAGCATCCTGAACGTGCATGGCAACCGGATGATTGCATACCGCAATGCGGTCATTCCGCTCGTATCACTGGGCAATGTACTCGAAACAGCCGACTTCAATGAAGAAGAAGAGTTGGAGAGCGAGTACCTTGTCATCCGCAAAGGCGATAAATGGGCGGCAGTCATCGTGGACGACTTCATCGGCCAGAGCGAGATCGTGCTGAAGTCGATGGGCGGTTATCTCGGCCAGATTCCGGCCGTATCCGGAGCGACCATTCTTGGCGATGGCCAGGTCGCCCTCATCATCGATCCGAACGCACTGTTCAAATAAATTATCGGAGGAGGCAAACGGATATGGGAGAAGAACTGAAAGTAATCGTGTTTGCGCTGGGAGAAGAAGAATACGGCATCGAAGTCGATAAAGTGAAGACGGTGGAAAGACTCATGCCGGTGACTCGCGTGCCCAAAACGCCTGCATTCGTGAAGGGAGTCGTCAACCTGCGCGGCATCGTCGTGCCGGTCATCGATCTCCGCGGCCGCTTCGGGCTGGAGGAGACGGAATCGACGGACCAGACCCGCATCATCATCGTGCGCTCCGGAGAGCTGGAGGTCGGATTCATCGTCGATCGCGCCAACGACGTGACGGACATCAATACCGACAACATCGACCTGCCGCCTGAAGTCGTCGGCGGCATCCAGGCCAAGTATTTGCGCGGTATCGCCAAGACGCCGCAGGGCAGGCTTCTCGTCATGCTCAACCTGTCGGAAGTGCTGAACAAGAACGAAATCGTGCAGCTGGAGCAAATGGAGGCTTGACCGAATTGAGCACACTCGACAAGCTGGCCGACTTCGAATTGGATGTCCTGAAGGAAGTCGGCAACATCGGCTCCGGCAACGCGGCAACGGCTCTGTCCACTTTGCTGAACAAGCCGGTCGACATGGCCGTGCCGAAGGTGAGCCTGGTGCCTTTCGAGGAAGTCGCGGAACGGGCCGGAGGCGCCGAGGAACTGGTCATGGCCGTGTTTCTCCGCGTGGAAGGCGAGGCTCCCGGCAATCTGTTCTATTTGATGAACCCGGTCGCGGCCAAGAAGATGCTCCGCAAGCTTGCGGCGATGGAAGTCGAAGAGGATCTCGAATACTCGGAGATGGAATTATCCGCCATTGGAGAAATCGGCAATATTCTCGCCGGCTCCTATTTATCTTCGCTGGCCGATCTCACCAAGCTGAGCCTCGCCCCCAGCGTTCCTGCCGTCGCGATGGACATGGCGGGAGCCGTGCTCGTATACGGGCTTATGCAATACGGAGAAATGGGAGACACAGCGCTGCTGATCGAGACCAAATTTCATGACGGAGGGGAAGTTCTGGAAGGCCAGTTCTTCCTGATTCCGGATCCGGAATCGTTCTCCACTATCTTCCGCTCGCTAGGAGTGCCGCTCGAATGATCCAGCAGCAAGTCGTGAAAGTCGGAATGGCCGACCTCAATATCGCTCTCGACGGCAGCGCCATCCGTACGACGGGACTCGGCTCCTGCGTCGGGCTGACCTTGTACGATTCAGAGAAGAGGATCGGCGGAATGGCCCATGTCATGCTCCCGAATTCATCCATAGCCAGAGAAGCGGATTTCAACCGGGCCAAATATGCCGACACCGCTCTTCCCTTATTGATCGAAGAATTGCAGAAGGCGGGAGCCCGACTTGGACGGCTGTCCGCCAAGATGGCCGGCGGCGCCCAAATGTTCGCGGCCTTGTCGGCCAATGATTCGCTGCGGATCGGTCCCCGCAATGTGGAAAGCTGCACGGCCGTCCTTGCCAGCTACGGCATTCCCATCCTCGCCGAGGATACAGGCGGCAGCTACGGCAGAACGATCGAGCTGGATACAGGCACGGGCATCCTGCATGTCCGCTCCGTCCAGCGGGGCACAAAGGAGTTGTAGGCGTGATAGGTACATGGCGCATCAATGCATGGTCGGCGGTTCTGGGAGCGGTCCTTACGGCGGCGATCAACCTGGGACGCAATCCGATCGACGCCGCGGCGACGCGGGCTCTGGCAGCTGCCGCAGCCTTCTGGGCGATCGGTTACGCTTTGCGGGTTCTGCTGAAGCAGACCGTCCCTCAGCCCGACCGGGAAGTCGGGGAGGAACCGGCAGCCGGGCAGCATCTGGACCTTTCCGCAAACGGAGAGGATTTGAACGAGCTGCTGCTTCAAGGCCTGCGGCCGCCTGCCGGCGGGTCGAGTCAGCCGGACGGATCCGGAGGCATGGACGCCTCCTTGGCTCCGGAGCAGCAGAACAGCGGCTTCCAGCCGCTGCAGCCTGCCCGGCTGAAATCGGTTCCTTCCGGCATGGAGCCGGACGAGCTTGCACAGGCAGTCCGTCATATAAGCAGAGAAGAAGAGTAGCATTAGGCTGCAGGCATGCATCCTAACGGCTGGAATAACCGCGAGGTGAATCCTGAAGGAGGCTTGGAAGCCATGACAGAGCCGAAAGCGCCTCATTTGTCCAACATGGCGATGTGGGAGAAATGGAAGGAAGAGCAGGATATAGACGCGAAGAAGGCTCTGATTGAGCAGTATTTGCCGCTGGTCGATTACGTGACGAACCGAATGGCGATCGGCCTGCCCAAAAATGTATCCAAAGACGATCTTGCGAGCAACGGCGCGATGGGGCTGATTGACGCGATCGATAAATTCGATTATAAACGAGGCCTTCAATTCGAAACCTACGCTTCCTGGCGCATCAGGGGGGCCATCATCGACGGCCTCCGGCAAGGCGACTGGGTCCCCCGTTCGGTCCGCGAAAAGGCCAAGCGAATAGAGGAAGCCTATCAGCATCTGGAGCAGCAGTATTTGCGGTCCGTGTCCGATGTTGAAATCAGCTCCTATCTTCAAGTAACGGAGAGGGAGTTCACGACGATGCTGCAGGAAATTGCCGTCACGACGGTCTGTTCCCTTGAAGATCCGATCCGCGAGGAGGAGAGCGAGACAAGAATGTCCTTGCTGGTGGATGAGAAAGCGAAAAATCCGGACCATAAAGTGCATGAATTTTTCCTCAAGGAATCCCTTGTGAAAGGAATCGAGCGATTGACGGAAAAAGAACGGATCGTCGTCTCTCTCTTCTATTATGAAGAGCTTTCCTTGAGCGAGATCGCAGAAGTCATGTCCCTGTCCCCGTCTCGCATCTCCCAGCTTCATTCCAAAGCGATCCTGCGCCTGAGAGGTGCGCTTTCCAAGCAGAAAGATCAACTGATGCAGAACTCCTGAAGGAGGAAAAGCGATGAACCAGCAGCTTGATTTGGAATCTTATCTCAAAGTTAGCCTGTCGCCTGACCGAATGACCGGGTACATTCATTTTCAACGCTGCGACGACGACTTTTCCGTTACGGCTCAAGAACTGGAGCGGTTTGTCCGGCAGGCAGGGATTTCATACGGCATCCTGCCGGAAGCCCTGCAAGCGATCGCCAGCGATCCTGCGGCATGCAGCATCAAGGAAACGGTCGTGGCCAAGGGATTGCCTGCCAGACAGGGCACAGATTCCCGCGTCATGTTCACAATCGACTTGAGCGACGGCTTCAAGCCGGAGGAGAATGACAGCGGCAAGGTGGATTTCAAGGAAATCAACCGCATCCGCAACGTGCAGCGCGGGCAGCTGGTCGCGCGCAAACTGGAGCCGGGCGACGGAGAAGCCGGCATTAATGTTGCCGGCGAGCCGGTTGCGGGCAAGCGGGGCCGCGATATGCGCCTTAAGGTCGGCAAGAATGTGGTGTGCAATCCGGAGCGCACGATGGTGTATGCCGCGCTCGACGGCGTATTCACGCTGACAGAGAGCGAAACGATCAATGTGTTCCCGGTATATGAGGTCAATGGAGACGTGGATTATCGAACGGGCAATATCGACTTCGTCGGCACCGTCGTTATTCGCGGCAACGTGCTGACCGGCTTCAAAGTAAGGGCAGCGGGCGATATCCGGGTCGTCGGGGGCGTGGAAGGCGCAGAGCTTGAATCGGACGGATCGATCGAGATTACGGGCGGCATCATGGCCGGCAACAAAGGAAGCATCAAGTCCGGCAAATCGCTTCGCTGCTCATTTGTTCAGGATGGGACCGTATCGGCGGGCGAGGATGTACAGGTCAGCCAGAGCATCATGCACTCCCAGGTCAAGGCGGGTGAGAATGTCCTTTGCCTTGGAGCGAAGGGGCTGATCGTCGGCGGATCCGTTCAAGCGGGCGAAGCAGTCAAGGCGCGGACGATCGGCAACGGGATGTCGACGGCGACTTCCATTGAAGTCGGCGTCAGGCCGGAACTGCGGCAGGAACTGCTGAATCTCCGCAAAATAATGAAAACGCATGGCGAAGCGCTCGACAAAACGGAGAAGGCTCTCGCTCTGCTCGACCAGCTGGCTGCTTCCGGCCAGATTTCTCCGGATAAGCTCGCGCTGCGAATCAAGCTCGGAGCGACCAAAAAGCAGACATCTGCCGAACTGGACGAAGTCCGCGACCGAATGCTGGAGATCGAGCGTTCGCTGGAGGATTCCAGCACGGCACGGGTCGAGGTGTCCGGAACCGTATATGGAGGGACGCGGATCGTGATCGGAAGGTATACCCGATTCATCAAGGATCCCGCCTCGCGTGTCAGCTTCCGCTACATCGACGGGGAAATCACGATGGGCTCCATCGTGTAGGAGGCGCTGATGACCTATCGACCGGTCGACCTGCAAGTTTCCGTTCCGAAAGTTCATGAGGCAGGAACCCAGCAAGGCTATTATCAGAGCCGTCTTGCCGCAGAGGCCCGCGCTCAGGAGCAGGACACGGCCAAGCGGAGCGAAAAGAACCGCAACAGTCCGACAGAAGTGGACTCTAAGGGGAATCTGCGAACGGGCAAGGACAGCTCCGGGAACGGAGCGGGCCGTGACAAGGCGGCAGGGAATCCGTCTGGCGGCAAAGAGGATGGAGCGCAGGCGGAAGGGGTCCATCCGTTCAAGGGAAAGCATGTGGACTTCAGCTTGTAGCTGAAGCCCGGCAGCAAGGAGGACAGATCGTACATGCAGCCATGGCAGTATATCGTTTTGCTGGGGGCGGTCGTCCTGGTATGGGCGTTTGCGGCGCCCCGCCGAGGAAAGAAGCCTTCAGAGGAGAGCGTATCCCGCGACAGAGGGCTTGAGCAGATGGAGAACGCACTGGAGCAGTTCATGGAAAATATGGAAGAAAGCAATCGGAGTCTCGGCGAGCTGGTCAAGTCCTCCAGAGAGCAGGAACAGGCCGAAGCAAGGCTGAGGGAGCAGCGCATCGAGGAGCTGGAGAAGCAGTGCAGGCTGCTTCAGGATGCTATTGCCGCCAACTCCGGCTCTGCTCTGGCTGCAGGACAGGCGGAAGCTGCCGGAGCTGCTCCAATGCAGCGAGAGGAAGCAGCCCAGCCGCTGCAAGCGCCGGAATCCATCCGCGCTCGCTTCCGGCAGCTGTTCGACTTGGAGCAGCAGGGGAGATCCGTGGACCAGATCGCCAAGGAGCTCGGCATCCATAAGGGAGAGGTGCTGCTCATCCAGCAGCTTGCAAGGCAGGAGGAATCGGCGAATGCGAGGTAAGAGGTCGTTTTGGATCGGACTGGGCGTCGGCATGATGGCCGGTGCTCTTTTGCTTCAATTAATGAATGCCGGCCAAGCGCAGTCAGCGTCTTGGGCAGGCGTCGAATCCGGCTCATCGGAGTCGGGCAGCGGCGAGGAGAGCGCTGTCTATACGCAAGAGGAAGCCGATCTGCTTGTACAAGCCGCAATCGAGAAAGCGCTGCGGGAACGGGAAGCAGAGAGCAGCCCCGACGGCGCTTCTCCGGAAAGCGGCAATCAGCCGGCCGCGTCCCCGCTCAAGACTGAATCGGGTGCTGCCGGCGCTTTTTCGAGTCCAAGCCCGTCTCCGAGTCCGGCGGCTAAGCCTTCTCCCGCAAAGCAGGACTCCTCGTCCAAGAAGGCGGAGAAAAGCAGCGCGAACGGGAAAACGATCATCGTGAGAATTCCGCCGAATTCGAATTTGACCTCGGTCGGAAAGCTGCTGGAAAGCAGCGGAGTCGTCGAACAGGGAGAAGACTTCGTGGCTTACATGCAGAAGGGCGGCTCTCCGGGCACGGTCCGGGCCGGCTATTTTTCCTTCAAAGGATCGCAGGATCTTGCCGCCGTGAAAAAAATCGTGACGGGCCAGCCTATGGACCCTGACGAGGCGAAAAAGAGAATCGGCTCAGGCGGCTAGGAGGCTTTGATGGCCCGCCTGTCAAAGCAAGCCTTGAAGGTTGCAAGCGGGCAGGCAGTATGCTATAGTAATTGACGGTGTTAAAAACACACGCCGGTTAATTTCGACAAGGGTGCTTCCTTATGGGGAGTCTTGCCGGAAGATGACATCGGCGGAGGACACAAATAAAAACCAATCAGGAGGTGTTGAGGATGGCAGTGATCTCCATGAAACAGCTGCTCGAGGCTGGTGTGCACTTCGGTCACCAAACTCGCCGCTGGAACCCTAAAATGGATCGCTATATCTTCACGGAACGTAACGGAATCTACATTATCGACCTGCAAAAAACAGTCAAGAAAGTGGAAGAGGCTTATAACTTCGTCCGCTCCGTGGCTGAAGACGGCGGTACGATTCTGTTCGTAGGTACCAAGAAACAAGCCCAGGACTCTGTTAAAGAAGAAGCAGAGCGTTGCGGCAACTACTACATCAACCAACGCTGGCTCGGCGGCACGCTGACCAACTTCTCCACGATCCAAAAACGGATCGACCGTCTCCGTCAACTGGAGAAATGGGAAGAGGACGGCACGTTCGAAGTCCTGCCTAAAAAAGAAGTCATCATTCTTCGCAAAGAAAAAGACCGTCTCCAGAAGTTCCTCGGCGGCATCAAAGGCATGCGCAAGCTGCCTAGCGCGCTGTTCATCATCGATCCGCGCAAAGAACGCATCGCCGTGGCTGAAGCCCGCAAGCTGGGCATTCCAATCGTCGGCATCGTAGACACCAACTGCGATCCGGACGAGATCGACTATGTCATTCCGGGCAACGACGACGCTATCCGCGCTGTCAAGCTGCTTACGGGCAAAATGGCCGATGCGATCGTAGAAGCCAACCAAGGCGAGCAAACAACCGCGTAAGGAACGGCTTTAGCTGTTCTGAACAGGTTAACACGATGAAGACAACAAAGGGTGGTTAGAAGGTGAAAGCCTCCTCGCCGCCCTTTTTTTGAGAGAATACACGAACATAACGCCTGGCAAAGGCAATCAGGAGGAATAAATCATGGCAGTCAACGCAAGCGCAGTCAAAGAACTCCGTGAAAAAACGGGTGCAGGAATGCTCGATTGCAAAAAAGCATTGGAAGAAGCAAACGGCGATCTGACGAAAGCAGCCGAGCTGCTTCGTGAAAAAGGCCTCGCAGCCGCTGCCAACAAAGCCGGCCGCGTAGCTACGGAAGGCGTCGTTGAATCCTACATCCACGCCGGCGGCCGCATCGGCGTTCTCGTTGAAATCAACTGCGAGACGGACTTTGTTGCCAAAACGGATCAATTCCGCGAATTCTGCAAAGACATCGCTATGCAAATCGCAGCTGTAGGCGCCAAATACGTTCGCCGTGAAGAAGTCGATCCGGCTGAACTTGAAAAAGAGCGCGAAATTCTTAAAGCCCAAGCCCTCAACGAAGGCAAGCCTGCCCATATCGTCGAGAAAATGGTTGAAGGCCGCCTGAGCAAGTACTATGAGGAGTTCTGCCTCATGGAGCAAGCTTTCATCAAAGATCCGGACAAGACGATCACCACGCTGCTGAACGAAAAGATCAGCACGATCGGCGAGAACATCTCCATCCGTCGCTTCGCTCGTTTCGAGCTCGGCGAAGGTCTGGAGAAAAAAGTCGACAACTTCGTTGAAGAAGTCATGGCGCAAGCCAAACTGTAAGTCGTCTCCAGGCGTTCCGTGTCCGCACGGAACGCTTTGATCAACCGAACGCAGCAGGCGGGGCGGGGCGTCCGCCCCGCCTCTTGCTTTGTCCACGGACAAGGCTGAAGTAAAGCAAATCTGGGTATTACATGGGGGTATTGACGTTGGAGAATCCCGTCTACAAACGGATCGTCCTGAAAGTCAGCGGTGAATCGCTGTCGGGGCAGGCTGGCTATGGCATCGAGGCAGAGATCATTTCGTCCATCGCGCAGCAAATCAAGGAAGTCGTGGAGCTTGGCGTCGAAGTGGCTATCGTAGTCGGAGGAGGGAATATCTGGCGCGGTATCGCGGGAACAGCCAAAGGAATCGACCGTGCGACAGCCGATTACATGGGCATGCTGGCTACGGTGATGAATTCGCTGGCTCTGCAAGATGCGCTTGAATCCATCGATGTGCCGACCCGTGTCCAGACCTCGATTGCCATGCAGCAAATCGCGGAGCCGTATATTCGCCGCCGCGCGATTCGCCATCTCGAGAAAGGGCGCGTCGTCATCTTCGCGGCCGGAACGGGCAATCCGTTCTTCTCTACGGATACGACGGCTGCGCTGCGCGCGGCTGAAATCGAAGCCGAGGTCATTCTGATGGCCAAGAACAAAGTGGACGGGGTTTATTCCGCCGATCCGTTCAAGGACGAAACCGCGGAGAAGTTCGACCAGCTGTCTTACCTCGATGTGCTCAACCGCAATCTTGGCGTCATGGATTCCACATCCACTTCGCTCTGCATGGACAACAATATTCCGCTCGTCGTATTCGCCATAACGATTCCAGGCAATATTAAGCGGGTCATCCTGGGAGAGAAAATCGGAACGATCGTGAAAGGAAGTGCACAATAAGATGCCGCAAGGAATCAAAGCAGACGCATCCGAAAGAATGGAAAAGGCCATCGGAGCCTTGAAACGCGATCTGGGCACGCTTCGTGCAGGCCGTGCGAATCCGGCTCTGCTGGACCGCATTCAAGTCGAGTATTACGGGGCCTTGACTCCCCTCAACCAATTGGCGAACATCAATACGCCCGATTCCCGCACGCTGTTCATCCAGCCTTGGGACAAATCTTCGCTCAGCGATATCGAGAGAGCGATCATGAAATCGGATATCGGCATGACTCCGTCCAATGACGGGACGTCGATCCGGATCGTCGTGCCGATGCTGACCGAAGAGCGCCGTACGGAGCTCGTCAAAATGACGAAAAAATTCGGCGAGGAAGCGAAAATCGCGATCCGCAACATCCGCCGCGATGCCAACGATGCAATCAAGAAGCTGGAGAAAACGGATATTTCCGAAGACGAGTCCAAGCGCCATCAGGACGACATTCAGAAAACGACGGACAAGTTTGTCGCTGAAGTCGATAAGGTGCTTGCTGTCAAAGAAAAAGACATCATGGAAGTTTAGGCCGGGAATGCCGGCACAGGTCAGATCCAAGCCCCTCCGACAGGTGGGGTTTGCCTGCATCATGGCTCCTATGAGGAGCCTGCCAGCCTAAAGTCATTGCCGGCGGGGAGGAATCAGGATGATTGAGCGGTTATGGTCGAAGCGCGGCAAGGCATCTCCGCAGGTGGCGGACCCCACAAGCCTGGACAATATTCCGGAACATGTGGCCATCATTATGGACGGCAACGGAAGATGGGCCCAAAACCGGGGATTGCCGCGGATAGCCGGCCATCACTCGGGCATGAAAGCGGTCAAGAAGGTGACGATGGCAGCCGACCGGGTCGGAGTCAAATTTTTGACTTTGTATGCTTTTTCGACCGAGAACTGGAAAAGGCCCAAGACAGAGGTCGATTTTTTGATGCGGCTTCCGCAGGAGTTTCTTGCGCTTGAGCTCGAAGAGCTCATCGAGAACAATGTCCAGGTCAGGATGATGGGCTACCGGGGCAATTTGCCGGACTTCACTTTGGCAGCGCTCGACGAAGCGATTGAAAAAACAAAAGCCAATACCGGGTTGGTTCTTAACTTTGCCTTGAATTACGGAAGCCGGTCCGAAATGCTGGATGCGGTCAAATCCTTGGCAATGGATGTGAGGAACGGCGGTCTGGAGCCAGGCGACATCACGGAAGAGATGATGGCGAAGCGCCTTCTCAGCAGCGGCTTGCCGGATCCTGATCTGCTCATCCGAACGAGCGGAGAGCTTCGTCTAAGCAACTTCATGCTCTGGCAGATGGCTTATAGCGAACTGTGGTTCACCGATGTTTACTGGCCGGCGTTCACGGAAGAATTGTTCCAGGAAGCCATCGCGGAATATCAGCGGCGAGCAAGGCGATTCGGCGGCATTTAACGATCCGCTTTTGAAAGAGGACCTTACCCATGAAACAACGCATCGTTACCGGAGCTTTGGCGGGAGCCTTGTTCCTGCTTCTGCTTGTCGTTGGGGGCCCAAGTTACAACGTGCTGCTGCTGCTTCTTGCCCTCATCGGCTTTTACGAATATGTTCGATTGAACGGATTTCGTCCCCTGCACCCGGCCGGGCTGATCGGCTATGCCGGGATGCTTTTTTTTCTGCTTCCTTGGGAGAAGATGGGACTCGAGATGCCGATGGACGGTTATGCCGTATGGATTCTGATGCTGCTGCTGCTCGCGGTGACCGTCGTGAGCAAGAACGAGACGACGCTAGACGGAGCCGCCTTGCTGCTGCTCGGAGCTCTCTATGTCGGATATGGTTTCGGTTCCATGCTTCAGGTCCGAGCCTTCCATGAACACGGGCTTTTCTTTTCTTTCCTCTGTTTCGGCTGCATCTGGGCTTCCGACATCGGAGCCTACTTCATCGGCAAAGCGATCGGTAGGACGAAGCTGTGGCCGGCAATCAGCCCCAACAAAACGATCGAAGGCTCGCTTGGCGGCGTGCTGGCCTCCATCGTCGTCGCAGCGGCGTTCCACTTCGCCGCTCCGGAATGGATCGGGCTCGGCCATGCGGTCATGATCGGTGTTGTGGCGGCAGTAGCCGGGCAGTTCGGAGATCTGATCCAGTCGGCATACAAGCGTCTTCGCGGCGTGAAGGACAGCGGGCGCTTGCTGCCGGGTCACGGCGGGGTGCTCGACCGCTGCGACAGCTGGATTATCGTGTTTCCGCTTCTTGTGCTGACGGGCCTCGTTCCCGTCTGACAGCGGCGCCAATACATAAGAAGAAAGAGATGGTTCGGTGAAAAAAGTTACGCTTCTCGGATCGACCGGCTCGATCGGCACCCAGACGCTCGATGTGATGGCAGCCCATCCGGATGAATACGAGCTGGAGGGATTGGCGGCCGGTTCCAATGCCCGGCTGCTTGTCCAGCAGGCATTGAAATTCAAGCCCAAGCGGGTCTGTCTCGCCACGGAGGAAGGAGCACGCTACGCCAGGGAGGCTTTGCCTCCAAGCGTAGAGGTGCTGCATGGCGAAGAGGGCTTGGTGGAAATGGCGGGCGGAGGCAGCTCCGATGTCGTCGTGACGGCCATTATGGGAAGCCGCGGCCTCCCGGCTACGCTTGCGGCCATCGAAGCGGGGCGCACGATCGCGCTGGCGAACAAGGAGACGCTCGTTACGGCGGGGCATTTGGTCATGGACGCCGCGAAGCGGCGCGGAGTGAGCATCCTTCCCGTGGACAGCGAGCATTCGGCATTGTTCCAATGCTTGAACGGGGAGCGGAGAGAGGATGTTCTCGGCATCACGCTGACCGCATCCGGCGGCTCTTTCCGGGACCGCACGCGGCAGCAGCTCGGCGGGGTCACGGTCGCGGAAGCTCTGAACCATCCCAACTGGTCGATGGGCGCCAAGATCACGATCGATTCCGCTACGATGGTCAACAAAGGCTTTGAAGTCATTGAAGCCCGCTGGCTGTTCGACCTGTCCTACGACGATATTTCCGTGGTGATCCATCCGGAGAGCATCATCCATTCGTATGTCGAGTTCAAGGATCATAGCATTATCGCGCAGCTTGGCATGCCGGACATGAGGGTGCCGATCCAGTATGCCCTCTCCTACCCGGCGCGGCTGTCTAGCCCGTCGAAGAGGCTGGATCTGGTGCAGGCCGGCAGCCTCACCTTCCGGGAGATGGACTACGACCGCTTCCGCTGCCTGCGCATGGCGTTTCAATGCGGACGTGCGGGCGGCACGGCGACGACGGTGTTCAATGCGGCGAACGAGGTGGCGGTCGACCGTTTCCTGAAGGGCGAGATCGAATTCCTCCACATCGAGAGCATTCTCGAGAGCGTCCTTGAAAGGCATGACGTCATTGCTGTCCCGGGGTTGGAAGAGATCGCCGAGGCGGATGCCTGGGCTCGGCGGGAAGCTTCCTCAGCGGTTTAGAATCCCTCTATTGCCCCCATAATCGTTAGCTTCAGCCACGCTTCCTTCCGCTGAAAGCTGTTTTTCCTCGTCAACTGCCGAGGTCCATATCGGGACGGCGGAGGTTTGCCGGCGAAGGGCGGTTCTCTTGTGTCTGCCGGGAGAATAATGATAATCTAGGTACAGGCCGTTAACCGACTGGAGGCACTGACAGCTATGGGTACAATTCAGGTCATCTTCATGACCGTTCTCGTGTTTTTCGTCATTGTCACCATCCATGAATGGGGACATTATTTTTTTGCCAAGCGCGCAGGCATTCTGGTCCGTGAATTCGCGATCGGATTCGGACCCAAGCTGTTTTCCATCAAGCGAGGGGAAACCCGCTACACGCTCCGTCTAATTCCCGCAGGCGGATTCGTCCGCATGGCAGGCGAAGATCCGGAAATCTCGGAAGTCCAGCCTGGGCAGACGGTCGCGGTCCGTGTGAAGGATGGACGCGTGACACGCATATATCTCGATCGGCTGGACGAGCGCAGCGGAGTCATCCGAGGCGAAGTGGAACAGATCGACCTTGAGCGCAGATTGTTCATTCAGCTGCATGTGGAAGGCGATACGGAACGTTACGACGTCCATCCGCAGGCGCTTATGATTGCGAAGAGCAGGGAAACCCAGATTGCGCCCATCGACCGGCAGTTCGGCAGCAAGACGGTCGGACAGAGGGCACTGGCCATTGCAGCCGGTCCTTTCATGAACTTCATCCTGGCGTTTGTCCTGTTCGCTGTCTACATCCAGATGGCAGGCGTCGTTCAAGACAATCCCAAACATCTGCTGATCAACAGCGTCGTCGCAGGCATGCCGGCCGAGAAGGCGGGCTTGCAGAAGGGCGATGTCATCGATACGGTGGGAGGCACCGACGTCGGGACCGATTATGCCAAGATGATCGAGATCATCGGCAAGTCGGCGAACAAGCCTCTTGAATTGAAAATCATCCGTAGCGGAGAGCCTCTCTCGCTCACGCTGACTCCGGTTCCCGATAAGGAGAGCAAGGCCGGCAAGGTCGGCATCACGGCCGGATATCCGATGCGGTCCGCGACGTTCGGAGAGACGGTCACGCAATCGGCCGTCACGATGAAGGAAGTGACCGTGCAGATTTTCAAAAGCTTCGGCCAGCTCATTACGGGCAACTTCAAGTTCGACGATCTTGGAGGTCCTGTACGGACCGCTGAGGTTACCGGACAGATCGCCCGGCAAGGCCTCCCGTCGCTGACGAATTGGGCGGCCGTGCTCAGTCTCTATCTCGGCATCTTCAATCTGCTTCCGATTCCGGCGCTGGACGGCAGCCGGCTCGTATTCATCGGGCTGGAGGGACTGCGGGGACGTCCGGTCGATCCCGCGAGGGAGAGCATGGTCCATGTCATCGGCTTCATGATGCTGATGCTGCTCATGCTTGCCGTGACTTACAATGATATTTTACGTTTAGTACGAGGGTAGAGGGGAGCCTTTATGTCGAAGGATAAGCAATTCGTATCGGAAATCACACCTCAGGGGGAAGACTTTTCCCGCTGGTATATAGACGTCATCAAAAAAGCGGAGCTGATGGATTACTCGCCTGTGCGCGGCTGCATCGTGTTCCGTCCGGACGGCTATGAGATCTGGGAGCATATCAAGGATGAGCTGGATCGCCGCTTCAAGGAGACCGGACATCGCAACGCCTACTTCCCTCTTTTCATTCCCGAGAGCTTCTTCCAGAAGGAAAAAGAGCATGTCGAGGGCTTCAATCCGGAGCTTCCATGGGTAACCGAAGCCGGAGGCGAGATTCTCGAGGAGAGGCTGGCGATCCGTCCGACTTCAGAGACGATGATCGGCCATATGTACAGCAAATGGATCCATTCCTACCGCGATCTGCCTGTGCTCATCAACCAGTGGGCGAACGTCGTCCGCTGGGAGAAGCGCACGCTGCCGTTCCTCCGCACGAGCGAATTCCTATGGCAGGAAGGGCATACGGCGCATGAGAACGAGGTGGAAGCGCGCGAGGAAACGATGTCCATGCTGGAAACGTACCGTTCGTTCGTCGAGGACTATCTCGCGATTCCGGTCATCAGCGGCGAGAAGACGCCTAGCGAGCGCTTCGCCGGCGCGGTCGACACGTATTCCATCGAAGCGATGATGAAGGACGGCCGTGCCGTGCAGGCAGGCACCTCCCATTACCTCGGCAACAAGTTCGCCGTGGCCTTCGACATCAAGTTCCTTGACCGCGACAACCAGCTGCAGTTCGCGCATACGACTTCGTGGGGCGTCAGCACCCGCCTGATCGGATCTCTGATCATGGTTCATGGCGACGACCGCGGGCTCGTGCTGCCGCCGAAGGTAGCCCCGACCCAGGTCATCATGATCCCGATCGGCCCTCCCAAAACGCGCGATGCCGTCATCGCGAGAGTGGACGAGCTGTACGGCGAGCTCAAGAAAGCCGGCGTCCGCGTAAGAGTGGACGACCGCTCCGACATGAGCCCGGGCTGGAAATTCAACGAGTACGAGATGCGCGGCGTGCCGATTCGCCTCGAGCTCGGACCTCGCGACATGGAGAACGGCGTCTGCGTGCTCGTATCCCGCGTCAGCGGCGAGAAGCGCGTCGTGAACCAGAGCGATCTGAAGGACGAAATCCAGCGCATGCTGGAAGAAATCCACCGCGACATGTTCGAGAAGGCGAAGAGCTTCCGCGAAGAGAATACGCATGCGGTCGATACGCTGGATGAAATGAAGGCGCTGCTCGATCAGAAGCGCGGCTTCGTGACGGCAGGCTGGTGCGGTTCGGCCGCCTGCGAGAAGCAGGTCAAGGAAGAGACCGGCGCGACGAGCCGCAACATTCCGTTCGAGCCGGCCGAGCGCAAGGAAGCTTGCCTCGTCTGCGGCGGGAAGGCAGAGCATACGGTCGTCTTCGCCAGAGCCTACTGATCTTTTCGCTGCGTGGTTTTCCGCAGCCATCAACAAAGCCCCGGCATGGGGCTTTGTTTTTTTCTCTCTTTTCTCTCTGCTCATGGAAAGTCGGGGGCAGAAGAAAGAGGCCGGAGCATGCGGAAAACCCCTGCAGAAACGTAGTGGTCGCCTTTGAAGACGGATTCCAACCTTGAATGTTCTAAATAAAAAAAGAATCCGTATTCAACAGCGATCGAAAGGGGTTTCCGCCGGCGAGCGGCGCTGCTTTCGTTTCTTTGGCGCGCATTGCTGCCAACTTTCTATGTTCTTCCCCTTTATTCGACGGTATAATAGATTCCATTGACGGTTCAAAGCTGCATTTCCAGGAGGGACTACATGAGCGCCGACAAAAGACAACGCTTCGAGCTGCTGACGAAGCAGGCTGAGCTTCCGCCGGAGCTGATCGGAACCCATTTCCAGGACGCGATCATCGAGAAGGTGCTGGTAAGCGAAAGCAACCGGGAGTGGACGTTCTGCATCTCCGTCCGCTCGCTCGTCCAGCGCGATTACTATAGTATTTTTTGCAAGACGGTCCGGGAGAAGTTCCGGCATATCGCCGAAGTATCGTTTTGCTTTACGTATGAGGACCATATTCCGAGCGAAAGCCTGTGCTTGGAGTATTGGCCGCTGTTCGTGGAGTGGGCGCAGCAGGAGATGGCTTCAGTGAACGGCTGGCTCGCCAAAGGACAAGCATCGGCCGAGAACGGCGTGCTGCTGCTTCAGCTCATGGACAAGGCAGGGCTGGAGCTGGCGAAGCGCAAGAAGCTGGACGAGGCGATCGTCCGCTTCTATGAGGAACGCTTCTCGCGCACGCTGCGCGTCAAGCTGGCGGCAGGCGAAGCGGCCCGCGAGCTCTATGAGGAGTTCGCCCAGCGCGTCGTTCAGGAGAACAACGAGACCGTCATGCAGATCATGACGAGCGCGGCGAGCGAAGTTCCGGAGCCGGAGGAAGGCGATGTCCGCCTGGCTGTCGGCTACGATATCCGCGAAGAAGCCGTGCCGATGATGAACATCGTGGAGGAAGAGAAGAAGATCGCCGTACAGGGTACGGTATTCGGGCTCGAGGTCAAAGAGCTTCGCAACGGCAGCACCCTGTTTACGTTCAACGTGACGGATTTTACCGATTCGATCGCCATGAAGATGTTCGCGAAGACCAAGGAAGACGTGAAGGTGCTCTCCAAGCTGTCGAACGGCAAATGGATCAAGGCCCGGGGGCGCGTCGAGTACGACCGCTTCATGCAGGAGCCTGAGCTCGTCATGATGCCCAACGATCTGCATGAAGTCGTTGCGCCCAAGGATCGGACCGATACCGCTGAAGTAAAGCGGGTCGAATTCCATCTCCATACGACGATGAGCACGATGGACGCTGTCACCTCGGTGGATACGTACATCAAGACGGCCGCCAAATGGGGGCATGAGGCGATTGCGGTCACCGATCACGGCAACGTGCAATGTTATCCCGAAGCGTTCAAGCACGGGAAGAAAAACGGAATCAAGGTGCTGTTCGGCGTAGAGGCCAACGTCGTGAACGACGCCGTTCCGATGGTATTGAATCCGCGTCAGGAGACGCTGAAGGATGCCGAATATGTCGTCTTCGACATCGAGACCACCGGCCTCTCCATTACGAATTGCAAAATCATCGAGCTTGCCGGGGTCAAATACAAGAATGGGCAGGAGATCGACCGGTTCGCCACCTTCATCAATCCTCATGAGCGCATTCCATACCATATCGAGCAGCTGACCAACATTACGGATGATATGGTCCGCGGTGCTCCCGAGCTGGAGCCCAAGCTTCGCGAGTTCGTGGATTTCGTAGGCGACTGCGTCCTCGTCGCCCACAACGCGCGTTTCGATATGGGCTTCATTCAAGCGTCATGCAAGATGATCGGCATTCCGGAGCTGAAAAATCCGGTTCTCGATACGCTGGAGCTGGCCCGCTTCCTGCATCCGGCCATGAAGAACCATCGGCTCAACACGCTGGCCGACAAATACAAGGTCGGACTCGAGAGCCATCACCGCGCTGTGGACGACTCCGTAGCGCTAGCCGGCGTGCTGTACGGCCTGATCGGCGATGCCGCCCAGCGCAGCGTGACCGGGCTTCATCAGCTCAACGATTATGTGGGCATGGACCTCTCCAACAGCCGTCCGTTCCACTGCATGATCTATGCCCTCAACGCAGCGGGCAAAAAAAACCTGTTCAAGCTCATTTCGCTCTCGCATACCGAGCATTTCAAGCGTGTCGCCTGCATTCCGAAGAGCAAGCTCAAGGACATGAGGGACGGCCTGCTCATCATTTCCGGGTGCGAGAAGGGCGAGTTTTTCGAATCCGTCCTGAACAAGACGGTGGAGGAAGCGGAGGATGTCGCCGAATTCTACGATGCGCTGGAGATTCAGCCCGTCGACTTCTACATGCATCTGGTGGACAAAGGGCTTGTAGGCAGCCGTGCCGAGATCGAGGACGCGATGCGCAAGGTTTGCCGGATCGGCGAGAAGCTAGGCAAGCCCGTCATTGCCACGGGCAACGTTCATTATTTGAACCCCCGCGACAAAATGTACCGCGACATCACGATCATGGGCATTACGGGCTTCAGCCCGCTGAAGAGCCAGCGTCTCCCCGATGCCCATCTGCGTACGACCGACGAGATGCTGCAGGAATTCCGCTTCCTCGGCGAAGAGCTTGCCTATCAGGTCGTCGTCGCCAACACGGTGGAGCTTGCGGGAAGGTTCGAGCCGTTCGAGATGTTTCCGGACAAGCTGTTCACGCCGATCATGGAAGGGGCGGATGAGGAGATCCGCGATACCTGCTATTCGACTGCCCGCAGCATGTACGGAGAAGAGCTGCCGCAGGTCGTCATCGACCGCCTGGAAAAAGAGCTCGTGCCGATCATCAAGTTCGGCTTCTCGGCCAACTATCTCATCTCCGAGCGTCTGGTGAAGAAATCCAATGCGGACGGCTATCTGGTCGGATCGCGGGGATCGGTAGGCTCTTCTGTCGTCGCGACCTTCCTGGGCATATCCGAGGTCAACCCGCTGCCTCCTCATTATCTGTGCCTGAATGCGGACTGCCGGCATAGCGAGTGGATTCTGGACGGAAGCGTATCCTCCGGCTTCAATCTGGCGGACAAGGATTGCCCGCATTGCGGCAAGAAAATGAAGGGCGAAGGCCAGGACATTCCGTTCGAGACGTTCCTCGGCTTCAAAGGCGACAAGGTTCCCGATATCGATCTCAACTTTTCCGGCGAGTACCAGCCGATCGCGCATAATTTCACGAAGGAGATCTTCGGCGAGAAATGCGTGTTCCGCGCCGGCACAATCGGAACGGTGGCTGAGAAGACGGCATACGGCTTCGCCAAGAAATACGAAGAGGAAAAAGGCCGGAAATGGCGCGGAGCGGAGCTCAGCCGGCTGGCGTCAGGCTGCACCGGAGTCAAGCGGAGCACCGGCCAGCATCCGGGCGGCATTGTCGTCGTGCCGGACTACATCGACGTCGAGGACATCACGCCGGTCCAGTATCCTGCCGATGATACGGGAGCAGAATGGAAAACGACCCATTTCGATTATCACGCCTTCGAAATGAACCTGCTCAAGCTTGATATCCTCGGCCATGACGATCCGACGATGATGCGGATGCTCCAGGATCTGACGGGCGTCGATCCGACGACGATTCCGATGAACGATCCCAAGGTGATGAGCATGTTCAACTCCACGACAGCGCTCGGAGTGGCTCCGGAGAAGATCCGCTCCAGCGTCGCCACCTATGGCGTTCCGGAGATGGGGACCAAGTTCGTCCGGCAAATGCTCGAAGAGACGCAGCCGACTTCATTTGCCGATCTGCTTCAGATATCCGGCTTGTCGCACGGCACGGGGGTATGGCTGGGCAATGCCCAGGAGCTGATCAAGAATGGAACCTGCTCGATCAAGACCGTTATCGGCTGCCGCGACGAGATCATGCTCTATCTGATCTACAAGGCGGGCATGGATGCCGGCCTTGCCTTCAAGATTACCGAGAGCGTCCGGAAAGGCAAAGGGCTGACGCCGGAATGGATCGAGGAGATGAAGCGCTGCAAGGTGCCTCAGTGGTATATCGATTCCTGCCTGCGCATCGAGTACATGTTCCCGAAAGCGCATGCCGCGGCTTATGTTATTTCCGCTGTGCGCACGGCCTTTTTCAAGCTCTATCACCCTATCGAATTCTATGCCACCTACTTCACGGTCCGTGCGGAAGACTTCGATCTGGAGCTGCTGTGCCAAGGCTACGAGCCGATTCTCAAGAAGCTGGTGGAGATCGAGCAAAAGGGCTTCGCGGCGACGCCGAAGGAGAAGGCCTCGGTATCGATGTTCGAGATGGCGCTGGAAATGACTGCGCGCGGCTTCTCGTTCAAGCCGATCGACCTGTACCGCTCCGACGCGACGAAATGGACGATCGACGGCGACAGCCTGATTCCTCCGTTCGCGGCGATAGCCGGCATCGGCGAAAACGCGGCTCGCAACATCGGAGCTTCGAGGGACGGCAGCGAGTTTCTCTCGATCGAGGATTTCCAGCAGCGGTCGAAGGCGACCAAGACGATTATCGAAGTGTTGACCGGAATGGGCTGCTTCCGCGGTCTGCCGGAGTCCAACCAGCTCTCGCTTTTCTAAGCCCCGCAAGGGTTTGCAGCCATCCATGGAAAGTCTTCTAAGGAAAACAAATCTTGTCAGTGTACACGGGTTATGATATAATTTTTTTGGTAATCATGGGGATAGAGGTACTTCTGAAGAGTGGGGAAACCCACTCTTCACGTTTTGTCCACTACTTTTTCGGACTGATCGGGAGGTCAATTGGATTTGAGCACATCCAGAATCAAAGCCGTCGTGGAAGAGATGGTCGGCCCATTTCTCAGCGACAACGGATTCGAGCTTGTGGACATCGAATACGTGAAGGAAGGCAGCAACTGGTTCCTTCGCGTATTTGTTGATAAAGAAGGCGGTATTGACATCGACGAGTGCGGACGCATCAGCGAGTATCTGAGCGAACAGCTGGATCAGAACGATCCGGTATCGGACGCTTACTTCCTGGAAGTTTCGTCGCCGGGCGCCGAGCGCCCGCTGAAGAAGCCGGAAGATGTAAGCAAGGCGGTCGGCAAGCAGGTATTCGTCACGACGTACGAGCCGATCGACGGACTCAAGGAGTTCGAAGGGCCGCTGGTCTCGTTCGACGGGGAGACCGTCGTCGTCAGCACCGGGCGCAAGAGTCATGCCATCCCATATGCGAAGGTGGCCAGCGCCAGGCTGGCTATCGTTTTCTAAACATTGAAAGGGGGATCCGTGGTTCCAATGAGCATGGATTTTATTGAAGCCTTAAACGAGATAGAGAGAGAGAAGGGGATCGCCAAGGATATCCTCCTTGAAGCGATCGAAGCCGCTCTCATCTCCAGCTACAAGCGCAACTTCAACACCGCTCAGAACGTGCGCGTGGACATCAACCGCCATACCGGCGTCATCAAGGTATACGCGCGCAAGAACGTGGTGGAGGAAGTGCTTGATCCGCGCCTTGAGATATCGGTAGAGGCATCACGGGAAATCAATCCTCACTATCAGCTCGACGATGTCGCCGATATCGAAGTCACGCCTCGCGACTTTGGACGGATCGCCGCCCAGACGGCCAAGCAGGTCGTTACGCAGCGGATCCGCGAAGCGGAGCGCGGCCTCATTTATAATGCGTACATCGACAAGGAAGAGGATATTGTCAACGGCATCGTCCAGCGCCAGGATACGCGCCACTTGTTCATCGATCTCGGCAAAGTCGAAGCGGTGCTGCCGCTGACCGAGCTGATGCCGACGGACAAGTTCAGGCATGGCGATCGCGTGAAGTCGTTCATCACCAAGGTGGAGAATACGACCAAAGGGCCGCAGATCATCCTCTCCCGCACCCATCCCGGGCTGCTGAAGCGGTTGTTCGAGCTGGAAGTTCCGGAAATCTACGACGGCGTGGTCGAGATCCGTTCGGTTGCGAGGGAAGCCGGCTTCCGCTCCAAGATCGCCGTCCATTCCCGCAATGCGGAAGTGGATCCCGTCGGCTCCTGCGTAGGCCAGAAGGGCATGCGCGTGCAGACGATCGTGACGGAGCTGAAGGGCGAGAAGATCGATATCGTCCGCTGGTCCGACAGCGTGGAGGAATACGTAGCGAATGCTCTCAGCCCTTCGAAGGTGCTGGAAGTCATCGTATTCGAGCAGGAGAAGATGGCTCGGGTCATCGTGCCGGATTACCAGCTGTCGCTGGCGATCGGCATCAAAGGCCAGAACGCCCGTCTTGCCGCCAAGCTTACCGGCTGGAAGATCGATATCAAGAGCGAGACGCAAGCGGAGCAGGAATACGGCCGTGAACGGACACAGGGCGTCGCGATGCACCAGGACTCCATAACGATCGACTGATTCCCAGCCGCTGGACGACTGGAGTCGCTTGAAGCACGGCTGTCTGCCGCAAGGGGGGACTACGCTTGAAACCTAGAAAGATACCGATGCGCAAATGCGTGGCAAGCCAGGAAATGCTGCCCAAGAAGGAGCTGATCCGGGTCGTCCGGACTCCGGAAGGGGATATCGTCATCGATCTGACGGGCAAAAAATCCGGAAGAGGCGCCTACTTGCGGGGGACAGCGGAATGCTTCCGCCTCGCCAAGAAGAGCCGCGCTCTCGATCGCGCGCTCAAGCAGGCGGTTCCGCCGGAGATTTACGATCAGCTCGAGCGGGAATTCATCTCCGTCGAAGAACAGTTCCTTGCCGCCAAAGAGCAGGAGGCGGATGAGGATGACGAATAAAGCTCTTTCCAACCTGGGCATGGCGATGCGTGCCGGCAAAGTCATAACCGGCGACGAGACGGTTCTCAAAGCCGTACGCCAAGGCAAAGCCCGGCTTGTGCTAGTCGCTGCCGACGCTTCCGATAATACGAAGAAGAAATATCGCGATAAATGCTCGTCCTACGGCGTGCCGTTGGCCGAAGCATTCACCCGGGACAGCCTCGGGCAGGCTCTTGGCAAGGAAGAGCGGGTCATCGTGGCCATAACCGATTCCGGGTTCGCGAACATGATTCGGGGGCAACTGAGCCAGAATACGGAGGTGGAGTATATTGACTAAACCACAGGATGGCAAAGACACCAAAGAGAAGCTGCGCGTATATGAATACGCGAAGTCCCTTAACATGAGCAGCAAGGAAATCATAACGATTCTTAAGCGTCTGGACACGCCGGTCAACAATCACATGAGCGTGATGGAAAACGACATGGTCAACAAAGTGGAAGGATTCTTCCGCGACATCAAAGCGAACGCCGCAGCCAAGCGCGCGCAGGGAAACCCGCAGGCAACCGCCTCGGCCCCTTCCAAGCGCCCCGCAGACAAGCGGCCGGAGCAACAAGGAGTGCATACTATTCCACGTCAAGAGCAGTCTACAAACCAAAATCAGCAGGAACGACAGGTGACTATGAATACGACTTCGAATACCCAAGGCAGCGGCTCGTCCGCTGGATCTCAGCAGCGTCCGGCTTCTCAAGGACAAGGCGGCGGCCAAGGGCGCGGACCGGGCCAAGGACGTCCGCAAGGACAGGGCGGCGGCCAGGGACGGCCTCCAGGTCAAGGCGGCGGCCAAGGACGTCCGCAAGGACAGGGCGGCGGCCAGGGACGGCCTCCAGGCCAAGGCGGCGGCCAAGGACGTCCGCAAGGACAGGGCGGCGGCCAGGGACGGCCTCCGGGCCAAGGCGGCGGCCAAGGACGTCCGCAAGGACAGGGCGGCGGCCAAGGACGGCCTCCGGGTCAAGGTGGCGGTTACGGCGGCAGCAGGCCGCAGGGCGCCGGGCAAGCAGCAGCAGCGACCGGCCCGCGCGGCGAAAGCCGCAGCACGGCTGCAGCTCCCCGTACATTCACGGACAATAAGCCCGCAGGCGGAACACGCGACTTCTCCCGCGGCGGCAGCGCAGGCGGAGCCGGACGCACAGGCGGTCCCGGCGGCAACAACAACAACCGCAGAGGCGGCGGCAAGCCAGGCCAAGGCACGGGCGGACGCTTCGACGATCGCGGCGGCAGCTACAAGAGCCGTGGAAGAGGCGGCAAGGGCGGCCGCGGCGGCCAGCAGCCTCAGCGCGAGAAAATCGACAATACGCCGAAGAAAATCATCGTCCGCGGCAGCATGACAGTCGGCGACCTCGCCAAGCTGCTCCACAAGGATGCTTCCGAAGTCATCAAGAAGCTCATTTTCCTCGGCGTCATGGCTACGATCAATCAGGAACTGGATATCGAGACGATCCAGCTCGTCGCATCCGAGTTCAAAGTCGAGGAAGTCGAAATCAAGATTCCGGTTGAGGAAGACGATTTCGAGACGGTCGAAGAGAAGGACGAGGAAGAGACTCTCATCGCCCGCGCGCCGGTCGTGACCATCATGGGCCACGTCGACCACGGCAAAACGACTCTTCTGGACGCGATCCGCTCCACGAACGTGACCGGCGGCGAAGCAGGCGGCATCACGCAGCATATCGGCGCTTACCAGGTCGAAATCAACAATAAGAAAATTACGTTCCTCGATACTCCGGGCCACGCCGCGTTCACGATGATGCGCGCCCGCGGAGCCGAAGTGACGGACATCACGATCATCGTCGTGGCAGCCGATGACGGCGTCATGCCGCAGACGGTCGAAGCGATCAACCACGCCAAAGCGGCGAAGGTGCCGATCATCGTGGCGGTCAACAAGATCGACAAGCCGGATGCCAATCCGGATACGATCAAGCAGGAACTGACCAAATACGAGCTCGTTCCGGAAGAGTGGGGCGGAGACACGATCTTCGTCAACATTTCAGCCAAGCAGCGCATCAATCTCGAAGAGCTGCTGGAAATGATCCTGCTCGTGGCCGAGGTCAACGACTACAAGGCCAACCCGAACAAACGCGCCCGCGGCACCGTGCTTGAGGCCGAGCTCGACAAAGGCAAAGGCCCTGTAGCCCGCGTGCTCGTGCAGCACGGCACGCTGAAGATCGGCGATGCATTCGTAGCCGGCAATACGTTCGGACGCGTGCGCGCCATGATCAACGACAAGGGACGCCGCCTCAAGGAAGCCGATCCTTCGACTCCGGTCGAGATCACGGGCCTGACGGAAGTTCCGCAAGCCGGCGATCCGTTCATGGTGTTCGAGGACGAGCGCAAAGCCCGCGACATCGCGGAACGCCGTTCGATCAAGCAGCGCCAGTCGGAGATGGGAGCGAATTCCCGCGTTACGCTGGAAGATCTTTACAAGCACATCTCGGAAGGCGAGATCAAGGACCTCAACGTCATCATCAAAGCCGACGTTCAAGGTTCCCTGGAAGCCCTCCGCGGCTCGCTCGAGAAGATCGAAGTGGAAGGCGTCCGCGTGAAGAGCATCCACAACGGCGTCGGAGCGATTACGGAATCCGACATCACGCTGGCATCGGCCTCCAACGCCATCGTCATCGGCTTCAACGTCCGTCCTGAGACTCAGGCCGCCGTGGCGGCCGAGCAGGAGAAGGTCGACGTCCGTCTGCACAACATCATCTACAACGTCATTGAAGAAATCGAGCAGGCCATGAAGGGCATGCTGGATCCGATCTTCAAGGAAGTCGTCATCGGCCACGCCGAAGTGCGCAACCTGTTCAAAGTGAGCAAGGTCGGCACGATCGCAGGCTGCATGGTCATCGACGGCAAGATTTCCCGTTCGGCGGAAGCCCGCATCGTCCGCAGCGGCATCGTCGTATACCAAGGCAAAATCGACACGCTCAAGCGCTTCAAGGATGATGTGAAGGATGTCGCTCAAGGCTACGAATGCGGCATTACAGTCGAGCGCTTCAATGATCTTCAAGAGGGCGACGTTATCGAAGCCTTCGTGCAGGAAAAGGTAGAACGTTAAAGAGGTGATTCACCATGGCTAAGATCCGCGTAGGCCGGGTGGGGGAACAGATCAAGAAGGAGCTCAGCCAGATCATCCAGGCTGAGCTCAAGGATCCCCGCATCGGTTTCATCACGGTGACCGGCGTTGAAGTCACGAACGACATGTCCCAGGCGAGAGTGTACCTGAGCGTGCTCGGAAGCGACGAGCAAAAGGAAGAAACATTGAAGGCGCTCGCGCGCGGCACCGGATTCATCCGTTCGGAGCTCGGCAAGCGAATCCGTCTGCGCCATACGCCGGAGCTGCTCTTCAAATTCGATAGCAGCATCGAGTACGGCAGCCGCATTGAATCCCTGCTCACGGACATCAACCGTGACAACGGAGGCCAATGACCGGGGCGGGGCAGGATAATCTATACGAAGCTGCTCTGCAGTTCATGAACGAGGGAGACGACTACTTGGTTGTCTCCCATGTTCAGCCTGACGGGGATGCGGTGAGTTCCACGCTTGCTGCGGCTTGGCTGCTGGGCAAGCTGGGCAAGAAGGCTGTCTTGGCCAATGAAGACCTTGTCCCTGACAGGTTGCGCTTCATGGCAGGCTCGGAAGGAATTCTCCGTTACGGAGAAAATCAAGGACGGAAGTTCAAGCGGATCATCGCTGTCGACTGCGCCGATTTCAAACGGATCGGACGGATCGCGGAATGGTTCGAAGACGGGTACGAGCTGCTCAACATCGATCATCATCCTACTAATAATGGATACGGAGCCGTCAATCTCGTCGTTTCCGACGCCGCGGCTACGGCGCAGATTCTGTACGGGCTCATCCGGACCGCTTGCATGCCTCTGGAGCAGCCGGCGGCGGAAATGCTCTACACCGGATTGCTCACGGATACGGGAGGCTTCCGTTATTCCAATACAGATACTCGGGTCATGCAGGCAGCATCGGAGCTGCTTGAAGCCGGAGCGGGCGGTCATGCCATCGCCGATCGGCTTCTTGAGCGCATGTCGCTGCCTCAGCTGAGGCTGCTTCGACTCGGGCTGAACCGGATGGAATTCCATTTTGGGGACCGCGTCTGCACGATGCATATCACGCCCGAAGACATGCAGGAGACAGGGGCAGCTCCAGAGGATCTGGAAGGTCTTGTCAATTATGCCCGCAATGTCGAAGGCGTGGAGGCAGGCATCCTGTTCAAAGGCTTGCGTGACGGCGGCGTCAAGGCAAGCCTGCGCTCCGGGGGCACGCTTGATGTGGCGGCGATCGCTTCCCGCTTCGGCGGAGGCGGCCATATCCGGGCGGCCGGCTGCCGCCTTGACGGCCCGATAGAGGAAGCGATGAGCTCCCTGATAGCCGTTATAAGGGAGGAACTGAAAGACTGATGGATGGAATTTTGGCAATCTGGAAGCCTGCAGGCTGGACGTCCCACGACGTGGTGGCCAAATGCCGCAGGCTGCTCCGGACCAAACGCATCGGCCACGCAGGCACGCTGGATCCTATGGTGACCGGCGTGCTTCCTTTATGCGTCGGCCAGGCGACACGCGTGGTTGAATACATGCAGGAGCTGCCCAAGGCATACGAGGCTGTCCTGCAGCTTGGTATTTCTACGGATACGCTTGACTTGACCGGCGAGATTCTGGAGCAAGTGGATTCAGTCGCATTGAGCGAGCAAGATATAAGGCAAGCCCTTATGTCCTTCCTGGGCGAAATCATGCAGCTGCCGCCGATGTATTCGGCCGTGAAGGTCGACGGCAAGCGGCTCTATGAATTGGCGCGGGAAGGCAAGACAGCGGAGCGCAAGCCCCGTCAAGCGACGATCCATTCTCTGGATGTGCTGTCGATGGATCTGGACAGGCCGCATCCGCTTGTGCGGTTCCGGGTCGTCTGTTCCAAGGGGACGTACATTCGGACGCTGTGCGAGGATATCGGAAGCAAGCTCGGGGTGCCCGCCGCCATGGCGGAGCTCAAGCGCACGCTGTCGGCGGGCTTTTCGGAAGAGGATTGCCTGACCCTTGAACAAGCCCAGCTGTTGATGGAGCAGGGGACGCTGGAGCAGCGCCTGCTTCCCGCGGAAGCGGCGCTTGCCCACATGCCGCGCTCCAGCGCCGCGCCGCCCGCTATGCGCCAAGCTTTGCAAGGACGCCGGATTCCGGTCGAGTGGCTGGACGAACGTCCTGCGGAAGGAAGCCAATTCCGGCTTTATGGCCAGGACGGCTCTTTTGCCGGCCTGTTTGAAATTACGGAAGACGGAAGCATGGTGAAGCCGGTGAAGGTGTTCGCCCGGCCCGATTCGGAATAGCGGATCGCCATGCGGGCCGCAGCGCCGGGATTAGTCTGGAACCGGGGCTGCAGGCATCCAGAATAAAAGGAATGCGGGTGAATGGAAGTGGAGATTTACGAACTGAGCTACCCGATCAACGGCAGCAATGAACCGGCGTTTTCCCCGGCGCCGTGCTGTCTGGCTATCGGGCATTTTGACGGCGTCCATCTCGGGCACCGCCATGTGATCGACCGTGCCGTCGCAGAGGCCCGCCAATCGGGAACCCGCGCCGCGGTGATGACGTTCCACCCGCATCCCCGCGAAGTGCTCGGCATCGGCAGCGGTTTCGCCGAATGCCTCACACCGCTCGACGCGAAGCTGGAGCTGTTCCGGGAAGCAGGGGCGGATGCCGTCTTCATCATGCAATTCGACCCTGCTTTTGCGGCCATCAGCCCGGAAATGTTCGCTAGGGAGGTGCTGGTCCCGCTCGGCGTCAGCCATGCCGTCGTCGGCTTCGACTTCACGTTCGGAAGCCGCGGAGCGGGAACCCCGCAGATGCTGGCTGAGCTTGGAAGCGGAAGCTTCACGGTCGACATCGTTCCAGCCGCCCAGAGGGACGGTCTCAAGGTCAGCAGCACCTATGTGCGGGAAGCGTTGGAGGAAGGCCGCGTCGAGCTCGCGGCCGAACTGCTGGGCAGGCCTTACCGGGTCAGCGGCATCGTCGTTCACGGCGACGCTCGGGGGAGGCTGCTCGGCTTCCCCACGGCCAACCTGAGTCCGGACCGTCCTTACGTCCTGCCCCGGCTTGGCGTCTATGCGGTCAAGGTCAGGATTCCTTCACCCGTGGGAGGAGAGCCTTCTGTCCATGATGCGGTGCTGAACCATGGGATGAAGCCGACGTTCAACAAGGACAAGATCGTTCCCGTTCTTGAAGCCCATCTGCTTGATTTCGAGGGGGATCTGTACGGATACAGGCTGGAGATCGATTTCGTTCATTTCCTGCGCACGGAACAGAAGTTCTCCGGAATCGACGAGCTCGTCTCCCAGCTTGGCCGCGACAAGGCTCGCGCCAGGGAATTGCTGCAGGACTGAGCGGCGCTGCGGAAGAAGCTTCATAGCGGCAGGCGTTTACTTTGTTTCCCGTAGATGCTATACTGTCTAATGTTGTCCGGAGTTGCTCCGGTCATCCCGGCCTTGGCTTGGCCTGTCCGCTCTCACCGGCGGCGGCGAGGCTGACGGCGGCTACTCAAGCAACCTATTACGTAATTGGAGGTGAACTAGGATGGCACTTACGCAAGAACGCAAGCAAGAGCTCATCGAAGAGCACAAGACGCATGCAAGCGACACTGGCTCTCCTGAAGTTCAGGTCGCAATCCTTACTCAGAACATCGTGAACCTTACGGATCACCTGCGGACGCACAAGAAAGATCATCACTCGCGCCGCGGCCTTCTGAAAATGGTCGGTCAGCGCCGCAAGCTGCTGGCATACCTGAAAAACAAGGATGTTAGACGTTACAGCGCTCTGATCGAGAAGCTCGGCCTTCGCCGCTAAGAAGCTGTTGAAGAAGCAACCTGGTTGTCCAGCTGTCCGGGATTCCCGGAAGGGCTGCAGCCCGGTTGCTTTTTATAATCAATTCGACAAGTCAATTTTTACATATCCGGACAAGGCTTCAGGAGAAGGTCGGGCGTCCGCGCCGGGCAGGATAACCCGAGGCTGCGCCGAATATTTTTCTAGATTAGGAGGGATATCATGCACCAGGTTCAAATGACACTGGGGGGTCGCCAGCTGACCCTCGAAAGCGGCCGCCTGGCCAAGCAGGCCAATGCTGCCGTTACGGTACGATATGGCGATACCGTCGTCCTCTGTACCGTTACCGCTTCTTCGGGTCCGAAGGATCTGGACTTCTTCCCGCTTACGGTCAACTATGAGGAGCGCCTCTATGCCGTGGGCAAGATTCCCGGAGGCTTCATCAAGCGCGAAGGACGCCCGAGCGAGAAGGCTATCCTTTCGAGCCGCCTGACCGACCGTCCGATCCGTCCGCTATTCCCGGAAGGGTTCCGCAACGATGTTCAGGTGCTGAACCTCGTCATGAGCGTGGACCAGGATTGCCCGCCTGAGATAGCCGCAATGATCGGCACAGGCGCTGCGCTGAGCATTTCCGACGTTCCGTTCAACGGACCGATCGGAGGCGTCATCGTAGGCCGGGTGGACGGCAAGTTCATCATCAACCCGACGGTGGAGCAGGAAGAAGCCAGCGATCTCAAACTCGTTGTTTCCGGCACGAAAGACGCCATCATGATGGTGGAAGCAGAAGCCAACGAGCTGTCCGAGGAAGTCATGCTCGAAGCGATCATGTTCGGCCATGACGAGATCAAGAACATCGTGGCTACGATTGAAGAGCTGACGGCTCAATGCGGCAAGGAAAAGATGGAGGTTGTTCTCCATGCCGTCGATTCCGAAGTCAATGACGCTGTCCGGGCATTCGCTTCGGCACGTCTGGTCGAAGCGATCCGCATCGAGGAAAAGCATGCCCGCCAGGAAGCGATCGATCTTGCGAACAGCGAAGCGGTCGCCCACTTCCAGGAAGTCTATGCGGAAACTCCGGAGCTCATGGGCGACGTGAAGGAAACGCTCTACGACATCGTCAAGGAAGAAGTGCGCCGCCTCATTACGCATGACAAGGTTCGTCCGGACGGACGCGGACTGGACGAGATCCGTCCGATCGACTGCGACGTATCGGTGCTGCCTCGCACGCACGGCACAGGCCTGTTCACGCGCGGCCAGACGCAGGCGCTCAGCGTTTGCACCCTGGGAGCGCTCGGCGATGTCCAGATTCTGGACGGCATCAGCCCGGAGACGACCAAGCGCTTCATGCATCATTACAATTTCCCTCCGTTCAGCGTCGGCGAAGCACGCCCTCTGCGCGCGCCTGGCCGCCGCGAGATCGGGCACGGAGCCCTCGGCGAGCGCGCCCTTTCCAAGGTTCTTCCTTCGGAAGCCGACTTCCCGTACACGATCCGTCTCGTATCCGAGGTGCTGGAATCCAACGGCTCCACTTCGCAAGCGAGCATCTGCGCCAGCTCCCTGGCGATGATGGACGCAGGCGTACCGATCAAGGCGCCGGTAGCCGGCGTGGCGATGGGGCTGATCAAGGACGGAGAGCATTTCTCCATCCTGACGGACATTCAAGGCATGGAAGATCATCTCGGGGACATGGACTTCAAGGTCGCCGGCACCGCTGAAGGCGTAACGGCCATCCAGATGGACATCAAGATCGACGGCATCGACCGCGCGATTCTGACCCAAGCGCTGGAGCAAGCCCGCGTAGGCCGCCTGCATATCCTGGACAAGATGAACGCCACCATGAGCAAGCCGCGTGCGAGCCTGTCGGCATATGCGCCTAAGATCATGACGCTGCGCATCAATCCGGACAAGATCCGCGATGTCATCGGCGCAGGCGGCAAGATCATCAACAAGATCATCGAGGAGACGGGAGTCAAAATCGATATCGAGCAGGACGGCATGGTCTACATCGCTTCTTCCAACGAAGAGATGAACAAGCGCGCCCGCGCCATCATCGAAGGCATCGTCAAGGAAGTCGTCGTCGGCGAGATCTACACCGGCACGGTCAAGCGCGTCGAGAAATTCGGGGCGTTCGTGGAAATCCTCCCGAACAAGGACGGATTGGTCCACATTTCCCAGCTGTCGACGGAGAGGGTAGCCAAGACGGAAGACGCCGTCAACATCGGCGACGTCATCACCGTCAAAGTCACGGAGATCGACCAGCAGGGACGCATCAATCTGTCCCGCAAAGCGGTGCTGACCGCCGAAGCTCCTTCCCAAGCCTGATTCCGGTCGCCATTCCAGCCCGTCAAAAATTCAGAGCCAGAGACATTCTCTGGTTCTTTTTTATTTGCCTGCGCGGCCATAGCCAGGCGCTCTTTCGCTATAAGGAACATCCCCGGTCCCGCAGAGTCCAAGCCGCATAAATTGTCCCTCTTATTCATAGGAATCATGGAGAAGAGTGGAGGGATGTAGCGATGAAACTGCGGCAATGGGGCTTGTCCGCCGCCTTCGGCGCAGCCGTCGTCCTGCTTGCAGTCAGTTATGGCGGCGCCGGAGGGTACGTTGAGGCTATCAAAAGCGGGGAAATCCGGTCCGCCATGCTGCTGACAGACAACGAAGAGGCGCTGCGGACGGAAATCAAGCAGGAGGCGGAAAAGCGTTACATTCCGCCGGTGGATGCGAAGGTCGACCGTTGGTTCCGGGCGATACCGGGCTATGACGGACGCGAAGTCGATATCGAGGCTACCTACCGGCAAGCGCAGCTTCGTCCCGATGATCCTGTTCAATATGTGTACAAGGCGGTCAAGCCGAAGGTGAGCGTGGAGGATTTTCCGCTGGAGCCGGTCTATCGGGGCAATCCCTCGAAGCCGACGGCCTCGTTCATGATCAATGTCGCGTGGGGCAATGAATATTTGGAGCCGATGCTGGCGACTCTCGACCGGTACGGAGTGAAGGCGACCTTCTTCCTGGATGGCTCCTGGCTGAAGAAATACCCGGAAGAAGCGCGTAAAATCCAGGCGGCCGGCCATGAGATTTCCAATCATGCCTACTCTCATCCCGATATGAGCAAGCTCGGAATGGAACAGCAGACGTCGCAGATCACGCGCACCGAGCAGCTGCTCAAGGAAACGCTGGGCGCAAGCAACCGGCTGTTCGCCCCGCCATCGGGAAGCTACAACGCCTCGACGGTCAAAGCCGCGCGCGCGCAAGGACTGAGGACCGTCATGTGGACGCTGGATACGGTGGACTGGCGCAAGCCTTCGCCGGACTCGGTCGTCGACAAGATCGCACGCGGCATCGGGCCGGGATCGCTCATTCTGATGCATCCGACCGCAAGCTCGAGAGATGCGCTCGAAGGCATGATCAAGGCGGCAAAACGCAAAGGACTGCTGCTTGTGCCCGTCAGCGAGACGATCTCGGAGGAGCGGATCGAGGCTCCGGTTGAGGCCAAACCTTAATTTTGTTATGATGATAATCAAACTCAAGGAGGAGATCCGGTGAATATATATAGACTCAGCAACGGTCTGCGCGTTGTCGCGGAACCGATTCCCACCTGCCGTTCCGTATCGTTCGGCATTTGGGTCAAGACGGGATCCCGCAGCGAAACGCCGTCCAACAACGGTATCTCCCATTTCATCGAGCATATGCTCTTCAAAGGCACGGATACACGCAGCGCCAAGGATATCGCCGACCTGTTCGACGGCATCGGGGGCAATGTGAATGCCTTCACGGCGAAGGAATATACTTGCTATTTCGCCAAGGTGCTCGACCAGCATCTGCCGCTTGCGGTCGATGCTCTCTCGGATATGTTCTTCAACTCCAGATTCGACGAGGAAGAATTGGCGAAGGAAAAGAACGTCATTTTTGAAGAGATCGCCATGTACGAGGACACGCCGGACGACAAGGTCCACGATGAGGCTTCCCGGGCTTCCTACGGCGACCATCCGCTCGCTTATTCGATCTTGGGTTCCGAGGAGCGGCTGACTTCCATGGGGCCGGCTGACCTGCGCGGTTATATGAAGGAGCAGTATACGCTGGAGAACACGGTCATCAGCGTCGCGGGCAACATCGAGGAGAAGGGGCTGCTGGAGCTTCTGGAAGCCAAATTCGGCGGCTTCTCCGACAGCGGGCTTGGACGGAGCCTGGATGCTCCCGAGTTCAAGGGAGAGTACTTGTTCCACCCGAAAAAAACGGAGCAGAACCATATCTGCCTCACGTTCCCGGGCTGCTCCATTTCCGACGACAACCTGTACGCGATGATCCTGCTCAACAACGCTCTCGGTGGCGGCATGAGCTCCCGGCTGTTCCAGGAAATCCGCGAGAAGCGGGGACTTGCCTATTCGGTCTATTCCTACCATACCTCCTATGCCGATTCGGGACTGTTCACCGTCTACGCCGGAACGGCTCCGCGCCAGACGGCGGATGTGCTTGACCTGACGATGGAGCTGCTCGGTGACGTCTCGGCCAAGGGACTCACCGACGCGGAGCTGACAAGGGGCAAGGAGCAGCTGAAGGGCAGTCTGATCCTCAGCCTTGAAAGCACGAGCAGCCGGATGAACCGCAATGGCAAAAACGAGCTGATGCTCGGCCGCCACTACACGCTCGACGAGATGATCGAGCGGATCGAAGCGGTCAAAATGGAAGACATCCGCGC
Organism: Paenibacillus sp. D51F; assembly: GCF_053345695.1. Lineage (NCBI taxonomy): Bacteria > Bacillati > Bacillota > Bacilli > Caryophanales > Paenibacillaceae > Paenibacillus > Paenibacillus sp. D51F. The sequence goes on along the minus strand of NZ_JBKFAO010000001.1, from coordinate 56,358 downwards.
CGTAACGGACTCGATGCTGCAGGTTCCGTTCGCCGTGGCGATGGTCGGCTCCGAAGAAGGGCCCGCCGCCAAGCTGAGGAGGGACCAATTTGTATCCGGTACAGTTTAAGCGTCTTCCCGGCAACGAGGATGTGCCTCTGCCGCTGCGGATGTCGGAAGCGGCGGCAGGCTTCGACCTGCATGCCTCGGTAGCGGATCCCTTCGTGCTTCAGCCTGGAGAGCGCGCGCTTATTCCGACCGGCTTCGCCATGGCGATGCCGGAATCGCTTGAAGCACAGATCCGTCCTCGCAGCGGGCTTGCGTACAAGCATGGCATTACTTGCCTGAATTCCCCGGGAACGATCGATGCCGACTACCGCGGAGAGGTGAAGGTGCTTCTGGTCAACCTGGGCCAGCAGCCATTCACGATCAACAGGGGAGAACGGATCGCCCAGATGGTATTCCAGAGCGTTCCGGCCATATCCGTCTCCGAGGTCGAAGAGCTGAGCGAGACGGTTCGCGGGGCCGGGGGATTTGGACATACGGGTGTATGAAGCCGTTGTCCTAGATTTCTCATGACTACAAGGCTGTCCGGCGCCACCCATGGAGGTGGAGCCGGACAGCCTTTTGTGTGAGTCGGACTTCATTTTCACGGGCAATCCGACTAGGCGTCCTTGCGCATACGTCCGCTCGGCATGGCGGCCGGGCACCGGGAAGGAAAGCCCGATTCCGCAGTAACCCTCGTATGGGCCGCGGCATACCATGATCTAGACGCACGAGAGCGACTGCGGCGGAGGCGGGGGAGCCTTTCCCAAGCTTGAGTGAGTGCAGCGGCATGGGCCGGTGCAGCCGGCCATGTGCCGCTTAAGGGCGATCAAGGTGAGAGGAAGTGACGCCAGCATGCTGACCGGCGTTCAGGTGCTGCTGATCGGCGGCGACGCAAGGCAACTAGAGGTCATCCGTAGGCTGTCGGAACTGGATGCAGCCGTTACGGTGTCCGGATTTGACGGACTCCGCACCCTTCCGGACGGAACCGTGGACAATGAGCTCCGCGACGAGCTGTTCGACAAGGCAGACGCCATTCTTCTGCCTGCGGTAGGGACGGACGACAACGGCATTATACCCGCAGCTTTCAGCAATTCCGAACTGCGCCTGACGGGTGCGCAGCTTGCGCGTGTCCCCAACCATTGCAAGGTCTATGCCGGCATGGCGAGGCCTTATTTGAAGTCGTTGTGCGCCAGCCGCGGAATCGAGCTTGTAGAGCTGTTCGAGCGGGACGACGTGGCGATATCGAATTCGATTCCGACGGCGGAAGGCGCCGTCAAAATGGCTATTGAGAATACGGACATCACCATCCATGGCTCCTCGTGCATGGTGCTCGGCCTCGGGCGGACGGGACTTACGCTTATCCGTACCCTTCAGGGCCTGGGTGCCCGGGTGCTTGCCGGAGTGCATCGTCCCGAGCATTTCGCAAGAGCGCAGGAAATGGGCGCAAAGCCTTTCTACACAAGGGATTTGCTCGATTACGCAGCCAATATCGACTTGCTTTTTAACACAATTCCAACTATGATAGTCACAGCGCAAACGATTGCTAGAATGCCCTCCCGCGCCGTCATTATCGACCTGGCTTCCAAGCCTGGCGGTACGGATTTCCGCTTTGCGGAGAAGCGCGGACTGAAGGCGATTCTGGCTCCCGGATTGCCGGGAATCGTTGCCCCTGTGACTGCCGGCCGAATCATAGCTGATTGTGTCACTCAGCTGATTATGGAAGACATCAGCGCGCGGGGGAATGAATGATGAACTGGAACGGACTTACGGTCGGTTACGCCCTGTCGGGCTCTCACTGCACGTTCGCGGAGGTCATGCCTCAGATTCAACGCTTCGTCGATGCCGGCGCCAACGTCGTGCCGATCGTCACGCAGAGCCTGATGACGACGGATACCCGCTTCGGTACAGCCCAGGATTGGAAGACCAAGCTGTATGAGATTACCGGCAAAGAGATCATCTCGACGATCGTCCAGGCCGAGCCGCTCGGGCCTTCCAAGCTGATCGACGTGCTGCTGATCGCGCCATGCACGGGCAATACGACGAGCAAGCTTGCGAACGCTCTGACCGACAGCGCCGTGCTGATGGCGGCCAAGGCGCAGATGCGCAACGGCAGGCCGGTCGTCATCGGGATCTCGACCAATGACGGACTTGGGCTGAACATGGCGAACATCGCGAAGCTGATGGCGTCGAAGAGCATCTACTTCGTGCCGTTCGGCCAGGATGATCCGGTGAACAAGCCGAATTCGCTCGTCGCCCAGATGGACCTTGCCATGGAGGCATGCGAGCATGCCTTGCAAGGCAAGCAGATGCAGCCCGTCCTGATCGAGAGAAGATAGGCATGGCGCCTCTGCCGGCCGATTGAGACATCGCGGCTGCGGCGAATGCATAAGGTTGTTAATAATCATCATCATGCCGGCTCCTCCACACAGGAGCCGGTTTCAACAAAGACAGCTACGGAGAACCGGCTTTCAATACAGCTGTCCGGGAATCCTCCAGCCGCTCTGCGGCGCGGAACAAGAGAACGCCAGCCGGCAGCATGCTGCCGCTGGCGGCTTTTCTATGATTCAGCCATAAAGGCTTTCAGCTGCATGCTATCAGGGAGAGGAGCGGCCTCAATGAAGAAGCCGCTTCAGCGAAGGGATGTCATCCATGGGGGTACGGGTTTTAAAATTCGGCGGTACTTCGGTGGCGACCAAGCAGACCAGGGAGCTGGTCGTCCGTCATATCCAGCGCGAGCTGGGCGAAGGCCATCGTCTTGTCGTAGTCGTATCGGCAATGGGGCGCAGCGGGGATCCGTATGCGACGGATACGCTGCTGTCTATTGCCAGTGAAGAGGGTGGAGAAATTCCGGCGCGCGAACGCGATCTGCTCATGGGCTGCGGAGAAATCATCTCGGCAGTCGTTCTGAGCACGGCTCTGGCATCCAGGGAAATTCCCTGCGTCGCCTTGACTGGGGGCCAAGCCGGAGTGGTGACAGGCAGCCAGTTCGGCGAAGCCCGCATCGAGGAGATCCGCACCGACCGCATTATCGGTCATCTGGACCGGGGAGAAGTGGTCATTGTGACAGGCTTCCAGGGACAGAACGGACAGGGTGACCTGACGACGCTTGGCCGCGGAGGCAGCGATACGTCCGCTACGGCGCTAGGGGCGGCGCTGAATGCCGAGATCGTCGATATCTATACCGACGTGAACGGGATTCTTACAGCGGATCCAAGAATTGTAAAAGACGCCAAGCCGCTTACCGTAGTCGGCTATGCAGAGATATGCAATATGGCGCGTCAAGGGGCCAAGGTCATTCATCCCCGGGCGGTCGAGATAGCCCAGCAGGCAAGAATACCGCTCCGTGTCCGCTCTACATTTTCGGATGACGAGGGGACGCTCGTGACGGATATGCCGACTGCTCTGAGCGTCGCATCGCCGCTGCGCGACCGCCATGTGACGGGAATCGCGCATGTCCAGGGCGTCACGCAGATATCCGTCCGGACGGTTGAAGGCATAGCGGATATGCAGCTCCAGGTGTTCCAATCGATGGCCCGCAGCGGGATCAGCGTCGACTTCATCAACGTGACGCCTGCGGGAGCTCTCTATACGGTATTCGACCGTGACGCGGATAAGGCGGTTCAAGTTCTGCAAGAGCTCGGATTCGAGCCGGAGACGGTGAACGGCTGCGCCAAAGTATCCGTCATCGGCGGCGGAATGAACGGCGTTCCCGGCGTCATGGCGCGCATCGTCGAGGCGCTGACGGAGCAAGGCATACCGATTCTCCAGTCGGCGGATTCCAATACGACGATCTGGGTGCTCGTCCGGGAGGAGCATATGGGCAACGCCTTGCGCGCCCTGCATGCGAAGTTCGAGCTTCATTTATAGGATGGAATTATGCGGGCAGGCGGCATCCGCCTGCCGGCCGCTTATGAGAGCGAGACAGATGCAGCGGGTCTGGCCGTCATGGTTGTCCGCTGGAACAGGGGAGGAACAGAGATGGATTATGGCAGATTGATTACGGCAATGGTAACTCCGTTCGACAATGACGGCAGCATCGACTGGAAGACGACGGGGCTGCTCATCGACCATCTTATCGAAGCGCAGGGAAGCGATTCCGTCGTCGTCAGCGGCACGACGGGCGAGTCTCCGACGCTTGCCGAAGCGGAAAAGCTGGAGCTGTTCCGCTTCGCCGTCAAGCATGCGGCCGGCCGCGCCCGCATCATAGCCGGCACCGGCAGCAATGATACGGCCCATTCCGTCCACATGACCAAGCTGGCCGAGCAAGCGGGAGTGGACGGCATTCTGCTGGTCGTTCCTTATTACAACCGGCCAAGCCAGGAGGGCATGTACCGCCACTTCATGACGATCGCCGAAGCGACCTCGCTTCCGGTCATGCTGTACAATGTGCCGGGTCGGACCGTGGCGAGCATGGATGCGCGGACGACGGTCAGGCTCGCTCGCGATGCGGCCAATATCGTCGCGACCAAGGAATGCCATTCGCTGGATCATGTATCGGAGATCATATCCGGAGCTCCTGCCGAATTCCGTGTCTATACGGGCGATGACAGCGCTACGCTGCCGGCGATGGCGGTCGGCGCCTACGGAGTCGTCAGCGTGGCCAGCCATATCGTCGGATCCGAGATGAAGGCGATGATCGAAGCTTATTTGGCCGGCCGGACGGCCGAAGCTGCCGCGTCGCACCGGAAGCTGCTTCCCGTTTTCAACGGATTGTTCAAGGCCCCGAATCCCGTTCTCGTGAAGAAGGCGCTGGAGCTGAAGGGACTGCCTGTCGGCGGCGTCCGGCTGCCGCTAGTTGAAGCGGACGAAGCCGAAACTTCCGCCTTGGTCCAGCTGCTCGGCCTTTAGAAGAACATTCTCTGCAACCGATGCGCGTAGATGCGCATCGGTTTTTTTTGTCCGATTGATCGGGCGCATCCATGTCTCCCTTCTCATGTGAGCTTGCGCTCTCAGCTCTGGACGAAGATTTTGCGGCATAGACAATTATTGCGGCTGGAATTTCCAATCGGCTTGTGTTCCATCTTTTGCATCATGTATAATATTCCTAAGTGAATGGTGCGGCAAAGTGAATATCGAGTCAAGCCCGGCCGCGTGGCGGCATTGCGGGTGGAGTCCGTGCATCTCATGGAAGAGTTTTTTCTTAACCATAGATCTCATTCTATCTTCACATCACATAGGAGGTAAGAAATCCCTTGTCAAAAAAGAATACCCAGGACAAGCTGCTCATCTTCGCCCTCGGCGGCGTCGGCGAGATCGGCAAGAATATGTATGTCATCCAATACGGCAATGACATCGTAGTCGTTGACTCAGGCCTCAAGTTCCCGGAAGAGGACATGCTCGGAATCGACATCGTCATCCCGGACATCACGTATCTGACCGATAACCGCGACAAAGTCCGCGGCATCGTCATCACCCACGGACACGAAGACCACATCGGCGGCCTTCCGTACGTGCTCCGCCATCTGAACGTTCCGGTATATGGAACGAAGCTGACGCTCGGCCTGATCGAGAGCAAGCTGAAGGAAGCGGGCCTGCTCGGAGAGACGAAGCGGATCCTCATCAATGCCGACTCGGAGCTAGAGCTCGGCGAGATCCGCACGACGTTCTTCAAGACGAACCACAGCATTCCGGATTCGGTCGGCGTATGCCTCGAGACGCCGGAAGGCACTGTCGTCCATACGGGCGACTTCAAGTTCGACTTCACGCCGGTCAACGACCAGTTCGCCGACCTGCAGCGCATTGCCGAGATCGGCAAGCGCGGCGTGCTTGCCCTGCTGTCGGACAGCACGAACGCTGAGCGTCCGGGCATGACGCCTTCGGAGAGCAACGTCGGCGTGGAGCTGACGGAAATTTTCCGCAAGTCCCAACAGCGCGTCGTCGTCGCTACCTTCGCATCCAACGTGCACCGGATCCAGCAGGTGTTCAACGCCGCGATGGCTACGAAGCGCAAGGTCGCCATCGTCGGCCGCAGCATGGTCAATGTCGTCACGATTGCCGTTGAGCTCGGGTACCTGATCGTGCCTGAAGGCATGATCATCGAGCCCGAAGAAGTGAACAAGATGGCTGCAGACCGCGTTGTCGTCCTCTGCACAGGCAGCCAAGGCGAGCCGATGTCGGCTCTGACCCGTATGGCGCGCTCGACGCATCGCAAGATCGACATCTTGCCGGGCGACACGGTCATCATCGCGGCTACTCCGATTCCGGGCAACGAGAAGGATGTAGGCCGCACGGTGGACGAGCTGTTCCGTCTGGGCGCCAACGTCATCTATGGACCGGGCTCGGTATCCGGCGTCCACGTATCCGGCCACGGCAGCCAGGAAGAGCTGAAGCTGATGCTCAACCTGATCAAGCCGAAGTACTTCATTCCGATCCACGGCGAGTACCGGATGCTGCGCCAGCACGCCAAGCTTGGCGAAGCTGTCGGCGTCGAACCGGACAACATCTTCCTGATCGATATCGGCGACACGATCGAGTTCCAGAACGGCGAAGGCCGCAAGGGCTCCAAAGTTCCGTCCGGCAACGTGCTCATCGACGGCCTGGGAGTGGGCGACGTAGGCAACATCGTTCTGCGCGACCGCAAGCTGCTGTCCCAAGACGGCATACTCGTTGTCGTCGTCACGCTGAGCAAGCAGGACGGCACGATCAAGGCTGGCCCGGACATCATTTCCCGCGGTTTCGTCTACGTCCGTGAATCCGAAGGATTGCTGGACGAGGCGAACCGGATCGTAACGACGACCCTCAACAAGCTGATGAACGACAAGGTCAACGAATGGGCCTCGCTCAAGACGAACGTCAAGGATGCTCTTGGTCGTTTCCTCTACGAGCAGACGCGCCGTCGTCCGATGATCCTTCCGATCATCATGGAAGTCTGATCCAACTCATGAACCTGCCTCCGATAACGGAGGCAGGTTTTTTCTTTTGTCCACAGTGCTGTCTGTTTTTCCGCAACTCTAACTGCAATCTCTCCGCACCCCCTTTCCGTAATCCTTCCCGAGTCCTCTTCTTAGTCCCGCTTGAAGTCGGCTGAATATCCGTATTTCCCTTAAGTTGAATGGGATAAAGGGCTGCACCCCATACTACGATGGCAGCTATTCCGGCAATCAGGAGGGGTTAAGTTGAACGAGTATCAGGAAGCGGTCGCCTCGGAGCAGGCGGAGCCGAGCGCGGCGGACAAAGCCAAGCTGGAGGCGATCCAGCAGCTGGGGCAGATGTCTGTTCCTGCCGCCGATCCATCCAACATATTCTGCATGACGATCATCGGCCAGGTCGAGGGGCATATGGTTCTGCCCCCCCAGAACAAAACGACGAAATACGAGCATCTGATTCCTCAGCTCGTGGCCGCTGAGCAAAGCAACAAAATCGAGGGAATCCTCATCGTCCTCAATACCGTCGGCGGCGACGTCGAAGCGGGACTGGCCATCGCGGAAATGATCAGTTCCCTCAGCAAGCCGTCGGTTACGCTCGTGCTTGGCGGCGGGCATTCCATCGGCGTTCCGATCGCGGTCGCCGGCAACCGCAGCTTCATCGCGGAGACGGCTACGATGACGATTCATCCCATCCGGATGAACGGGCTCGTCATCGGCGTTCCGCAAACGTTCGAGTATTTGGAAAAAATGCAGGAGCGGGTCGTCCGCTTCGTCACTTCCCATTCCAAGGTGAAGGAGGAGACGTTCAAGCAGCTGATGTTCAAGACAGGCGAATTGACTCGCGACATCGGCACGACCGTTATCGGAGAAGATGCCGTCAAGCATGGCCTGATCGACGAAGTCGGAGGTCTTGGGCAAGCTCTGCGAGAGCTGAACCGCTTGATTCAAGAAGCGAAACCGGCTGCGGCAATTCCGTTGCCGATCGCGGCGGCAGACAGCGCCATCATGGAAGCTTCCCGAGCAGCGGATATCGGAGCAGGGGGAGGATTGCCCCAATGACCTTGTATACGATCATGCCGCTGGAGCAAGTGCTGGAAGGTATGCAGGAGGAGCGGGCTCCATCGCTTGAAATCCAGCATGAAGGCATGCTGCTGCAAGTCGAGCCGATCGCTCCGGGCGCAGGAAAGCTGATCCGGATCGTTCAGGCGGATCTGGAACGTTATCTGGATCCGGGTTACAGTCCAGGCACTCTGATTCATTACGGCTCCGGGAGCAAATAAGAAAGGCTTCCATTTCTATAGAGAACAATTGCCTGTCGATATCATCCCAAGCGTCTCGCGCGATAGGAACATTTCACCTCCTATGGTATAATAGTGAACCAGAGGTGAGGGATGTTGGCCAAGAAACGTCGGCGCAAAAGACGCACTTTCGGCGAAAATTTAAAATATGAAGTTTATGGAATATTGCTCATCACGGTTTCGGTCATCGCCTTATCCGGCGAAGCTACGGTCGGCAGATCGCTGTCCAAGCTGTTCGAGCTGTTGTTGGGCAAGTTTTATTTTGTGCTTGCGCTTGTCGGGATAGCAGTCGGACTGTACGTGATGGTGACCCGTTCCTGGCCGACCGGCTGGACTTACCGCAGGACGGGGATACTTCTGCTCGTGTTCGCGTTTACGCTCATGAGCTCGATGTCGGAGATCGACCGCAAGCTCGGTCCAGGGGACCTCATCAGCGGATCGGCCATCATGCAGCAGCTCGGCCAGGATATTAGGGAGGGCGTGCTAAGTACGGGCGGATCAGCGGCGGCTCCCGCTGCGGGATCGATAAGCGGCGGCTACCTCGGAGCGATTCAATATTCCTTGCTTTATACGCTGTTCGGCTACTTTGGAGCCAAGCTGCTCCTCATCGTCATGTTCGCGATATCCTTGATGCTCATAACGGGACGCTCCTATGTGGATATCGGCCGCATTATCCGCATCAGGGCTGTTCATATGATCAAGCTGCTGCAGGCCAAAGCATCGGCGAGGCCGCGCAAGCCGAGGCCTCCTGCCGCGGCTGCGCAGCCTTCGGCCTCAACGAGCGGCAGGACTGCGGCTGCCGATCATCTCGCTTACGGGCTGAACGGCGGCGATGACGATGACTATGGAAGCACGACCGTGTCTCCGTCGCCTCGCAAAGGACGCTCTCTCTTCTTCAGCTGGGGCGGTCAAAACCAGGACAAGCAAGAGGCTGATGCGGAAGGGGAATGGATGATCGACGAAGAGCCGGCCGGCAAGCCTTCCGGCGCTCCGTCCGTCTCTCTCAAAGCCAGGGAAACGAATGAACGGATGCTGCCTGCAGCAGACCCGGCTCCATGGGACGATCAGGACGAAGAAGGAGAGGATTGGGAGGATGCATCCTTCCAGAGGAATGCCGTTCCTGCCGATCCGGTTCGAGGCGGTCAGACCGCCAGTCTTGATGCAGAAGCCGATGGAACGGACTCCGGCGAATGGCTGGCAGAAGACGACTTCCCCGCTCCGGCGCCTTCCCGCCATCCTGCAGAGATATCGGAGGCATTGGCAGGTCCGGAGGGGGATGGGGAGCCCTCGGCTGCTGCCTCTGCTGCTGTACGCGAAGCCAAGCCTTACCGTCTGCCGTCGCTTTCCTTGCTGGCTAAGCCCGCCAACTCGGGCAGAGGCGCCGATACCGGCGATCTGAACGACTCGCGCCGCAAGCTCGAGGCGACGCTGGAGAGCTTCGGGGTCCGGGCCAAGGTGCTTGATGTCGTGCCTGGACCGGCGGTCACGAGATACGAGGTCCAGCCGGCGACAGGGGTCAAGGTAAGCCGGATCGTCAGCCTTACCGATGACATCGCGCTCGCGCTGGCTGCCAAGGATATCCGCATGGAAGCGCCGATTCCGGGCAAATCCGCCATTGGAATCGAGGTTCCGAATGCCGAAGTCGCGATCGTGACCATGCGCGAAGTCATGGAGACGCCGACGTTCTCCAGCGCGGCGTCCAAGCTGTCGATCGCTTTCGGACGGGACATCGCCGGTCAGTCCATCGTCGGCAATCTGGCCAAGATGCCCCATCTGCTTGTCGCCGGAGCTACCGGATCAGGCAAATCGGTCTGCATCAACGGCATCATCACGAGCATCTTGTACAAAGCCGCTCCGGACGAAGTGAAATTCATGATGATCGATCCCAAAATGGTCGAGCTGAACATGTACAACGGCATTCCGCATCTGCTCGCTCCCGTCGTCACCGATCCGAGGCGCGCTTCGCTGGCGCTCAAGAAGATCGTCGTGGAGATGGAGAAGCGATACGAGCTGTTCTCGAAGTCGGGCACCCGCAACATAGAAGGCTACAACGGACTGATGAAGGACAACCCTGCTGCCGTGCTGCCTTACATCGTAGTCATCGTCGACGAGCTGGCGGATCTGATGATGGTCGCAGCCAAGGATGTCGAGGATTCGATCACTCGCCTGGCGCAGATGGCGAGGGCAGCCGGCATCCATCTCATCATCGCTACCCAGCGTCCGTCCGTGGACGTCATCACAGGCGTGATCAAGGCCAATATTCCTTCCCGGATCGCTTTCGGCGTCTCGTCGCAGGTCGATTCCCGGACGATTCTCGACATGGTCGGAGCGGAGAAGCTGCTGGGACGCGGGGACATGCTGTTCCTGCCTGTCGGCATGTCCAAGCCGATCCGGGTTCAAGGGGCGTTCCTGTCCGATTCCGAAGTTGAAGCCGTCGTCGATTACGCGAGATCCCAGGCCACGGCGGAATACAAGGAAGACCTTGTGCCGGAGCTGGACGACAGCGGCGCTGCGGGAGACGGAGAAATGCTGGACGAGCTGTTCGACCAGGCGATGCAGATCGTCGTCGATGCCCAGCAAGCTTCCGTATCGCTCCTGCAGAGGCGCATGCGGGTGGGCTATACACGGGCCGCCAGGCTTGTGGACCAGCTTGAAGCCAAGGGTGTCGTCGGCCCATACGAGGGCAGCAAGCCGCGCGAGGTGCTGATGACCGCGGACCAGTTCCAGGCGAGCCAGAAACATGCATAGAAGGAGACCTGCTTTCTCATACTAGGGAATGTCAAACGCTTTGGCGAAGCGGCCGCAAAGCCGTGCATCGCGTAAGGCGCATCCCGCTAGAGAAAGGCAGATCCCGACTATGAAGATACGTTTGATCGTCATGACGATCGCGGCCATGCTGCTGGTGCTCAGCCTTTATACGCTCAAGGACGAGCTGCCCGGCAGGTCAAGCGAAACGTTCAGCAGCGCCACCATCCGTCAGGGCTCATCGGGCAAGGATGTCGTGGAGCTTCAAGGACGTCTCCGATATCTAGGCTATTACGAGGGCAAGATCGACGGAAGCTTCGGACCGAAGACGAAAAACTCCGTCACCTGGTTCCAATGGAAGTTCGGCATGAAGTCCGACGGAGTCGTCGGAGCGAAGACAAAGCTCAAGCTTTGGGAAGCGACGAAAAACTGGAAGCCGACGGCCGCCGATTTTCCGGGCGGAGAATCCGGCGCTGCCGCTGGCGGCCGCGCTGGGAAAACCGAAAACGCAGGCATCGGCAAGTCGAACAAGCTCAACCTGTCGGCCAACGACATCAAAATCATGGCCAATGCCGTATACGGGGAATCCCGAGGCGAACCTTATGAAGGCCAGGTCGCTGTAGCCGCGGTTATCCTGAACCGTCTCAAGTCGCCCGAATTCCCGAACTCGATATCCGGCGTCATCTTCCAGAGCCTCGCTTTCACCGCTGTCGCGGACGGCCAGATCTGGCTGACGCCGAACGAACGGGCCAAGCAGGCCGTTGAGGACGCCATCAACGGATGGGATCCTTCGGACGGCTGCCTGTATTACTTCAATCCGGAAACCGCCACCTCCAAATGGATCTGGTCGCGTCAACAAGTGAAGACGATCGGCAAGCATATTTTCTGCATGTAAGCGAAAGCTCGGAAGCAGCCGGCCAGGGCAAGCCTGACCCCGGTTGCTTCTTCTGTTTAGGCTGAGATAGAATGGAATGGCATATATTATGGAATAGATTACCTATCGCCAACATGGCGCGGAAAGGGGTTCGGATATGGCGTTTCAGCAAGGAAGCCACGGCCGCATCCGGCTGCATGTGCTGCCGACCAAAAGGTTCAAAACCTTCGCCGTCTCTTTATTCGCGGGCATTCCGCTGCAAGAATCCACCGTCACGGCGACCGCGCTCGCTCCGTTCGTGCTGCGGCGCGGCACGGCCTCGCATCCGGAGACGATCCAGTTCCGGGAGCAGCTGGACAACTTGTACGGAGCCGGCTTCGGCTTCGATATTTACAAGCGGGGCAATTCCCAGATCGTGCAGTTCCGGATGGATGTCATCAACGACCGCTTCGTCGCCGCGGAGCAGTCGCTGCTCGCCGCTTCCATGAAGCTGCTAGGAGAAGCCGTCACTCAGCCGGCCCTGGACAATGGAGCCTTCCGGAGCAAGTATGTCGACAGCGAAAAGGTTACGCTCACCAAAAAGCTGGAGAGCATCATCAACGATAAAATCCGCTATGCGGCGGAACGCTGCATGGAAATCATGTGCGCCGACGAGCCCTACCGGCTGCATGCTCTCGGCCGCATCGCCGATGTGGGTGCCATCACTCCGCGATCGCTGTACGATTCTTACCGTCGCTGGCTGGAGACGGCCGTTTTCGACCTTTATGTCGTCGGCGACACGACGCTTGAGGAAGTGAAGGAACTCGCAGCGGCTTCGTTCAAGCTTCCGGATACGGCTCCCTCGAAGTATGGAAGCCCGGATATCCGTTTCCCGCAAGACGGAGTGAAGAATGTCGTCGAACGGCTTGAAGTGGCCCAAGGAAAGCTGAATCTCGGCCTCCGCACGGGAGTCGCCTACGGCGATGACGACTATGCCGCCGCATTGATGTACAACGGCATTCTAGGCGGCTATCCGCATTCCAAGCTGTTCATGAACGTAAGGGAAAAAGAAAGCCTGGCTTACTATGCGTCCTCGAGGCTGGACGGCCATAAAGGGCTGTGCACGATCCAGTCCGGCATTGAAATCGCCAATTACGACAAAGCGGTCGCCATCATCCAGGAGCAGCTGGAGAGCATGAAGCGCGGCGAGCTGTCGGAGCTGGAGATTAGCCAGACCAAAGCCATGCTGACGAATTCCTTGCGGGAGCTCCAGGACTCCGCCTACGAGATGATCGCTTACGATTTCAACAGCGTTCTGTCCGGCAAGGAGAGGACGGCGGGCGAGCTGCTGGAGGACGTGCGCGCCGTGACACCTGAAGACATCGTGCGGGTTGCGGAAGGCGTCAAGCTGGATACGATCTATTTCCTGCGCGACAAGAAGGAGGCCTGACAACATGCAGAAGCTCAGTTATCCGGGCGTCGAAGAAACGCTTTATTACGAACAGCTGCCGAACGGGCTGCAGGTCTATGTGCTGCCCAAGGAAGGATTCCAGAAAACGTATGCGACCTTTTCCACCCGCTACGGCTCGGTAGACAATCATTTCGGCATCGGCGACGGACCGCTCGCCCGCGTGCCGGACGGAATCGCCCATTTTCTCGAGCACAAAATGTTCGAGGAGCCGACCGGGGACATTTTCGCCACATTTGCCTCGCAAGGCGCTTCCGCCAATGCCTTTACGAGCTTCGACCGGACGGTCTACCTGTTCTCGGCGACGGAGCAGATCGAGGCTAATCTGACAACGCTCATCAACTTTGTCCAGAATCCGTACTTCACGGACCAGAACGTCGACAAGGAAAAAGGGATCATCGCGCAGGAAATCAATATGTACAGCGACAATCCGGACTGGCGCGTCTACTATGGCTTGATCGAGGCGCTGTATCAAGTGCATCCGGTCCATATCGACATTGCCGGAACGGTGGAATCGATCTACAAGATCGACAAGGAAATGCTGTACCGCTGCTACGAGACCTTCTACCACCCCTCCAACATGCTGCTCTTCATCGTCGGCGGCGTCGACGCGGAGAAGGTATTCGAGCTGGTGCGGTCCAACCAGGCCGCCAAAACGTATGAGCCTCTCGGCGAGATAAAGCGTTTCTTCGAGCCCGAGCCGCAAGGCGTGAATACGCCGCGCAAAGCGATCCAGCTGCAGGTCTCGCTGCCGAAGTGCCTGTTCGGCTTCAAGGAGAAAGCCAACGGCTTGGACAGCGCTGCGCTGCTGCGCCGGGACGTTACGACCAAGCTGATGCTGGAAACCCTCCTTGGATCCAGCTCCCCGACCTATCAGCAGCTGTACGACGATAATCTGATCTCCGATTCGTTCGGATATGAATACAACTGCAGCACCGATTACGGCTTCTCTATCATCGGGGGCGATACCAAGGACCCGGATGCTCTCGTCGCGCGAGTCAAGGAAGCGGTAACGTCCATGCAGCAGAGCGGGCTTGATGCCGAAGCTTTTGAGAGAACGAAGCGCAAGCGCATCGGGAGCTACCTGAGGATGCTCAATTCCCCCGAGTCGATCGCAGGCGAATTCACCCGCTACAAATTCCGCGGACAGGATCTGTTCGAGCTGCTGCCGGCTTATGAGAGCATCACGCTCGACGAAGCCAATGCCCGGCTGAGAGAGCATTTCGACTTCGGCCAGCTGGCCGTGTCCGTCGTGCTGCCTTCGGCGGAAGCTTGAAAAGCTTGCAGGAGATGACCGTCCTCATCACCGGGGGAAGCCGGGGCATAGGCGCCGCCATCGCGCGGCGCTTTTCTGCGGAAGGGATGAATGTGGTCATCCATTATTTGAATTCGCATGAACGCGCCAATGAAACGGCCCGGGAATGCATCGCTCTCGGCGGCGGCAGGGTCATGACGGTCTCCGCCGACGTTCGATCTCGGGAGAGCTTGGCCAGAATGAAGGAGAAGCTGGAAGCGGCAGGGCTGCTTCCGGATATTCTCGTCAACAACGCGGGCATTTCGCATTACGGGATGCTGGCGGACCTCACCGAGCAGGAATGGGACGACGTGACCGCGGTCAATCTCAAGGGATTGTTTCTCTGCACGCAGCTGTTCATGCCTCGGATGGTCAGCGCGCGCTGGGGAAGGATCATCAATGTATCCTCCGTGTGGGGCATCTCCGGCGCATCCTGCGAGGTGCTGTATTCCGCGACCAAAGGCGGAGTCAACGCCTTCACGAAATCGCTGGCCAAGGAGCTCGCGCCGTCTGGAGTAACGGTCAACGCAGTCGCTCCGGGAGCGGTCGACACGGAAATGAACAGTCATCTGGATCAAGGCGAGCTTCAGGCGCTGGAAGAGGAAATTCCGGCCGGAAGGCTGGCCCATCCGGATGAAATCGCTTCGCTGGTCTATTTCCTTTCCTTGCCGGAATCATCCTACATAACCGGACAAGTCATCAGTCCGAACGGCGGCTGGATCACATGAGTGGTCCGGCTGCAACTTTTTTTCATCCCTGGTCGTCGTATAGGGAAGATGGCCTCCGCACACAATAGGGTCGTTGATGATTTCTTTCTCAATTCGACCAAGGAGGCGACGAAGCATGTCTACTGTACTTTCGAGCTTTGAAGGATGGAAGGAATTCCTGTCCAACCGCGTTGAGCAGGGCAAAAAGATGGGGCTTACCGAGGAGACTCTCGGAAACCTCGCTTATGAGATCGGGTCTTTTCTCGATGAGAAGGTCGATCCGAAAAACGAAGAGCAGCGTGTGCTGAAGGAGATCTGGGACGTCGGAGACGAGGAAGAGCGCAAGACGATTGCCCGCCTCATGGTGAAGCTGGTCAATCACGGTTGAATCATCGACTTTCGGCGGAGAGCTCCCATTCGGGGGCTTTTCTACTTGGCTCTGGACATCAAGATTCCGATATCGAAAAACCGTCGGAATGATCATTGCGGATTCTTGCCGAATCATGTAGAATGTAGGCTTATAATGAAGGGCATAAAGACAGCTCATTCCCTCAGGACGGTGTGATTAATGGAATCCAAACAGTGGTATATGGAGTACAAAATACATAAGAACCGACCTGGCCTGCTTGGGGATATCGCATCCCTGCTCGGCATGCTCAACGTCAACATCATTACGATCAACGGGGTGGAGGACCGCACCCGCGGCATGCTGCTTCAGACCAATGACGACGAGAAAATCGAGATTCTCGGCAAGATGCTTGCCAAGGTCGAGAACATAACCGTCAATAAGCTGCGTCCCCCGAGCCTGGTGGATCGGCTCGCGGTGCGTCACGGACGTTATATCGAACGGGATTCGGATGATCGCAAAACCTTCCGCTTCACGCGGGACGAGCTCGGACTGCTAGTCGACTTCCTCGGCGAAATCTTCAAGCGGGACGGCAATCAGGTCATCGGACTGCGCGGCATGCCGAGGGTCGGCAAGACGGAATCCATCATCGCCGGAAGCGTCTGCTCCAACAAGCGCTGGACGTTCGTTTCCTCCACGCTGCTCCGCCAGACGGTCCGCAGCCAGCTGTCGAGCGAGGAAATGAATCCGGACAACATCTTCATCATCGACGGCATCGTCAGCACGATCCGCTCCAATGAGCGCCATCACGCCCTTCTCCAGGAAATCATGGAGATGCCTTCGACCAAGGTCATCGAGCATCCGGACATCTTTATCCGTGAATCCAATTATGATTACAGCACTTTTACGACTATTATCGAGCTTCGCAATACGCCTGACGAAGAAATCTCCTATGATTCCTTCACCGTCAATTATAACGATTTTTAATTTGAGAGGAGGCATGGCCAACCATGTCTGAATTGGGCCAAACCCTGCGCACGGCAAGGGAAGAAATGGGACTGTCCCTGGACCAGGTGCAGGAGATGACCAAGATCCGCAAGCATTACCTGACCGCGATCGAAGAAGGCAATTACGCCGCGCTTCCAGGCAGCTTTTATGCCCGTGCATTCGTCAAGAACTACGCAGATGCGGTCGGTCTCAATGCCGACGAGCTTCTGAACTACTACAAGAACGAGCTTCCAGCGGCTCCGGCGGCCTCGGCTGTAGAACCGGCGACTGCCCCGCAGCCGCCACGTAAGGCTTCGACTTCGAGGGCGACCTCCGAACGGGTCGGCAAGCTGGGATTTTCCGTGCTGATGTGGGCTTTTCTGGCGCTTATCGTCGTCTTGATCTGGATTTTCGTCATCAAGCCGGATCGGCAAACGCCGACGGCAGACGAAACGCCGATCACGACGAATACGCCCGGACCTGGACAATCGCCGTCTCCGGGAGATGCTGCTGGAGGAGCCAGCCCGTCGCCCAGCCTGACCCCGACGCCGACGCCGACCCCGACGCCGACCCCGGATGGGGCCGTGACGTTCGACCGCAAGTCGGGCAAGATTGATTATTATAAGACCAACGGCGCCGTCACCATTGAACTGAGCTTTACCGGCACCGCATGGATCGAGGTCCGCAAAGGCGGTCCCAAAGGCGAATTCCTGTACAACAAGGCTGCTGAAGCTGGCGACACCCTGTCCGTACCGGTGGATGACATCATTTACCTCAATACCGGACGCGCGGACAATACCGAGATTACGGTCGGGGGCCAGCTGATCGACGACGGAGACCGTCCAAGCTCGAAGAAGATCCAGTTCGAGCCGGCATCCGGCGGCGATGCCGATTCTGCCGGAACAACCGATGGCATGAGCGGCTCAGATGCCGAAAACAGCCAGTAACGACATGACAAGGCATCCCTGCGCGGGATGTCTTTTTGTATTTCGCGATTGAAAATGAGGCTGGAACGGAAAGATAAAGAGCTGTAAGGAAGCCGATGGAGCGCGGCATCCTGTACGTCTTCGGTCCAAAGGGGAAGGATGCGGCAGAACTGCAAGTCATATTCCTGGAAATGCAAAGGCGTCCCCGCCGGTTATACTTTCGCAGCCGGATGTTTTATAATAAGAGGAACGCCATGTAAGGAGGATTTGCCATGAGTTCCGAAAATTCGTTTGATATCGTATCGAAGGTCGATCTGCAGGAGCTGAACAACGCGATTGTCCAAGCGGAGAAGGAAATCGAGAACCGCTTTGATTTTAAAGGAAGCAAGAGCAGCATCAAGCTGGAGAAGGAAGAGCTGGTCGTCCTGTCGGACGACGAGTACAAGCTCAAGAGCGTCATCGACATTCTCCAGACCAAGATGATCAAGAGGAACGTCCCGATCAAGAACATGGACTTCGGCAAGATTGAAGCCGCCTCGCTCGGTACCGTGCGCCAGCGCATCAAGCTGAAGCAGGGGATCGGCCAGGACGACGCCAGGAAAATCAATATCCTTATCCGCGACTCCAAGCTGAAAGTGAAAAGCCAGATCCAGGGAGACCAGCTGCGCGTAACCGGCAAGAGCCGCGACGATCTGCAGGCTGTCATGGCTTTGCTCCGCGGCGCGAATCTGGAGCTGGACCTGCAATATACGAATTACCGGTAACAATTTTGACAGCGGGTTTTCGGTTCGTTTATACTTTTATCGTATAGGGACCGGCTATGTCTGTTCTTTTGAGAATGGCCTCCCGGGTTGCGTACATACTTTAGGTTAGAGTTTTGTCAGGGAGGGGAACCCGCGTGAATTTGGCCAACAAGATCACGCTTGCGCGTATTTTTCTCGTGCCTGTAATCATGTTCTTTTTGCTGATCCGTCTTGATCTGGGATCCATAAAGTTCGGGGACTATCAAATTACGTACACGCAGATGATCGCCACGCTGATATTCATTATCGCGGCCAGCACGGATGGCCTGGACGGATATTTGGCCCGCAAGAACAAGATGGTGACCAATCTCGGCAAGCTTCTCGATCCGCTCGCCGACAAGCTTCTCGTCGCGGCCGTGCTTATTTCTCTGGTCGAGATGGATAAGCTGAGCGCTTTGTTCGCTATCGTCATCATCAGCCGCGAATTCGCAGTGACCGGCCTCCGGCAGATCGCTCTGCTGGAAGGCTCCGTACTCGCTGCAAGCACTTGGGGCAAGTGGAAGACCGGCGTCCAGATCGCCATGATCATCGTGCTGCTGCTCAACAATTTCCCGGGAGCATTCCTGGACCTGCCTCTGGATCTGATCCTGAGCTGGGCTGCCGCATTGATTACGGTATGGTCGGGCATCGACTACTTCATCAAAAACCGCAATCTTATCCCGGTTGAATAACCGGCTGGAAAAGGCCATCGATCCCCGCCGGGATCGGGGGCCTTTCTTGTACGCTGGAGGATGGCGCCGCCGTCTGCATCCTTCATTTTGTTTGGGAACGCTTGGCTGGCATCGAGGAACCTGTGCACGGATGGCGTTCCGCCGATGGTCTAGTCATTAATCATCGCAACAAACCCAATCCTGGAGGAGAAATGCCATCATGAAAGCCGAAATCATTGCGGTCGGAACCGAGCTGCTGCTTGGCCAAATCGTCAACACCAACGCGCGTTACTTGTCACAAGAGCTGGCAGGCCTGGGCATCGACGTGTATTTTCAGACGGTCGTCGGAGACAATGCCTCCCGGCTGAAAGAAGCGATCTCAATCGCTTCTTCCCGGGCCGATCTGCTCGTCTTCACGGGAGGTCTGGGGCCGACGATGGACGATCTGACCAAGGACGTGCTTGCAGACATGCTCGGTCGCAAGCTGGTTGTCCACGAGCCTTCCCTGGCGAGAATGGAAGCCTTCTTCGCGAGCCGCGGCGCCCATATGGTGGAGAGCAACATCAGGCAGGCGAACTCGATCGAAGGAAGCGCCGCACTGGACAACGAAGCGGGACTCGCCGTCGGCAATGCCCTTGAACAAGACGGCATCCGATATATTCTGCTGCCCGGACCGCCGATGGAGATGAAGCCGATGTTCGAAGGTCCCGCGACAAGCTGGATCCTTCAGGAATACGGCCGTGGAGCGGCGCTTCACTCCCGCATTCTCAGATTTGCCGGCATCGGCGAATCCAAGCTGGAGCATGAGCTGATCGATCTTATCGAAGCCCAGACCGATCCGACGATCGCTCCTTACGCCAAGGAGGGAGAGGTGACGATCCGCCTGTCGTCCAAATCGCCGAATGAAGCGGAAGCTCTGAAGCGGATCGACGATATGGCCGCGACGATCCAGTCGAGGGTCGGCAGCTACCTGTATGCGCAGGAGGACATCCCGCTGGAGGAAGCGGTCCTGCGGCTTCTGCGCGACCGCCGGCACAGGCTCAGCAGCGCCGAGAGCTGCACCGGCGGGCTGCTCGCCGAGCTGATCACCTCGAGGCCTGGCAGCAGCGGAGAGTTCCTGGGAGGCGTCGTCACGTACACCAATGTGCTCAAGCATCGGCTGCTCGGCATTCCGATGGAGATGCTGGAGGGCGCGGGAGCGCCGGGGGCGGTAAGCGAGGCGACGGCAGCCTTGATGGCCCAGCGGGTGTCCGAGACGACCGGCAGCGACTGGGGCGTATCCATAACGGGCGTAGCGGGTCCGGGAGAGTCCGAGGGCAAGCCGGTCGGACTTGTCTACATCGGCATCTCGCGCAAGGGCATGGAGGCTTCCGTATACACGCTGCAAGCCGGCGGCAGCCGGGACATGGTGCGGATGCGCGCAGCCAAGCACGCCTTGTACCGGCTGTGGACGTTGCTGAAGGAATCCTGAGCCGCCGATTCCGGAGGAATGCGCCGGCGGCAGTCGGCCCGGCTCCGGCTATGTTCCGGGTTCTCTTGTATGGACATCGGGAATGGGCTACAATGGAGACAGTTAACGGAAGAACCGTAGCTTGCATGCGCAGCTGCGGTTCTTTTTTTGTCGAGATGCCGCAGCGGATACGGAGGTGGCGCCGCGGACAAGAAAAGCGAATGTATGTTCGAAAAAAAGCTTGGCAAAGTAATGCAAACAGGCTATGATAGAACTATAAAATGATGAATGAAGGATGTGGATCTCTTGTCAGATCGCCGCGCAGCTTTAGATATGGCTCTCCGCCAGATTGAGAAACAATTCGGAAAAGGCTCCATTATGAAACTAGGCGAGTCCACGCATATGACCGTTGAGACGGTTTCCAGCGGTTCCCTCGCATTAGATATCGCACTCGGCATCGGCGGATTCCCGCGAGGCCGCGTCATCGAAGTATACGGTCCGGAATCCTCCGGCAAGACGACGGTCGCTCTCCACGCGATCGCGGAAGTGCAGCGCACGGGCGGACAAGCCGCCTTCATCGATGCGGAGCATGCGCTTGATCCGCTTTATGCGAGCAAGCTCGGCGTCAACATCGACGAGCTGCTGCTGTCGCAGCCGGATACCGGCGAGCAGGCTCTCGAGATCGCCGAGGCGCTCGTGCGCAGCGGCGCGGTAGACGTCATCGTCATCGACTCTGTCGCCGCTCTCGTGCCGAAGGCCGAGATCGAAGGCGAGATGGGCGATTCCCACGTCGGCCTTCAGGCGCGCCTCATGTCGCAGGCGCTGCGCAAGCTGTCCGGCGCCATCAGCAAGTCGAAGACGATCGCGATCTTCATCAACCAGCTTCGGGAGAAGGTCGGCGTCATGTTCGGCAATCCGGAGACGACTCCCGGCGGCCGCGCCCTGAAGTTCTACTCCAGCGTTCGTCTCGACGTGCGCCGCATCGAGAGCATCAAGCAAGGCAACGACGTCGTGGGCAACCGCACACGGATCAAAGTCGTGAAGAACAAGGTGGCGCCTCCGTTCAAGCAGGCGGAGATCGACATCATGTACGGAGAAGGCATTTCCCGTCAAGGCAGCATCATCGACATCGGCGTCGAGATGGACATCGTCAACAAGAGCGGCGCTTGGTTCAGCTACAACGGCGACCGTCTTGGTCAAGGCCGCGAGAATGCCAAGCAGTTCCTCAAGGACAACCCTGCCGTAGCGGATACGATCGATACCAAAATTCGCGAGGCGCATAACCTCAACGCTGCCGCCGAGCGGGCAGCCGCGGGTATCAATCCTCCTGTAGAGGAAGACGAGCTGGACGAGCTGGAGCTGGACGTTTAAGCCGTCCTGCAAGCACTCCGGGAGTTCTTGCACGGAATAGACCGGCCTGACAGGGAAGCACCTCTGAATCGTTCAGAGGTGCTTTTTTGCTCAAGCTATCCGATCGTGGATCAGGAAGGAGGCACTATGCAGGACAGCAGCGAGAAAGTCGTGACCAAGGTAGAGCCTGACTCCCGCAAACGTTCCTATTACTGGATCTGCCTGGACGGGAATGAGGAGCCGGAGTTTTCCGTCCATGAGGATATACTCGTCAAGTATAGGCTGCTCAAAGGGAGCGTTCTCAGCAGCGAGGAGCTGGAGGGAATCCAATCGGAGGGAGACCGGTATAAGGCTTATGCCTCAGCTCTGTATTATGCCGGATTCAAAATGAGGACGGCCAAGGAAATGGCGGACTATCTGAAGCGCAAGGAATATACGGAGCCAGATATCCGCTATGCGGTCGAACGGCTGCAGCAGGAGAAGGTCATCGATGACCGCGATTACGCGAGAATGTACGCCGCCCAGAAGGTGAAGAGCAGCCAGAAGGGGCGCCGGCTGATCCGTCAGGAGCTGGAACAGCGCGGGGTGTCGAAGCTGACCGCCGGCGAGACGATCGAAGCGCTCGATGTCGGGGCCGAACGGGATGCGGCATTCAAGGCCGCGGCCAAGAAATGGCGGAGCCTCAAAGGCGAGGATCGCGATAAGCGGCTGAAGCTGACAGGATTTTTGCTGCGCCGCGGTTTCCAGGGCGATCTGGTCCGGGAGGCCGTGCGGCATGTGTCGGAAGGGGAGGAACTGGAGACCGAAGGGCTCTGGCTTGACAATTGAAATTGCGTAAAGCTACAATAATAGTGCATCCGCGAGTGAAAGGGATGTATTTCCTTTCGTAAATGGGTTCAAGATTATTAGTCTCCATTCTACAGTCTTAGACACGGTTTGGAACCGAATCGCAACAACTGAATATCATTCCCGGCTTTTTTTCAGCCTTGGTGAATGCAACGAGGAGGTGAACAAGATGAACGCCATTTGGGTGGTCTTGATCGTTCTCGTTGTTGGCGCGATTACCTTTGGGATTGGTTACTTCGTCCGAAAGTCGATCGCCGAGGCTAAGATTTCCAGTGCAGAGCAGGCTGCCGTCCAGATCGTCGAGCAGGCGAAGAAGGAAGCGGATGCCCTGAAGAAGGAAACCGTGCTGGAAGCGAAAGACGAAATCCATAAACTCCGTTCTGAAGCGGATAAAGACATTCGGGAGAGACGCAACGAGAATCAGCGTCTCGAAAGACGGCTGCTGCAAAAAGAGGAGTCACTGGATAAAAAACTAGAAGCACTCGAACGCAAAGAAGAATTGGTAGCCAACAAGGAGAAACGAATCGAAGAAACACAAGATCAGATCGACTCCATCTACAGGCAGCAACAGAGCGAGCTCGAACGGATCTCCGGCCTGACCACAGAGGATGCGAAGAGCATCATCTTCACCAATGTGGAACAGGAAGTCCGCCACGAAACTGCCCAGATGATCAAGGAAATCGAGCAGCAGGCAAAGGAAGAGGCGGACAAGAAGGCGCGCGACATCATATCGCTGGCTATCCAGCGTTGCGCCGCCGACCATGTGGCGGAGACGACAGTATCGGTCGTCACGCTGCCGAACGAAGAAATGAAGGGCAGAATCATCGGCCGCGAAGGCCGCAACATCCGCGCGCTGGAAACTTTGACGGGTATCGATCTTATCATCGACGATACGCCGGAAGCGGTCATCTTGTCCGGCTTCGATCCTATTCGGCGTGAAATCGCCCGCACCGCACTTGAGAAGCTCGTTGCGGACGGACGGATTCACCCGGCTCGAATTGAAGAGATGGTGGAGAAATCCCGCCGCGAGGTGGACGAGCGTATCCGCGAGTATGGGGAGCAGGCAACTTTCGAAGTCGGCGTGCACGCCATCCATCCGGATCTCATCAAGATTCTCGGCCGCCTGAAGTACCGGACGAGCTACGGCCAGAACGTGCTCAAGCACTCCATGGAAGTCGCTTATCTGACCGGGCTGATGGCCGCCGAGCTTGGCGAGGACATCACGCTGGCCAAGCGCGCCGGACTGCTGCATGACATCGGCAAGGCTCTTGACCATGAAGTGGAAGGATCACACGTCGAGATCGGCGTCGAGCTGGCCCGCAAGTACAAGGAGCATCCGGTCGTCATCAACAGCATCGCGTCCCATCATGGCGACTGCGAAGCCACTTCCGTCATCGCGATGCTGGTCGGAGCGGCAGACGCCTTGTCTGCAGCGCGCCCAGGCGCACGCCGCGAGACGCTGGAGACGTACATCAAGCGTCTGGAGAAGCTGGAGGCCATCTCCGAATCGTTCGACGGCGTCGAGAAATCGTACGCTATCCAGGCCGGACGCGAAGTTCGCGTCATGGTGCAGCCGGAGAAAGTCGACGATACCGAGGCTTTCCGCCTTGCCAGAGACATCACGAAAAAGATCGAAGGCGAGCTCGATTATCCGGGACATATCAAGGTCACGGTCATTCGGGAAACCCGCGCGGTCGAATACGCCAAGTAATACCGTGGATCATCCCGCTCTCCGGAGCGGGATTTTCTTTGCAATCCGAAGGAGGCAAGTCATGTTGAAAGTCATGTTCATCGGAGATATCGTCGGCAACGTCGGCCGCACGGCGCTGCGCAAGGCGCTGCCCGCTCTCCGGTCCAAATATAATCCCGACATCATCATCGTGAACGGCGAGAATGCAGCGGCGGGCAGGGGAATTACGGCCGCGATCGCCAAAGAGTTTTTTGACTGGGGAGTCAACGGCATTACAATGGGCAACCACACCTGGGACAACCGGGACATCTTCGAGTGGATCGACGATGAGGAGAGGATCGTCCGCCCGGCCAACTTCTCGTCTCAATCGCCAGGCCGCGGAGCGGCTGTCATCAAGGTGAACGGCAAGAAGCTCGGCATCCTGAACCTGCAGGGCAGGACATTCCTGCCGCCGAATGACGATCCGTTCCGCGTGGCGGATGAGCAGCTGGAGCTGCTGCAAGAAGAAACCCGCTGCATCATGGTCGACTTCCATGCGGAAGCGACATCCGAGAAGATCGCGATGGGCTGGTATCTTGACGGCAGGGCGAGTCTTGTCGTCGGCACGCATACCCATGTGCAGACGAACGACGACCGGATCCTTCCGGGCGGGACCGCCTATCTGACGGATGTAGGCATGACCGGGCCGATGGACGGCATCCTCGGAATGGAGCGGAACGCCGTGCTGCACAAGTTCCTGACCGGCCTTCCGTCGAGATTTGTCGTGGATGAAGGCGATTGGCATCTGCACGGACTCCTTGTCCATATGGACGAAACGACCGGACAGTCTGCGAAGCTGGACAAAATTCGATTGACCGAGACCTCTCTAGCGATGTACTGATAAGAACTTTGGCGAGCCCTGGAGACGGGTATCGGAATGGAAGAAGGAATTTTTTGTCCTCTCTCGAATAGGTATGAAAGTAGTGTAGAGCCGCAGCTACCCATCATTCCCGAGGAGGTACTTTCCATGGAAGTATTAAAAGTTTCCGCTAAGTCCAATCCAAATTCCGTCGCAGGGGCACTGGCTGGAGTTCTAAGGGAACGTGGAGCTGCTGAGCTGCAAGCCATCGGGGCTGGAGCCATCAATCAGGCGATCAAGGCGGTAGCCATCGCCCGAGGTTTCGTCGCTCCGAGCGGGGTAGACCTCATCTGCATCCCCGCCTTCACCGATATCGTCATCGACGGCGAAGACCGCACAGCCATCAAGCTGATCGTAGAGCCGCGCTGACGACCGGACAATTTATCCCATTCGACCTGTTTACGGTGTAAGCAGGTTTTTTTGCGTCCATTTGAGGCTATGGATTCATATCATGCAAAACGGAACAGGAGGCTGCAGGCCATGAAACACCCTGTACTCGGAGTCGCGGATCTGCATTGCGACGTGCTCAGCAAGCTGCTGAGAAATCCGGAGCTCGACGTCTGCCAAGCCGCTGGCGGCTCCGACAGCCGGCAGCTCGACGTGACGCTTGACCGTCAGCTGGCAGCAGGTTATATGCTTCAGGCCTACGCGATTTATTTGACGGAGAGCAGGCCGAAGACATTCGACGCCGTTCTCAGAAGCATCGACCTTTTCTACGAAAAGATCGTCTCCAATGATGCCTACCGGTTCGTGGGAAACAGGCGGGATCTTGAGCGCAGTCTTGCCGAACGCCGGATCGCCGCCCTCTTGACGCTGGAAGGAGCGGACGGGCTGGAAGGCGACTTCGCGATGCTGCGCATTGCGCGCAGGCTGGGAGTCCGGATGCTTGGCCTGACCTGGAACTATGGGAACTGGGTAGCCGACGGGGTCATGGAAGAACGTCAAGGCGGACTCACGGAGAAGGGTCGGCAGCTGGTCCGGCATTGCAACGAGCTCGGCATCATTTTGGATGTGTCGCATTTGACGGAAAAAGGGTTCTGGGAACTGGCGGATCGGACAGAGAGGCCGTTCATCGCATCGCATTCCAACGCGAAGTCAGTCTGTGCCCATCCGAGAAATCTGACCGACGATCAGATTCGGGCTCTCATTGCGCTGGGGGGAAGGATCGGCATGACTTACGTGCCTTATTTCGTCAGCAGCGCGGAGCAGGTGCATATCAGCGACATCCTTCGCCATATCGAGCATATATGCGCCTTGGGAGGGGAAAAGCACATCATGCTCGGGTCCGACTTCGACGGCATCGAGCAGTATGTGGAAGGCCTTCGGCATCCCGGCGACGTCCGCTCGCTGCGCTCCGCTCTCGTAAGCGAGTTCGGAGCGCGGCAAGCCGCAGCTTTTTTGAACGGAAACGCGGTTTCCTTCCTTCTGAGCGAGCTGCCGGCGGAATGAGACATCAGGCAACTATCAGTATCTGTTATAGGTTCCATCGGATTCCTGTATGAGAGCTTTTCTCGATAATGCCTTGCATTTTTAAAGGTTGGGGCATAAAATTTATGGAGATTGTGAAAAAGGTCTCATACGCAGATGAGGAGTTGGACGCAAGTGATCAGTCAGCTGTCTTGGAAAATAGGAGGCCAGCAGGGCGAAGGCGTGGAGAGCACCGACCGGATTTTCTCCACCGCTCTCAACCGCCTCGGCTATTATTTATACGGGTACCGTCATTTCTCCTCGAGGATCAAGGGCGGACATACCAATAACAAAATTCGCATCAGCACATCTCCCATCCGGGCCATCTCGGATGATCTCGATATTCTTGTCGCGTTCGACCAGGAAAGCATCGATCTCAACGCGCCCGAGCTTCGCCCCGGCGGCGTTGTCGTAGCGGACGCGAAATTCAATCCTGCCTTGCCGGAAGGAAGCGATGCGCGGCTGTTCGCTGTGCCGATCACGTCGATCGCCGAGGATCTCGGCACATCGCTCATGAAAAACATGGTCGCTTCCGGCGCATCCTGGGCGCTGCTCGGCCTTCCGCTCGAAGTGTTCAACAAAGCGGTCGAAGAGGAATTCGGCCGCAAAGGCCCGGCAATCGTCGAGAAGAACGTCGAAGCCGTGAAGCGCGGCGCCGAATTCGTGCTGGAGCAGGCGGGAGGTCCGCTCGAGGAGTTCGCCCTCGAACCGGCCGACGGCAAGCAGAAGCTGTTCATGATCGGCAATGAAGCGATCGGCCTCGGCTCGGTCGCGGCGGGCTGCAGGCTCATGAGCGCATATCCGATCACGCCTGCATCCGAGATCATGGAATACTTGATCAAGAAGCTGCCTAAGTTCGGCGGCACGGTTGTCCAGACGGAAGACGAGATCGCGGCTGTGACGATGGCGATCGGCGCGAATTATGCCGGCGTGCGCACGATGACGGCATCCGCCGGGCCTGGCTTGTCCCTCATGATGGAGGCGATCGGTCTCGCCGGAATGACCGAGCAGCCGCTCGTCATCGTGGATACGCAGCGCGGAGGCCCTTCGACCGGACTGCCGACGAAGCAGGAGCAATCCGACCTCAACGCGATGGTCTACGGCACGCATGGCGAGATTCCGAAGGTCGTCATCGCGCCGGCATCCATCGAGGACTGCTTCTACGACATGGTGGAGGCATTCAACATCTCGGAGGAATACCAGGTGCCGGTCATCGTCATGACGGATCTGCAGCTGTCCCTCGGCAAGCAAAGCTGCGAGCCGATCGATTACGACCGCATCGAGATCCGCCGCGGCAAGCTGCAGCGCGAGCTGCCGGAGCTGGAGCAGCATCAGCTGTTCAAGCGTTACGAGCTTACCGGGGACGGGGTTTCCCCGCGCTCGCTGCCTGGCGACAAGGGCGGCCTGCATCATGTGACCGGCGTCGAGCATGACGAGACGGGAAGGCCGTCGGAGAGCGCCGCGAACCGCAAGAGCATGATGGACAAACGTCTGGGCAAGCTGGCCTCCCTGCAGATTCCGGAGGCGATCCGCGTCGACGCTCCTCATGAGAAGCCGAGCCTGCTGATCATCGGCATGGGGTCCACGGGCGGAACGATCGATGAGGCCCGCTCGCGCCTGGAGAAGGACGGCATCACGTCCAACCATGTGCAGGTGCGGCAGATCCATCCGTTCCCGACGGAGCAGCTGGCTCCTTATCTGGACCAGGCTGCGCAGGTCATCGTCCTGGAGAACAACGCAACGGCCCAGCTGGCTTCGCAAATCAAGCTGCACTGCGGATACGCGGACAAAATCCGCAGCGTGCTCAAATACGACGGCAATCCGTTCCTTCCGTCCGAAGTGTACGAAGCATCCAAAAAGGAGTTGACCCCCGTTGGCAACATTTAAAGAGTTCCGCAACAACGTCAAGCCGAACTGGTGCCCGGGCTGCGGCGACTTCTCCATCCAGGCGGCGATCCAGCGCGCTGCCGCCAACGTCGGCCTGGAGCCGGAGCAGCTTGCCGTCATTTCCGGGATCGGCTGCTCCGGCCGGATCTCGGGCTACATCAACGCCTATGGCCTGCACGGCATCCATGGCCGGGCGCTCCCGATCGCGCAAGGCGTCAAGCTGGCCAACCGCGAGCTGACCGTCATCGCCTCGGGCGGCGACGGCGACGGCTTCGCGATCGGCATGGGCCATACGGTCCATGCGATCCGCCGCAATGTCAATATGACATATATCGTCATGGACAACCAGATCTACGGCTTGACGAAGGGGCAGACGTCGCCCCGCAGCGCCGAAGGCTTCAAGACGAAGTCGACGCCGGAAGGCTCCATCGAATCCGTGCTGTCGCCGCTCGAAATCGCTCTGTCGGCAGGCGCGACGTTCGTCGCCCAATCGTTCTCCAGCGATCTCAAGCAGCTGACCGCGCTGATCGAAGCCGGCATCAAGCATGAAGGCTTCTCGCTCATCAACGTATTCAGCCCGTGTGTAACCTTCAACAAGGTCAATACCTACGACTGGTTCAAGGAGAACATCGTCAACCTCGACGGCGAAGCCGGAGAAGGCTACGACCCGTCGAACCGCCTCGCCGCCATGACGAAGATCATGGAGACAAACGGATTGGTTACCGGCCTCGTCTACCAGGATACGAAGCGCCGCTCGTACGAGAATCTCGTCAATGGATTTGCGGAGCAGGGTCTTGCGAACCAGGATCTCAAGCTTTCCCGCGACGAGTTCGACAAGCTATTGAAGGATTTTGTCTAGAAGCTTCGCCGGCCCGGCCGCCTTCCTTATGGGAGCAGCCGGGCTTTTTTCAACTTTTCCGGTCCCTTGATTGTGATCCGGAGCGGAGCCTCTGTACAATCTCCATATTTGACGTCATACTCCTGTATTCGCATGGACGCATGACATCCTGGCCATTCAACCCAAATAGACCGAAAAACGTCAACAATGGCGATTCGACATGACTTCCGCCGGTTAGTATAATGGAATCAGCGACGCCAGGCATACGCTCCTCCATGAGCCGTATGCTTTTTCGCTTGAGCTTGCCCCATGAGAGGTAACGCCCTATATAGAGAACCGCCGGAAAGGATGAGACGATCATGAACAAAACCGTACCTGTAGGCGTCTCCGCGCGCCATATCCACTTATCCCAGGAGCATGTCGAGGCCTTGTTCGGCCAAGGCTACCAGCTCACCGAATTCAAGCCGCTGTCGCAGCCCGGCCAATTTGCCGCGAATGAAACGGTCGCGGTGAGCGGTCCCAAAGGCTCCTTTCCCAAAGTCCGCATTCTGGGACCTGCCCGCAAGTCGACCCAGCTGGAAATTTCCCGCACGGATGCTTTCGCGACGGGAATCAAGGCTCCCGTGCGCGAGTCCGGCAACATCAGCGGCTCCGCCGGCGTTACGATCACCGGTCCTGCCGGGGAAGTGACGATCGAGGAAGGCGTCATCGTGGCGGCGCGCCACATTCACTTCCATACCGACGACGCCGAGAAATGGGGCATTCAGGACCAGCAGCAGCTGAAGGTGCGGGTAGGAGGAGAGCGCGGGCTCGTGTTCGAAAACGTGATCGCCCGTGTATCTCCGAGTTTCGCGCTGGACATGCATATCGATACGGATGAAGCGAACGCAAGCGGCGCCCAGACCGGAGACACAGCCGAAATCATCGGCTAGAAGGAAGAAGCTGCGGCTGCCCATGAGGGCAGTCGTTTTTTGTTTCCGACTTTGGTATAATGAAACCTTGGAATAACCTGCACGGGGGACCATAATTCTCTGGCCGCAAGGCGGATGAGACAGGAGCGATTGGCAATGGCAGAGCAGAGCAGCACCTCGCCTTCGATGGCGGGACTCAAGCATTCCAGCATTCACGATCACGGGCCGAATTGTCCGGTTGAAGTGTACAATACCCGGGATTTGCTCGTACGGGACGATATCATGACCAAAGCCCGCGAGCTGGCGGGATTGATTTATTCCTCGGAGGAAGTCCAGGTGTTCCGCCGCGCGGAGAAGCAGATTCAGGGCAACGACCGCGTCCAGTCTCTGATGGCCGGCCTCAAGAAGAAGCAGAAGGAGCTCGTCGCCTTCGAGCAGACGTTCAAAAACTCGACGATGGTGCAGAAGATCGAAACCGAAATGGATCAGCTGCAGGATGAGCTGGACGGAATTCCGATTGTCGGCGAATTCCAGCAAAGCCAGGCCGATATCAACTACTTGCTTCAGATGGTCGTATCGATCATTCAGGATACGGTTGCCGACAAGATTGCCCTCGACGGCGCGAAGCCCGAGGATCCCGAAAGCTGCGACGAGTAGAAAAGGAGACGATTTAGATGAGGAATTTTGTCTATCATAACCCCACCAGACTGTACTTCGGGGAAGGGCAGCTCCAGCAGCTGTCCAAGGAAGCGGCTCAATTGGGCTCCAACGTGCTTCTCGTGTACGGCGGCGGTAGCATCAAGAAAAACGGCCTGTACGACGAGATCATGACCGTGCTCGGCGATGCCGGCTGCAAGGTCACCGAGCTTGCCGGCGTCGAGCCGAACCCGAGGCTGTCGACCGTCCACCGCGGTGCCGAGCTATGCCGGGCGAACGGCATCGACTGGGTGCTTGCGGCGGGCGGAGGCAGCACGCTGGATTGCGGCAAGGCCATCGCGGCCGCGGCCAAATACGACGGCAGCTTCTGGGATATCGTCAGCCGCAAGGCTCAAGTGCAGGACGCGCTGCCGCTCGGCACGGTTCTGACGCTTGCCGCTACCGGCTCGGAAATGAACAGCGGGTCCGTCATCACGAACGAGGAAACCGAGGAGAAGCATGGCTGGGGCAGCCCGCATGTGTTCCCTCGCTTCTCCGTGCTGGATCCGGCCTACACGGCGACGGCTCCCAAGGACCACACCGTATACGGCATCGTAGACATGATGTCCCATGTGTTCGAGCAGTATTTCCATCACGATCCGCTCACGCCAGTCCAGGACGGCTTCTGCGAATCGGTGCTGCGCGCCGTCGTGGGAACGGCTCCCAAGCTGGTCGGAGATCTCGGCAACCTGGAGCATCGGGCTACGATTCTATACAGCGGCACGATGGCCCTGAACGGCGTGCTCGGCATGGGAACGCTGGGAGACTGGGCGAACCATGACATGGAGCATGCGCTGTCCGCGGTATATGACATTCCTCATGGCGGAGGGCTTGCGATTTTGTTCCCGAACTGGATGACCTATGTGCTGGACGACAATGTCGGCAGATTCCGTCAGTTCGCCGTTCATGTATTCGGCGTCGAGCCGGATGGCAAGAGCGACAAAGAGATCGCGGAAGAAGGCATCCGCAGGCTGCGGGAGTTCTGGACTTCCCTCGGAGCCCCGTCCAGGCTGGCCGATTACGGCATCGGAGAAGAGCGTCTGGAGGAGATGGCGACCAAGGCGGCGCCAGGCCGCCAGATCGGCAACTTCCGCAAGCTGGACAGTCAGGATGTCCTGAATATTTACCGTATGTCCCTTTAAGCAGACAAAGCAAAGAGCCGCGCTGGATGCGCGGCTCTTTGCTGTTGTTCAGGTCCGGATCGTGCTGCGGGATGTGTCAGGCCAGGCGTCAGGCCGCTTTGCCGGCTGGAAAGGCGCGAGAGCGGGACTTCAGCCGCATGACGGGCAAATAGGAGCGCAGCGCGACGGTGATGGCGGCCGCGGCGACATTTTTAAGCAGATCGGGCAGCAGGAAAGGGTAGCAGCCGACCGCCATCGCCTTGTCGAACGACAAGCCCGTGACATGCATCATCCATGGGATGCCGCCTACATAGACGAACAGCGAGCCGAACGTTTCCATGACGACGAGAATGAGCGCGAACGCTGCGACAGGATGGCGCCCCGCCTTGCTGCGAAGAATGGCCGTCACGAGCAGGCCGATAATAAGCGCCGAGATCGGAAAGAACCAGATGAAGCCGCCGGTAGGTCCGGTCATATGCGCCAGTCCTCCTCCCCGGTACAGAGGCAAGCCGGCCAGGGCGAGCAGGTTGACGAGCAGGATGCTCAGAAATCCGTCCTTGCCTCCGAGGAACGCGCCGATGAGGGCGACGGCCATCGTCTGCAGGGTGAACGGAACGAGCGAGGACATCCCGGTGCTGATGGTGATGGAATTGAACACGACGAACAGGGCTCCGAACAAGGCAATGAACACGGCCCTGCGCAGCGATTGGGATGACGACATGATAAATTTCACTCCTCAAATCAGTGGAATCAAGTTATAATGTTAACCGATAATGAATGATGTTTGGTTAACAAAACGGATTTTAGCACAGCTTGCCTTCGTTGGGAAGGGAAATTTGGGAAGGCGGGAAGATATGAGCAAGGCATCGGAAGAAAAGGCCGAGACGGCAGAGGCTGGCAAATGGGATCCAAAGCGGGTTCATCGAGAGGAAACAGCCGGGTCGCCGGGACAAGGCGATGAACGGAGCGGAACGTTCCAGGGCGCAGAAGGGAGTACGCTCTTGTCTGTCGCCGGCCTCGTCGTCTACCCCGAGGCTCCTGAGCAGTTGGAACCGCTTCTTCAAGGCATTACGATGCAGATCAGGCAGGGGGAATGGGTTCATATCGTAGGGGCCAACGGAAGCGGAAAATCGACCCTGCTGCGCAGCCTGGCCGGCCTCGGCAGAAACCCGCAAGCGGAGATGAGCATTACCCGCATGCTGCCTTCGCCTTTTGATGCCAGGCCGCTGCCAGTCGTCCTCCAGCAGCCTGAGGCCGCCATAACGGGGTCAACGCCTTGGGAAGACCTCGTCATGGCTTTGGAATATGCAGGAATGAACGGAGCGGATATCATTCCGAAGGCGGAGGAGGCGCTGGCCGAGCTTGGCCTGTCCGCCTTGATGCACGTTCCCGTATCCACCCTCTCGGGAGGGCAGAAGCAGCTGCTCGCGGCAGCCGGAGCGCTTGCAGCCGGCTCTCCGGCCATGCTGTTCGACGAAGCGGCGTCGATGCTGGACAACGATTCGGCCCGCCTGCTGATGAGGCATGCCCGCGCCATGCAGAGACGAGGCATCGCGATCGTATGGGTGACGCAGAATATGGACGAGCTTGAAGCCGGAGACCG
The DNA here is from genome assembly GCF_053345695.1 of Paenibacillus sp. D51F. Classification (NCBI taxonomy): domain Bacteria; kingdom Bacillati; phylum Bacillota; class Bacilli; order Caryophanales; family Paenibacillaceae; genus Paenibacillus; species Paenibacillus sp. D51F. The sequence continues at coordinate 22,631 of NZ_JBKFAO010000001.1, read as the reverse complement.
GGTTTTTGCACTCAAAGACGGAAGAATGGTATGGAAAGGGAGCTCGGAATGCTTTTTCAGCCCGCTGGCTTCCGGAAAATCGCCTTGTCGTCTTGCGGGTCTGGAAGCCCCTTTCGCCGCGCGGACGGCCATGGAATTGAACGCCCTCGGCTTCGGCATGGACGCCATGCCGTTGAACGCAGACGAGCTCGCGGAAGCATGGAGCGCGCATGGAACGGCTTCGGCTTCCCATGCCTTCCGGGCTGCTCCCTCTGCTGTCGTCCCGGGGAGTTTGCCCTCATTGGAAATGCTGAAGCTGCGGTCCGTTCCCCGGGACTTGATTCTCAGCGAAGCCGTTCCGAAAATTTCCGGAGCGGACGGAAGCCGCAGCTTCTCGGCATGCTTTCGCGGGGGCAAGCTGACGCTGCTCGTCGGAAGCAACGGATCGGGAAAATCGACGCTGCTGGAAACTGCCGGAGGTGTCCGGCCGCTGGCGTCAGGGTTGATTCGGCTCGGAGAAGAGCCGCTCTGGAGCGGCCGGCGTCCGAACCGCGACGTCCTGCTGTCGCTGGGTATTGCTCTGCAGCAAGCCGAGACGCAATGGTTCGCCAAAAGCGTGAAGGAGGAGCTTCATTATTCCGCGAAGCCTTACAGGCTCGCCGAAGAGGAGAGGAGCCGGAGGATCGGCGAAGCGATGGAAGCTGCCGGTCTGGACGCGGAGCTGCTGGAAAGGGATCCTTGGACTCTCAGCGGCGGGCAGCAGCGGAGGCTGGCGCTCGCCTGCATCGTTATGGGGAGGCCGGAGTGGCTGCTGCTGGACGAGCCTTCGGCCGGGCTGGATGCCGAAGGCACGGAGCGGCTATGCTCCATTCTGCAGGCGCACCGCGTTGCGGGGGGCGGCGCCGTCGTTGCCGCCCACAGCCTCGACGCGCTGCTGCCGATCGCGGACGAGGTCGCCATCATGGAAGGCGGCGTTGTCCGCGAGGTCATGGCGGCATCCCGCTATGCCCGTTCGATCGCCTGGGAAGCCGGAGCTCCGCAGGCTTTGCAGGCTGCCGCCTGTTTCGGGCTGCTGGAAGCCGACTCCATCCCGTGGCTCAGCCCGTCAGAGCTGGCTGGACGGCTTGCTTTCCAGAACCCGGCAGTTTCTCCGGAGAGAGCTTCCAAGGGCAAGAGAGAGAACATGCAAGGAACAGATCTTGCAGACACTCGGGAAGATCAAGCCGAAGATCAGGCAGCGAGACGTACCGACGATGTGGAACAGTCCGGGCAAGGGGCTCGAACTAACACTCTGGAACAGTCCGGGAAAAAGGCTCGAACAGAGATTCGAGAAGCGGATCGGAAAGAGAGGGAAAGTAAAGACAAAGGGAGTACGATCGATCCGCGCGCTCTTATCGCCGCGTATCTGATGGTCGCCGCAGGCGTCCTTTCCCAGAAAAGCTGGCTTGGAATCGGGGTGTCCTTGGCATTGGCGCTGGCCATCCTCGTTCCGCTGCGTTCCTCTCTCCAAATCTACGCAGGAGCCGTGAAGGGCTACGGCGTATTCGTGCTGACGCTGGCAGCCGTTGCGGGCATCAGCTTCGCGCCGCTTCAATTCCAATGGGAGCCTGCGGCGGACATGCTGCTGAGGATGCTGCGGCTCATGCTGGTCATGCTGATCGGCTTGCCGCTGCTCGCCCTGCTGCAGCCGTTCCGGCTGCAAAAGGCAGCGGACCAGCTGCTGGCTCCGCTGGCCAAAGCCGGGTTGCCTGTTGCCCGCATCACCCTTCCGATCAGCCTGCTGTTCCGTTTCATTCCCATGCTGGCCGAGGAATGGCAGCGTTATGCGATGATCGGGGCTGCCAGAGGGAAGTTCGCGAGCCGTCCCGGCCGCGTGCCTCCTTCCATGCTGTATCGGGCAGCTGTGCCGTACATGCTGTCGATCCTCAGGCTTGGGGACAGGGCTGCTGATGCGCTTGAAGCCAAAGGGTTCGGGGCGGGAGACGGCGTAAAAAAATCCGCATTCAAGCTGCGGCTGTCGATGCGGGACGGACTGGTGATGGCGGCTGGCGCCATCCTGTGGGGAGGACTCCATATACTCGCCCGGATATAGGAAAAACGCGTTTAAAAGGGGTATACACCCGACCTGAGATCGCGGATAATGGAGCATAATGGCAGAGGCCCATCAAGGCCTCCGTCCGGCATCCGAGAGAGAAGCGAAGGTGTTCATAGTGGAAGAAAGAGGGCGAAGTTCAAGAGCCCGCCTATTGAAGTTCGGCATGGTCATGAGTCCGCGCGTTTGGCTGAATGCCAGGATCGACCTTGCCGCAGCCTGCCTGTTCAGCCTGTTCAATGTCGTCATGAACCAGTTTTACCTGCTGTTCGCCCTCAAGCAGGGAGCATCCGATCTTCAAGCCGGCTTGCTGGCTGCCGCTCCGGCGATCGGCCTTGTATTATCCCCGTTATGGGCCTCCCTCGTCGAGAGGAGCGGCCGGCCGATGCCTTTCGTCGTGCTGCCCAACCTGATCGGCAGGCTGCTGCTGTTTCTTCCTGCCTTGTTCCCGGAGCCGGGCGTATACGTCGCGGCAGCTGTGATCTTCCAGCTGCTCATGGGCATCCAGGCGCCAGCCTACGCCTCCCTCATCTCGCAGGTCTATCCTTCCGAGCTGAGAGGCCGGCTGATGGGGTACGTCAGGATGGCTGCAGGGGCGGTCACCATCCCGCTGGCCTATCTCGTCGGCATCTGGGCGGATGCGTCGGGGCCATCCGGCCCGCTTATTGCCGCTTCCGTCATGGGCGTATCGTCCATTCTGCTCTTCAATACGATGAAGCTCCGCAAGCAGCCGCCGCGAGCGGTGCCGCCGGCGCGCTTCAGCTTCCGGTCCCAGTGGGAGCTCGTGCGCTCGAACCGTCCGCTGGCCGTGTTCCTCCTCGCGACGACTTTTGCCGGATTCGGCAACATGCTGGCCAATCCGCTGTACCAGATCGTGCAGGTGCAGGTGCTGAATCTGACGAGCACGGAAGCGGGCTATGCGCGGGTCGCCTATTTTGCAGCGCTGCTGCTCACGTATTTGATCGCCGGCAGGGTGCTGGACCGATTCGATATCCGCCATACGCTGTTATGCGGCATATGCGCTTACGCGGTCGTCCCGATGCTTTACGGCTTATGGGGTACATACGAGGCGGTCATCGTCGGCAACGCCGTGCAAGGAGTCGGGGAAGCGATATGGGATATCGGCATTCTCGCTTTCGTGTTCCGTCTGGCTCCCGGTCGCGAAGGAACCGTATTCGGCCTCCATCTCATGCTGTTCGGCATCCGGGGGTCGATCGGACCGCTGCTCGGCACGGCTTTCTCGGGCCAGCTCACGCTAATGCTGCTGATCGCATCCGCCTGCGGATGGATCGGCACGCTGCTCTTCTTTGCCGGCAGCCGCGACAAGGCCGGGCCGGATTTGCCGCAATCCGCAAGCCTCCGCGGATGAGTTGCGGACGGCTTCAAGGGCGCTTGACCGCTTCATCCGGATTGTTCCGCCGCGCGCAGACGCGGCTTTTTTTTATCCGGGTTAACGGCCGGCTTTCCTCAGACGGCCATCTTTTTCTCGATCAATGACCTTAATCATCCAGAGGCCGGGGAGGGCGGCCGTCCTGATCCAAGAAACTTTCGGAGCCGTCCTGTCGTCAATGAATCAGATCCTATCGCTTGCCGTCGACCTATGGGCATGACGGCAAGCCCGGAAGGAGAACCGATATGCCTGACGTTCCGTCCATCCCTCAGGGCGATCTGCAGCCGCCCGGCAAGCGCCGGCGCTTGGCAGAGATGTTCCTTACGCTCCTGGTCGCAGCTCTTGCCTCGCTGCTGCTTCAGCAGTTCGCTTTCGCGCAGACGGAAGTGCGCAACATCAGCATGCAGACGACTCTTACGGAAGGCGAGAGGCTGGTCGAGAACAAGCTGGCCTATCGCTTCGGGAATCCCCAGCGAGGGGATATCGTCATCATCCATGGACCGGAAAGCCCTCTCAGGCTGGTGAAGAGGGTGATCGGACTGCCCGGCGACCGTCTGGATTTCCGGGATGGATCCGTGTATCTCAACGAGGCCGTGCTGACGGAGCCTTACGCCAAGGGGGCGACTTTCCCGGAAGGATTGAGGCTTCCGTACACGGTGCCGGAAGGGACGGTATTCGTCATGGGAGACAATCGCGAGCATAGCGAGGACAGCAGGGATCTGGGGCCGATCCGCAGGAGCAGCCTGGAGGGCAAGATCGTATTCCGGCTGTGGCCGCTCGGCAAGGCTGGACCTTTGGACTGAAGCCTGAGCCGAGAAGGCTCTTGTCGAAAGGAAAGAGGAGCAATGGAAATCCTGTTCATTCGCTATCACCGAAGGGAGGCGCTCATGCCGTTCACTTTTTCCCATCCGCTCTACGCCGCGCCGCTGCGCCGGCTTGTACCCGCCTTGAGCTTGAGTGGGCTCGTTCTAGGCAGCATGATCCCGGACATGGAATATTTCATCGCCATGAACTCCTATCGTAGCATCGGACATTCGCTGACAGGATTTGTATGGATGGGCATACCATTGAGCCTAGCTTTCCTATCGGCTTGGCAGAACATTCTGAAGCCTGTCCTGCCGAAGCTTCTGCCATCCTTGGGCGGCGTCGACCGATATGCCGAAACGCTGCTTGGACGCCGTGATTGCACTCCGGGAAGCGCCGCAGGCTGGGCACTCTTTTTTTTGTCCTTGTTCATCGGCTTCTGGTCGCATCTCTTCGTCGACGGGATGACGCATACGAGCGGATGGCTGGTTACGAGGCATCACTCGCTGTACCGGCTCGAAGCGGGGCTCCCCTTGTATAAATGGCTGCAATACGGGCTGTCATTCCTCGGCTTGCTGCTGCCCGGCCTTTGGCTGCTCGTGGATTACATCCGCTGGTACATGAAGGAAGGCCGCCGCCGCAAGAGAAGCAAGCCGGCTCGGAAATGGGGGGCGACAGCGGCGGCCGCAGCCGCCGGATTCCTGCTGATGGCAGGCAAGATCCTCTTCGAGCCGAGGGCGGACAATATCGTCCTGTGGCTCGTAGCCGGCTGTTCCTCGGCCCTCTTCGGCTTGTTCGTCGCGGGAGTGCTGTCTGCCGGAGCGGAGAGCAAGCGGCTGCCTGCCGCCATGATGGGGCTGCTGCTGCTCGCTGCCGTGATTGCCGCCTTCAAGGGCTATCGGATGGCCGCGGATCTGAATCCGGGCAACCAAGGGCAAGGCACCGCCGCTTGGCTGCTGTACATATGGCTGTTCTCCCTGGGGGTATGGCTGCTGTCCCGAATCGGAGGGAGCGGCATGGTCCGCGCCGAACACAGAGGCGGCATCCGCATGTCCCGATAGTCCATGAATGTATTCGCCGGGAGCTGCTCCCGGCTTTTTGCCGCTTCCATTTTCTATTGTGCTCGTATTGAAAAGGCTCTCGCCATCCATCCATTCTTTCAAAGCCCGCAGGAAATTCAGCTCGGAAAACTCCATAACGGGATGTATTCAAGCGAGAATTAATAATTTTGTAAGAAATGGCACCCTAATGGTTTAGATCTATCCGTTAGAATGAACATTGATGCTGCCGCAGCCGGCGCCGGGAAGGAGGATCGCCATGTCGATCCGTTTCAAGCTGATGCTGTCCTACATTGCCATGGCTGCCGTTCCTCTCGTGCTGATGACTGCGGTCATGTCGTTCATGCTCTATATGATGGGTTATCAGGATTTGCGCGATTTCTTTGAAAAAAACAGGGACAAGGAGTACGGGCAAGCCGTCCAGTTCGGCGAGCTGTGGTACGTGCTTCAGCATGATTCCGGCAAGCTGCTGGACGATGGCTATCTCAAGCAGCTCGACGGCCGGATGAACGAGGTCCTGAGCGGCTTCGTTCTGCAGAAGGACGGAGCGATCGCCTATTCCTCGTCGCTGGCCTTGGAGAGCGGACAGCCGGAGAAGCTTCTCCGTCAGAACGGGGATAAGCACGATCCGTTGACGATCGGCTCGTACAGCTACGAGGTGTTCCATGCAGGATTCACTTATCCGGACGGAACTCCGGGCAAGGCGGCGATGTTCAGGCTGAGCGAGGCCATACCGGTATTTTGGCGGCCGCTGATCACGATGCTGCTGCTGCTGGCCGTCGGCCTGATGAGCGCTCTCATGGCGCTGATCGTCTCCCGTTCCATTACCCGGCCTCTTTCGCGCCTCAAAAATGCGGCTCTTTCCCTCAAGGAGGGCAATCTGGAGCCCGTTCCGCTTCCGGCAGGCAACAACGAGATCGGCCAGGTAGGAACGGCTTTCGAGGAGATGCGCAGCCGCCTGAAGCTGACGATTCAGCAGATGCAGCAGTACGAGGAGAACCGCAAGATGCTGCTGTCCCACATCTCCCATGATCTCAAGACTCCGATTACGGCAGTCCGAGGCTATGTGGAGGGCTTGCTGGACGGAGTCGCCGACACGCCGGAGAAGCAGGAGAGATATCTCCGGACCGTATTCCGCAAAGCGAAGGATATGGACAGGCTGATCGACGAGCTGTTCCTCTATTCCAAGCTGGATCTACACAAGGAGGAATTCCTGTTCCGGCGAATCGATCTCAAGGTTTTCCTGCGGCATTACCTGGAGGAAAAAAGCTTCGAGCTCGAGAAATCGGGCATCCTGCTCTCGGCGCATATCGGCGATGAGCACAGTCCGATGCATGTCATGGCCGATCCGGAAAAGCTCGGCAGAGCGCTGGACAACATGCTGGACAACAGCGCCAAGTACATGTCGCTCGCGAGCTCGGATGAACGGAAGGTCGTCTTGAGACTTGAAGCGGCAGCAGAGGCTGCCGATATCATCATCGAGGACACCGGGCCAGGCATCGACGAGGAGGCTCTGCCCTTCGTGTTCGACCGCTTCTACCGGGCGGAGATGTCCCGCAATCCGGAAACCGGCGGCAGCGGCCTCGGGCTCGCTATCGTCAGGCAGATCGCGGAAGGACACGGCGGCGCCGTCACGGCGCGCAACAGGGCGGAGGGGGGCGCGGCGTTCATGATGCGGCTGCCTCTGGAAACGGCCGGCTCCAAGGAGGCGAAACCATGAAACGCGTGTTGATCATCGAAGACGAAAGCTCCATAGCGGAATTGCAGCGCGATTACCTGGAGAGCCACGGATTCGAGGCGGATATTGAGCAGCGGGGAGACACCGGTCTCGCACGCGCGCTCCAGCATCCCTACGATCTCGTCATCTTGGATCTGATGCTGCCCTTCGCGGACGGATTCGAGATTTGCCGCAGGCTGCGCAAGGAAAAGGATGTCCCGATCCTCATGATTTCCGCCAAAAAAGAGGATATCGATAAAATCCGCGGCCTCGGGCTTGGAGCGGACGATTATATGACCAAGCCGTTCAGCCCCGGCGAAATGGTGGCGAGGGTGCAAGCCCATCTGTCCCGCTACGACCGGCTGACCGGCAAGGCGACGCCCGCCGAAGGAGAGAGGCTGCGCATCCACGGGCTGCTCATCGACAAGTCCGCCCGCCAGGTGTTCGTCAATGGGGACGAGGCCGCTCTGACGAACAAGGAATACGAGCTGCTCCTGCTGCTCGCCTCCCATCCGGGCCGCGTATTCGGCAAGGAGGAGCTGTTCGAGAGAGTATGGGGCCTTGACTCCATCGGGGACATCGCCACCTTGACGGTGCATGTCCGCAGGCTGCGGGAGAAGATCGAGGAAGTCCCCTCCGAGCCCAAATTCATCGAGACGGTGTGGGGCATCGGCTACAGGCTGAGGGCGTAACGCGGCTGGCCGCCGCTGCACCGCATAGAGAGAAATCATACGAATAGAGGAGTGAATCCAGGTTGAAGAGCATAATCCGATTTTCGATCAACAACAAATTCGCGTTGTGGCTGATGACGCTGATCGTGGTGTTCGGCGGGGTCTACGCCGGGACCAACATGAAGATGGAGACGCTGCCCGACATTACGGTGCCGATCGTAACCGTCACGACGGTCTATCCGGGCGCCTCGCCGGAGGAAGTGCTTGAATCCGTCACGAAACCGGTCGAGCAGGCGACCCGCAATCTGGATGGAGTGAAGGAGGTCAGCTCCACTTCTTACGAGAACGCTTCTTCCATCGTCATCGAGTACGGCTTCGGCAAAGACATGGAAAAGGCGCAGCAGGAAGTGAGCGAGGCTCTGAGCAGCCTGAAGCTCAAGGATGGCGTCCAGGATCCATCCGTATCGAGGCTGAGCCTCAATGCATTCCCGGTGACATCCCTCAGCATCTCGAGCAGCAAAGAGAATCTGGCCGCGCTGACCAAAACGGTCGAGAACGATATCGTTCCGGAGCTCAAAGGCTTGGAAGGCGTCGCATCGATCCAAATCTCCGGCCAGCATGTCGAAGACGCGGAGCTCAGCTATAAGGCGGATGAGCTGGCCAAGTACGGCCTGACGCCGGAATCGGTCCAGAATGCGGTCAAAGCGGCTGCCGTGAACGTTCCGCTCGGCATCTTCACCTTCGGCAGCTCGGAGAAATCGATCGTCGTCGACGGGCAGATCATGACGGCGGACGATCTCTTGAACATCGAAATTCCGTTGATTCCTTCGGCAGCAGGCGCCGGAGCGGGTGCAGGTGCGGGCGCCGGGGCGGGTGCAGGTGCTGGAGCAGGTGCCGAAGCCGGCGGCGCTGGCCAAGCTGCGCCGGGCCAAGGAGCTGCAGCTTCCCAAAGCGGCGCGGCTGCGCCGGGCGGCATCACGCTGCCGACCGTCAAGCTGAGCCAGGTGGCCGACGTCGCCGTTACGGGCAAGGCCGACTCCATTTCCCGGACGAACGGCAAGGACAGCATCGGCGTGTCCATCGTCAAAGCGGCCGACGCCAATACGGTCGACGTCACGGATGCCGTCAAATCCAAGATGGATGAGCTGACGGCCAAATACGACGGAATTACTTCCACGATAACGCTCGACCAGGGCAAGCCGATCAAGGACTCGGTGGAGACGATGCTCACGAAAGCCATTCTCGGCGCGGCATTCGCGATCCTCATCATCCTGCTCTTCCTGCGCGACATCCGTTCGACGATCATCTCGGTCGTCTCGATTCCGCTGTCGCTGCTGATCGCCGTGCTCGTGCTGCAGGAGTTCGACATCACGCTGAACATCATGACTCTCGGCGCCATGACGGTGGCGATCGGGCGGGTCGTGGACGATTCCATCGTCGTCATCGAAAATATATACCGGCGGATGGCGATGTCCAGCGAGAAGCTGACCGGCCGGGAGCTGATCATCTCAGCGACCAGGGAAATGTTCGTCCCGATCGCGGCGTCCACGATCGTTACGATCGCCGTATTCCTCCCGCTAGGATTCGTATCGGGCATGATCGGCGAGATTTTCCTGCCGTTCGCCCTTACGATGGTATTCTCTCTGCTCGCTTCCCTGGTCGTCGCGGTGACGGTCGTTCCGATGCTGGCCCATATGATGTTCCGCAATGGTCTCAAGGGTACGAAGCATGAGGACAAGCCGAGCCGTCTGGCCAACGGATACAAGCGTGTCCTGCGCTGGTGCCTCGACCATAAAGGACTGTCGTTCGGCGCTGCCGTATTGCTTCTCGTAGGCAGCTTGTTCCTGACGCCGCTTATCGGAGTCAGCTTCATCTCGAGCGGCGGAGACAACTCCATGATCATTACCTACAATCCGGCTCCGGGAGAGACGGCCGAGGATGTGGAAGGGTATGCGACGACTGCGGAGAAGGAGATCATGGGCCGCGAAGGCGTCGAGATCGTCCAATATTCCATCGGCGGCAGCAACCCGTTCAGTCCGGGCGCTTCCAAGCAAGCGCTGTTCAATATCCGCTACAACAGCGACTTCAAGCATTTTGAGGACGAGAAGAAAGCCGTCGTCGAGCTGCTGCAGAAAAACACGAGCGAAGGCGAGTGGAAGCAGCAGGACTTCGGAGGCGGCGGCCTCGGCGGCAGCAGCCTGACTGTCACGGCCTACGGACCGGACATGAAGGAGCTGGAGCCGGTCGTGTCCGAGATCAGCGACAAGCTGAAGTCGGTCGCCAACCTGTCGAACGTGGACACGAGCCTATCGAAAACGTATGAGCAGTACCGAATCGCCGCCGATACCAAAAAGCTGAGCCAGCACGGCCTGTCCGCCGGCCAGCTTGCGATGGCGCTTAGTCCGGTGCGCGAGCAGCCTGTCTTGACGACCATCGAAAAGGATGGCGAGAAGCTGAACGTGCATGTCAAAACAGAGGTCAAAACCTATGCGGACAAAGCAGCCCTTGAAAACGCCTTGATTCCGACTCCGCTCGGCGGCACCGTCAAGCTCGGCGACGTCGCGACGATCGAGGAAGGCACCACGCCGAATACGGTCACCCGCAAAGGCGACCGCATTTATGCCAGCGTGACGGCCGATGTCACCTCATCCGACATCAGCAAAGCTTCCAAGGACGTGCAGAAGGTCATTGACGAGCTCAAGCTTCCTTCCAATGTCGACGTCGAGATGGGCGGAGTGACCGAGGATATCGGAGAATCCTTCAAGCAGCTCGGACTCGCGATCGCCGTTGCGATCGCCGTCGTCTACCTCGTCCTCGTCATTACATTCGGCGGCGCGCTGACGCCGCTGACGATTCTGTTCTCGCTTCCGTTCACCGTCATCGGCGCCTTGGTGGGCCTGCTCATCGCCAAGGAAACGATCAGCGTCACCGCGCTTATCGGCATGCTCATGCTGATCGGCATCGTCGTCACCAACGCGATCGTGCTGATCGACCGCGTCATCCACATGGAACGCGAAGGAATGAGCGTCCGCGACGCGCTGCTTGAAGCAGGCGGAACAAGGCTGCGTCCGATTCTGATGACCGCTATCGCTACGGTCGGGGCTTTGCTCCCGCTGGCGTTCGGCTTCGAATCCGGCGCGCTGATCTCCAAAGGGCTTGGAGTCACCGTCATCGGCGGCTTGACAAGCTCCACGCTGCTGACGCTGATCATCGTTCCGGTCGTCTACGAGTTCCTGAACCGCAGGCGCGCCAAGCGCCAGCGCAGCGGCTCGCTGGAGACGGCGGCCGAATAAAGCTTCTCCCGAATCCTGCCCCTCGAGGGCAGGATTCTTTTTTTGGATATCGCGTGCAGGCGGCGGCGACACTACGGGGAGTGACTTTCCATCGGACGCACAAGGAGGAAATCCATGCAAGGGAAATCAATGAAGGCCATTACGAGCTGGAAGGGGAGCTGGAGGAGTACCGCTTCAAGCTCGTCCTGCAGCCTCGTCCCGGCTTGCCTGCAGCTGTCCGGTGTCGGTAACGGTTGCCGGCGATCGCCTCGCAGGGGTAAAATGGGAAGAGACCGGCTTATGAGCCAGCTTGCAGCAAATAATCCGAAAAGGGGATGCCGATATGCTGATCACGACGACACCGACGATTGAAGGAAGGCCGATTCAGGAGTATTCCGGAATCGTGAATGGAGAAGCGATCATGGGAGCGAACGTCGTCCGTGATTTTCTCGCATCCATCACGGATGTGGTAGGAGGGCGCTCCGGCGCTTACGAGGGCAAGCTGAAGCAGGCCCGCGACATCGCCATCGAGGAGATGCGGCAGCAGGCTGCCAGACTCGGAGCCAATGCCATCGTCGGAGTCGATCTCGACTATGAAGTCGTCCGCGACGGCATGCTGATGGTCACCTGCAGCGGAACTGCCGTAAGGATCCCATGAGCTTCCTGCACTGGCTGGCCGACGAGAAGATCAAGCTAGCCATCAAGGACGGCGAATTCGACGACCTCAAGGGGATTGGCAAGCCTCTCGATCTAGATGACCTCTCCCACATTCCGGAAGAGCTCAGAGCCGCATATCGGGTATTGAAAAATGCCGGAATCGTGCCTGAAGAGGTGCAGCTGAACAAGGATATCGCGACACTCGGCAGCCTGCTTGCGATGTGCGGCAGCGACGAGGAGCGGACGAGCCTGCAGAAGGAGCTGTCCGCCAAGAGGCTGCGGCTGCAGTCGCTGACGGGGTCGAGGGGATGGGACCATCTGCAGGCATATGCCGACTACAAGGACAAAATTCAAGCGAGACTGGAAGGGGAACAGCGGCATGAGCGCTGAGATCACGACGGAGGAACTGCAGCATTTATTGGAGACGGGAGAAACCCCGCGCCTGTTCGATGTGCGCGAGGATGACGAATGGGAAGCGGGACATATTCCGCAAGCGCGGCATGTCGCGCTCTCCCGTCTGCCGGACAGCCTCGGGGAGCTTGACGGCGAAGGCCCGCTGCTGCTGATTTGCCGCAGCGGCGGCCGCAGCAGCCGGGCATGCGAATACTTGCAGGCGCTCGGCTACGATGTCGTCAACGTTCAGGGCGGGATGCTGGCCTGGAACGGAAGCATCGTCGAAGGCGAATAGGAGTCAATCGGAAAAGGCCTTTCCTGGGCGATCGGGAAAGGCCTTATTTCATGATATTATTCCTCTTCCGCAGCGGTTGCGCGATTGCGGCCTTCGGCCTTGGACTTGTAGAGGGCGCTGTCCGCACGCGAGATCATTTCCTCGCGGCTCCAAGCTTCTCCGCGATTGCTCGTGCAGCATCCGATGCTTGCGGTGATGCGCGGGGCGACGAGAGAGGATTCATGAAGGATGTCTGCGTCCTGGATGGCATCCAGAATCACATGCGCCATGCCGAGAGCTTCCGCGCGGTCGGAGTATGGAAGCAGGACCGCGAATTCCTCGCCTCCGTACCTGGCGGCGACACCTTTGCCGTCCCGGAGACAGCCGTCGATGAGCTGAGCGACCTTCTTCAGGACCAGATCGCCCTTCTGATGGCCGTATCGGTCGTTGTACAGCTTGAAGAAATCGATATCCAGCAGCAGCAGCGAGCATGGATGCCCCTTGAGGCGGGATTCCTGAAGCATGCCGTCGAGCAGCTCGTCGAATCTGCGGCGGTTCGAGATGCCTGTCAGTCCGTCGAGGTTGGTGAGCAGCGTCAGCTGCTCGTTCATGGCGCGGAGCTCTTCCTGGGATTCGACCAGGTCCTTCTGCTGCTTGACGAGCCGGACATACAGGCGGTTGACCTCGTAGATGATGGCGCAAATGAGCACGAGGGCGGACACGAGCGAGTTGAATCTGGACATGTACCAGCCGAACGTGTACCTGGAGCCGGCAGGCAAGGAGACGACGATGTCCATCAGAAACGCCAGGAGGGCGACGCTCAGCCAGAGGCTGAGGACGGTTTTTCCTTTTTTCATCCCTACAAGCAGGATCAGGGCAAGGACATTCAGCATCAGCATGAGCGGCTTGACGACGACGTTCGTGAGATGATTGAACTTGTTGTGCTGCACGAGCACCGGCAGGCTGTCATGGGCTGATGTCGTCACGACAGCGGCGGCCGCGACGAGGATGAGGATGCCGGAAGTCAGCATGTAAGCCCACAGCCTGTTCCGGCTCTGTTCGACGGGCCGCTTCTCCCAGCGGTCGGCGAGCAGATAGGAGATGATGCCGGCAGGAAAGCCGGCATGCCAGCATACCCACAGCCAGGAGGAGGTCTGCGGGCCGGCGGACAGCATTCCATTTTCCGTGAAGACGCCGGGATACGTCAGGATATAGGGGATCATGATGAGGGCCGTGAACAGGTAGGTGCAGGCCAGAATAAGAATCGAGAGGTTGCCGATGGCTCTGTACTGGCTGTAGAGCAGATGGGCGGTGAGCAGGTCTCCGAACAGGAGCCAGGCGATGAAGGCGGGCAGGAAGGGCTTGACGACCGACAGAGAGAGATCGCCGAATGGCAGTGCCGCCGCCGAGATGAGAAGCAGCAGCAAAGTCGCCGAAATCGCGGCAGCATATTGCCTGCGGGTGGTGACGATCGTCAGCACTTGATTGGAATAGGGAAGCTGTTCGTTCATGGTCTTACTCCTCCGGGCTCGCTCATCCGGGTTGAATGGGGGCGCGTATATGGACTTCTGCATGGGATTCGCAAGCAGAGTTAGAACCTATATCGGCAGCAGTCCCGCAAATACTGAATCGGAAAGGAATGAAGGACCGGCGGCAGCCATATAGTTGATAGGGACGGTTCTATGAATCTAGCTATCGGCAAGGGAGGAGCGCCGGGATGAACGAAGGAACGACGGCCGCGCTGGATCTCGGCATCCAGGGCATGAGCTGCACCGCCTGCGCGGCAAGGATCGAGCGGGCGCTGGCCAAGATGGAAGGAGTGACGGAAGCTTCCGTCAGCTATGCATCCCGCATGGCCTGGATCCGGTATGAGGCCGGCAGGCAGCAGCCGGATGCCATCAAGGAAAGAGTCCGCCAGCTTGGCTTCGCGACATCCGAGCCGGGAGACCGGACAAGCCATATGAAGGAAATGGCGGAATTGCGGAACCGCTCGCTGCTGTCGCTGCTGCTGTCCGTTCCGCTCTTGTGGGCGATGGTCTCGCATTACAGCTGGCTGGGCGGCGTTCCGGTTCCGGCGCTGGTAGGCAATGCATGGGTCCAGCTTGCTTTGGCGACCATCATCCAGCTATGGATCGGGCTTCCTTTTTACCTCAACGCCTGGAGCGCGCTCCGCGAACGGACAGCCAACATGGACGTTCTGGTCGTGATCGGGACGTCATCGGCATATCTGTACAGCCATTATATCGTCTTCACCCAGGGAATCCGCGGCGCTGCCAGCGCAGGGGAAGGACATGGTGCTCTTCTTCCCGTCTACTTCGACACCGGGGCCATCGTCATTACGGCGGTGCTTCTAGGCAAATACATGGAATCCCGCTCCAGCGCCAGGGCGCTTCGCGAAAGCGACGGGTATGCCAAGCTGGCTTCGCGCGACGTCACGGTCCAAAGAGCCGATGAAATCAGCCGCATTCCGGCCGAAAGCGTCCGCGACGGGGACATCGTGCTCGTCGGTCCCGGCGAGTTGATTCCGGTGGACGGCATCGTCACCGGCGGCCAATCGGAAGCGGACGAGTCGCTGCTGACGGGAGAGAGCCGCCCGGTGCCCAAGCTTCCGGGCAGTCTCGTATGGGCAGGCACGTTCAATCGCGGCGATACGCTGCGAATCAGGACGGAGAAGACCGGAGAAGGCACGATGCTCAGCCGGATCGGCGCGCTGCTCCGCCAAGCCCAGGCAGCGAAGACGGGAATCCAGAAGAAGGTGGATGCCTGGTCGGCCCGGTTTGTTCCCGTCATGCTGCTGCTTGCCGCGCTGACGTTCGCAGGCTGGCTTCTCTCCGGCAGCAGCGACAGCCTGCGCAGCGCGATGCTGAGCGCGCTGTCGGTGCTGCTCGTCGCCTGTCCTTGCGCGCTTGGACTCGCGACGCCGATCTCTCTGGTCATCGCATCCGGCAAGCTGGCCCGCCAAGGGATTGTGCTGAAGGAGGCTGGCGCGCTGGAACGTCTGGCCCAGCTGGATACCGTCCTGCTGGACAAGACAGGCACGCTTACGGAAGGGCGTCCCGGCGTGACGGCCGTCCATGCTCCCGCTACCGGATTCGGCCCGGCTGCCGTGCTGCGCCTGGCGGCCGCGGCAGAAGGAGATTCGCGCCATCCTTATGCCCTGTCCATTCGAGGGGAAGCGCGCAAGCGGGGAATCGTCATTCCGGCCGTGGAGCAAGCTCTCGAATGGCCCGGATTCGGAGCGGCGGCGACCTGTACGGAAGGACGGGCCGCCATCGGGGGCAGGCAGCTCGCAGCGCAGGAGCGCTGGCAGGGCATGGGGGAAGCCGCTTCATTCGCGCAGGCGCGGGAGGAGTCCGGAGAGACGGTGCTGTTCGTCTCGCTGGAGGGTACATGCATCGGGGCGGTCGCGCTCGGCGATCGGCTCCGCCCATCATCGGCTCGTGCCGTCGAAGCGCTGCGGCATGATGGGCTGGAGCTTGTGCTCGCTACCGGAGACAGCTCCGGTCCGGCCGCCGCCGCGGCGCGCGAAGCCGGCATCCGCAAGGTGAAGTCCGGCATGCTTCCGGAAGGCAAGCTGGAGCTGATCCGCTCGCTCCAGAAGCAAGGACGCGTCGTGGCCATGGCGGGCGACGGCTGGAACGACGCTCCGGCTCTGGCAGCCTCCGACGCCGGATTCGCCATGGGCGACGGCACGGACGCCGCTCTTGACGCCGGGCATATTACGCTGCTGAGGCCGAGCCTGACCGGAATTCGGGACGCGATCGGAGTCAGCCGGCTGACGGTTCGCAATATCCGGCAGAATCTGGCGTTCGCGTTTCTTTACAATGCCGTCATGGTCCCGGTGGCTGCGCTCGGCCTGCTGGAGCCGTGGATGGCCGGCGCCGCGATGGCGCTCAGCTCGGTGACCGTCGTCGCCAATTCGCTGCGGCTGTCGGGAGGCATCAGCCGGCTGCTGTCGAACCGCTGAGGCGGAGGAGGCCGATTGGACCATGACTTTCAGGGGTAATATCATTCGGTTTGGAGCAGGCACGCCAGTCTATCGGCATTGAATCCCCTTTTGGGAAGGAGGAAGCGGCATGAAAACAGAGCACGCGGCGGGATATCTCATCTCCATCCAGACAGGCCGGCCGCAGCGTCTCGATTTAAAAGGGCGCTCGGTCTTATCCGCCATCAACAAGACGCCGCGCTCCGGCGCGGTGACGGTTCGCTTCCGCCAAGTCGACGGCGACTCCCAGGCAGAGCCTTCCGTCCACGGAGGTCCGGACAAGGCGGTGCTCATGTTCTCGGCCGACCGTTATCCTTATTGGGAGAACAAGCTCGGAATCGAAAGCAGGCCGGGTTTGTTCGGAGAGAACTTGACCGTGGCCGGCCTGCATGAAGAATTCGTGTGCATCGGGGACAAGCTGCGCATCGGAGCGGCCCTGCTGGAGGTGACGGAGCCCCGCCAGCCCTGCTACAAGCTGGGAGTGTGGCTGAATCAGCCAAAGCTTCCTCTATGGGTGAAGGAAACCGGGTATGGCGGGTATTATCTGCGGGTTCTGGAGGAAGGCGCGGTCGAGGCCGGCAACGCGGTCGAGCTGCAGCGGCATCCGCTGCAGGTGACGGTGAAGGAAGCCTTCGATGTCTTCTACGACCGATCTTCGAACTGGAGCGCCAAGGCGGAACGGGTGCTTGCCGTGGAAGCTCTCGGATCGGATTGGCGGCAGGCTCTGCGGAAGCGGTTTGAAAAAGGGGCTGTCGTCCTGCCCGTCGAGCTTCCGGAGCAGGCTTAGCGAACGTTTTCGCCGCATGGTTGATTCCTTCATTTTATGCGGCAGTCATTAGACCGCAGGTATGGTTACGGAATTGCGATCAGCCGCAGGTCCTCCTCGTGCACGACGACAGGCGTCGCGGGGACATTCTCCAGGCGGAAGGCCGGCGCCAGCTCGTGGGCGGCGAGGGCTTCCGGGCGGTCCTGCAGGCCGCTCCAGAAGGCGAGCAGGCCGACGACCGCTTCCGGCCTGGCGCCTGATTCCCGGATGGCGGACAGGGAGATGCCGCCATGGCGCTTGGCCAGCCGCTTGCCGTCCGGTCCCATCAGCAGCGGAACATGGGCGAACCGGGGAGGAGCGAAGCCGAGCGCTTCATAGAGCAGCAGCTGGCGGGGAGTGGAGTCCAGCAGATCGCTCCCGCGCAGCACATCGGTCACGCCCATCAGGGCATCGTCCACCGTTACGGCCAGCTGATAGCTGAAGATGCCGTCCGCCCGCCGGACGACGAAGTCGCCTCCTGCGCCCGGAGCCGTATGCTGATGTCCTGCGGCCAAGTCTTCGAACGACACGACGCGCCCGGCATCGACGGCCATCCTCAGCGAAGGCTCTTTGGCCTTGCCGCGCTCCTGCCTCTGCGCCTCTCCAAGATGCCTGCATGTTCCCGGATAGGCGGGGCCTTCCGACGAGAGGCCATGAGGAGCGCTGGCGACGGAGGCGAGCTCCGCGCGGCTGCAATAGCAAGGGTAGAGCATTCCCCGAGCCGCCAGCTTGTCCAGAGCTTCCCGGTAGAGAGGAAGCCGCTCGCTCTGCGTGTACGGTCCGCAGGCGCCGCCGATGTCCGGGCCTTCGTCCCAGTCGATGCCGAGCCAGCGCAGATCCGTCAGCGCCGCTTCCGCGTATTGTGATCTGGAGCGAGGGCCGTCGATATCCTCCATGCGCAGGATGAACGTTCCTCCGGCGGCTCGTATTTGCAGCCATGCCAGGAGGGCGGTCCTCGCATTGCCCAGATGCATAAGTCCTGACGGGGTCGGAGCGAATCTTCCGATTGTGACAGCCATTTCATCACTTCTCCTTGCCTTGCGTGCTTATGCCGTCAATTAAGGCGGCCAAGTCGGATTATGCTTGGTATAATAGCATTAGCCGCCGCGGTCGCACAATGGCAGGGAATGAATTCGGCCGAGCTGGATAAGGCTTTTTGAACCATAGCTTCGTATGCATGGCAATCAGGGCATGCCGGCAAGGCCCGGCGAGCAGTTGGAGTCAGACCTTGCCAAGGCCTGGCGTGCAGTTTAAATCGGCCATGCCAAGCAAGCTCTGGAGTTCATTGGAGCCAGGCATGCCAAGCAAGCTCTGGAGTTCATTGGAGCCAGGCATGCCAAGCAAGCTCTAGAGTTCATTGGAGCCAGGCGTGCCAAGCAAGCTCTGGAGTTCATTGGAGCTAGGCATGCAAACAAAATCATTTACATAGGAAACCGGGCCATTCCATACATAGAATTTTTCATCCTTGTTCATAGCCGGGATGCCAGCGGGCGAGGAAGGCCGGGAATGCCGGAGGAGGAAGCGGGAACAATGACCGATAAGAGCGCTGATTTCAACCGCCTGCCAGAAGCGGGAACGGACAGCGAGCTTCGAAGCCTGACGAAGCAGCTGGAGGAAGCGGAGCGCGCCGCAGCCGAGCTTGCCTTTCACGAGAAGCGCAGGGACAAGCTGCGCCAGGATATTTTCGCTATGGAGCGCAAAATTTTCGAGCTGGAGGATATCAGCCGCAAAGAGCATGAGGATGTGGAGCAGCTGTCCCGCCTTGGCTGGAGCGCGTTATGGCTCAAGCTGACGGGAGGTCTTGAAGAGCAGCGGGAGCTGGAGCGGCAGGAGGCGGCCGAGGCCCTGTTCCGCTTGAAGGAAGCCAAGGAGCAGCTGGACAGGTTGAAATCCGGACTTTCGGAAGTCGGCCTCAAGCTGGCGGAGTACATCGGCCCCGCCCGCATGCTTCCCGTCCTGAAGCAAAGGAAGGAGGAGCTGATCCGGCTGCGCGTTCCGGAAGCGAAGGAGGAGCTGGAGAGGCTGGATACGGAGCTGGCCGGGAAAACGAGCCTGCTGGCCGAGCTTCGTGAAGCATGTACGGCCTGCTCCGATCTGAACGGCAAGCTGCAGCAGGCGCTGTCCAGCCTCGAGTCGGCTTCCAACTGGGGCACCTACGATATGCTTGGAGGAGGCATGATATCCACGCATATCAAGCATCGGAGGATGGACGAAGCCCAGGAAGCTCTGGGGGCCGCACGCAGCGCAGCAAAAAGGCTGGAATCCGAGCTGAACGATCTTGGGCGCGAAGAAGCGTACCGCATTCCGGTCGGCAGCGGAGCCAGGCTGGGCGATTATTTGCTGGACGGATTTCTGATGGACTGGTTCGTGCAGAGCAAGATAACGGCTTCCAGGGAAAATACCCGCGAGCTGCTCGTCGAAACCCGCGCTCTGTACCGTTCGCTTGATGGGGACCGGAC
Organism: Paenibacillus sp. D51F; assembly: GCF_053345695.1. NCBI lineage: Bacteria > Bacillati > Bacillota > Bacilli > Caryophanales > Paenibacillaceae > Paenibacillus > Paenibacillus sp. D51F. The sequence goes on along the minus strand of NZ_JBKFAO010000001.1, from coordinate 3,075 downwards.
TCGTCAGGAGTCGGAGCTGTCCGCTCTCCAGCGGCAGCGGGAACGGCTGATCATGGAGGCCGGCCGGGGATAGAAGCTGCGGCTGAAAAGGCTGGAAGCGTGGATGCCAAATCAGGTAAAGCAGCAATGACTCACAAAAGCCGGAAGGCATATATCCCGAAAGCGGGATTCGCATAGAGAGGAATACACAGATGATTCGAGTCATGGCGATGGATGCGGCCAAAAAAGTGCATAAGAATATAAGCCTGGACGATCTCGATGCGATGGAGGCGGTGTGGTACTGGGTGGACATGGACCGGCCGAGCGCGGAGGAGATTTCCTTGCTGGACGAACGATTCCATTTCCATCCTCTGGCGATCGAGGACTGCCTTCACCTGCTGCAAAGGCCCAAAGTGGACCACTACGAGGATGTCCATTTCTTCGTCATGCATGCGCTTATTCCAGAGACGCTGCATGTCGACGAGGTGAATCTGTTTCTCGGATCGAACTACGCGGTGACGTTTCATTTTGCCCAGTCGCAAGAAGTCGACGAGGCCTGGGAGACGCTCGCCATTCATCCGAAGCATCCCGGCAAGGGCCATCTGCTCGCAGCCTACAGCGTGACGGACAAGCTGGTCGACCGGTATTTTCCCGCCGTATACGGCATCGAGGACCAGCTCCTCGACGCCGATCTCAACAGCTCCGGCTACTTGAAGCAATCCGGCATGGACGAGATCTTCACAATAAGGGCCAAGCTGCTGAAGCTGCGCAAGACGATAGTGCCGATGAGAGATCTGCTCTACCGCCTCACTTCCACGGAAGCTCTTCCGAGCTTCAAGGACTTCAAAGCGTTCTATCTGGACATCTACGACCATCTGCTGAAGCAGACCGAGACGCTGGAAGCCTGCCGCGAGATGACGGCCGACCTGCGCGACAGCTTCATGAGCTACAATTCCAATCGGATGAACGGCATCATGAAGACGCTCACGGTCATTACGACGATCTTCATGCCGCTGACCTTCATCGCAGGCGTGTACGGGATGAACTTCGTCAAGATGCCAGAGCTGGAGTTCCGCTACGGCTACTTCGTCGTGCTGGGAGCGATGGGGATGATAGCGCTGGCCATGTTCGCCTGGTTCAGGCGCAAGGGGTGGTTCGACTGAATGCAGACACCACAGAATTGCGGTTCATGCCTAAAAAATGTCCATGCTCGCCATCCATATCAAGCAAGGCGGCTTCATCCGCAAAGGAGCCTTTTTTCCATAACTTTGGAAGGTTAAGTCCTGAAAGGGGAACGGCTGGAATTCCTGGACTCTTGAATTTCTGGAGCGTTGAGCGGCTGAATTTTTTAGTTTTAAATTCTAAGCCTTGAAGGTTGAAGCCGTCCCGCCGGGGCGGCTTTTGTTGTCGGCGGCATGGAGGATGCATGACACGCCGCTGATAGGCATGCTGCGCCATGTGCGCCGCAAGCAGGGATTCGGCATTGCCGCCAGAATGCTCGGTTGACTCGAGATGGGAGAGAAGTCCGAGCCGACGGCTTGGCGCCGAAGGCTTCCGGTGTGGTAGAGTAGAGTCCGTACATCGCGATAGAAACCGGAGGGAATTCCATGGCAGAGGCAGATAGACTGCCCATAGACGAAGTGATGCCGGAGCTGCTGGAAGCGCTGGATTCCGGTACGCGCGCCGTGCTGGTCGCCCAGCCTGGAGCGGGCAAGACGACCCGCGTTCCGCTCGCCTTGCTGAAGAGCCGCTGGCTGGAAGGGCGCAAGCTGCTCATGCTGGAGCCGCGCAGGCTGGCTGCGCGCTCGGCTGCTGCGTACATGGCGCGCTTCCTCGGTGAGAGCGCGGGGGAGACGGTCGGCTACCGGGTCAGGCTGGAGACGAAGGTAGGCCCGGGTACTAGGATCGAGGTCGTGACGGAAGGCGTGCTGACTCGCATGCTGCAGGAGGATCCGGCTCTCGAGGCTTACGGGGCCGTCATCTTCGACGAGTTCCATGAGCGGCATCTCAGCAGCGATCTCGGTCTTGCCCTATGCCTGCAGTCGGCTTCCCTGCTGAGGGAAGACCTGAGGCTGCTCGTCATGTCGGCGACGCTTGCGGCAGGGAAGGTGTCGGAGCTTCTCGGAGGAGCGCCGGTCATTCTCAGCGAAGGGCGCCAATATCCGGTCGAGACGTTCTACCGGCCGCGAGGAAGCAGCTCCAGGCTGGAGCAGGATGCTGCCGCAGCCGTGATGGAAGCGCTGCGGCAGCAGGAGGGCGACGTGCTCGTCTTCCTGCCGGGCATGGCCGAGATCCGGAGGACGGGAGACGCGCTGCGCCGGATGGGCTTGCCGGAGGGAACGGCTCTGCGCCAGCTGCATGGAAGCATGCCGCTGCGCGAGCAGGACGACGCCGTCGCGCCATGCCCGCCGGGGAGCCGCAAGATCGTGCTGGCGACCGGCATCGCCGAGTCCAGCTTGACCGTTGCAGGCGTGCGCGCGGTCGTGGACGCGGGCCTTGCGCGCGTGCCGAAGTTCTCGCCGCGCACGGGCATGACGCGGCTGGAGACGGAGCCGGTATCGCGCGCCTCCGCCGATCAGCGGCGCGGCCGGGCTGGCCGCACGGCGCCTGGAGCTTGCTGGCGGCTGTGGGGCGAGGAAGCGCATCGCCATTTGCCGCCTTTCGCCACGCCGGAGCTGATGGAGGCGGATCTGGCTCCGCTTGCGCTGGAGCTGGCGGCCTGGGGTGTCCATGATCCCGCCGAGCTGGACTGGCTCGACGAGCCGCCGGCCGCTGCCTATGGGCAAGCCTGCGAGCTGCTGCAGCGGCTCGGCGCGCTCGCGGACGACGGGCGGATCACGCCGCATGGCCGGCGGATGGCCGCGCTCGGCGGCCATCCGCGCCTCGCGCATATGGCGCTTGCCGCCGCCGGGCTCGGCTGGGGCGACGCCGCCTGCGAGCTCGCCGCGCTGCTCGGCGAGCGGGATCTGCTGCGCGGCGAGCGCAGCGCCGACCTGCGGCTGCGCCTTGCCGCGCTGCGCGCGGGAGCCCGCGGCGAAGGCGACGCGGCGCTCGCAGCCGCTGCGGCGAAGGCCGCGGCGGAAGCGCGCCAGTGGC